>JAFUVB010000060.1 GCA_017471245.1 Prevotella sp.
ACACGCTGCACCTTATTAGGTTGTGCAGGAGTTATCTTACGGATAAATGCACTCTCGTAGGCTGCATCAGGATCAATGGTCGATGACCAGAAGTAGCCGTAGTCACCAATATGATACTCACTGATGCTTGCCGTACTGTAGGAAGCCAGCTGTCCGGCATAGCCGAAGTTCAGGCCGGTACCCTCTGTCCCCTGTGTGAGCAGAGAGGCTGCTCCCGTTCTCCATCCTGTCTTGTCGGCTTCTTCCTTACTCATGCCGAGAGCCATTTCCAACTGTTTCCAGTCATCGTCGGTAGGCAGGCGCCATCCTTCAGGACAGTTCTCGAGTGCCTGATAGTAGGTATAGTAGTTGCCGAGTGTCTGCAGACGCTGCTCGGCCTCTTCGTCATCACGGGTGTAGAAATTATACTCTATGCCGTTTTCTGTCATATAAGACTGATCGTACCAGGCTTCTCCTGCCCGTGAACTCTCGGCCATCCAGTCGAGATTGCCAATGCGCACCCATTTGTATTCATTGCCGTTGCGGTCGGTCATAGTGCCTGTTGCAGAGGGGACTACGGTGGGTATTTCTTCATTATCGTCGCCACAGGCAACAAAGAAGCCTGATGAGAGAATGAGAAGCATGGCATAGATGCCCGCCGCTTTCACCCTTTTTGAGATATTAATGTTGTTGTTCATACTTTTCTGCATGTTAAATCTTTCATCAATGTTTATTCAATACCAAACCCCAGGTCTATAACAATCTGGCGGATCAGTGCATATTTTTCCATCATTACGCTTGATGAACCATATTTAGCCTCAAACTCGGATGGAGTGATCGTCAATACCGCTTCCAGCCATTCTGCGAGGTCATCGCTTTGATAATAGAAATAATCGCCCCACCTGTCATCTTCTATATAATAGAACATACCGAGGTCCCATACTTCTTGGTCGGTGAGCGGTTCGTCCAGGTCATTACCATAGTAAGGCTTGCTGAATGCATAGAATCTGTTAATCTGTTCTTCTGGAGCCTTACTCATAGCGCCTTTTACAATGTCGAACATCATGTCGCCAAAATATGTCTCAGGGTCTTCGAATGCCTCGCCGTTGTTCATGCTGATGACATACGACCGCAGTCCGAGCACCTTATCGATTCTCCTGATGCGGCCGCGATAATAATATTTGAGGTCGTTGACCAGGAAGAAACTAAACGGAGTGTTCTTGCCCAGTCGCTTCACGAGATATTCCTGAACATATTCAGCTGCCTTGCGCTGCTGGTTGATGTCGCTGATATATTCATAGGAGTATTCTTTGTCGTATTGCCAATCGATGCTTCCCATGATAAAATAGGTGACATCAAGCAATTCGGGGCGACCTTCGCTCGTCTTGGTGATGAGAGTGTCCTTGAATAGCAGATAACTGCCCGTCTGGCTGTAGAATTCCCTTCTCAACTGTGCTGTGGGACTGTTGTCGTTGTCAGCCGGAGCAAATCCGTTGATGTCGGCAAGACTTGGGGTGGTGTCTTCTTCCTCGCCTGAGCAGGCTGCAAACCCGCACACGAGGCATAAGGAAAAGAGAGCCAGCAGTAAGCGATATGCCGTTTTCCCAACTCCTTGGTTTCTGTTTTTATGATTGAAATTGTTGTTCATAATTACGATTCGTTTTGATGGTTCATACTGATTGGGTTAATAATCATCGTCCTCGTCGTATTCGGTAACCACTTTGAACGGTTGCCGGTATGGTCTTGGGTTGCTGCCAATACTCACCTGATGGTCGCGCACTTGCTTGGGTATGTCAAGTGTGTAAGCTTCATCATTGGGTTCCAGACGATAGTAGTTGGTGTGATCCCTTACATCCACATCTTCAACCAACTTGATGAAAGTGAAGGTATGCTCAATGGTGGTAGAATAGGGATATTGGGCATCCACCTGATAACGGCGCAGGTCAAACCACCGGTGACCTTCCAGACAGAGTTCACGCTCGCGTTCCTCGCGGATGAAAGTGATGAGGCTGGCACCGCTCAGTGAGATGTCTTCTGCATCTTCAATGCGCTTGTTCCTAAGCAAGTTTAATTGGCGGCATGCCTCGGCATCGTTGCCCATTTGTGCTTCGGCCTCTGCCAGCAAGAGATATGCCTCTGCCGTGCGCAGGCAGAATACATCACTTGCCGTATTGTAAGTATTGAAATGGGTGGTGCTGTTGTTGATTTTCTTATACGACCAGCATCTGTTGGAAATATCATCCTTATTGGTGATGTAGGCACCAATGCGTGCGTCGTTTCTGTCGTAGAGGCTGAGCAGGTGATCACTGATGGTGTAGGTGGGTGCATAAGTGTATTCACCTCCGTAGCGGTTCGCCCGGTTGGGGTACAAGAAAATAGTGTTGCCAAAACAGGAACTGCCGTTAGAGAACACCACTTCTGCACTCTCTGCGCTGATGGGATAGCCGTCGTTCCAGTTGCGCAGGTCTTGCAGGCTGCTATCCAATGCAAGAGCCTTGCGGGCATAGTCGGCAGCTTCGCTCCAGTTTTGCATAAAGGCTGCCACGCGACTGCGGAAAATATAGACTGCCAAAATGCCCACGCGATATTTGTTTTTCGGTTTTACCACTTGGGCAAGCAGCTGCTCTGCCACGTTGAGGTCATCGACAATCTGGTTGTAGACTTCCATCACACTGGAGCGTTGGAATTCAATGTCTTCAATCTCGGCTGAGGTCTTCAGTGGAATACCTGGGGTTGATGCTGCTGTGGATGGTGCATAGGGCTTGGCGTAGAGGTTTGCCAGCATGAAATAATAGTTGGCGCGCAGGAAATGGCATTCGCCCTTCACCTGATTCAGCAGCGCCTCGTCGTCTTCGTCAGCAGGAGCCATATCATCGGCAGCGGTAATCACCATGTTGCACTTACCTATTTTTTCATACCCCATTAGCCAGTAACTCGCCTCGTCGCTCTCGTTTGAGTTGCGACCCTCTTCGTTGAGGAAACAACTCTGCTGCCAAGTGAAATAAGGATAGTAGGTTGGTGTGTAGTATTGGCTGTTGTAGGGAGGATAGTAGGTCTCCAGATTCTCTTGTAGTTCATCGCCCATAAAATGGACAATGTCGAAATTCTGGTTGCTAAGAGAATAAGTGGAATAGGCTGTGCTTACATAGCCCAGAGGTAGCAGGCAATCGCCTGTGAGCAGTTCGTCAAGGTCGGTCACCGTCTGCACGCGTGCCATGTCCTGCGAGTACTCCTCCAAGAAGTCGGAGCAGGAAGTAAATAAAGGAAGAAATGCAAATAGCATCCACGAAAGGACGGCGGAGCCTGTTCTTCCTGCCTTGCTGATATATGTCTTTTTCATTTTTTTCATTGTTTCTTGATGTTGTGTCAGAATCTTACGTTAAGACCAAAAGAGAAACTGGGACGGTCGGAGAGTTGAATGGTTGAGAATCCACCCTGCGTGGGAGTTTGTCCTTTCAGGTCAGGATCGCAGATGGTGAAGAGGTTGTAGGCTGATGCGGTCAACTCTAAGCGTGAGATGCCTATACGGCTCAGCAGCTGGCGACCGAATTCATAGGTAATGCTAATTGACTGCATTTTCAGGTAGTCGGCACTGACCACGCGATGGTTTGAATAGTCATACATGTCCCAATAGTTGTCGGCGAGAGGATACACGTCGTTGAAATCACCGAAACTCGTCCAAAGGTTCGAGTACTCAAAATACGCGTTGCTGCTCGGCGTAATGATGGCAGGCATCGTGGTATGCGCTTCATCTCCAGGATACTGCCACCTGTTCATGTAGTCGCGGCTGTAGTTCTTATTGGCGTAAATGGTGTTGCCGTATCCGCCAGAGGCAGCATTACCGTACATCGCAAACAAACGGGTCTTGGCACCGAGAGAGTAGCCCAAGGTAATATTCGCACGCCAGTTCTTGTAACGGAAAGTGTTGGTCAGTGATCCCTGAATATCGGCGTCACGCTTGCCGCTGGCCTCAAGCACGGTGGTATAGAAATCAGCTTTCTCCAATCCACGTACTGATGCGATGTTATCGAACCAATCATCAATGAGCGGACCACCGTTCACAGGCGACAGCCCCAGGAACCGGTAGCTGTAGAACGTGTTTACACTCTTACCCTTCACCATGGCCGTACCATTGAGGAAGTTATTCAGGGTGTAGTCTTGTGCATCCGGGCGGGTATCAAGTGAGTTGATAATCTTTGAGATGGAAGTGGATAATGTCCAACGGAAATCTTTTGTTTGGATGGGAGTTGCCGTTATGTCGAAGGAGTATCCCTTGTTGGTTACGTTGCCGCCATTAATGACATAGGATTTTACACCATTGACGGTGGAAACCTTTTTCGACATAAAGGCATCCTGGGTCTTCTTGTAGAAGAAGGAGGCTTCCATGGCCAGACGATGATTGAAGAAACTCATATCGAGTCCCAGATTCCATGACTGAGTCTTTTCCCATTTCAAATCTGGATTCGGGTTGCTCTCGATGTTGGCGAGGAACTGGTTATAGTAGGTAGACATGCCTCCTTTCCTGATGGTCATCACAGGACTCTCGCTGTCGAGCATGTTTCCCTGAAAACCATAAGAGAGTTTCAACGTGGTGTAATCAATCCACGCGGCTTTAGCCACCAGACTGCTCAAGTCGTAACTTCCTGATGCTGACCAGATGGGCAGGAAGCGCTCGTTGCTTCGGTCGCCGAAACGGTTGGAGGCATCCACACGACCATTTACATTCACTCGCCACAGACGCTTATAACCGAAAGAGAATGATGCGTAAGTTGAGAATTGATTGGTGAGATTATCGGAAAACGACATCGTGTTAGCTGTCTTCCATGCCGCGTAGCCCGTGTAAATGTTCGGATCAATGTCATTGGCTACCAGCAGTCCGCGGTCGCGGTAGTATCCACGCTCTTTGTAACTATGGTTGCGGTTGCGGTCGGAGTTGACTTCAACACCTGCCGTGGCATCAATGTTGTATTTTTCGTCTTCACCGAAATACTTGTTGGCATCCAATTGGAAGCGGGCTGTATAGTTGAAATCGCGAGTGGTTGACTTTCCTATTTCCCCACCCACCGGACAGCTTGATTCTTCCAGTCTGTCGGCATCGACGGGTACTCCATATTCTGACTCACGCAGTTTGGCAATGTGGTAAGTATTCTCTCCCCACCAGCTTTCTTGGTCGGTATTCTGGTATGTAAGTGAGAGAATGGCATTGGCGCGGAGCCAGTCGGTGAACGTAAACTGCAGGTTGGTGTTGAACGTCATAGAGTTGGTGGCCTGCTTCCTGTAAGAATTCTCCAGTTCATTCAGGATATTATAGTTGTAGTTATACGAATACGACCGCCCAGGGTGGTAGTAATAATACGATCCGTCTTCGTTGTATGCAGGTATGGCACGGTTGGTGGTATAGGCATAGTCCATCGGCCCAATTTCATCCTGATAATAGCGGCGATCGGAGTGATATCCATTGAATGAGAACGAGGCCGTGAGCCACTTTGAGAACGTGTTGTCGAGGTTCAGGGCGAAGGTATAGCGCTCGTTGTTGTTCCATTTGATTACGTCATCGTCGTTGTTGTAACCGATGGAGGCGTAGTAGCGTGAATTCTTAGAACCTCCGCTCACGCTCATCGAATGTTGTGTGCTCAGCGAGTTGTGGGTGAGCAGTTTAAACCAATCAGTGTTTTCCGACTCTGCCTTGCTGACAGCCTGAACGAATTCATCGTAGGTGAGTTTCTTGTTGTATAAGTCTGAAAGCAGTCCCTCATAACCCACTGGTGCCATGTTTCCATCATAGGGATAGTGGTCTTGATAGAGCTCGCGAGAGAACTGGATGCGCTCTTTGGCACTCATCACGTCGACAGACCTGTCGCTGTAGCGGGGGCGCAGCTTTCCGTTCATGGAGAAGTTGTAGCTTACCTCTGGCTTGCCTTCGGAACCGCGTTTCGTGGTCACCACAATCACGCCGTTGGCTGCCTTTGTTCCGTAGATGGCAGTGGCGGCAGCATCTTTCAATACGTCAATACGGTCAATGTCTTGCGGGTTGATGCCGGCAATGGCATTACCGATACGGTTCACGTAATCGGGATCGTTCAATTCCTCAGGCGACACATTCACCGGATCGTGGATAATGATACCGTCGACCACCCACAGCGGCTCGCGGTTACCGATCAGCGTGCTCGTTCCGCGGATACGGATTCTCGGTGCAACACCCACCTCAGCAGAGTTGTTACTCACCAGCAAGTCGGGGATTCGCCCTTCGAGCATCTGGTCGAGTGAGCTTACGTCGGAACGCTGTAGGTCTTCCATCTTGGCAGATGATACCGCAGAGGTGAGGCTGCGCTTGTTCAGAACCTGATATCCGGTAACCACCACCTCATCAAGTTCGTGACCTGATTCGAGGATGACATTCTCCGTTACAGGTTTGTTGCCGGCGGCAATCGTTACGTATTTCGTACCCATGCCCACATACGAGAACTTCAGCACGGTCTTTGAGGTGGGAATCTTAAAGGTGTAGAACCCGTCGGCATCAGTGACGGTGCACACACGCGTCTCGCCGATACATACCGGCACACCGATAAGCTCGTTTCCTTCATTGTCCCTCACCACACCCTTGACAACGCGCTCTCCGTTGTCGCGCGACTGCGGCTTGATGGTCACAATGCCGTTGTTTTCCTCGCACTTGCAGCCAATCTGCTGCATCACTTTGTTCATTACTTGCCAAGCCTTGGCGTTTGTCTCCTTGACAGTCACCCTTGGTTTGTCTTTCATTTCATCGGCGTTGTAGAGAAACTCGATCTTGGTCTGCCGTTTCACTTCGTCGAGAAATTGCTTCACAGTCACATTCTTCATGTCTACTGTGATGCGGGTGTTGTCGAGAGTCTGTGCTGGCGCAGTGATGGCTACCATGAGGATTGCCAGTAGTGCCAGACTTCTTTTCAGAATCATTTTTCGCATCTCTCTTTATTTAGGTTAATTATTAATGTGAGTTTGTTTTTTTCGAATGATGAGGCTGTTTCCTTGCTGCCTGATATCAACGTCACACACGGATGTGATGGCTTGTGTCACGCGGTCGATACCGCCATAGCGCTGCAGGCTTCCTGTGAAGTGGATTTGTCGCAGTTGTTCGTTCTCAAAGGTAATGTTCCCCATGGCATACCATTGTGCCATTACTCGCATGAGTTGCTCCAATGTGCTGTTTTCGAATACAAAGCGACCTGTATTCCAAGCTATATACGGTTCAACATCCACGTTTTCAACATTGACCGTTGACCGTTGACCATTGACCGTTGATGATTGACCATTGGGCGTTGGCGATTGAACATTGACCGTTGCCTGCTGACCGGGTTTTAGCATTGTCTCCTTGCCACCAGTAGGTGTAACCGATACGCTTCCCTTCACGAGAACAACGGAAGTGGTATTAGAGGTGAGAGGCAAGGGGTGAGAGGTGAGAGATTTGTCTTGCTTATGCTCACCTGTACTGACCTCTGTTCTCGTATTCACATTGAATTCTGTACCGTAAACCTTTATATCCCCATTTGGGGTATGAACGATGAAGGGACGACTCTTGTCCTTGGCGACCATGAAATAAGCTTCACCGTCAAGGATTACGTTGCGGTCGCCGCGCCCGAACTTCTCGGGATAAATCAGACGCGTATTATAATTAAGGTGTACCAACGTGCCGTCGTCAAGTGTCAGCCAAAACTCCTTGTCGTGCTTGGTGGTGATGCGCTTCGCTGCAAGCAGCTGATCCTTGGTTAATGAAGAGGTGATATTAAGTGAAGAGTGATGAGTGAAGAGTGAAGAATGATTCGCTGGTGATTTTTCGCCTTCGCTCAACAACCCGTCTTCGCTATTCATTTTTCCAAGTGATTCTTCACTCTTCACTCTTAACTCTTCACTTACTCTTAACTCTTCACTTAACTCGGATTCTTCACTCTTCACTCTTAACTCTTCACTCAAAGCTTCCTGCTTTCCGCTTTGGATGCTCTGCTGCATGGCGAGCTGAACAGCTTCGGAGATTTCGGGCGGAGTGACTTTCGTGTATTGTGAATACCAGATTCCTGCGCCTGCAACGATAAGCACGAGAATGGCAGCGGCGTATTTGAGAACTGATAGACGGAAGACAGAGGGGCGGCTACCTGTCGTGCCATCAGAACCATTATCCTTCGCAACATGCTGCTGCAAGAACAGCTGAAGGGCTGCCTGCGTGTCGATGGATGAATATTCTTGATACCGTTCAGTAAGGTTGTCGGCATTGGCAATTGCCTCAAATTTTTCTGCCGCATCATGATGGGATGCCAAAAACGATGATAGCGTTTTCTGCTCTTCGGGAGTAATATCTCCAGAAAGATGTTTCCGGATAAGGGTATTGATATCTGTTGTCATAAAGCGTTTTTATCCCTATGACACAAAAAACGAAAAAACGGTTACAAAAAAAACGAGAAAAAACAAAAAACTATTGCGCAAGAAACGACATGAGCAACAAAAGGGCATCCTTGTCAAGGCGTTCACGCAGGAAGGCAACGGCTCTTTTCTTGTTGGTTCTCACCGTCTCAACAGCCATGTTCAGTGCTTCGGCAATCTCCCTGTTCTTATGTCCCTTCATCACCATCAGCAATACCTCGCGCTGTCGGGGCGGCATCAGGTCGATCATCAGGAACAGCTGCCGATATACCTCTTCAGAGAATACGGGTTCCTGCCCGTCGTCAGTAATCTTGAATTCTTCAAATTGTGAGGAGAGCAGCTGTATGCGCCCGCTGTCAGTCTGTAGCTGGCGGAGCTGGTTGAGGCAGCGGTTCCTCACTGTGTTATAGAGATATGCCTTTAATACGGAAACACTTGAGAAGACCACTTTCCGCTCCCATAATGCTGCCATTGTGTCTTGCACGGTATCCTCGGCGGCATCTTTGTCTTTAAGGAACTGCAACGCATAGCTCACCAGTGCTCCATAATAATGTTCATAGAGCATTTTTGCGGCATCAGAATCCCATCGGGCAATGGCTTCTATTGATAGTGGTTGCATCTTCTTTCGTTTGTTTCGGCGGCAAAGATACGGAAAAACGAGAGAAGAACAAAATTATTCATTTGTTTTTTCTTCTGAGGCGGAGTAACTTCGCTATGGAATTCCCATAGTTGCGGAAAGTAGAGAGAAGGACAAAAAAAGGTGCGACTGACTTTCTTCACAAAAAGTCAGCCGCTGTAAAATCTAATCTGTTAAAATTATGAGAGAGAGTTTCTTATTTTCCAAAGAGTTCGTCAAGCAAGGTGTAGAATGCCGGATCCTCGCCCACGATGGTCTTCACGATCTTTCCATCCGGACCCAAGATGATCTTGGTGGGGAATCCCTGCACACCATAATCGCTGAGCACTTTGCTGCTGCGTGGGTTGTAGACGTGCAGCCAGGGCAGTTCATTCTTCTTCACGGCATCCTTCCATTTCTGCTCGGTGTCGTTGCAGTCGATACCCAGTATCTCGAACTTGCCTTTATACTTGTTGTAATAGTTCTTCATCTCGGGGAATCCCTTGATGCACCATCCGCACCAGCTGCCCCAGAAGTCGAGGATGACATATTTGCCGCGCAGGCTTGACAGTGCCAATGGATTGCCGTTGATGTCGTTGAGCGTGAATTCAGGAGCCTGAACGCCGGGAGCCTGCTTCTTGGCAGCCTCTTCCTCTGCCTTCTTCTGTGCCTCAGTCCTGTCGATGATGTTTTGATAGTAAGCCTTCATGCGACCGTTCTTCACCTCGTCGCTCAGCAGGGCAGCAGCCTCCTTCATCTTGTCGAGGTCTTGGAGCTCAGGTATAATGGCAGCGGCAGCCTCTGATGCAGCGTGGTTCTTGATGAAGTCGAGTATCACATTCTGCTTCTTGGCTGTGAGAACGGGCATCTGCTCTGAATAGAACTTCTGAGCGGCTTCCTGTCCCTGCTCAGCCATCATCTTGTTTGCCTTTTCCATCATGGCACTCTGCTCGTTGTTCACGGCTTCCATGGCGAGGTCGGCCTCATGATATTCCTTGTAGAACTTGGAACCATTGATGTCGTAGCGGCTCTTCACGTCGCCCACCAGTTCCATGGTCTCACCCGGAACGGCGATAAGCTGCATCTGCACGGGATTGGCTTCGGGCTGGCGGCTCAGCAATCCTGGTGATACGATAAAGAAGCTGGTCACTTCGTCGGTAGGAAAGTCGAATTCAAACTTGCCGTCTTTCACCACTATGGTTGCAGGCTGGTTCATTGTTCTCTGCGTAAGAGCCAACAATGTGTCACCCACATTCTTCAGTTCACCCTTTACGTGAACTTTGCCGTCGGCTGCGAATCCCGCCATTGCCACGGCGAGCATCACGATAGATAAAAGTGTTTTTTTCATTGTCGTTTAAAAGTGTTTCTATCTTTAATACGCAAAAATACCGTTTTTGGGTACACTAATGGTGTGATATTTAAAAATCGTTATGTTATTTTTAACAATCTTCTCACTCTTGCGCCTCGTTATTTGAGCAGTTCGTCGAGAATGGTATAGAATGCGGGGTCTTCGCCCACCACCACTTTCACCACCTTGCCTTCAGGACTGATGATCACTTTGGTGGGGAATGCCTTCACGCCATACATCACCGTCACCTGGTCGCCTTCGCGGCTCTGGCGCACATGTTTCCACGGGCAGTTGTGCTTTTCCACGGCTGCCTTCCAGCGTGCCTCCGTGTCGTTGCAGTCAACGCCCACGATTTCCATCTTCTCCTTGAACTTCTCGTAATAGGTTGCCATCTCGGGGAATCCCTTGATGCAGTTGGCGCACCACGAGCCCCAGAAGTCTAATACCACATACTTGCCGCGCAGGTCGCTCAGTTTCATGGTGCTGCCGTCGAGTTGGGGCAACGTGAACTCAGGGGCATCCTGTCCTTCTTCCACTTTCGGCGCGCTCTGAGCGCTCATGGTCAGCGCAAACATCATGGCTGCCATCATCATCATTACTTTCTTCATGTTCTTGTTGTTTTTAGTATTTACGATTGTTGATCGGTCGCTTTTCTCGGCTCCTCTGTATAATATATACGATTAACTGGGTAAAATGTATAATCGGGTTAACATTCTTTTTGAATCCATGCCGATATGGTAACTACTCAGCACCTCCTAATAAACCCACTCTGCGAATCTTAAAAAGAGTCGCCTACGGCGAGAACCAACGGTCGCTGGCCGAAGGGAAAAGCAAATCTTACAAATCTATTCAAAATCTTTCAAATCTCTTTTTCTTTTTTGTAAGATTTGGTCAGATTTGTATGATTTCCGCCCCCCAATGGGGGCACTCTTCTTTAGGGTGCAGAGTAGTTACCCGATATGTTGGAAGAGAAACGACGCACAGAGTCAGCAGTGAGAAGCCATATCGAGATGCCGTCCAATAGGACAACAGCTGCCTTCTCCATAGCAATAAAAAAGAATTTTCCTGCACCTGAGCGCAAACTTCTGATAATTAAGCATTTAGAAGAAAACAACCTGCACCCGCTGCGGCACCCGCTGCGACACCCAAGGGGAAGTTAAGAGTTAAGAGTTAAGAATTAAGAAAGAATGAATTAAGAGGTGAGAGGTGAAAGGCTACAGGTAGGCGAGCGCAGCTCGGGAATGAGGATTAGAAGATTAGAGAATACATTCGAGTACAAGTGATCAGTAGCAAGACATTCGTCTACACTCCTGCACTCCTTCACTCCTATACTCCTTAATTCTTTTTTTCTTAATTCTTAACTCTTAACTTCCCCTTGGGTGTCGCAGCGGGTGTCGCAGCGGGTGTCGGATAATTTTGTACAAGTAATTGGTAATGAGAAAGATATGCTCAGGTGCCGTACTTTCGCGTTTTTACACCACGTAGTGTGTTGTTCTGTTGTTAAGTAGTTGGTTGATGTGACTGCCAATGTGCTGTGTAGAAAACCTATGGTTTTGATAGCCGAAAACGTATTTCTTTGCGGTTGAAACCTATGCTCTTGATGGGTAGAACCTATGTTTTTCAGAAGTGGAAGAAGCAAAAGGCACGTATGATACGCATGCTCCGTAAGAAATTCGGCGAGGATAAGTCGATGCTTCTGCTTGTCCTCTTCATTGTTTGAGAAGCTATGACAATGAATAAACAGGAAAAAACGCGTTGAAACGAAAAAAAGTTGCGTTTCGTGATACAACTTATAGAAAAAATCTTTATATTTGCAGCAGAACACAATAACAGATGATTTATCCAAAGCGGCACGGTGCCGCAGTTTAAAGTATGGAGGAGTAGCCATGAAGAAAACAAGAAAAATGCAGCATGAAGAGGAGTACGAGTTCGACAACGTGTATAATAGCGAAGCCGATGAACTCTATTCCGTTGAATCAGAAACGTCCATTTGGTACAGCTGATACCTTTGAAAGGGCGGAAGAATAATAATGAAAAGGTTTTTCACAGTGAGTTGTCTGTTGCTGCTGATGTTCGCGGCAGCAGGCAGGGCGAAGGCAGGATCAGTCGCCTTCCAAGTAGAAAAGAACAGGTTCATGTTGGGTGGGCAGCCTTTTGTGGTGAAGGCTGCAGAGATACACTATCCCCGTATTCCCCGTCCTTACTGGGAGCATCGCATCAGAATGTGCAAGGCACTGGGCATGAACACCATCTGTATCTATGCTTTCTGGAATATCCATGAGCAGCAAGAGGGTGTTTTCGACTTCACGGGCAACAACGACATTGCCCATTTCTGCCGTTTGGCGCAGAAAAACGGTATGTATGTCATTGTGCGTCCCGGTCCCTACGCCTGTGCCGAGTGGGAGATGGGCGGTCTGCCATGGTGGCTGCTGAAGAAAAAGGATATCCGTTTGCGTGAGCAGGATCCCTATTTCATGGAACGCGCCGGTCGCTTTGAGCGGCAGCTGGCAGCCCAGTTGTCGCCACTCACCATTCAGAATGGCGGAAACATCATCATGGTGCAGGTGGAGAACGAATACGGCTCGTATGGTGAGGACAAGGCTTACATGGGAGCTATGCGCGACATCATCCGTGAGGCATGGGGTGATAACGTGGTGCTGTTCCAATGCGACTGGTCGAGCAACTTTTGGAAAAACGGGCTTGACGATTTGCTATGGACGATGAATTTCGGTACGGGCGCCAATATCGACGAGCAGTTCCGCAAGCTGAGAGAGATGCGCCCTGATGCCCCACTGATGTGCTCAGAGTTTTGGAGTGGGTGGTTCGACAAATGGGGCGCCCGCCACGAGACGCGCCCTGCCGAAGATATGGTGGAGGGAATCGACGAGATGCTTTCCAAGGATATTTCGTTCTCGCTGTATATGACCCATGGCGGAACCTCTTTCGGTCATTGGGCTGGTGCCAACAGTCCGGGCTTTGCACCTGATGTTACATCCTACGACTATGATGCTCCCATCAATGAATATGGTCAGCCCACAGAGAAGTTTTGGCTGTTGCGTAATACTCTGCAGAAATACAGCAAGGCAAAACTGCCTGCCGTTCCAAAGGCTCCCATGCCCGTAATCAGCATTCCGACGTTCCAACTGACGGAATGCGCCGAGATGATCATTGCCACTGACAGCATCTCTGTGGGCGGATTGAAAACCTTTGAGGACATGAACATGGGGTGGGGGACGATGCTCTATGTCACCGACATGCCCGAGATACCCGTGAAGAGTGTTCTCACAATCAACGATGCGCACGACTTTGCCCAGGTGTTCATCGATGGAAAATACATTGGAACCGTTGATCGCGTGAAAAACGAAAAGAACCTTATGCTCCCGCCTGTGAAGAACAAGAACGCGCGGTTAGCCATCCTCGTAGAAGGCATGGGGCGTATCAATTTCGGCAGGGCTATCAAAGACTATAAGGGTATCACCGACAATGTTATTATTTCAGCCGAAGTGGGCAACCATGAGATGACGTGGAAGCCAGTGAAATGGATAAACATGCGTATTCCCGATAGTTACGAGCAGGCCTTGCAGGCGTTCAATTGGAAACAGCGGCAGCAAGCACAGCCCGATGACAAGAGAATCGTGATTCGTGGAATGCAAGATGCAGACAATTGGTCTGGCGACCTCATGAAGCCTGCATATCATCGTGGCTTTATTAATATAAATAAGGTGGGTGATACGTTCTTGAACATGGAGCATTTCGGTAAGGGACAGGTATGGGTGAACGGTCATGCCATCGGACGGTATTGGAACATTGGTCCGCAGCAGACGCTCTACCTTCCCGGCTGCTGGCTGAAGAAAGGCAGGAACGAGGTAATCGTATTAGATGTCGTAGGACCGAAGGGCGATGCCACTCTCTTTGGACAAGACCATCCGGAGCTCGACAAGCTGAACATGGAGAAATCGCCAGTGCATAATGCGCCTGGCGACAAGCCCGACTTGAATTCCGCCGAGCCTGTCCATGTGGGGCAGTTCGCCATTGGCAACGGCTGGCAGCGCATCTCTTTCGGAAAGAATGCGAAGGGGCGCTATTTCGCCTTGCAGGTAATCAGTGGACACGACGGCAAAGACCGTGTCGCCATGGCTGAGTTGTATCTTTTGGATGCCAACGGCAAGCGCATCAGTCGCGAGCCGTGGACGGTGAAGTATGCCGACAGTGAGGAAACCATCCGTGGAAACAATACCGCCGACAAGGTGTTCGACCTACAGGAAAGCACATACTGGCGCACGGTGAAAGGCGTATCGTTGCCGCATCTGTTGGTCATTGACTTGGGCAGTGAGCACGCCATCAGTGGGTTCGAATACCTTCCACGTGCTGAGGAAGGTGCCCCAGAGAGTATCAAGGACTATCGCGTGTTCATGTATTAAGCGCGGTGAACAAATGGTTTGGAAGATGTGGAGACTTGGTTTTACGCTGTTTTGTCTGTTGGCAATGCTCCCTGTGTTTGCCGGCGAGACAGATTCCCGCATTCAGGAAGGCTGCATGCAGTCGCTCCTGCGGTTCATGCAATATGCCAAGAGCATCTATGTGGATGCCGGTGTTAACAGCCGGGGCGATTCCGTGGGCTATTTCAAGGCATGGAGTGCCGGGGAAAGCAATGAGGATGGAGTGCGCACCAATACCGACCTGGCAATGGTGGTGGCATTTGTCAATAAATACGGTCTGCCGTCAGCTGAAAAACAGACAGGCATCTTGCCTGCCGGTATTACTTTTGAAGAGCTACAGACGATGGCATTGCGTGCCTTGCGCTATGCCTACAGCACCCATCGGAGCAACCGCTTAATGACGTGCACCGACGGAAAATACTGGGGTTCTTCGCCTGAAGATGACGGCTATCGTGATAAGAGACATCAATGGGAGAGTTCGCTGTGGACACTGAGCGTGGCTTTGGCAAGTGGCTTTCTCGGTGATAAGGCACGCGACGGAAAAGACTTTGTAAAGAACGTGCTGGTGTCGGAGTGCGATTATCTGCTGATGCGCGAGGTGCCGACCGGCTATCAGGGCGATACCAAGGCGGAAGAGAATGGATGGGAGGCGAATGTCCTGGCATGTGGTTGCGCCCTCTATCCCGATCATGAGCATGCAGAGCGGTGGCGCGAGGCATTAAACCGCTATGCCTTCAACTGCTATACGGTGGCAGCCGACGCTCAGGACACCACGATGATAGAGGGACGGATGGCAAAAGACTGGTTTGTGGGGCAGAACCTCTATGACGATTTCACCCTTCAGAATCATAGTTATTTCCACACCAGCTATCAGAACGTAGTGATGCAGGAACAGGCAGAAAGCATTCTTGCCCTGCATCTCTTGAACAGTTCCTTCACCCATATCAACCGCACGCTCACCTGGCATTGGCAGGAAGTGTGGGATCAGGTGCTCGCCCAGTTGTCGCTTGTTGATGGTGAGATGGCAATGCCCAACGGCAACGACTGGAGCATGTTCCTCTTCGATCAGTTGCCCGCCTATGCCGCCATGGCGACCATCATGCGCAATCCCGATGCCTTGATGCTGGAGAGTCGGTGCCTTCAGTCGCTCCTGTCGCGACAGCAGACCACCACCGACGGTTCCTATATGTTGAATTCAGACATTGGACCGCGGCGAATGGGAGTCACCGCCCATCGGGTGATGATGACCTGGCTGATGCATGAGCTGTTCCCCACCGACTTCCTTCCCAGCACATGGGATGATTTCGTGGCGCGCCATTTGGAAGCGAAGGAGTTTGCCAGCCAGCATGTGGTGCGTGGCATGTCGAAAGATCGCTTCACCTGTTTCTCATGGAGCAAGGGACTGAAGAACTGCACCGGCATCATCGTACCGAACACGGTGGAGGCATCAAAGATCATGATTCCCTATAAGCAGGGGTTCGGTGGAAACCTGATTGGTGAGCCCGAGCGGATGGTAGAGCAGCCGGCATTCATCACGAAAGGCAATGAGTGGGTGGCATTTGCCGGCGGGTCACATCCGTTCTGCATCTGGTCTACCCCCGGCAACGCCGTCATTGTGCTCAACTGCGGGGTGAACATGGCTCTGTCGATGGATCCTTTTACTTCTGAGGAGCGCCATATCCACTATGGCGATGGATGGATCAGCATCGACAACACCATCGGCATTGTAGGCGGAAAAGAGGTGAAGCTTGATAAGAAAGGCGTGGTGAACTCCATCAATACCGCCGTGCTTTCTTCAGAGAAAGCCGATGCCGTGGTATATTACTCGAATGTGACACAGCAGCAGACGTCACAGTTGGCTGGACTAATGCAGGTTAGCCGCGACGGAGACATTATCAAGGTGAAGGCAGAAGACCCGGATGGCACGGTATATCGCATAGAGTATGACATGCAGCACCGCCATGCCAGAAAAACCACCGAAAGACAAATCATTGAATAAAATGGAAGAAAACAGTTATATCAAGCAGTTTCCCGACATCATGAAGGGAAAGAAAATCATGTATGTTCATGGCTTCGGTTCGTCGGCACAGACTGGCACGGTGACTCGCATTCAGGAGATGCTGCCCAATGCCACGGTCATTGCCGAGGACATTCCAGTGCATCCTGCCGAGGGATTTGCCATGTTAAAGGCGATGGCAGAACGCGAACAGCCTCATCTGATCATCGGTACTTCCATGGGCGGCATGTATACGGAGATGCTTCATGGCTTCGACCGCATCCTGATAAATCCTGCTTTCCAGATTGCCGACACGATGGGCGCACATGGAATGACGGGCAGGCAGGTGTTCCAGAATCCCCGAAAAGACGGTGTTCAGGAGTTCATAGTGACCAAGTCGATGGTGAAGGAATACCGCGAGATGCAGGAACAGTGCTTTCAGTATATCAGTTCACCAGAAGTGTCCGATGAGGAAAAGGCAGCTGAACAGCGGCGCGTGTGGGCGCTTTTCGGCGACAAGGATGATCTTGTGGACACCTACGACCTCTATATGCAATACTATTCGCAGGGCATTTCCTTCCACGGCGAGCACCGTACTAACGACAAAGTGTTCCTCAACAGCGTGATGCCCGTCATCCGTTGGATCGACGACAGGCAGGAAGGGCGTGAGCGCCCCATCGTTTATATCTCCATCACTGCCCTGCGCGACCACCGCAACATGCAGCATTCCAGTGCCATGAAAGCCTTTCGGAGACTGTTGGAGTCGTATCAGGTATATGTCGTAGCCGATTCGCCTAACTACGATCTCGGCTATGTGAAGGCTGTTCAGGAGTGGACGCGCGAGGTGGTGAACGTGCCGGCATACCGCCATCTGATATTCACCAACCAGAAAAACCTGCTTTATGGCGACTATCTGATTGATCCTTCCAGTGAGAATGGCGCAAGCGACTTCATGGGAACCCGCATAGCCTTCGGCAGCGACACCTTTAAGACCTGGGAGGAAATCATGGAGTATTTCGAGAGGTTAGGCGGACAATAATCAGAATCACGACAGACATGGCATTTGCAGCAGCAGACAAGAGTCAGTATGACAGGATGCGCTATGTGTCTGCCGACGATTTGTTCGGGCAGATACAGCAGTTGGCAGCATTCGCCAAGGAACATGCTTCTCAGGCGGAGGCATGTTCACAGTCGTGCATCCCAGTCCTCCATAAGCTGTTGGTGCTTACCTGTCACGAAGGAATCCGCGGCACGGATCAGGCCTATGGCAATCTTTTTGCTCAAGTGGATTATCTCTGCAGGAAGCATCGCATGGCAGTGGGCGACCGTATTGCCATCCAGACCATGCGGCGACACAGCAACCGACAGCAGACACTGTCCCACGAAGAACTGATGTACGACATCCGCGCTTTATGCCTGTTTGTCTCTGCCGTGTTCGGTGTCGGCATACCGTTTGCCGTTGCTTCACTGATTCCTGCGGCAAACCGCCCGTATGAGAAAAGCGCACATATCGACTACCGCTATATCAGATGTGCCGTCAAAACGTGGGATGAGCAAACCATTACGGCATCCATCGACCAGGAACAGGAGACGGGAGAAGTAATGGTGGATTACACCGCCGACCATCTGCGCTACCTGAAGGATATGCTCCATGAGGGTATGCAGCTGAATCTGCTCGACTGCAGCAGCGACGATTCCAAAACCATCCTTCGTGTAAAGCCTTCGCTCGTCGTGGTGGAGCCCGATTTCCTTCTCGACATCAGCAGCATAGCGCGGTGCTTTGAGCAATACGGTCATCATCCGTTGAACTACACCTTGTCGCGCTTGGCGGCATCCATCTCCACGCAGCCGATACTCTTAGGAAACTTGGCAAGCAGCATTCTCGACGACACAATCAATGCCACTGCCAGTCATCCACACGACGTGAATGCTACCATCCGAAAGAATTTCTCTCAGCGAGTGACAGCCTTCTGTACATGTCCCGACTTCAATTCCGCACAGTTCTTGCAGGATGCCCGTCGCCAGGCAGCCAACATCCGGCAGGCGGTGGACGTGCTCTTCGACTCTTTCCCCCGCAACAAGGCAATTCTCGAACCTTCGTTTGTCTGCGAGCGCTTGGGTATTCAAGGACGTGTCGACCTGATGACCACCGACTTCCAGTTGCTGGTGGAGCAGAAATCGGGCAAGAACTGGAACATCGAAACTGGTAGACGCGATGAGCATGGCAGCATGATGCTGGAGCCAAACTATGTGCAGCTGCTTTTGTATTATGGGGTGTTGCATTATAATTTCCACCTGAGTTTCGATCAGGTGAACATGCGCCTGCTCTATTCTAAATATGCCGCCGACAAAGGATTGGTGGTGGTGAACTACCTGCAGCCGCTCTTCCGCGAGGCAATCTGCCTGCGCAACCTGATCGTGGCATGGGAGCTGCACATAGCGCGCCATGGATTCGACAGCATCATCGACCTCATACAGCCGGAAACAGTGAACGTGAAGAACCTGCGCGACCGTTTCTTCCTCCAGTGGAAGCTACCAGAACTGGAAAAGATTTGTCAGCCTCTGCATGCCCTGTCGCCTATAGAAAGAGCCTATTTCTGCCGCATGATGACCTTCGTCTACCGCGAACAGCGGGTGGGCAGATTAGGTGCATACGAGGGGACGAGCAGTTGCAGCTCCGATCTGTGGAACATGCCCCTGAGCCAGAAGCTGGAAACGGGCAACATCTTCATCGCCCTCACCGTGGCAAAACGTGAGAAGAGTAGGGAAGAAGGCGGCTACGACCTCATCACCCTCGACATTCCTCCGCAGGGTGATGCCTTCCTTCCCAACTTCCGAAAGGGCGACATGGTGTATCTCTATCACTATGAGCGTGAGCCATTGTGCACAGAGAGCATCCTCTATAAAGGAGTGCTGCTCGAAATCAGCACACGGCAGTTGGTGGTGGCACTTGCCGACGGTCAGCAAAACCCCTCCGTCTTCGTGCCGCAGCAGCCGGGTTGCCTCTATGCCGTTGAGCATGCACCGGCTGATACCTCCACACTCTCCATCCGTTCCCTCTACACCTTCATCTCGGCACCCGCCGACCGCCGCAACCTGCTGTTGTCACAGCGCAAGCCTCGCCGCGATGAGTCGCTCATGCTGTCGCGCTCCTATCATCCCGACTACGACGAAATATTGCTCCGTGCCAAACAGGCGCAAGACTATTTCCTGCTGGTCGGTCCTCCGGGAACAGGCAAAACCAGCATGGCGCTGCGCTTCATCGTGGAAGAAGAACTCACTTCTCCCGCCACCTCTCTCATCTCTCCAGTCAAATCTCTCACCTCTCACCCCTCACCTCTCACCTCTAAAAACTCCTGCCTCCTCCTCATGTCATATACCAACAGGGCGGTGGACGAGATATGTGACATGCTCTCTCGAGCATCATTCCCTTATCTCCGCATAGGCAGCGAGCATCGCTGTGACGAGCGATTCAAGGATCATTTGCTGTCGGAAGCAGTGGGACAGCACCCACGGTTAGACGATATGCGCCGACTGTTGTTGTCTTCCCCTATCATCGTAGGCACCACCTCCACCATTGCAGGTCACCCCGAGCTCTTTGCCCTGAAGCATTTCTCGCTGACCATCGTTGACGAGGCAAGCCAGATTCTGGAGCCCGACATTGTGGGACTGCTCGCTCTCGCGGGTAAGTTCATCCTGATTGGTGACCACAAACAGCTGCCCGCCGTGGTGCAGCAGAGTGCCGACGACAGTAGGGTTGACGATCCCCAGCTGCAGGCGATTGGACTTACCGACTGCCGCAATTCCCTTTTCGAAAGACTCATCAGCAGTGCCAGCCCCTGCGACATTGGCATCCTGCGCCGCCAGGGACGCATGCATCCCACCATTGCAGCATTTCCCAATAGGATGTTCTATCCCCATGAGCACATCCTGCCCGTACCCCTGCCTCACCAGAGCGAGCCTGAGGGCGATACCCCACGTGTGCTTTTCCTCCCCTCGCAGTTCTGTCTGTCACCCGGACAGTCGGATCAGGTGAACACCGATGAGGCTCGCATCGTTGCCGAACATCTGTGGCGCATCTATCAGGAGCAGGGCGATGCCTTCGATCCGCACACCACCGTGGGTGTCATTGTCCCTTTTCGCAATCAGATATCTGTCATTCGTCAGGAATTGGAGAAGCTCATTGCGCCCGCTGAACCGTCAGCCATCCATCCGCTTCAGCGCATTTCCATCGACACCGTGGAGCGCTATCAGGGCAGCCAGCGCGATGTCATCATCTTTTCCTTCACCGTTCAACGGCTTTACCAATTAGAGTTTCTCACCGCCAGCTGCTTTGTGGAGACCGATGCCGACGGCACCCGGCGCATCATCGACCGCAAGTTGAACGTGGTGCTCACCCGAGCCCGCAAGCAGCTCATCCTCACTGGCAATCCCGAAATACTCTCCCTCAATCCCATTTTCCGCGAACTCATACGGCAGTACGACCATTCTTAATCCTCCCTCGAAGAGCCATCGGAGTTGGTTCCAATCGGTTTTGGAAACCGCTTTTTGGGCTATTATGAAAGTAAAATCGTCAGTAACTGCGAGTGTTTGCATTGAAAACAGCGACTTTTCAAATCAAAAACTGCGAGTTGTTGTGCTAAAAACTCGCAGTTTTTGGCATAAAAACTTTCACAAACTATTTTCGCTGCCCAAACCAAGCGATATGAATCGGTTGCAAATACGGCGCAAACGCGCTGTAAATAAGAGCGTTACGGCATTTCGTTTTCAGCACTCCTGTATCTCGGTAATTGATGCAAAAAAGCTTTCTGCTTATGCCAAATTCTCAAAAAATCTTCGTACCTTTGCACAGTTATGCCCTTACACACGAGCGAAAGGGTGTGACTATTACTAACAAATACATGCAACGAAATGGCATTTGAATCATCATTTAAGGCAATTGATATGACGCTGCGTCACGACGAGGGATGCAGCACTGCACTCGACTATGTTGAGCAGAGCAGTTGGGTGCTGTTTCTGAAATATCTTGATGATCTGGAAAAGACGCGTGAACAAGCGGCTGAACTTGAAGGAAAGCGGTATGAACGTATCATCAATGGCGATTATCAGTGGCACGAGTGGGCTATGCCTCTCGATGCAAAGGGCAATTACGACAGGGCGCGGGCTCTTGTCGGCGATGATCTCATAGAGTTTGTAAACCTGAAACTTTTCCCATATCTACAGAAATTCAAGGAGAACTATGCTGTAGATACCATAGAATATAAGGTAGGTGTTATCTTCTCTGAGATTAAGAACAAGATGTCGAGTGGTTACAACCTGCGCGACGTTATAGAGAAAGTAGATGAGCTGAAGTTCCAGACGGCTGAGAATCGCCACGAAATGACTCAGATTTACGAAGACCGCCTGCGTCAGATGGGTAATGCAGGGCGTAATGGCGGCGAGTATTATACGCCACGCCCACTTATCCGAACCATCGTAAAGAGTGTGAATCCGCGAGTTGGCGAAACCATCTATGATGGTGCTTGCGGTTCGGCAGGATTCCTCTGTGAGGCTTATACCTATATGCACGATAAACCAGGACTGACCAGTAGCGAAGAAGAGGTGCTGCAAACCAAGACGTTCTATGGCAAGGAGCTGAAAGGGCTTGCTTATATCATAGCCATGATGAATATGATTCTGCATGGCGTGCAGTCACCCAATATCGTCCGCACCAATACACTATCAGAGAATCTGGCAAATATCCAGCCCTCTGATCAGAAAGATGTGGTTCTTGCGAACCCGCCTTTCGGAGGCTCTGAGCGCGAGGAAGTGCAACAGAATTTCCCCATTAAGAGCAGCGAGACAGCCTATATGTTCTTGCAGCATTTCATCAAAATGATGAAGGCTGGAGGCCGTGCAGGTATTGTTATCAAGAATACATTCCTTAGCAACGGCGATGCTACGGCTTTAAGGAGAAAACTGCTTGAAGAATGCAACCTTCATACGGTGCTCGATCTGCCAAGTGGCGTGTTTACCGGTGCTGGCGTAAAGACGGTGGTACTCTTCTTTACCAAAGGCGAACCTACTCAGAAGATTTGGTATTATCAGGTAGATAAGCATTTCACCAAGACCAATCCTCTGACCGAGGCCGACTTGGCGGATTTCTTAGCCAAGCAGAAGAGTTGCGAGGATAGCGAATCGTCGTGGTCTGTCGACGTTGCCGACCTTGGAGAGGATTTAGACCTCAGCGTGAAGAATCCCCACAAAGTAGAAGAGGTAGACGAGCGCACACCTGCTGAGATTTTCGATAACATCAAGAATCTGAATGACAAAGCCAGCGATCTAATAAAGGAGTGTTTAGTATGGGATCTTTGGCCAGACAATAATGATGATGGATTAGAAGATCTCTTTGCAGAGCCATACGACGATGAAGAGGATGAGGAGGTAGAGGAATGAAAGAAACGAAGATGCAAACATATACAACGCTTTTACGCCATATCAAGCAAAGAGTGGCTCAAGGTCAACAACGCGCCATCTATTCTGCTAATGAAGAAATGTTGCGTATGTATTGGGATATTGGCGAAATGCTTATCGGCAGTCAAATGGCAGATGGATGGGGACAGAAAACCCTTGAGCGGCTGTCTGTTGACTTGAAAAATGATTTCCCGAAGATTAAGGGATTCTCTGTACGTAATATGCAGTTCATGATGCAGTTCTACGAAGAGTACAACAAGGAACTGACATTACCAAAATGTAATACGCCAGAAATTACGAAATTGCCGATTTCACAATTGAATAAAAATACGAATATGGATAAATATCCAATCGCGCAATCGTCAATTTCGCAATTGCCAACTTGCAATTTCGAGTTACCTGTAAAGCATCTGTCGTGGACTCACAATTTGGTGCTTATCCAGAAAGTAAAGGATATTCGTGCTCGTTATTGGTATATGATACAATGCATCAAGTCAAACTGGAGAGTTGACTACCTGAAGGAGGTTATTGCCCGGGATGACTATGGCAAGCATGGTGCGTTAGCGAATAATTTTGCAGAAACGCTACCTTCGAATGAGGCTCATGAGGTATCATCAATGCTAAAAGACCCCTATATCTTCGACATGCTGACTTTTACAGAAGAATACAATGAGCGTGATGTGGAGATCGGGTTGGTAAAACATGTAGAGCAGTTCCTGGTAGAGATGGGTGCTGGCTTCGGTTTTATGGGCAGACAGTATCATATAGAGGTGTCGGGCGACGATTATTACATTGACCTACTGATGTATAATGCGTTTATGCACAGATATTTGGTTGTGGAATTAAAGAATACGGATTTCAAGCCCGAATACATAGGGAAACTTAATTTCTATTGTTCTGCAGTTGATGATATCCTTTGTCGCGAGGGCGATAATCGAACTATAGGTTTGCTGCTTTGTAAAACAAAGGACAAGGTCAAGGCTGAATATGCATTACGTGACATTATCAAGCCTATTGGCATCTCTGATTATGAATTAGGGCAAGTCCTTCCTAATGATTTTAGAGGCAGCCTCCCAACAATCGAGGAGATAGAGAGTGAGTTTGGCGATAGTGATAAAGTTGTGGAAGAGGTATGAAAAAAGGCTGGATATATAAGAAGTTTGCTGATTGTATTGATAAAATTCCAAAGCAGCAGCAGATAAAATCAAAGGATTATAAATCTTCTGGCATGTATCCTATTGTCTCGCAAGAAAAGGAATTGATAAGCGGTTATTGGGATGATGATAGCTATTTATTTAAGCACAAAAAGCCAGTCGTCGTCTTTGGTGATCATACGAAGGAGATAAAATATATTGACTTCGATTTTGTAGTTGGAGCAGATGGAACTCAGATCTTAAGTCCAAAAGGTGATATAGATTCGAAGTTTTTCTATTATTCCCTAAAAGCTACGCATATCAGGACATTAGGATACGCTCGTCATTTTAAACTACTTAAAGAGAAAACTTTTGGCATTCCTTCATTGTCGGAACAGCAAAGAATAGTTGCTCGTCTTGATGCGGCTTTTGCGCATATTGATGAGTTGAAGGCTAATGCAGAAAAACAACTCAACGAAGCCCGCGCCCTCTTCCAAAAATGCCTTGCCAAAGCAATGGAACCCAAAGAAGGGTGGACGACGAAAGCATTAAAGGATATAGTTGATGATAATTGTCCTATTTCATACGGAATAGTTCAGCAAGGAGATCATGTAGAAGGAGGAGTACCCGTTGTTAGGCCTGTAGATTTGAATACCAAATACGTAAGGAGAGAAGGATTGAAATGTACAGAAGATACTATCTCAAATGCTTATAAACGAACCATCCTCCGTGGCGATGAAATACTATTGAGTGTTCGAGGAACTACTGGAGTTTTAGCCTTGGCATCTTCTGAGTTAAGTGACTGTAATGTTAATCGAGGTGTAGTTCCATTGTATTTTAAGGAAAATATAGATAAAGATTTTTTATATTACGAAATGCTTTCACCTGACTTGCAGTCTGTGTTTGCAGAAAAGACAACAGGTTCTACTTTGAAGCAGATTAATATTAAAAGTCTTAGACTGATAGAACTTAATTATCCCTCTCTCCAAGAGCAGCAACGCATAGTAGCTCGCCTTGATTCATTAAGCGAGAACATAAAGGAGTTGGAGGAAGTGAATCGCAAGATCATCTCTGAGTGTGATGCACTGAAACAGGCAATGCTAAGAAAAGTATTCGAATGACCTTAAATAAAAAAAACAATCTATGAATGAATCGGATACCCGTCTACACAAGATTGACCCTCAGCTGAAAGCGGCTGGTTGGGGAACAACAGATGGCAGCAGAATAACTACCGAGTACACCTTTACGAGGGGTAAGATCAGTCAGACGCAGAAAGGTAAACCCAAGCGTGCTGACTATGTGCTTATATATAAAGGTGTAAAGTTGGCGATAGTAGAAGCCAAGAGCGACGAACTGAGCTATGCCGAGGGCGTTCCCCAGGCAAAGGAGTATGCCGACATGCTGAATATCCGATTCACTTACGCTACCAATGGCAACGAAATCTACGAAATGGATCGCCTTTCGATGGAAGAACATTTCGTGTCGGCTTATCCATCGCCTGAGGAACTTTGGCAGCGCACATACGGCGACACAGACGAATGGCGAGATAAATTCAATGCCCAGCCTTATTACGACAATGGCGTAAAACAACCAAGATATTATCAGGAAACTGCAGTAAGGCGAGTGCTTGAGGGCATAGCCAAGGGCGAGAAACGCATATTGCTTACACTCGCTACAGGTACGGGTAAAACGTTTATTGCTTTCCAGATAGCGTATAAACTATTTGAAACGCGCTGGAATCTGCGTAAGACAAATACCCGTCCAAGAATATTATTCCTTGCTGACAGAAACGTATTGGCAAACCAAGCCAAGAACGACTTCGGTGGATTTAAGGAAGACGCCATGGTGAGGATAAAGCCAGGAAGTGTGGCTAAAGCAGGACAAGTGCCTACTAATGGCAGCGTGTTCTTTACTATATTCCAGACGTTTATGTGCGGCCCTGACGATTCGCCTTACTTCGGGCAATATCCCAAGGATTTCTTCGACCTGATTATCATCGATGAGTGCCATCGCGGAGGTGCAAAAGACGAGAGTAATTGGCGCGGTATATTGGAGTATTTTGAGCCAGCAGTGCAGTTAGGACTTACGGCAACGCCAAGAGTAGGTCAGAATGTGAATACCTATACCTACTTTACATATCACGCTTACGAGTATTCTCTGAAACAAGGCATAGAAGACGGATTCTTGACGCCATTCCGCCATATCAACATGAAGAGCAACATTGACGAGTATATCTATTCGCCTGATGATGAGGTAATAAGTGGAGAGGTGGAAAAAGGCAAGATCTACACAGAAGAGGACTTCTATCATGGAGATATCAAGATTCGCCAAAGAGACGAAGCCAGAGTGAAGGAGTTCTTGTCAGGGATAGGAGAGAACGAAAAAACGCTGGTGTTCTGTGCAACTCAGTCTCATGCAGCGGAGGTGCGCGATATGATTAACGCGATACGCAAGAAGAAAGGATATTGCCAGCGTGTGACATCCAACGACGGTGAAGCTGGAGAACAATTCTTGGCAGATTTCCAAGACAACGAGAAAACTATCCCTACAGTGCTTACCACATCGGAGAAACTTTCAACGGGTGTTGATGCACGCAACGTGAGGCACATCGTATTGCTCAGACCCGTGAACTCGATGATTGAGTTCAAGCAGATCATCGGGCGCGGGACGAGAATATATGACGGCAAATACTTTTTCACCATCTGGGATTTCGTAAGAGCCTACGAGAAGTATGCACAGCCCGATTGGGACGGTGAGCCAGTATGCCCCAAATGCGGCAATAATCCTTGTACTTGCACAGCGAGGAAGGGTAAGCCTTATGCGAAACAAGACGAAGAGGATGGCGATAACGATGTGCATGATGGTTTCCCGGAACTGGGAACGGACGTGCCGAAGCAATTAGAGATTGTGCTCTCTGACGGAAGGGCTCGTAGAATCAAGTTTGTCAATAGCATCATGTTCTGGGGAGCCGACGGCAAACCAATTAGTACGCAGCAGTTCATTGAAGAGATGTTCGGCAGGATACCCGACTTCTTCTCCTCAAGCGAAGACCTGCACCGGATATGGTCGGATCCCGAAACGCGTGAGGCATTGCTTGACAAGATGGCTGATGCGGGTTACGGCAAGGACATACTTCGTGATATCCGTAAAATAATCGATGCTGAGCAAAGCGACTTGCTCGATGTGCTGGAATACATCGCATACGCCACGACACCGATTGAACGCAGGGTGCGTGCTGAGCGACTGAATGGTAATTATTTGAGAAGTCTGTCGGATGCACAGCGACAGTTCGTGGCGTATCTCACTACTGCTTATGTTAAGGCAGGTGTTGATGAGCTGAGGATGGATAAGTTGAAGACGCTGCTGGAACTGAAATTTGGCTCCATAGTAGAGGGCATCAGTGCCTTAGGCGGTGTTCCTGTCGCCCGACAGACATTCAAGGATTTCCAGCGACATCTTTATGCCTGAAACTGAATTGGTCAGTCACCGACAGCTCTGTAATGAATAAGTATAAAATCTAAACCATGCTTTCATTAATTCGGGATTTTTGATTATATTTGCAGGGAATTATGATAGGGCAATGAAAAAAGAGATAACGAAAGTGATGCGATTGTTGATGCTGATGCTATGCATGGGAATGACCGTGCAGGGCGGAGGTATGGCGTGCGCTGCTCCTCCCGCTACAGCAAAAAAGAAAGTCGTGATGGAAAGCGACCGTGACTATTGGTGCCAATTGGCATACAAGATGGCGCAGCCGGTGTTAGAGAACATGGCGAGGGGAACATTGCAGAAGAACATGCAAACGGAGTTTTCTCCCAGTTTCGACAACAGGAACCGTAAGGTGGTGTATATGGAGACTTTCGGCAGGCTGATGGCGGGCATTGCCCCGTGGCTGACGCTCCCCGATGACGACACGATAGAAGGAAGGCAGCGGCGCCAGTTGCGCGCATGGGCGCTGCAGTCATACAAGAACGGCGTGGATCCCGCATCGCCCGACTATCTGTGCTGGGGTGCCAGCGGACAGAATCTTGTGGATGCTGCCTATATTGCAGAGAGCTTCCTTCGTGGCTATGATGCCCTGTGGTTGCCTTTGGATGATGTCACCAAGCAGCGTTACATCCGTGAGTTCCAGCAGTTGCGCAAGATTGATCCTCCCTATACCAACTGGTTTCTGTTCTCATCGGTCATAGAGAGTTTCATTGCCAAGGCTGCCGGCTTGGATGCGTATGACGAGTTCCGCGTGAACACCGCTTGCCGCAAGGTGGAGGAATGGTATGCCGGCGACGGCTGGTATAGCGACGGACCAGTGTTTGCCTTTGATTATTATTCCAGCTATGTGTTCCATGCCATGTATATAGAAACGCTGCGCGCCATGGCAGATGCAGGGGCGAACACGCGCATTGACTATGCAAAATATGAGCAGCGCGCCGTGAAGAGAGCGCAGAAATATGCCATTATCCTGGAGCGGTTCATCTCGCCCGAAGGCACTTTCCCCGTGTTCGGACGTTCCATTGCCTACCGCTTGGCAGCCTTGCAGCCGTTGGCACTGCTTGCCTGGTACGGACAGTTGCCACAGGAACTGGCAAACGGACAGGTGAGGGCGGCACTGACGAAGGTGATGCACCGCATGTTCGACGGGCAGCAGAACTTCAACGCGGGCGGATTCCTCACCATCGGGTTCTGCGGCAGTCAGCCCGAGATTGCCGACTGGTATACCAACAATGGCAGCCTTTATATGACCTCGCTCTGCTTCATGCCCCTTGGCTTGGCTGCCGATGCACCATTCTGGACCGATGCCCCACAGCCATGGACGCAGATGAAGGCATGGAGCGGAGAGCCTTTCCCGAAGGATCATCGCTGGGACGATGACATTCAGACGAAAGACAAATGGTAAGAAATGAACAGCCGACAGCAATGTGCGGCATAAAAAAGAATAAGATGAGAAGAATAACTGTATTTCTGTTGTTGGGCTTTCTTGCCGTGATGCCGTCGGAGGCAAAGCGGTGGAGCGCGCGCGACGTGATAGAGGTGATCAGGAAGGTGAACCGTTACTGGCAGGAGAACAACCCTGCCGAGGTGAATGCGTTCTGGGACAATGCCGCCTATCACACGGGGAACATGGAAGTGTACAAGTTGCTGAAGGATGAGGCGATGCTCAACTACAGCCGCCGATGGGCTGAGCACAACCACTGGATGGGAGCCACGGATGCTAACCCGGCGAAGTGGGAGTATAGGCAGTATGGCGAAGATCAGCAGCACGTGCTGTTCGGCGACTGGCAAATCTGCTTCCAGACATACATCGACCTGTATCATATCGACCAGGGCGGTGAGCAGAAAGTGGCGCGGGCAAAGGAGGTGATGACCTTTGAGGCATACAGCCGTGAGCGCGACTACTGGTGGTGGGCTGATGCCTTGTACATGGTGATGCCCGTGATGACGAAGATGTACCGCCTTACGGGCGACGAGCAATATCTTGAAAAGCTCTATCAGAACGTGACATTCACCGACAGCATCATGCTCGACAAGGAGACAGGACTCTATTTCCGCGACGGCAAATATGTGTTTCCCAAGCACAAGACCGCAAGTGGAAAGAAAGATTTCTGGGCGCGCGGCGCCGGATGGGTGCTGGCAGGACTTGCCAAAGTGCTGCAGGATTTGCCTGACGACAACCCTCAGCGACAGTTTTTTGTGGATAAATACGTGCGCTTGGCGCGGGCTGTTGCTGCTATTCAGCAGAAAAAAGGCTACTGGACGCGCTCGATGATGGATGCTCAGCAGGCTCCCGGTCCGGAGACCAGCGGCACTGCGTTCTTCACCTACGGTATGCTTTGGGGCATGAACAACGGGCTGTTGAGCGAGGAAGAGTTTGCTCCAGTGGTGGAAAAGGCATGGCGTTATCTCACCAAGACGGCGTTGCAGAAAGATGGGCGAGTGGGTTTCGTGCAGCCCATTGGCGAGCGGGCAATCCCCGGACAGACGGTTGACGCATCATCGCAGGCCAATTTCGGTGTGGGCGCATTCCTGTTAGCGAGCTGCGAATACGTGCGCTATTTAGACCGCAGGCTGGCTTCCAAGGCAAAAAAGAGCAGGCGGCACGACGGGTTTAAGCCCGGTGCATTCGTGAGCGTAGGCACTGGCGTGCAGTTATCAAGATAAGATGAAGACAACAAAAAAAGTATAACGATAAGTAGATGAACACAATTATCTTATATCAACACAACGGATTCTACGGATTTTACGGATTCATGCAATACTGGTAAAAATCTGTTTAATCCGTGAAATCCGTTGTTTTGATTGAGAATATAATAGAATGTATAAACTAAATATAAATAGTTATTTATGAGAAAACAATTGTTTATGACGGCTGTGATGCTGGCTGCGGCAGCAGGAGCATGGGCACAGTCGTTCAGCGAGTGGCACAACATGGCAGTGAACAGTGTGAATGCACTGACAAAGCACACCACATTCTTTCCGTTTGAGAACGAGCAGCTGGCGCTGAAGGGCGACATGCGGCAGTCGGAACGTTTCGTTTCGCTGCATGGCGACTGGAAATTCCAGTGGGTGGAGAATGCCGACCAGCGCCCGGCAGACTTCTTCAAGACCGATTATGATGACTCCCGCTGGGGCAAGATGCCAGTGCCGGGCATGTGGGAACTCAACGGCTACGGCGATCCGCTGTATGTGAACATCGGCTTTGCATGGCGCGGACATTTCCAGAATCCCACCATGGCCGACTATAAAGAGGGCGATTTCAACATGGCGGTGCCGGTGAAAGACAATCATGTGGGCTCTTACCGTCGCACGGTAACCATCCCCGAAGGGTGGAACGGCAAGCAGGTGATAGCCCGTTTCGGCAGCGTAACGAGCAACATCTATCTCTGGGTGAACGGCAGCTTCGTGGGTTATAGCGAGGATTCCAAGGTGGCAACAGAGTTTGATGTCACGCCGTATGTGCATCCGGGAGAGAATCTGATTGCCTTCCAGGTGTTCCGCTGGTGCGACGGTTCTTATTGCGAGGATCAGGATTTCTGGCGGTTGAGCGGCGTGGCTCGCGACAGCTATCTGTATTGCAGCGATGCCGAGACGCATATCGATGATATCCGCATCACTCCCGACTTGGTGGACGATTATCAGGACGGCACGCTGACGGTGAAGGTGCTTGCCCGCGGACAGGGCAATGTGCAGCTCTCGCTTTTCGACGCATGCGGCAACGAAGTGGCAAACGGCATCATCAATGCCTGGGAAGAATCCTTGCCGAAGCAGGGCGGGGTGGTGCTCACGGTGAAGAATCCGAAGAAATGGACGGCAGAGACACCTTATTTATATACGTTGGTAGCAAAGACAATCTCAGCCTCACAGCCCAAGCGCGTGAAAGGCAAGAAACAGCAACCCGTGGCAGAAACGTGCCATGAGGTGATCACGCAGAGAGTGGGTTTCCGCAAGGTGGAGATAAAAAACGCGCAGCTGCTTGTCAACGGACAGCCGATACTGATCAAGGGTGCCGACCGCCACGAGATGGATCCCGACGGCGGCTATGTGGTGAGCCGTGAGCGCATGATTCAGGATATACGGATCATGAAGCGGTTCAACATCAATGCCGTGCGCACCTGCCATTATCCCGACGACCCCGTGTGGTACGACCTTTGCGATGAATACGGCATCTATCTCTGTGCCGAGGCGAACCAAGAGACTCACGGCTTCGGTTACAACAAGGAGAAGGCACTGAGCTATACGCCGCTCTTCGGTAAGCAGATATTGGAGCGCAACCAGCACAACGTGCAGTCGCACTTCAACCATCCGAGCATCATCATCTGGAGCCTGGGCAACGAAACGATTGACGGACCAAACTTCACGGCTGCCAACCAGTGGATCAAGGCGCAAGACCCGAGCCGACCCATCCACTGGGAACGCGCCGCCGGAGGTGAGAACACCGACATACAATGCCCGATGTATGCCACGCATGAATGGTGCGAGCGCTATGCCAGCGACCCGAATTCCACGAAGCCGCTCATACAGTGCGAATACAGTCATGCCATGGGCAACAGCTCAGGAGGCTTCAAGGAATACTGGGAACTGGTGCGCAAATATCCCAAATACCAAGGTGGTTTCATCTGGGACTTCGTGGATCAGGCACTCCGCAAGGGCAATGGCTATGCCTATGGCGGCGATTACAACACCTACGACCCCTCTGACAACAACTTCAACTGTAACGGACTGATCTCTCCCGACCGCGTTCCCAACCCGCAGATGTATGAGGTGGGCTACTATTATCAGAACATCTGGGCGGAACCTGTAGACATCGCGAAAGGCAAAATCCGCGTGAAGAACGAGAATTTCTTCAAGGATCTCGCCAACGTGAGCATGGAATGGGCATTGCTTGCCGACGGAAAGACGGTGCAGCAGGGTTCCATTGACAATCTGGACATTGCCCCGCAGCAGCAGAAGGAGTTCACGCTGCCGTTGGGTTCCGACAACGAGGAGTATCTCAACAGTGAGCTCCTGCTGAACATCGACTTCCGGCTGAAACAGGCAGAGCCGCTCTTGGAGGCTGGACAGACGGTGGCCTACAATCAGTTGCCCATCAGCAAATACCTGATGAACCCCGAAGACAACTACGACCCCAGTATTAAATATAAGGTGAAAAACGACAAGAAACAGAGCATCACCACCATTTCGGCAAAGGATTTCACGGTGGCATTCAACCAGCAGACGGGGTTCCTCTGCCGCTATGATGTGGCAGGCAAGCCGATGCTCGGCGAAGGCGGAACGCTGAAACCCAACTTCTGGCGCGCCGTGACAGACAACGACATGGGTGCCGGAGCCCACCGCGACTACAAGGTGTGGCGCAATCCCACGCTGAACCTCACCCTGTTTGAGGTGAAGCAGACCAAGACAAAGCTGGGCGAGAAGGTGGTGAGCGTAAAGACGGCGTATGACATGCCCGAGGTGCATGCCACATTGAACTTCACATACGTGGTGAATTCAGCCGGAGAGATAGTCGTGCACGAGTCGATGAAGGCAACCGACGGCGTGGAAGTGCCTGATATGTTCCGCTACGGACTCATCCTGCAGATGCCCTATCAGATGGACAGAAGCCATTTCTACGGTCGCGGACCCATTGAGAGCTATGCCGACCGCAAGATGTCGCAGCGGGTGGGCATATACAGCCAGACTGCCGACGAGCAGTTCTATCCCTACATCCGTCCGCAGGAAACAGGAACGAAGGCAGACATACGGTGGTGGGAACAGACCGATGCCGAAGGAAGTGGACTGCTTATCACATGCCGCAACCCCTTCTATACCTCCGCCCTCCACTATGACGTGGAAGCCCTCGACGACGGCGACGACAAAGAGCAACGCCATGTGCAGGACATTCCGAAATCGAAGTTCACCAATCTCTATATCGACCGCGAGCATGCAGGCGTGGGAGGTGTGAACAGCTGGAACAAGGATGCACTGCCACTGCCGCAATACCGCGTGAAATATGCCAACAAGCGCTTCGGCTTCGTCATATCGCCGATTAGGAAATAGCGAATATAAGTGTACATGCGCGTAACGATCTGAATGCCAGAGCTGTGTATTGTTTTTAGTGCTACCTGCTGCGTTACCCGCAGCGTTACCTACTGCGTCATTTCATTGACCATTGACCATTAAGCATTGACCGTTGACCATTGAGCTATATTCTATGGGCATGAACTATTCATCTACAGATACTGAGCACCCCACAATGTTCAATGGTCAATGTACAATGGTCAATAGAAGAAAGCGCAGCGGGTAACGCAGCAGGTAACGCAGCTAATTCTTCAAGTTGCTGGTAGCCAATATCTTATGCATATCTACACATAAGTTTCTTTTTTAGCATAGGAGTAAAGAATGAAAATAATATGCTGCCGTTGTGGAAAACCTATATTTCTGATGTACAAAACCTATGCTTTTGGATAGTGAAACCTAAGGTTTTTTGCCACAAAAACATAGGTTTTGGCATGCAGAACCTATGTTTCTGTGTATTTTTCTTCTTCATCCCGTGAATATTTTGCAAAGTAAAAAAGTTTGCGTATCTTTGTGGCGTAAAACAAAAACATCGGATTATGGTGCGTAATGAAAAAAGAGTAATTAAGTATTTCAAGGCTTTGCTTTCGATGTTTCTTGTTGCCGCTTGCTTGCAGGTACAGGCGCAGCAACAGTATACGGTGAATGCGAAGAAGCCGGGGGCGCCCATTCAGCCCACGATGTATGGCATCTTCTTCGAGGATATCAACTTCGGTGCTGACGGGGGCTTGTATGCCGAGATGGTGCAGAACCGTTCTTTCGAGTTTCCGCAGCAGCTGATGGGCTGGAATGCCTTCGGGGATGTGGCGATAGAGCAGAAAGATCCTGCCTTCCCCCGCAATCCTCACTATGCGAGGCTCAGCTATAGCGGTCACCGTGAGAAACATACGGGACTGGAAAACCACGGTTTCTTCGGTATGGGACTGAAGAAGGGCATGAAATATAACTTCACCGTATGGGCGCGAACAGCAGGCAGCGACTCGGCAAAGATACGCGTGGAGCTGATTTCACATAAGAACGATGTGCTCTGCAAGCAGCGCGTCAGCATCAAAGGGGGCGCGTGGGAGAAATATGCAGCCACGTTGGAGTCGCCTGTCACCGATGCCAAAGGATTCATGCGCATCTTCCTCGAAGGCAAGAACGCTGCCGACATAGATCACGTGAGCATCTTCCCCGAAGACAGTTGGAAGGGATTGCTGCGTGCCGACTTGGTGAACGATCTGAAAAACCTGCATCCCGGCATCTTCAGATTCCCCGGCGGCTGCATCGTGGAGGGTACGGAGCTTGCCACTCGCTATCAATGGAAGAACAGCGTGGGCGATGCCGAGAACCGTCCGCTCAACGAGAACCGCTGGAACTATACGTTTGCCCACAGGCTGTTTCCCAATTACTACCAGACCTACGGCTTAGGGTTCTACGAATTCTTCCTGCTGTCGGAGGAGATTGGTGCTGCGCCGCTGCCCATCCTGAGCGTGGGGCTTTCGTGCCAATACCAGAACAGCGACGATGATCCGCAGGCGCATGTGGCGGTGGATGACCTGCAGCCCTACATCGACGATGCCCTCGACCTGATAGAGTTTGCCAACGGCGATGTGTCAACACGCTGGGGCAGTCTGCGCGCCTCCATGGGTCATGCCGAACCCTTCAACCTGGAATATATCGGCATCGGCAACGAGCAGTGGGGTCCCATGTATCCCGTGCGCTTGGAGAAGTTCGTGGCTGCCATCCGCGCCCGTTATCCGAAAATCAAGATAGTGGGCAGCGCCGGTCCTGCTCCCTACGACTGGGATATCAAGCAGTTCTCTTACGGGTGGGAGCAGATGCGCCGCCTGAAGGTGGATCTGGTGGATGAGCATTTCTATTGCAATCAGGACTGGTTCTTGGAAAACGCCATGCGCTACGACCATTACGACCGCAAAGGTCCCAAGGTGTTTGCCGGTGAATATGCCTGCCATGTGAAGGAGCATGCCGCCGATTTCCCCACCGCCAAGAACGTTTTTGATGCCGCGCTCTGCGAGGCAGCCCTGATGACCGGCTTCGAGCGCAATGCCGACGTGGTGTATATGGCGACATACGCGCCGCTCTTTGCCCACGTGGAAGGGTGGCAGTGGCGCCCCGACCTTATCTGGATGGATAACCTTACCACCGTGCGCACACCTAATTATTATGTGCAGCAGATGTATGCCTGCAACAGCGGCACCCACGTGCTCAAGGTGGAGGGCGAGCAGAAACCGCTCTTCGTCTCTGCCGTCTACGACAAGCCCACCGATGGCTATATCGTGAAGGTGGTGAACACCACCGACCAGCCGCAAGAGGTGACTGTCACCTTCAAGGGAGTGAAGAAATTGCGCCAAGGAACCGTCACCTCGCTGCATGCCGACCGCATGGATGCTGCCAACACCATTGAGCATCCGGATGCCGTGGTGCCGGTGACACAGGCGGCAGAAGCCGACGGCAACGTGCTCCGAGCCACCGTTCCCGCCAAGACATTCAGCCTGTACAGATTCTAATATATTATGGTGATGGAGAGAGAGATGACAGCAAAGCGCAGCGAAAGCGCCATCGCAGAGATAGGGCTTCTGTATAAGGAGCACTATCGGCAGCTCTATCTCTATGCCCTTACCTTCCTGAGCAACGAGGATGAAGCGAAGGATGTGGTGAACGATGCCTTCGAGCAGGTGTGGAAGAACTGGCAGAAAGGCGACTGTCGCGAGCAAACGGTCAAGGGATTTCTCTATCGTTTGGTGCGCAATCTCTGTTTAGATATCCTGCGCCATCGCCGCGTTCACGACCGGTATGCCCAGATGAGCCTTGCAACAAGCAACTTGCAGGATGCCTCAAACGAGGATGTGATGGAATTCGAAGAGCGCATCCTCAGGCTGAGGAAGGCTGTTGACGAGCTTCCTGAGCCCGACCGCTCCATCCTGAAGTGCTGCTATTTCAAGAAACTCACCTATAAGCAGACCGCCGAGGAATTGGAGTTAACGGTGAATGTGGTGCACAGGCACATGGTGAATGCGTTCCGGCAATTGCGGCAGATGTTAAAAATGTAGAATTCCGAGCACAAACTCAATGGTGAAGCCGTATTTATATTAAGGTAATTAGCGATAAAGCGAAAGACGATGGATACAAATAAATGGAACGAAGAGGCTGAAACCTGGAGCGAGAATCCAGATTTGCAGATGAAAGAAGAAGATGCCCAGATGGATTTCGAGCTGAGAAGGGCTTCTTTGGAGGATGCCGCCGTGCCTGATGCCGATGAGGCATTCGAGCAGTTCAAGGCTGAACGATTGGGCAAACCGGAGCGCCGCGCGCTGGGCGTGCGCCTTTGGGCGGTGGCAGCCGTGGCAGCATGCCTTGCGCTGGCTGTGTTCCTGCCATGGAACCGCTGGCTGTCGCCTTCTTCGCCTGTAGCAGAAGTTTCTTCAGCAATCAATATTCCCGGAACGGTGGTCTATGAAGCTCCTGCCCCTATGGGTGACATTGCGCTCACGGTGGGCGACAAAACCATCAACCTGCATAGCAACGATGCCCGCAAGCAGGGCTTCTCCGTGAGTCAGGATCAGATGATCCAGTTCCTGTCTCCAGAGAACGTGTCGCCCGAAGACCGCACCACGCTTACCATTCCTCAGGGAAAGACTGCCAAGCTACAGCTGCCCGACGGCACGAAAGTGTGGCTGAGTGCGTGCAGCCGTCTCATCTTCCCCCAGAAATTCTTGGAACATGCGCCGCGCGAAGTGCGGTTGATCGGTGAGGCTTATTTCGAAGTAGCCCATGATGAGGCACGTCCGTTCATCGTTCATAGCGGAAAGGTGAGCACCACCGTGTTAGGCACGCAGTTCAACATCCGCAGTTTCGAAGGCGAGCAGCCCCGAATCACGCTGGTGAGCGGCAGTGTGCGCGTGTCGAACAGCACAAACGTCGGCGCAAGGCGCGAAGTAACGTTGGTTCCCGGCCAGCAGGCAGTGCTCGGCGCAAACAACTCGCTGCTTGTTGAAGAGGCAGATGTGGAGGGTGTGCTCAGCTGGAAGAACGGTGCTTTCTACTTCGAAGGTCAGACCCTGCGTGAGATTCTCACCGAAATAGGTCGTTGGTATAACCTGAATGTGATTTTCATCACCAACCAGCATTTGGATGATTCCTTGCATTACAACGCCGATCGCAGCTGGAAAATACAGCAGGTGGTGTCGCAGCTGAACAATATCTGCGAAACTCATATCAAGATAGAAAACAACAGCTTGGTTGTGGATGAATGATAAATAACATTTTTTAACAGCACAACATCCCATCCCTCGCCGTAGTTTTAGCAGATTATGTTTAATTAAAGTGTTAAGATTATGGCAAAAATCAAGCAATCGTTCTTGTTGCTCATGCTGCTGATGTTCGCGGTAGGTGCCTTTGCCCAGGGCAAGCGTGTCACCGTTGACTTTAAGAACACAGAAGCTGCAGCCGCACTGCGCCAGATTGAGAAGCAGTCGGGACTGAAGATGCAGTACAGCATCAAGGACATGAAATTCCGCGTTACCTATAGTGCGCGTAACGCGGAGCCTGTAAAGGTGGTGAAGGACATCGTGGGCAGTCACGGCTTCTCAGTAGGCACCGAAGGCAAGTATCTCACCATTTATCGTGCAAGTGCCGATCCCTCGCAGCTCAGCGGCCGCAAGCGCAAGGTTTCCGGCTATGTGCGTGATGAGAACGGCGACGAGTTGATGGGTGTTCCCGTGTGTATTGGCGAAGGGCGCGTGTGCACCGTCACCGATGACAAAGGCTTCTACACGTTTGAAATCCCCGTGGAGCAAATCACATTGAAGTACAGTTATGTGGGACTTGGTACGGAATACATACAGATTGCCCAGGGCAATGCCGACGTGAAGCGCGATGTTACCTTGAAATCAAACAACACTCTGGATGAAGTGGTGGTGATCGACAACGGTCTTTTCACCCGCACTGCTGAGAGCTTCACAGGTGCAGCAACGGTGTTCAACAAAGATGAATTGCGTATGGTGGGTAATACCAACGTATTGCAGTCGCTGAAGAACCTTGACCCTTCATTCCATTTCGCTGAGAACCTGGCTGTAGGTAGCAACCCGAATGCCATGCCGGAGATTACCCTACGAGGTAATTCCGGATTCCCAGATCTCTATGGAGAGTACAGCACCAACCCCAATCAGCCGCTCTTCGTTGTCGATGGTTTTGAAACATCCATGACAAAGGTGATTGATATGGATATGAACCGCATTGAGAGCGTCACCATCCTGAAGGATGCCGCCGCAAAGGCCATCTACGGTTCCAAGGCTGCCAACGGCGTGGTGGTTATCGAAACCGTGAAACCAGAGTCAGGAAAACTTCGCGTCTCTTATACCGGAAGCCTGAATCTCAGTTTTCCCGACCTGAGCAGCTACGATCTCTGTAATGCTGCAGAGAAGATAGAGGTGGAGCGCTTAGCCGGTCTTTACGACTATGACGGATACAACGGTGTCATTCATTGGATAAACGCCAACGGTCAGTATGCCTACAACCTGCAATACAACAATCTTCTCGGTCGCGTGGTTCAGGGTATTGACACCGACTGGAAGGCTCAGCCCGTGCGCAATGCCGTAGGCCACAAACACACTGTATATGTAGAAGGTGGTAACAAGGAGTTCCAATATGGTATTGACTTGGGGTATAACGATGTGGCAGGTGTGATGAAGGGTTCCGACCGTCAGACTTACAGCGGCGGGCTCACCTTCCGTTATCACTACAAGAAACTGTTGCTGAGCGACCAGATGAGCGTCATCTACAACAAAGCCAACAACTCTCCTTGGGGTTCTTTCTCCACTTACACATCCATGAACCCGTATTTTGAACCCTACGATGCGGATGGCAATCTGATCAAGAGTTACACACTCTATGAGGGAACACAATACGAGACACAGTTGGCAAACCCGATGTGGAACGCATTCATCAAGACAAAAGATACGTCCAACTATCTGAATGTCACTAACAATATGTATGCTGAGCTTCGTCTTTTCGAAGGATTCCGTCTCACAGGACGTTTTACCATAGCAAGGCAGGAGAACCGCTCCGACGTATTCCTTCCCCCATCGCACACCAACTTCATCAGCTATACATCAGAAGAGTTGCTGAAGCGACGCGGCACCTATACCTACGGTGACGGCAACAGCAGCAGTTTCTCGCTCGATGTCACTGCCAACTATTCAAAGACATTTGCGGAGAAGCACCTCATCTTCCTGAACCTCGGATGGAGCCAGAACGAGAGTTCCTCCAACTCGATGACCATGCGGGCAGAGGGATTCCCGAATGACAATTTCTCTAATATTGGATATGCAAGTGCCTATTACAAGGACTCTTCCCCCACAAGTTCAGAGACCACCGTGCGCGATGCCGGAGCCATCGGAGCTTTCAACTATTCTTTCGACAACCGTTATCTGTTTGATGCCTCTTTCCGTCTGAACGGTTCCTCACAGTTCGGTAGTGAAAACCGTTGGGGTAAGTTCTGGGCGTTAGGTATCGGATGGAACATCAACAACGAGAAGTTCCTCAAGGACACTGGCATCTTCGACCTTCTGAAGTTGCGCGCTTCCGTAGGTTTCACAGGCTCACAGAACTTCAACTCCTACCAGAGCCTTGCCACCTACACCTATTTCACCGACAGGTATTACAACAGTGCTGCAGGAACCTATCTGATGGGAATGGCAAACAATAACCTGAAATGGCAGCGCAAGATGGACCGAAACGTCGGTTTGGATGCTTCTGTCTTCAAGCGTCGCCTCAGTCTTCGCTTTGATTACTACAACGCCATCACCGATGACCTGCTCACTAACGTTACCATTCCTTCTTCCACTGGTTTCACCACTTATAAAGAGAACCTCGGAAAAGTGGAAAACAAAGGATGGGAGGCATACGCCAATGTGCGTGTATTTGAGCAGAACAGTACCAGGAGCTACTTCAACATATATACCAGCCTGTCGCACAACTCCAATAAAATCAAGGAAATTTCCAATGCCATGGAGAGCTATAACAACAATTTGTTGCGCGGAAGGTCAACGAGTCCCGTCCTGGTTTACCAGGAAGGCGAGTCGATGACGGCCATCCGTGCCGTGCAATCCATGGGTATCGACCCGGCAACAGGTCAGGAAGTGTATATCAAGAGAGATGGAACAACCACCTTCACCTGGAGTTCTGACGATCAGGTAATCGTGGGCGACAGCGAGGCAGACGTATATGGAAACTGCGGATTCAATGCATCTTACAAAGGATTCCAGCTGAACGTTGGAATGACCTATCAGTTTGGCGGGATGATCTATAATTCCACATTGGTAAGCAAGGTGGAAAACGCAAACTTGTCTAATAATGTGGATCGACGGGTATTCACTGACCGTTGGGCTCATCAAGGCGATGTGGCACGTTTCAAGGCCATGTCTGACGAGTCTACCACATATACCACTCAGCGCTTTGTTGAGAAAAACGATGTGTGGACTTTCTCTTCCATCAATCTCTCATACGACTTCGACCGTATCAAGGCGGTGCGCAATGCCGGATTCAGCCGCCTGCGTCTGTCATTCGATATGGCGGATATTGCCCGAATAGCCTCCATGAAGACTGAGCGCGGAACAAGCTATCCATACGCCAAGAGTTGTTCGTTCTCATTGCAGGCCATATTCTAAGTGAATTGAAAAAAGAAAACTATCGATTATGAAAAGTATTATATATAATAAGGTGTTAAAGGGAGTGTTCTCTCTCTCCTTGATGCTGACTTCCTGCACAATGTTGTTCACATCGTGTGACGATTGGCTTTCCATTCAGCCAGAGGCAGAGATCGAGGGTACGGATCTTTTCTCGTCAGAGAGCGGGTTCAAGGATGCACTTACGGGTATCTACATCAAGATGGGAAACTATAGTATGTATGGTCGTGAGATGACCTTTGGCTTCCTGGATGTTATCGGTGACTGCTACTACAGCGCCGGTCCGAGCGGATCTGCTTATTATAATGTTGCAAATAACTATGATTATACCAGTTCTTCAATTACTGCCTATTGCAACATGATCTGGTCGAACACGTACAATACGTTGTCAAACCTGAACTATCTGATTGAGAATCTGGAAAACGCTGATCCGAGTTCGTTCTCTCGCGACAACTACAACGTAATAAAGGGTGAGGCATTGGGCCTGCGTGCGTTCCTGCATTTCGACCTGTTGAGGCTTTTCGCTCCTTCGTGGACGGTAGACAAGGATGCCCCTGCCATTCCATACATTACAAAATATACTTATGTTGTTACGGAGACATCCACTGTTTCACAGGTAATGGATTGCATCCTGAAAGACTTGAACGAGGCAATCGAACTGCTGCGCGTTTCTGATCCGATCAAGACCGGTCGTGAAATCACTTCGAAAGATGATAATTACTATCTCACCAACCGCCAGTTCCATTTCAACTACTATGCCGCCATTGCAACTTTGGCGCGTGTGGCACTTTGGAAGTATGACTACGCAACAGCAAAGCAGTGCGCTCAGGAGGTAATCGACAGCGAGGAATTCCGCTGGACACGTGCAGAGGAAATTGCCACTACCTCGGATGCATCTCGCGACCGCACCTTTAAGAACGAGCATGTCTTTGCACTGAATATTGACAATTTGGAGAATAACGTTGACCGTTATCTCTACGGTGCCACTTCTTATAATTCGTACCTGGCTTTCTCTCTCTATGCCATGAACAACGGATTGTTCCCGACATCGACCCACTCTACCGACTGGCGAAGGGTCTATCTGATGAGCAATGAGTATACAAGTATGACATCATACTATACCAACAAGAAACTGTTGCAGGAGGGTATGGATGACAATATGGTGAAGCGCATGCCGATCATCCGTCTGCCGGAGATGTATCTCATCAAGGCTCAGGCTGACATTGAGAACTCTGCTGAATACCTGAACACGATACGCGAGAACAGAGGCGTAACGGCCAAGGTGGCACAGAGCGACTCCACGGTGATGCAAGAAGAGATTCTGAAGGAAACATGCCGTGAATTCATGTGCGAGGGATACTTGTTCTATTATTACAAACGGCTGAACATGACTCGTCATCGCTACATGTACTGGACTTCATGGAAGACGTTTGACCCTGAGAAATATGTGCTTCCTTTACCTGAGGAGGAGAAAGAATTTGGTAACAGATAAAACTAAGGCAACATGAAAAAAATATTTATATTCTCTTTCCTGACACTCGTTGCGGCGCTGTTCCTGACGACAGCCTGCGAGAACGATGAGTATCTGTATCAGGATATAGACAAGATATGGCTGGCTGGAGAGCCTGATGAGAATGCAACCGCTGACTCTACGTTCTTCTCATTCCGTGCCTATAGCTACGAGACAACAGACACCACGCTCCACGTTATCGTGAAGCTCACCGGTCATGCAGCCGATCGCGACCGCAAGTTTCAGTTGATTCGTGTGGACTCACTGAGCAACGTGGATGAATCAGCATACGAGTTAGGCGACTTGACACTGCCTGCTGGAAAATATGAAGTATCGGTTCCTGTCAAGATTAAGCGGAATGTTGCCGGTGTCGACATTACGGAGAAGAATGCAGAACTGACGTTGCGCGTGGTTGCAACCGAAGATCTCGGCACCAGTGTTGAGGATGCGCTTGATTATAAGATCGTGTGGTGCGACTATCTTACGAAACCTGCCACATGGTCATCGTGGTCTGCTTTCCAGAACTATATCGGTCCGTTCACGCAGGCTCGCTATAAGTTCATCATCGACTTCACCGGCTATACGGAATTCAGCATGTTTGCCAACAACTACAACCTGCTGTTCTGGTTCCAGGGACACCTTAACCAGCTACTCAATGAATACAACAGCGATCCTGCCAATGCCAACCGTCCTGAGGGATGGCCTTATCAGAATGACAATGGAGAGCCTCTTCAGTTTGGCTATGGATTGCGTTATTAACAAAAAAACAACACGACGTATGAATATGAACAAAATATTATTGAAACTCGCATTCTTCGTTGTTTGCGTCTGTTCAATGACAGCCTGCTTCGAGGATGAAGGAAACTACGACTACACGCCACTGCCTGTATTCTATGTAGATACAACCGGCGTGCAGACGGAATATACCGTGACTCAGCATTCCACCATGACAATGCCCTCCCACCTCGTATATGATGGAAACAAGTCTGAGCTCACATATGCATGGTCTATCTATGAAGCCAGTTCAGGGCAATATGACAACCCGGCTGATACATTATGCACTACTGAGGATTTCAACGGGCAGATTTCCGTTGACCCAGGCACTTATGTGTTAGAGTTCAGTGCCATCCGACCAGATGGTTACAAGGCATTCATGCAGTATGAATTGAAAGTAGAGGGTATCGTAGGGGTCGGTGAACTTGTTCTTTACGAAAGAAACGGGCAGGTGGACATTGATATTGTGAAGAGCACACGGCAGATCGGATCGCTGGAATCAAGCTCTGTGCTGCGTAATCTTTATACCAACATGAATGCCCAGTATCCTCTGCGAGGAACGCCCGTGGCAATTTCAGTAGCCAGCGACTTCGTGAGCATCTTCACCGAGAATGATGGCATGCGTGTGTTCGGAGATGATCTGCGTCACATGTACACCTTCGATGAGATGTTCCTCACCCCGCCGTCAACAAGGAAAGTGGAAGGTGTTTTCACTGATAGTGGTACCGATGCGGTGGTCAATGATGAGCAGGTTTATGTCAACCTGTTGAATTGGTCTGGCGGTCTGCCCCTCTATCCTTCCCCCAAAGTGCTAATGAACAGCTCCTATAAGGCAGATGGCCATATAGCACCGGGAGGAGCTGGAGCCATGCTCGGTTACGACAAGAGCCAAGGTCGTTTCCTGTTTGCCACTATGTATGGCAGCGAGTTTGAGGCTTGCACTGCTACTGGTATGTCTGGACTCGACAAAGACTTGTTGGCTTTCCAAAGCGGTTACAACTATTATGTTTACGCATATATGGAAGACCATGTAAGCAAGGAGCGCAGCATTCTGGTGATGCAAACGGGAAGATATGAGAACAACCATCTTCCGCTGACCGATCTCAATCTGCAGTCTTGCCCGGAGATAGCTGATGCTAAATGGTTCACCAACAACTCGTTGTCGCCAGTGCTGCATTATGCCACCCCGAAGAGCATCTACCGTGTCACATTCGATGTCGCCACTTCAACCGTTACTCCTGATGCTACACCATCATGGACAGCACCGGATGGCGAAGAAATAACACTGATGCGTATGACAACCGACGCGGGTATCGATGTTTCAGACAGTCCTGCCAATAAAGTGCTTTTCGTGGCTACTTGGAATGGCAGTGAAGGAAAACTCTACTATTTGGATGTCAACGTTACATCCGGTGTGGTTACATCTACTCCTATAGAAGTATTCACTGGATTTGGAAAGATTTACGACATTAAATTCAAGAGACGATAATCAGGATATGAGATCATTTTCTGTCATTACAATGTTTCTGGCTTCCACCTTGATGCTGCATGCGCAGAGCTTCAAGGTGGAGGTTTCCACGGGAACCACTGCCGACGGGCAAACACTGGTAATGAAACCAAGCAACCATGCACAGTTGCCATCGTTGTCGGAAGCCGTGGTCAAGAAAGGCAAATGTGTGCTCAAGGGCAAGCTGCCTGCCAACGACACCGTATGTGTTGAGCTCTCCGTAAAGGACACTTATGGCTATACCAACATCGTCATCGCCCCAGGTGATGAGTTGAAGGCAAGCTGTCAGCTCGAAATGAGCGGAAAAGGGAGGAACGATGTCCCCATCTACCACTTTAAGGACTTCAAGGTGGAGAACTCACCGCTCACAGAGAAATTCCAGAGTATCCTGCTTGATTATAACAGGCTCAGGGATCAGTTCAGTCAGCGAAGGCAAAAAATCAGCAAGTATAGTCAGGCTGTACTCGACGAGGTGACAAAAGCCAACAAGGAGAATAACCTGCGCCGTGTGGGTGAATTGTACAAGACACCTGACTACCGTGTGTATGCTTTGGCTGACAGTGTCTACTATCGCGACTTCACGAATCAGTCTCAACAACTCTTGCTCAAGCATGGTGACGGTTGCTGGGGACCCATGATGATGGTGCGTTTCTACAATTTCCTCACCCCGAAGGAGCGCCTTGTCTTTGACCAATTCTCTGATCAGGCCAAGAATTCTTATCACGGGCAACTGGCAGCGGCGGAATTGTATCCCGGCGGACAGGCAGGGCAAATGGCGCGCCCGTTCACCATCACAGACAGTCAGGGTAAGAAGATTTCGTTGTCGGAATTCCGAAAGGGCAAGAAATACCTGCTGCTCGACTTCTGGGCATCGTGGTGCGTGCCTTGCCGAAGGGAGATCCCCAACGTGAAGAAGCAGTATGAACTCTACAAGGACAAGGGCTTTGAGGTGGTGAGCATCTCCATCGACAAGGATGCTAATGCTTGGAAGAAGGCTCTTGATCAAGAGAAACTGCCTTGGCCTAATTTCCTTGACAATGGTGAGGTAGCAGATATTTATAATGTGAAAGCTATACCCGCCATGTTCCTCATGGATGCCAATGGAAAACTCATCGCCACGGGTGAAGACGCTCGCGGGCAGAAACTGGCAGCCAAGCTTGCCGAACTGCTGAAATAGCCGTTGCACGCGGAATCATTCTCTCGCCGAAGCAATGCTTTTCTCGCCCGAAAGCGGCATTTTTTGAAGACGTAGGCGGCACTTCCCGAAAGTAAATCAAATTAATTTACCGCGCAAATTAATTTGATTTACTTTTCAATTTAACTTGATTTACTCAGCAAATTAAATTGATTTACTTTTCCAAAGCGTCGATGTGAAACGACGAAAACATTGATATGGAACGACAAAAGAGGGCGTTTCAAAAAGAAACTACAACGGGTTTCACGGATTTTACGGATTTAAGTCATGCCGATAATCGGGAACTAAAATAATCCGTAAAATCCGTGAAATCCGTTGTTTCTATAGGAATGTCTGTATGATGACACGCCCTCTTTTGTGGTTCTTTCAGAGGTTTTCTGCTGCTGAGGGGGGCGTGGATTATTTCTTCTTCGTGTCGCGCCCCTTGTATTTATAGTAGTTCTGCAAGACGTAGAATGCCTGCTTGGTCTGGCCTGTTTCCGTTACGAGACCTTTGCGGTTGAAGTAGTTCTGCGTGTCGTGGTTCTGTCGGCGCGGCGAGCGGAAGTCCATCAGTATCCACGGCGAGCAGCCCACGAAGCCCGGTAGGCGGTCGAACATGGCGATGGTGTGGCGATATACTTCTGCCTGGTATTCCTCCGTCCATTTCTCGGTCTTGTCGCCGAAACGCCCGGCAACGGCTCCGGCACCGAACTCGCTCACAAAGAAGGGCTTGTTCTTGGGCAGTTTCCATTGGCGGGTGTCGCAGTCGGAAGGCTTTCCGCCATACCATCCAAGGTAGCAGTTGAAGCTGAGGATGTCAACCAGTTGGATGAGCGGGTCGTTGATGGTGGATACGTTGTCTTTCGTGTCCACCTCCATTGCCATGCTGACGAGTCGCTCGTCGTCGCGCAAGCGCACCTGGTTCACCAGAGCGGTGAGGAATCTGTCGCGTGCCTCGCTGCGTGGTGTCTCGTTGGCAATGCTCCAGATGATGATGGAGCAGCGGTTGTGGTCGCGGTCGATGCTCTCGTTCAGCTGTCGCGCCGCGTTGGCATAGGTGTCGGCATTGCTCCAGTCGATGGTCCAATAGACGGGTATTTCGCTCCATAGCAGCAGCCCCATTCGCTCGGCCATTCGCACCATCTGCTCGTTGTGCGGGTAGTGGGCGAGGCGAAGGAAGTTGCATCCGATGAAGCGCGCCCACGAAATCAGCGTGCTGTCGTCTTGCTCTGTGGTGCAGCGGCCGGTGCGGTAGGGAGCCTCTTCGTGCACGGATACACCTTTCAGGAAGAAGGGTTTGCCGTTGAGGAACAGCTGCCTGCCGCGCGCTTCGATGTGGCGGAAGCCTATCTGGTCGGTGATTTTCTCTCCCTCGCATTTGATTTCCACGTCATAGAGGTGGGGATGTTCAGGCGACCATAGGTCGGGAGTCTTGTTGATGATTGCTTCAGCAAAGCCGGTGTTGTCGGTCACCAGCTTTTCGGAAAGCTTGAGATTCGGGATCTTCACCTCCACCTTCACGCCCGCCACGGGCAGGTTCAGCTTGACGCGCAGGAGCACCTGGTCGTAGCTTTCCTTGGGCATGCGAATCTCATAGTCGTCGACGTTGCACATGGGAGTTTCCACCAGCATCACGTCGCGCGTCAGTCCGCCGTAGTTCCACCAGTCGCTGTTCATCGTTGGCACGCCTTCGGGCTTGCGCACGTTGTTCAATCTCACGATGACGGTGTTCTTGCCCCGCTTCACCTTGTCGGTGATGTCGAAGAAGAAAGGCGTGAACCCGCCGATGTGCATGCCCAGTTTCTCGCCGTTGAGATACACCTCGGTCTGATAGTTGGAGGCGGCGAAATAGAGATAGAGTATGCGCTCTTTCTTCAGGTTGTATTCAAATTCTTTCTTATACCACACCGATCCCTCGTAGAAGAACAGCTGCGGGCGCTGCGTGTTCCAGTCGCCCGGCACGCGCAAGGTCTCCTTGTCGGAGAAGGTGTATTCCACATGATCCGCCGGCGACTGCGGCTGTCGGTCTTTGAAATAGCCGTCGGTCGACTCGTTCATGCGGTAGTCGTAGTAGCCCGCGTCGTAGGGATCCACGATGGTTTGCCATTCGCCGTTGAGCGAAGTGGTCTTTCTTCCGTATACATTGTGAAGGATGTTGGCAGCCTGGATGGCTGTCGAAAGCAGGAGCATGCCGATGAGCATGGATAGCGATTGTTTCATAGTTTGCGTATTTTTCTGCAAAATTACGAAAATAAATCCATAAAAGCGTCATCACGATGGGTAATACACGCTGTAGTCAACCGTTAAAAAACAATAACAGACGGTTGTTTTCGCTTTTCTCCCTTTGATTATTTATTCTGAATCCTTATTTTTGCAGACGAATCAGAGTCGCAGGGAGGGAGACAGAAAACCAAGTCATGGAGAATTCAAGAGAGCAGTTGTTCGAACAGATTTATCGCAAGAACTATTTGCGACTCTATCGCTATGCGCTCTCTTGGCTTGACGACGAGGAAGCCGCGAAGGACATCGTGGGTGCTCTGTTCAGCGACCTGTGGGACGACGGCACGGTGCTGATACCCGAAACTGCCGAAGTCTATCTGGCGCGGGCCGTGAAGAACCGCTGCGTGAACTATCTGCGCCACAAGCAGGTGGAGCGCAAAGCCGTGGAGGAATTCATTGCCGACAAGGAATTGCTGATACCCGACAGCCCTGAACTGATGGAGGAGCGCATGGCTGTGGTGTCGCAGGTGATGGAAGAGATGAATGCCAAGATGCGCTTCGTGGTGGAACAACACTACATTGAGGGCAAGAAATATGCCGAACTTGCCGAAATCATGGACACTTCGTCGGCGATGATTCATAAGTATGTGAGCGGTGCCCTGGCAAAGTTCCGTGAAGTTTTTAGCAAAAAATAACATGCAATGGAGGTACTGATTCAGCGCCGCAATTGTATTTAGTAATAAAAAAGGTAAAGAAACAAGCAGAAATGGCAGAGATGGAGAACATGGAAGAACGGCAGATGGGCGAGTTGGTGAGGATGAACCATCGGTTGAACTCCGCCAAGATGCCCGACGTGGATGCCGAATGGGAAGCCTTCCGCAAGCAGAAAGGTTTCTCAAAGCAGGAGGCAGCCCACGACGAACAGCCTGTGGCAGAGCGGACAAAGCGTCCTCTCTGGCATCTCTATGTGTCTGCATTGGCGGGTGCCGCTGCCATGTTGCTTGTGGTCTTCACACTGCGCCATCAGCTGTTCCCCGAACAGCATCCGTCAACATCACCCAACGACGTGATGGCAATGGTATACGATGAGGGACCGCAGCGCGTTGCCTTGCAGAGCGAAGGATCCAAGGCTGTTGACATCACCCAGCGCGATTCCATCTCTTTTTATCCTGCTGCACAATCGCCGTCGCTCATTGCCAAGAGCAATGCTGTCGGCTACAAGATGCAGCATTTGTCCACTCCACGTGGCATGGACTATAAGGTGATTCTTGCCGACGGCACCGAGGTGTGGCTCAATGCCGAGAGTCACATTGAGTTTCCCAGCAATTTCCAGGGAAAGGAGCGCCGGGTGAAGCTGTTGGGCGAAGCCTACTTCAAGGTGGCACGCAATGAGCAGGCACCGTTTATCGTGAGCACCGAGCAGATGGAGGTGAAAGTGTTAGGCACCGAGTTTAACCTGAAGAGCTATTCCAAGGAGGCTGCCCATGTCACGTTGGTGAAAGGCAGCGTGGAGGTTGGCGACACGAAGCTCGTTCCCGGAGAGGATGCCTGGTACGACAAAGACGGCCGTTTGCAGGTAGCCGAGGTGGATGTATATGATGTGGTGCAGTGGAAAGACGGTTTCTTCTATTTCAACGACCAGTCGCTCGTCACCGTTCTGCGCGAGCTGGGTCGCTGGTACAACCTGGGCGTAGTGTTCCGCAATGCCAGCGCCATGAAACAGAAAGTGCATTTCTCCGCCCTTCGCGAGGGTACTATCGGCGATGCGCTGAGCAGCCTGAACGGTTTGCGCAAGGTGAAAATCACGCTGCAAGACAACAATATCGTGGTGGAGTAGAAAAAATTTTACTGTTTCGGGGTACCGAAACCGCCACCACTTTGTATTCTTGATAAAAACAACATTATTTAATCCTAAAACTGTTTTTATGAAGAAGCCAATTCCTAAACAACGAATCGCAGTGGGCAGAATGGTTCTGCTGCTGTTGTGTGTGCTTTCATGGTCAGTGGCAGTGGCACAGAATGCCGGTGGCAAGCTGATCACCTACAAGTGTAGCAACGAGAAATTGCAGAAAGCCTTGGTCGCCGTGGAGCGGCAGTCGGGCTATTACCGCATCCAGTATGCCATCGACGATGTGGCTCCCTACACCGTGACGGTGAACGTGAAAAACCAGACCGCAGAGGAAACCGTGAAGCAGCTGCTGCGCAACACCTCGCTCCACTACGAGATGAACGGCCGTTTCATCCAAGTGTTTGCCAGCAAGCAGAAGTTGAGCGGCCGCATGCGTACCATCAAGGGCGTGGTTCGCGACAGCGACGGAGAGCTCTTGATGGGTGTGCCTGTCTGCATTGGTGAAACGCGCGTATGCACCGTTACCGATGCCGACGGTTTCTACACCTTCAAGATTCCCGTGGAGGCAACCACCCTGAAGTTCTCGTATGTGGGAATGAAGACTGCCTACATCACCATTGCGCAAGGAAACGGCGACGTGACGCGCGATATCGTGATGAAATCCGACGTGGTGCTCGATGAGGTGCTTGTTACTGGTTATCAGCAGATAGAGAAAGGACGGGCCACTGGCTCGTTTGAAGTTGTCAAACCGGAGCAGTTGAAGAGCATTGTGTCAACAGATGTAGTGGACAATCTTGAAGGAATCGTACCCGGACTTGCCGTCGACGGAGATGGCAATCTTATGGTTCGCGGGCAGGCAACCATCTACGCAGAGACCAAGCCGCTCATCGTGGTTGACGGTTTCCCCATGGAGTATGGCACTTTCAATGTGAACCCGCAAGACATTGAGAGCATCTCAGTGTTGAAAGATGCCGCTGCTGCATCCATTTGGGGTGTCAGGGCTGCCAATGGTGTGCTTGTCATTACTACTAAAAAAGGCAAGATGAACCATAAGACAGAAGTATCCTATAATGGTAGTTTGAAGATTGGTTCACGTTTTGATGTTGGCTCAATGAACCTCATGGGGGCTGCCGATCAGATTGCTTGGGAGCGTGAGCATATCGTCAACAATGCGAGTTTTATTGAACGAAGAGAGAGTTACGGCTCCTATTACAGTGAGGCTACAGATATTGAACGACTCTATGAGTCAGGGCAGATTTCTGACAGTGAGCGTGATTCCCGCTTTGCTGCATTAGCCTCTTATGACAATGCGAAAGATATAGAGAAAGAGTTCTACCGTCCGTCATTACTGCAGATACATAATATTACCGTATCTGGAGGTGGTGCCAATATATCCAATTACCTGTCATTTAATTTTGAGAACAATCTTGCAACACTAAAAGGCAATGAACTTAATCGTGCCGGTGTTCAGTGGAATGGCATTGTCAATCTTTGGAAGAATATTAAAATGACAACCGGAGTACGTGGTAACTACAGTTCACAAGACAATTATTCTTTCTCTCCAAAGAAGATCATGCCATATGTTCACCTGAAAGACGCCCAAGGAAACTATGTCAATGAGTATCGTGGTGTAGCTCAGAGTTGGAAAGATCGATTGGAGGGGGAGGGATATGTAGACTGGAGTTATAATCGCCTAAGAGACCGTGATCTGGTTTCAGATAATGTGAAGCACTATAATGTACAGACCAATCTGCAGTTCGATTTTACACTCCCCTTCGGTTTTGTGTTTACAACAAGTGGAATGTTTGCTATCGACCATAGTGGTGAAGAGGTTCTTAGCGATCGCCTTTCTTACACTGTGCGTAATCAGTTTAATGAGTTTACGGCAAACCAAAATGGAGTGCTTACCCACTATATGCCTGAGGGAGCAACACTGAACAAGATTGATATTAACTCTACCAGTTATACATGGCGTAATGTGCTCAACTGGAATTATGAGAAGGACGACTGGTATGCAACAGCACTGGCTGGATGTGAGATGTTTGCCATCCATACTAAAATGAACAACGACACTTTCTACGGCTTTGATCCACAGGCAATGACTTATGCCAATAGTGCAATGAATTTTGAGCAATTAAGACTGGGTGTGATGGGTTATAATCCTACAAGTACTTCATCACTCTTTTACAATCCTGTGTTAAGTGATTCTGAGGATCGCTATTTCTCTACATTCTTCACAGGGAGCACAACGTATAAAGATCGCTATATAATCCGCAAAACGAAATGTTTTCGCATTTTCAAACGAAACGCAACTTTCCCAAAAACGAAACGTCCTTTGAATTTCCTGTTTGAATATCGTTTAAACATTAACTAAAACGGCTCGAAATAATAACTTATTTTAAGCCGTTTTCTTGTAAGTTTTTAGTAATTTTGCACCATGAGAGTAACAATTACTGAGGACGAATTTGAGGCAATCTGTTTTGCCGAAGATTTAATCAATACAAATATCGAATCTGCTGATGACGATTTTGCTCACGATGCTTCTGTGCATTGTAATTGCTTGCTGAATTTGATTGCAAAACTTCGAGGTGCAAGGGGCGAAAGATCGTGAGTTAGCAAGTCTTTATCAACTCGCAAAAGAAATGTACCCAGGCGAAAGCCCAGGCACTTGGAGAAAACTTGCCAGAAAGTCTTTGACTATACAAAGGGCTACACGTTCAGCTCAAACTTAACGTCATCACCGTTGAGCAACTGCTGTGTTCGTTCAATGTTATTCTCGTAAATGTGAACGTTTCCGAGGTTGAGCGTTATGGATTTCAATGGCAGATCTATTTGACGAGCCATCAAATACAAATGGTAAATGTCAGCAGGCAAGCCCAGATTTGCGTCGCTGCTTCTTTGGTATGCTGACAAAACCAGTTCGTCGTCATCAATCTGGAATTGCACCAGGCTCAAGCAAGGTGCTTGGTTGCTCTCCGCTCCTGTTTCGCCAAGGAAAAGCACGTAGTTCTTGCTGTTGCGCTTCTCACGATTGATTTTCTCAATGAGCCGTGGCAACCGTTCAAAATACGTTGGATAACTGTTAACCAGGATTGACCCGCAATAATCCCACCAGTTTATGCCTACGTCTCTGTAACGCTCCACGTTCCGCTCGCCCTGCATAAACAACTGGAGTTCGCTTTTAAGTTTCTTACGGGCTATGCCGTGACTCTCGAAGATGTCGAGCAGGTCAGCCGGTGTCAGGCTCAGCCGCTCGTTAAGGAGGTACTTAATGTTTCCCTTCTTGTTGTGCTGCATCTTACCCTTGGCAAGAATGTCAGCCAGAATCTGATAATACTTGTTCTGTGCCATTGTTTTTCTCTTTGCTTAACACTGCAAAGGTAGCAAACTTTCAGCGCGACACGGGCGAAATCTGGACTATTCTGCTGCAAACGGTTTGCAGTCGCTCCTAAACCTTTTTATCAGGCTATACACTTTCCTCTCGCTGATGTGGTAACGGTCGGCAAGAGCCGCCACAATATATGACACCTTGTTACCTTCAGCACACATCTGGATATATTCATCATAAAGGGCAATATATTGTGCATCGTCAAGCCTGATGCCTGCCGAAAGTAGGTTTTTTAATAGCCCAGAATTAAATTTTATCGCCTCAATTACCTTCATATCCAAATTATTTCGTACCTTTGCACCCATCTCACTTACATGTCGATAAAAATAGCGCGAACCGCGACGAGGGTCTATGCCCCCAGTCGTGCGGTTTGCGCATTTGGATATTAATATGTAGGTGAGATGACTATTAATCCGGCTGGGGGCTTTTATATCCCCAGGCGCATTTGCTAAGAGAGCCAGCGGTCCACGTAGCCGATGGCGGCTGTGCGTACACTGTTAAAGTCAGTCCACTCCTGGTTATACTCAGCTTTCTTGGCCGTGTCTGTGACCTCCTTTCCGAGCACTTGCAGGCGATGGGTCTTGATGGCATCTTCCTCCGTCTGGCTGTACTGGCTGCGGATTATGCCATTGGCCAGACTGTCACGGTCTGCCTCTGTAGCCTCAATCAGCGTGCCGCCGTCGGCCATCGGTCCCTGGTAGGCATAGCCGGTTGTCGGTTCTGGCTGTTGCTGGCCGTCCATCACTTCCGGCACATAGTCCGGGATGACCTCCTCGTTCAGATAGGCAATAAAGTGCTTATCGTCGTACTTCTCAAATGTTCTGCGCTCTGTGTAGATTACTCTGTTCATTGTTCAAGTGAATTTCAGGAATTTCTTTCCTTGTTTGTTGGTGTATTCCGTTATTACCGTAGGACAGGGCAAATCCTCCTTTGTGAAGTCATTGCCCGCCTGATCGAGCAGTACCGAGCTACCGGAATATGAGTACCATTCTGCATCCCTGCCTGTCGGCTGGCCAGTCTTCTTGTCAATCTCCGGCTCAAACTCGTAGGTCTCAACTTCCTCGCCTTCGTCATTGACGGCTGCCGTCGTCTTGACGATCCGCTTGTAACGGATGGCAAGTCGTTTCTTCGGGCGTGTCTGCTGTTCCGTTTTTGTTCCGCCGTTACCGTCTGGAACTTGCACTAACACTGTTTCCTTCTCGATGGTGCTGTCATCCTCGATGAAGTCCACCAGCAGAATCTTGTAGGGCGTTTCATCCTGCCCGTCCTTGCATACGATCTCAGAAAACGTGCGTTTCTGGTCGTAGCGCATCCCCTTGAAGGGAATGTTCACTTTACGGTTCTTAATGACCGTTCCAAGTCTTTTCTCCATATTAATATCTAATTTACGTAAAAGGTTGTTCGTGTCAGCATGTGAGGCAAAACCTATCCGGCTTGCACACCTGAGGCGTGTTTCCTCCGGACTGAGCCCCTTTTTCTTGCACTTGGCCACCTCGCGGCAGAGGGCCTTCTTGTTGCGTTTCCTGAGCCTGATATGGTCGTGAAAGAACACATATCCGCAAACGTCGATGCCACCGGCATCCACCGGCCTGACGTTCCAGTTCTTGTTGACGTCGATGTAGTAGTCACGGGCCAGCACCATAATCTGCATTTCCGTCACCAGATGAAGAAACACCTTGTCACCGTGCTCCGTCACCATATTGTCGGCAAAGCGCTGATAGCGGTTGTTCAGGCCCTCGGCCACAAACCCGTCGAATTTCCTGTTTAGATACTCCACCCCCTTGGCCAGTTCCGCCGCCTGCGCCTCAGTCCTGCACGTCAGGAAACAGTCTGTCACGTAGCGGCTGCGCCAGTAGGCCATTTTCTCAGGATCCTTGGCTATGTCGAATATCCTTATGACATCATGGTCAAACTTTGCCAGAAAGAAATTCGCCAGGATCTGTGAGAGTTTCACGCCAAGGGGCAGCCCCAGATAGTAACTGTCAATAAACTCATCGAGGAAAGCCAGCAGTTTCGGGTCCTTAATCTTTGTCCGGATCCGTTCCTTCATCAGGCTGTGGAGGATATGCTGGAAATAGTGGTGCGCATCCAACTGGACGAAATAGTATGTGCCCAGATAGTCACGTTCAAGGTCGGCCTTAAGTAGTTTCATAAAGTCGTGGGTGCCACGCCCCTTTACGCAGGAGCAACTGCGCCGTATATATGTGCCGCACAAAAGCGGCTCGACGTGTTGACAGGCAGCCCATTGAATAACATGGTCGTCAATGGGCACTTTGCTGATAGTCCTGGTCTTGTGCTCGTGGATTACGTCATCCCTGTATTCTGAGGTTCTCCATGTACCCGAAATATAGGCATCGAGAAGCCTGTCAAGGTTGGCTTCAAGGTCGGCCTCAAATTTGCGGACGGCTGCACGCCTGTGCTTACCGTCCGCAAACCCATCGAAGGCCTTTTCAAAATTCAGCCTCGTTTCGATGAGGGGGGAAATAAAGCCTCTTCGTTTCATTTCGGTGTCTAATCGGTGTCATTGCAGTGTCTTGGATTCTGCTTTTTTTGTTTGGCCTCAGAAATTTCGGCTTGGCTTCCGCCAATCTACTATAACTTCCACCAGAGTTTATTTTCCGCCGTGGGGCGAGGTCCCGCGCCTCATAACCATTGTAAAAGTTGAGAGGCGACCCGATGTTCGCATTGGAGTTCGAGACGGCATTGTTCACGTTGACATCAGCAGACCCCGCATTGGCCCCGTTGTTCGCATTACAACCACGAAGCACCAGCCGGAAGCCAGAACACCGAATCAGAGGCACGGCCACTTTTTCAGGCTGCAAAGGTACTCAATTTATCCCGATTATCAGATAAAATATGGAAAAAAGTCAAAGATCGCCATATAAAAAACCGCTTCGCGGTTGTTGATGGGGGTGGCCTGACGGCCACGGGTTCTTTTGTTTCCCACGAACACCTTAGGCCACCTATGCCCACATTAGGCCGCTTGTGCATACACTGGTTCCACCGGCCACTCCTCTTCTGCTTCGCAGAGAGGCGACCCGATGTACGCATAGGAGTACGAGACGGCATTGAGCACGTAGACAACAGCAGACCCCGCATAGGCCCCGTTGCTCGCATGACAACCACGAAGCACCAGCCGGAAGCCAGAAGTAGCTCCAGAAATATTCCAGAAATAGTCACAGTGATAGGTCGAGGCGCTGCCGCCTGTCTCTGTCGGCCAGATTTCCAGGTTATCATAGCTCAGCACCTTTATATAGCTGCTGCCTTGTGTCGGACTTGTCGAATAAGCCACCATCCCCGTCTCCACTCCGATGGTCCAGGTGCCATAGATGGAAGGTGCCACAAGATGCGTTATGCTGGTGTCCTCGTTGACCTTGCCAAATTCATCGTCCTGATGCCGCCAGAGATAGGCAAAGGCATTCTTAAGGCCAAAGAAAACCGGAACGGGTGCCGTGTAGATGGTCGCACCGTCTTCGCCCTTTACCTCGTAGTTCACCACGCCGCAACTGTCACCCAGTTCCACGCCTACACTTGTCGGAAGGAACGGGTTGTACCCATTATGATTATTCCATGCCGTACCATTCCAAGTTGACACACCATTGCCAAGGCCACCTTGATAGAGTCCGTCGCTGTCACGGGCCGCATTGAACGCGTCCTGAATGTTACGCGTGCCGAAGATGACCTCAAAGAGGATCTTCACGGCCGCATTATGGCGCATCGTTCCGCAGAGCCACCCCGTGCCGTTCTTGCGGGCCGCCTTGCGCATATTCTCGCAGGTCATTCCCGTTACGGCCATGCCCAGCTCTGACCTGTAGGTGCCGTCACGGTCAGAATGGTTCTGACCGCCCCGGTAGTTCGGATCATCGTTGATGTAGCTGACCAAAGTCTGAGTGTCACGCTCCAGGCTTGCAAAGCCATGAGCCGACAATGAGCCAACCGGAATGACATAGTTGTACTGGCCGGGAATAGGGGTCAGGCTTATGGCCTCGTGGAAAAGGCCGCCTGCCAGCCAGAAGGCAACATACCATTTGACACCCCATCCCCATTGATAGTGCCCCATCGACCCGTCCAGCTTGGCGGTCTCGCCATTGGCAAAGCGGTAATGATTCGTCGGGTCAAGTTTCCGGCGACTGTGGTCATTCTTAACCAGGTAGCAGCCCAGTTTAAGTATGTCCGGCAAGTTCTGCCCCATTGACAGGCTGCCGCCCCACGTTGCCGCCTTCGGTGTGCTCACCGCCGTGTTCCAAACGCGCTCAAAATAGGGGGCGCTTGCCATTGTCACGGCCTCGCGGAGTGGCATCCGCTCACTCTCACCCGTCCTGGAGTTGAACACCTCGATGCTCTTGTCCTGGACATCATTGCTGCCCAGGGGCAGGTCGTCCACCTGCTCCCCAGTGTCAAACGCGGTCATAATCGCCCGCAGTTTGGTTTCTTCTGCATCTGTAAATGCCATTTTGATTCTGTTTAAACGTTATACAATTCTTATCTTCCCCTTGTTCAGGCGCATCTTCCCGGAACTCGTCAGACGGATGCGCGGGCCTCTTACGTTCACGCTCACCTGCTGCCATAATTCCGTGTTCTGGGGCGGGATGACCCAAAAGACACTCTCACCCGTTCCCGTCACTATGATGCCCCCTGACGGGTCAACCATTGCCGACGTGCCTGAGACTTTCTGATAAAGCACGTTCTGCATCACATAGGTAGGATATAACTGCACACTGATGCGCTGCTTCTCCTTGTTCTTCGTGCTGATGGTGCCAAGTACGCCCACGGCCATCTTCACGGGTGCCGCTGAGCTCTCACCGCTGATGCTCCTGACAAGCGCATCAATCTCCACCATTTTCTCTCCCGCGTTCTGGGCGGCTGTCTGGGCGGCACCGGTGGCGTCAAGGCAGTCGCTTTTCAACTTGCCCAGGTTCTGCGCTTCGGCATTGGCGGCTGATGCCGCAAGTGCGGCCTTCTCTGCCTGGGAACTGGCTGCTGTCGCCGCATTGTTGGCAGCGGAGGTGGCCGCCTGGCTGTCGGTCTTCAGGCGGGCAAACTCAGCCACACGGGCATCCTCGGCAGACTCACGGCCGGACTCGGCAGACACGCGTCCCTTTTCTGCTGAAATGCGGGCATCCTCATTGCCTTGTCGGGTGGTTTCCTGATTCTGGCGGGTGGTCTCGTTGCCCTTGCGAGTGGTTTCGTTGCCTTGCCTGGTCGTTTCCTGACTTTGGCGGGTGGTCTCATTGGTCTGGCGGGTGGTCTCGTTACTTTTCCGTGTGGACTCGTTGGTCTGCCGTGTGGACTCCTGGCTTTGGCGCGTGGACTCCGCTGTTTGTCTGTCGGTTTCTGCCTCCTGGGCGGCAGCCAGCCAAGTGTCGTATGCGGCCTTGACTCCATTGTACCATTCCGGCCATTCCGCTTTCCGGGCATTAAACCAGGTGGTCCAGTCGCCTTTCGTGGCTTCAAACCAAGTCGTCCAGGCGGGGCTCACGCTCTCATACCAGGCCTTGACGGTCTGGTATATGGAGTTTGCCAGGTCAGCCTTTCCATTGGCGTTCTGAGCGGCCTCCACGGCTGCCGTCTTGGCTGCCGTTATGTCCAGCACGGCGGCTGTCACCTGGGCAGCCTTGTCGCTGGCATTCTGGGCGGCTGCATTTGCCTTGCCCGCAGCCGTGTTGGCGGCATCAGCGGCATCGTTCGCCCGCTGCTCGGCCTCTGCGACATTGGCGGTCATCATATTCAGAGGAACACGCACAACCTTCACCACACCCCCAATTTCCTGGAGGCATTGCATCGAGGAAATCCCCAGCAATGATGTTGCCAGCTCAATCCCCTCTACCGTGGAGCTGTGCTGCTTCACGTAGTCGAGGAACGCCGGCAATACCATTGCAAAGAACGCCTCATTTTCTGCTTGTGTCGTCTGATACATAGGCCCGGCTTTTATTCAGCAGACTCCAGTACGCCATTGACCTCGCCCACGATGTCCTCGGCCACGGCATTCAGTATGCCCTTGGCCTCTTCTGTGGTGAGCAACTTGAATTTCTTCAAGTCAACCAGCAGATAGCCGCCGTCGCTGTCATAACTGATGTTGGCCACATCCTCGTCGCCCTTCTTGATGCGGCTGTGAATCGTCACGCTGTTCTTCGACGTGGTCTTGGTTGTCAACATGGCCAGGGTCTGGCCGATCTCGTTCTCAAACTTCTCCGTTGCATTTGCGGAAACTTTCTTCAGTGCCATAATTCTTTGGTTTTAAAAGTTGAACATTTTGTTTATTTCTCTCTTGATGAAAGCCAATAGGTTGCTATTCGCAAGGATGGCCCAGACAATTTTCGCCTGGCTGTCCGCCATCGGGGCCTTGCCCTCCTTGTAGATCTGCCTGGCAATCTCGTCGATGCCAAGGTCATCCGTTCCCTTGTGGATAATATTACCCACCGTCTTCGACACGTCCATTTCCTGGAACCTGTCAAACTCCACCTCAACCGTAATGGCTGAGAAGTCGTACTCCTTTGTTTTCTGATTTTCTTTCCCCATTGCTTAATAGATATAATTTGACCAAACATTTACGCTTTTCTTCACCACACCGTTCTGGATGATCCTCAGGTTCGCACAATAGACCGGCATGGACCCACCCCAGACTACCTTGGTTGCATAGCTGCCCGAATAGGCTTCATAACTGCCGTCAGGGCAGCTCTGGAGGCGGGTGTTAGGGGAATTCCCGCCGGAGTCAAACAACCTTGTGGCGCCATTGACCTTTGAGGTGGTGTTAACCTTGCCCTGCGCTGTGAATAGTTTCTGGTCTGCCATCTGGGCCTCAGATGCGGTGTCTGCATAGGTGCCTTCATGATAGACCGTACTGCCATCCGTAGTGGTCTTCTTTGCCCTGTAGCGATAATATGTGTTTGCCGACGATGACCTTGTAAAGAGCTTCGCCAATAGGCTGCTGCTGGATAGCACGCTCTTGATTGCCGCCTCGACGTCATCTGTGCTGCCAATACTCTTAATCAGCAGTTCCGTCCTAACCGCCACGAATGCCTCAGAGGTGTTATTTATGCTTGTAAGGCCCGTAGGCCCCAGGTCATACAGTTTCATCCCTGTATTGTCATAATAGCTCAGAACGGCCTCGCCGTTTGCATCTACTCCAAAACGCCAGTTGGCAATTCCGGAAGGGCCGATAATATTCACGACACCATCAAAGATCTCCACATGAATGCCGGTTTCCCCGCCATCCGTAAGCAGCTTCCTTACAATGAAATTGCCTGTTGCCTCGGCCGTCTCGGCATCCAGCACAATCTTTCCCTTTGTTATGTCAATACCTGCACGGCTCAGACCCATCATGTTTTCGTCATAGCCGTGGGCCTCCATCCCAAGTTCCAGCCTCGGCATCGTTATATAGGCATCGCTGTATTGCGCAAGGCGGAACAGGATTCTCTGGCTTTCGTAGTATGTCCTGTTATTGTTATAGAACGTCGATTCATCAAGCGTCTTGAACGTATAGGTGTGGCGTGCCCAGTTACTCGTCAGGTTCCAGACAGCATATCCGTCAACGGTGCAGACTGACTCAACACCGTCAATATAGCATTTCCCGCCCCTGTCGGCACAGCCTGGGTAAAAGAACGTCTTTAATGTTCCAGAGCCTTTAGCATAGAAACTCAGGGTGTACCACCTGTTCCTGGCTATTTTCTTTATAACACCGTCCGAAGGCTGCCAAATGGTCTGCTCCAGCAAGTCAAGCTCATTGATTCCTGAATATCCATAATAACTATAGTGGTTAGCGTACATGTTTGACGTGTTCACGCTGCCGTTGGCCTTTGTCCAGGCGTCAATGTGGTATGGAACGAAATCTGCATCGTCCAGAAGCTGGCAATAACCCTCCGAAGTCTCTAAAACCTCCATTGACAACCGGTCTGCGGTCATATTGAACTTTGATTCCATTGCCACGACATCAGATGATTTTGCCAGCCCTACAACTGCGTTGCTGATGGCCTGTGACGTCTGGGTGGTGGTCGAATAGCCTATCAGGTTGCCGTCCTTGTCCCACTTGCCGGCAATGGCCGTGATACGGTCGGAGGTCTGCTGCTGCCAGGTGGCAAGCGCCGCCGCACGGTCGTCATTCTCCTTCGACTCCGCATCGAGATTGTCACCAAGGGTCTTGACCTTGCCGTCAAGGGTGCCCAGACTTCTGTTGATGGCGGCAATGTCATCGTCAATCTTCTTATCCAGCCCCTCCGTATCAGTTTTCAGACTCTTTACGTCGGACTGAATGCCCTCGGCGGTTATCTGGAGACTGCTGATGGCCTTTTCGTTGGCTGATATTCTCTTGACGGCCGCCGTGATGTCCGAGGCGGCCTGACTGATCCTTGACGATAATTCCTCGTCATTGCCTTCCATATCCTTCCGAAGCCTCGTCACGTCTGCGGTGATGCCGTCAGCGGTTATCTTCAGCTGGGCAATCGCCGTTTCGTTGGCTGTCACCCGGTTGGCGGTCAGGGTGATATTCTTGGCCGTCTGGATGATCTGGGTACTGTATTCTTTCTTAAACTCTGCCAGCGGCTCGTCTGTCAATGACAGCAGCGAGAAATAGGCCTCGCCCGTGAAACCAATCACAAAGTCACCCTTGCCGTCCCACGTGCCTTCCCATTCCATTACCTGCCAGTCCGTGGCCTTCTCTACGTCCAGGGCAATTTTTGGCAGACTGCCCGCCACATTCTCAGCAGCGGGGAATCCAAGGGTAAGGCGGCCGCTCTTCATCACCTTCATCTTCACACTCAGGTAAAGGGTGTCCTTTGCGGTCGAATAGTCTGCCGTGGCCTCTGTCGTCGGCTCCCTGTACACCTTATGGGTGCCTGGCTTTCTGATGACGCCGTTTTCCTGTGTCAGCGTGTTATTCACTATCTGGAGCACCTTTTTCCCGTCAACCTCCACCAGCCTTGCAACCTTGGCAACGTTCCCCATCAGCGACGTGTTCTCATAGAGGGGCAGCCCCGCCAGGGTGTAGAACGTAACGCCATCGGCACCAGCCTTCCAGTGCCTGAACTGCCCGTCGTCGGCCATTTCCGAAAAGGTCGCATTCTGTAGGTAGTTGTTTTCATCGGTAATGTCGAGCACCGTCTGTGCATAGTTCGTGCTCAGCAGACCGCGCAGGGCCTCTATCTGGGCTTCAAGGTTCTCGCCGGTATTGCGCAGGCGGAAGTCACCGACGGCATAAAGGTTCATCAGCAGCTCGCCGAATCCCTCCAGCCAGCCGAAAAGATGATGCCTGATACCTGACAGGTTGCCAATCCTTCCCTTCAAGGCATTGTCTGGGTCTGTCTTAGCCCCGTGCATAATGTCTATATACGGTGTCTGAGGCCCAACAGTGGTGATACTGATCAGGCCCTTACGCTCAGCGTCTGTCTTGTTGTCCCACCGTGTAAAGGTGTCACCCGCGCTGATAATCTCAGAGGGCACAAGCCCTGACGGGCTGAGGTTCTTGATAGTCACCCAGTCCACCCGCTCGCCCTTCTCATAGCCGCTATATATCTCTGCTATCAGCAGTTCATAGCTCTTGATGATGTAGCCGTCACCTCCAGCCGGGTTGTACTGCTGCACCCTTATATAGTCATCCTTACGGAACGGGTTGTAGAGCCTGCCGCCCTTGTTGTCGAAATACACCCTGCCCGTGGCGGCATCGTAGTGGTCCACTTCCATCATCGCAGTGAACACGCGGTTGTCATTCTCACCAAGCAGCTGGCTGATGATCATTTCATACACCCGCATCTGGCCGCGCACGGTCAGCTTGTCTATCTCCAGGTGGTATTTCGTTTCCACCACGCCCAGGGCGTTTTCCACATCCTCCTTGGTGATTCCCCAGCCTTTCCCGGCAACGAAGCCGCTGATAAAGTCAAGGCTTGATGCCCTGTTTCTGAAAACGGCATCGCCCGTGTCCAGCTCTCCCGTCGTGGTCTTGCCTACAATACTTGCATTGCCGCCTATACCTGCATTTTTGCCAACACTCAGATGGTTCTCGATGTCTGCATCATCGGCTTCCAGGTCTTTTGTCTTGGTGGTACCTCTGACAGTCGCGTCCTTCCCCACCGTCAGGTTCTTGTTCACCGTGGCATCGTCGGTTTCCAATTCTTTCGTCTTGGTTTTCCCCTCAATGGTGGCATCCTTGCTAACAGTCAGGTTGTTGTTCACCGTGGCATCGTCAGCCTCCAGATCTTTTGTCTTGGCTTTCCCCTTAATGGTGGCATCCCCCGTTACGGACAGGTTTGCCGTAGTGGTGTCACCGCCCACTGTCAGGTTCTTGCCAACCCCCAGATTATGGGGTGTCTCGTCATCCTGATCCTTGCGCAGGAATTTGTTCTCATCCTTCTTGGCCTGGTCTGCAATCTTCTTGTCGATGGTCTGCCAGTCCGTGGAATCTTCTGCCAGGTTCTGGGCAACCTTCGCCTTGTCCGCATTCTCGGCGTGGATGGCTTCAGCGGCCTTGTCTGCCTCCTTGGCTTTATCTGCATATCCGGCCTTGCCCTTTGACGTGATACTTTCAAGGTTCCCTTCGTCATTCTCCTGCCAGTCCGTAATGGTGACATATCCATTGGCATCAACCCCCAGCTTGTCAAGGGCGCTCTTGTTGTCGTGCGTGTGCCCGTCGCCGGAAAGAGTGGAGCCACCGCCCCCACTACCATTCTGTACGACGGTAATATTGCCGCCCGTGCCACCTTCGCCCGTTTCCCTGCGTCTCTTGGATCGCGGGCGGGCCGTCAGGGTTCTTTCTACGGATATATATTGCTTTGCCATTCTGCCGCTGTTTAAACGTTGTTTTAATCGCCATCGTATTCAATGGCATCATACTCGTCGGGGCTCAGTTCCACCACGGTTGCCTCACTCGTTCCCGCATCAAGGTCCTGGAGGTCGGCCAGCATCAGGAATTTCCTGGCTCCCTGCATCCCGTCCGTGTAGAGCCTCAGGGCATCCTTCATCAGGAATGCCGTGCCGGTCAGTTTCGTGTGCCGGTCTGCAAACTGGCTGTAAAGGGTGCCTATCAGCAATTTCTCCACGAGATTGGTACGGCCTTGGCGGGTCAGCTGCTTAATCTGGAGGCCGTCGGAAGATCTGTAGTACAGCCCCTTGGCCGTCGGTGCCGGCCTGCTGACCGTCCCGCAGATGGTGTCAAGGGAAATCTCTTCCTTCGCATCCTTATTGATGTAGCCCTTATATTCTACATCTTCAAGTTCCTCAGACTCGAAGGCAAGGTTGTTTCTTACAAGTTCAACTTTTGGGGCCTTGTAAAGCAGCCACCGTATTTTGCTGTAGAGGCTCTTTTTGTCCCACTGGCTTGTTGTGTCAAAGCCTGTACTCTCGTCGTAGTCGTAACAGTTCACGCCAGCAAACACCTTCACTTCTATGTAGCCACCATTCGGCGGGTACGGCATATATTCGCCGTCGGCCATCTGCTTGAAACTATCATATATGACGGCGTTCCTCGGTCGGCCAATGCAATGGCGGTTGGCCTTCCATCCCTGTATGCCGGCACTCTCTGAAAGGTCAGTGGGATCGTAATACTCCAGAAAAGCATCCCCGAAATTGCCTGCACCAGCTTTCCATTCCCCATTGGCATATCCAAGATGCCCCTTTGCCTCACCCTTTGCCGTGACACTGTTGTCATAGTGGCAGAGAGCCATGCCCTTCTCGTCATATACGGTCACGGCTACAGGAACAAAGGCCCATCCAGTCCAGACCTTAACACTATTATAATTCCCTTTCTCGTTCCCATCGTTCGCATCTGAAAACGGATTGTATCTGGCATCCATCAGCATTTCAAGGGAGAGCCTCACACGATATTTCTTCATGTCGTCACTTGATAGTTTGGGCAGAAACACGCGGTTTGTCCTCATTACCTCCGTACTGCTGATCTTCCCGATGGTATTCAATATCTTTTTCGGCCAGTGGTGGTATTCGTCAATCGAGCCATGACCACCTGAATAAAAGCCCCAGGCAATTCCGTCACATTCTGACGGCCCGCTAACAACAGGTAGAATATGAAACCATCTTGCACTGCTATTGACATAGGCCAGCCCCTTCCCGCTGTTACAAAGGAATATCGTGAAGTTAATCAAGTTATAATCCCAGTTACTTCCCTGCCTGTGCTCGTCGCTGTAATCGGGATAATAGGAATAACAATTTGCACCAGGTGAGGCCACCAAGTTTGTCGTCTCCACGGAATACTCCCCCCCGAATTCTATTTCACCGTTTATCAGTTCTGACGATGCGTAGGGCGAAAGCGAGATCCTTACATTGTTGGCCACCTTATCGACACCCATCATCTGGTCTTTGTCATGCCAACGGATCTTTTCCGTCCCCGCGCCCTGGTAGATTCCGTTAAGGTCATACACCCACACCTTCCCGTTCCGCTGGATCAGGCGAAGCCCCAGGGGTTGCAGGATCCCCTCTATCACATCTTTCAGGTTGCTCACCTCACCGTCCTCGTCAATGAAGTTGTCGCTTCTCACGCTCAGGCTTCCAAGGGTCATCTTCGTACCCTCCAGACGGGTGCTGATCCATCCCTGGTCCAGTTCCTCGCCAATTTGGGCACGGACAAGGGCACCCTTCACGATGGCCTCCAGCGTCTGCATCCCAGATAGGGTGTATTGTAGCCGCTCGAAGATGCCGAAGTCGCTGAACGTCAGTTCCACCTCATAATCCTCATTGTCCGTATAGGGCTCCTCATAGAATTCGGGGTCAAGTGTTCCCATCCAGTACAACCGGCCTTCACGCTCAATCCTGATGCCGATGGTGCCCGCCTTGATGGTGTAAAGCCCTGCGTAGGTACGGTCGCCAGGGCTGATGATTTTCAGCGTAGCGGTACTTCCGCAGATGACATCCTCCTTCGATGTCTCGTCCCACTCTATCAGCAGCGGTTCCCGTCCGGGAAATTCCAGTTTCCCAATTACAGACGGGGCCGATGCCAGATCCTGCTGGATGCTGACAGTCCATAGGGTGTCATCCCCACGGCTCACAAACTCACCCATATATATCGTGTGCATCATTACCTGGATCTCCTTATCAATTTGTTACGCTTGTTGGAAACTCCCACAAGGTCACGCCCCCTTACCCGCAGGTTAATCTCCACCGGGCCGCTGTCATCTGACCCGATAATAGCCTTAAGCCTGTCGAGTGGGGCGACAACCTCAGGGTTAGTCGCTGCATTGGCATATTCGCCAAACAGTCCGAGCGTCGGACCGTAGGCCACGCCACCGTCGGCAAATTTAGCCACGTCCTTCACACTGGTGATCATTGCCGTCAGCTGGGCAAGTCCGAGGGCGGCAAAGGCTATCCACGCCCAGGGGCCAAGGCTTGCGGCCTGGCTTGTGGCCGTGGCATATCCCGTGACCATCGTGGCAATGGCCTGCGCCATCGTCCCGGCCACGTTCAGCTCCGGCACACCGATGGCGTCACCAAACCCGGCAAGGCTGCTGCCCATCGCCTGGACGGCATCAGTGGCACCCTTCATCCTGGCCTCCACCTGCTTCATCCCGTCGGTCTTGAACTGTATATCTATTGGTTTCAGGCCAAGGCCTTCCAGTTGCTTGTTGATGTCTTCAAGCCCTTTCTCTGCATCCTCCTTGCCTATCAGCCCGATTTCAAAGTCCTGTTGTATGCGGCTGACATTCTGCTGGGCGTTGCTGGCGCTCTGGCGCTTGTCGTCGTCACTGCCCGCAACAGTAATATATTTTGTCTCCGCCACAGCCTGGATCGTCACTTTGTCACGGGTGGCTTCATCTATCTGCTCCTGGATCTCATTCACCTTGGTCATAGCCTCCACACGGGCCTCTACGGTGGTCGCAGCGTCCAGGTTCTTCTGGGCTGCCGCCAGTTGTTCCCGCAAAGAGTCCATATAGGTCTTGGCCTCTTCGGGTTCGGGCTTCTCCAGCCCTATCTTTATCTTGAGATCCTTCAGTTTTGCTTCAGTGGTCTCATATTTTGTCTGGAGACTGGCGGCCACGTCGGCGTCCGCCGTTTCCTCAATCTGCTTGCGGAGATCTGCCAGATCCTCCTTGTATTTCCTAATGCTCCCCTCTGCGGCAGGAGTGCTTTTGTCGGCACTGCTGCCAGATGTAAATCTGTCATTGTTGGTTGTATCGCCAACAGGGCGTATTGAAGAGCCCCTAACAGAGAAAGATGTGTTGGCAAGTTCCTTTACGGATGCCTGCATCTTGTTCTGTAAATCTGCAATCTGGCTGTCTATATTGCTTATTGCCTTTGTGGCGGTTTCTTCCTGCTGCCGCCACATATCCTGCATACCACCAGGGGCATCCTTTATTTGTTCCTGTTGGCTCTTGCGTATGTTCTCGCCGATCTTATTATACTGCTCTTGCTTATCGCGCTTGCTCTGTAGTTCTGCAATCTGGTTGGCCAGCATTCGTGTTCTGGCCTCGATAACCATCTGGCGGCAATAGGCATCGCTATTCTTGATAAGGGCATTATACCATTCTGCAACACTGGAGAAATACCCCATTGTCTCGCCATAGGTGTTATTCATTTCCTCCACGATCTTCTTTTCCTGCTCCTTGGATCCGTGGAAGTCTTTTAGTTTTGCTATGTTGATTTCAAGGGCTGCACGGGTCTGCTGCAACTGGGCCGCCTCATTACTCTGGGCATCCGCAAAATCCTCTGCCGCATCTGTCGCCTTTTCACTTGATGACACAAATGCCTCGATGGCCATTGTAAGCACTGTTATGGCTGCACCTACACCTGTAGCAATCATAAGCCCTCGGATGGCCACCCTCAGGGTTGTAGCCGCTACTGTACCCCCTCGCATAACGGTGGTAAGGGTGCGTACGACTGCGGTAGATGTGACGGTTACCGTATTCCAGCCCCGCTGCACAATAGTAATCGAAGTAATGCCGACAGTCAAACCTCTTACACCTTGATAGACACTCATGATGCCCTGTACGCCCATGCCAATTTCGCCAAGGGTCGAGACAAACGGCTCCAGACGGATCATACAGGCGCCAATTTGTTCCTTGATGTCGCCTATGGTATTGGCAATTTGTTTAGCCTTGCCTGAATCTGTCTGTGCAAGTGCCTGGTTCATCCCGCCAACACTCTGGCTGACAACTTCTGCCAGAACGGCGGCACGCTCTTCCTCGGTACCAAACTTTAGTATCTTTTCCTGCGTTTCGTCAAAAGAATAACCATAGCGGCTCAGGGCCTGTGTCTGCCCTTCCATCACCTTGCCAAGCATCGTGGCAATGGTAGCGGCACTCTCCTGGCTTGCTTCCAGCCCGTATTGCTGGGCAAGCATATCATTCATGACGGGGATAAGTTTCTCGAGACTTGATTTCATCTCAAGATAGGTTGCCAGTTCCTGGGCTCCTGCCATCTGCACCTCGTCGCCGATGACGCCAAGATCCTGCTGGGCTGCACAAAGATTCTTGATGCTTTCAATTTCCGCCTCTGTGGCATCCATTGTGTTACGCATTACCTGGGCAACCTTTCTTTCGACTGTCTCTTGGACGGAATAGACAGCCGTATATTTCGACACCTCTGAGGCTATCTGACTGATACCTGAGGTGACATTCTGGATGGCCTGTTGTGCCTGGTTGATGTCGAGCAGTTTAGTGTTCAGTTTCTCCTGCTCATCGGTGACTTCTTTCACCACACGACCCAGTTCCTCGGCATCCATCGTGATATTTTTCACGTTTTCGCCGCCAACAGTCTCAATTTTTATTTGAAAAGTTACCTGGTTTGCCATTTTTTTATTATCTTTGCAGCGGATTAAAGATTCTGTGCTAATGAAACTGAGAGACTATATTTGTCTTGTGTCTGGAATACTGCTTGTTGGCTGTATCGTGGGGATGGCCCTCACGTTCAAGATTGATAACGCTCTCTGTGCTCGGTTCTTTTTGTGGTCATGGGTATTCTGCACAGCCTTCTGCCTGTCTGGTTTCAGGATGAACTATGACGGTAAGCGTTAACTCAGCCCCCTCGCCTTCTTCACCTCCTCGTAACGCCTTTTTTCTGCCTCACGCTCCTTACGGGTCTTTTTTACTGGGGCCTGGTTCTCTGGTTTGTCCCACTCAAATTCCATGACGTCGGTCGGGGTCAGCACCTTATTTGCAAAGGGCTGTAGGATGCAGGCTGCCAACTGCCGGGTCTGCTCCCAGCCGGTTCTCAGGGCCTGCTGCTGTGCCTCGTGCCACATTTCAAAGATCTTCTCAAACTCAGGTGGGGTGCACCGGTCAAAGTCCTGTAGGCTCATCCCCATGCGCCCCACCGCAATGCCTAAGAGTTCGTCAATGGTGAAACGCTCACCTACTTCGCCGTTTTTTTTTCGGCGGGTGCTATGGCCTTAGTGAACTCGCTGAGCGCCCCCATGTCCACGAGGTCGCAGAAGTCTTCAAGCGATTCGCCAAATTCCACGCCGTCTGCCTTGCAAGCGGAAAAGCAGCAGCACCAGACGAAAACGGCCAGATCACTGGCGCCGCTGATATTGTCGGCATCCTTGCCCGTCTCCTGCTTGAAACGGCGCATGGCCCCCAGCGTCACACGGCACGGATAGGTCTTGCCGTTACTCGCCTTGATAGTGATAGATACGCTTTTGTCCATACCTTATTCACCAGTTGCTGCGGTACCAACGGCACCAGAGTTCTCCAACGTGATTGAGTAGGTCTCGTCATCACCGGCCTTGCCCTCATGGTCGAGAGAGGTAATGATAAACTGGCCTTTGTCAATGTCGCCGCCATCACGGTAAGCCCACGAAGCATTCACCGGCTGGGCCGTCTTGAACGCAGTGCGGAGCGTGTCAATGTTCGGCTTGTTGCTCGTGTCGTCATCGTCAAACACGAAGCCGCTGGCCGTCACCGTACAGCCAAGGCTTTTCACGTACTTCTCATCCCACTTGCCGGCTGCCGCCTCCTTGGTCTTGCGCGTGCCAGTCTCGGCCTTGTAACTGATCTTACACTCTGTGGAGTGACCAAGGGCCTTGCCGCCGATTGACAGGATAAGGTCTGTTCCATCTCTGTATTTTCCCATTTTCTTTCTATTTTATAGTGTTACACTTGGTTCTTTCTTCCAGCCCATATTATGGCTGTTATTGAGAGGAAGGCAAACAGCAGGGTCCCAATGACGAAACCGTCCTGATACCATTTAGCCGTTTCTTTGGCCGTGTTTAAATGCACTTCGGGAGGCTTGTAACTGTCCGCACCACTGGCATCCGCCTCACTCCTCGCCTTTGTCGTGGTCGTCACTTTCGCCGGGCTGATGCCCTGAGCGCTCAAAGCCACGCCCCCATTGGGCCGCTTGCGCAATGACGCCCGCGCCTGGGGTGTCTGCACACTGTACTCCGCACCCGCCGGCAGGCTGTCGATCTGCGCCTGGGTGATTTGCAGTTCTGCCGCCGTGTCCAGACGGGCTGGCTCTATTACGCTTTGCACTTCTGCCTCTGCCGACGACACGATCCTGAGGCTGTCCGTTATTTCGCCCAGGGGAATCGTCCGTGCCGTCCTGCAACTCAGCAAGCACAGGACACTCACCGCGATAAGGGCAAAGCTGGATAGCCTCCACGGCCTTACGCAGTCTGGCAAGTTCCCGTTTGATGGGATTGAGTTCTTTTCTTGTCTCATTGAGTTCTTCCCTTAAAGGTTCTACTATGTTCTGAATCAATATCCGGGTGGCCTGCTCCGTGTTGGTGATCTTCACCGTGTCAGCATCGGCCTGGGCCTTCTCTGCCTCAGCACGGGCCTTCCTGAGCTCACTGCGGATGCTCAGCAGCCCGACGATGGTGGCAACAAGCCCCGTCCCGAAGATGATATTGAGAATTTCACTGAGTGCCATTGTCTCCAGATATTACTTGATTCCTATTTCCTTCAGCCACCTTGCAACGTCGAAACTGGGGCACGCCTTCTTCACGCCTGGCAGGTCGCGATGGCCCACGATGGGTATGGCGGGGTGCTTCCGGTGGAAGTCCTTCACATACTTGGTCATCGCCCTTTTCTGATCAGCCGTGCGGGTGTCCTTCGCGGTCTTACCGTCAGCCGCCACACCGCCCACATAGACAATATGCCTGCTGGTTGAGTTGTAACCTGCTGCACCGTTGGTAACCTCCCAGGGGTCCACCTGCTCGTCCTCATTATTGGGTACCAGCCGCTCCACACCCCCATTCAGGTGTATCATGTCAGTGTAGCCCACCTGCTTCCAGCCCAGGCCGCCCTTGCTCTTCGGGTCGCAGTGCCAGTGCCGGATCTCGGCACTGGTCACCTCGCGACCCTCTGGGGTGGCGGTGCAATGGATTACAAGTCGTTTCAGCGCTGCCATTGGTTACCTACGCATTGGTTCCTGAGTAGATGGCCACGTTTGCATCCTCCTTCTTTGGCAGGGCGATGAAATAGTGGCGGAAGTTGATCTCATTACGCTGATACTGCGGGTTGGTCTGGGCGTCACGATAGTACATCTTCAGACTGCCCGATGCCTTGAACACGCGGCCCGTCCAGAACGCAAACGAGGCCTGGCGGTCTGTGGCGACGATCTCGTCATCCACGGCTTTCTTCTGGCCGTTGGCCCCGTAGTAGGGATTGTTCGCGAACTGGTAGATCTGGAAGCCATAGGCATTCACGGGCTTGCCACTCTCATAGTTATAGAACTGGTTGGCAAATCTCTGATCCAGCATAAGCAGGTCGTTTACGTGGTCCGGGCAGAGTACAAGGCGGCGGCCTTCCATCGGCACCTTGGCCTTGTCAAGGGCGGCTTTCAGCCGCACAATGTCAGCGGGTGTCAGCATCAGGCGGCCGGTGCCGTCATCCGGGCCGGTAGTAACCAGCACGGGGGTTGATGCCGTGTTCTTGGTCGGGCAGAAGGCGTGGGCGGCTTTCAGGAACTCCGCATCTTTGATGGAATTACGGTGGCTTTCCTCCACGCGGCCCATCTTGTCGTAACTGATGGCATGCAGCTCATCGTCCGTGATCGGCGTGACCTTCGTCTGGAACTTGTCAAGGCTGATGGTCTTATCTGCGTCATCCAGACTCTGCAAGTCAATCGGATATGTCGTGTTGTTGATCAGCACGTCGGGGTCAACCCCCACATCTACCAGGTGGATGCAGTCTGCATTGACGGCGACGCTGTTGTCGGGAACGCCCTCCAGCCAGGAGGCCTCCAGACCGGCACGCAGGCGCTTGATCATCTCACCCGTCCAGATCTCAACCAGGACACCCTCGCGCAGTGCGCCATTGGGTGCCATCTGTCCTACACAAGCCGCCACGATGTTGGCACCGACGGCACCAGAGGCGGCACTAATGCCCAGCAGCGGGGCAAACATGATGCCGACGATGGCATTCACCACTACGGCAAGAGCAAACTTTGAAAATAAATGCTTCATATTTCTGATTGGTTTGAAAATTGGTTACTATTTACACGGGGCACTCCACACCATACTCGGCCTTGTAGAAAGCACGGTACTTCTTCAGGTCGCTGGCCTTCAGTTCCAAACGCTGCTCAGGCGTCAGGTCACTCAGCTTCTTGGCATCCGTGGGCTGCTGGGGTGCAGCAGCACCGCCCTGATGGCCGATGACAGAGGACAGCTTCACGGCGGGCTGCATCTCTGCAAAGAGGGCCTTCAGTTCCTCACTGCCAACCTTCTTGCCCAGTTCCACAAAGTGCTCCTTCTTCTCGGCGCCGATCTTTTTCTCCTTGATGGCCTCCTCAACCAGCTGGGTGATACCGGCCAGTTTCAGGGCGTCATTCTCATCCTGTAGGGTTTTCACCTGGGCTGCCAGTCGTACGGCCTCGGCATCCTTGCCCTTCAACTCTGTGATTTTTGCGGTCACGTCCGCTTCGCCCGCTGTTTCTGTCAGACCCAGCGCAAGCGCAATCATTTTAATGTCCATTGTTCTATTGTCGATTGGTTCAACACTATTATTCTTCAATACAGGCAAGCCACATTCCATATCCGCGCCAAGATCCAGGACCTTGCCTTCATAGTTGAGACGCAACGCATCGTCATTGCTGCCGATGTCAACCACGCTCACCTCACGCAGTTTGCTCTTACTGACAGTTGGGCGTGTCTGGCCGGGGGCGATATGCTCTGGCGCCTCACTCAGTTCCAGAATGTCGGCACCCATACTCACCATCCGGAGGCTCCCTTTCTCAAACTGGGCCTTACACTGTTTGCTCAGATCCGTCACTTCATCAAAGACCAGTTCGCCCATCAGGTCGTCGCCCTCACGCTTGATGTCCTTAACGTAGCCTATAACAGTGCCGCGCTGGTGCATATAGAGAAGCACGGGGTTCTTTTCGTACTGAGTTGTATCAAGTCCCTCAGTCAGCACCCTCGTGCCATAACTGTTTAAACTGCTGTTAGAAATTCTGACTCTTGCCATATCCATTGAATTTTGGTGCGAAATTACCATTTTCCACCCATCCATCCAAAAAAGGGTGCAACCCTTGCACCCTTTAATGCAACGACTGCCCCGTTATTTTCTGACACCAGCTATTTTTTGCAATTTTGCAAAAAATATAAATAAGCGCTTGCCCCCGGAAGGGGCAAAACTCCATATTATACATCAAAGGTAGATATGACAAAAGCAGAAATCGAAAGAAAGAAATCGGTGGCCCGTTCCCTCTATCTCTCAGGAATGGACCAGAATGAGATTGCGGACAAGCTGGAGGTGTCACGCAACACGGTATCAAAGTGGAGCCTTCAGGAAAGTTGGAAGGAACAGCGGGCGGCCACGCATGTCACCCGCCCGGAACTCGTCAACAAGTTATTGACCACCATCGACACGCTCATCACGCAGGTCAACCAGTCTGGAGACCCGGAACTCATCGCTGGGCTGGCCGACAAGCTGGCCAAGTTCTCGGCAGTCATTGAGAAACTCGACAAGAAGGCAAACGTTGTGGATGCCATCGAGGTGTTTATGGCCTTCAACAAGTGGCTACAGTTCAACGCATCCTATGACCCGGAAATCACCCCGGAGCTTATCAAGGCCATCAACAAGTATCAGAACAAGTTCCTGATGGAGAAAATGGCTCCGGGATCAGCACTCTGACCTATGACCCAGGAAGAAAAATTAGCACGGGAACGGTGGCGGGAGGAATGTGAGCGAATACAGAAAATAACGTCGCTCCGCCCTGCTGAGACTGACGCGGAGCACACTCAGCGCCTCCGTCGGCTCAGGACCAACTATGCGGAGTTCTGTGAGTATTACTTCCCCCACTACCTCACGCAGTACGATGCCGAGGGGAAACCCGCCCGCATCGTGCATAACGCGCCATTCCACAATGAGGCCGCCAGCAAGATCAAGCGGACGCCTAACCTGAAAGCCGTGTTCATGTGGCCACGCGGACATGCCAAGTCCACCCACTGCGACGTGTTCACGCCGCTCTGGCTGATGTTCCAGGAGCACACCCTGATCCACTTTATGGTGGTTGTGTCGAAGTCTGAGGACTCCGCTAAGGGGCTCCTTGGCGACATCCAGGCGGAACTGGAGTTTAACCAGCGGCTTATTGCCGACTTCGGGGCGCAGAAATCAGATGGTGACTGGCAGGACGGGCAGTTTGTCACCAAGTCTGGCATCGCGTTCATGGCGAAAGGACGCGGACAGTCACCACGTGGACTCCGCAACCGTGAGGCCCGCCCGGACTACATCGTCATTGACGACCTCGATGATGATGAACTCTGCCGCAATGAACGACGTGTCCGCGAAATGACTGAGTGGGTCAAGTCCGCACTCTTCGGGGCGCTTGACGTAGGACGTGGACGCTTCATTATGGTGGGAAACCTCATTAGCAAGAATTCCGTATTGCAGGAGATCTCCGAGACCGAAGGCGTTACCCTCTCCAAGGTCAAGGCCGTCGATGCTGCCGGGAATCCCGTGTGGGCAGAGAAATGGACCCGCCAGGAGGCAGCGGAGATGAAGGCCTTCATGGGCTACCGTCTCTGGGAAAAGGAGATGATGCACAATCCCATTACGGAGGGCGGCATCTTCAAGCGTGACTGGATAAAGTACAAGAAGATTCTGCCGCTCCGCAAATACGACCAGCTGATATGCTATACCGACCCGTCTTTCAAGTCGTCGCGCAAGAATGACTATAAGGCCTGCCGGTTCTGGGGGCGTATTGGCACGGAGTACCACCTGATTGACTGCTGGGTACGCCAGGACACCGTTCACGCAATGGTCCGGTGGCTCTACGACCTCTTTGAGCGTCTGCCGGAGAATGTGGCGGTCCAGTTCTATATGGAGGCCAACTTCATGCAGGACACCTTGCTCGACGAATTCACCGCCGAGGGGAAGACCAGGGGCTATCAACTGCCCTTGCTACCCGATAAGAGGGATAAACCGGAAAAGGTGTCGCGCATCGAGGCAGTTTCCCCGCTTTGGGAACGGGGCTTTATCTTCTATAACATCGACAAGCAGAACGACCCCGACTTTGAGACGGGCATTGAGCAGACCCTTGCACTCGAGCACGGATCATCAGCGCACGACGATGCGCCTGATGCCGACGAGGGGGCCATCTGGAAGTTCCAGCGCTCCGTCCGCCTCGATGCCTTCAAACCGCGTCTGGGCCGTCGGCACCGTCCAAAAAATAACTGGTAATATGAAACAACTGATTCAAAGACTTGTCTTTGCCTGGCGCTTCAGGTGCGCCGTGCGCAGGGCTGACAGGCTGCACCGGCTGATGCGCCTGAAATTTATCGTGATCGTCATTGGCGGCAAGCTCCAGGTGATTTCCAAACAGGACTGCCGCCGCCTCATAAGGCAGCACTATTTCAAGAAGGGCACCCGCATTGAGGACATTGAGAGACGTGCGCTATACATCACTAAATAGGAAATGGCTATGATACTGACAGCAGAAGATTACAAGGTAGTTATCGGGGAAGCAGGCTTAAAGGCCGTTTCCCAGGTCAGCGAGGAAAACGTGCGCAAGGCAGAGGGTGAGGCACAGGAGGAAATGGCCGGCTACCTCAGGCCGAAATATGACGTGGGGGCCATCTTTGCCGCTGAGGGCGACCAGCGGAATGCCCTCATCGTAATGTACCTCTGTGACATTTCGCTCTATCATCTTTCCGCATCCCTTCCCCAGAAGATGGGGGCTGAGGTGCGAAAGGAGCGCTATGACCGTGCCATAAAGTGGCTTGAAGGTGTTCAGGCGGGCAGGATTGTCCCCGACCTGCCCCTGCCAGTTGACGAGAACGGCGACACTGTGGCCGCAGGCACCGTCGTATTTCATTCTAACAAGAAACTTAAACACGAATGGTAATGAAGAATCCTTTTTCTAAAATATGGCCTCGGAAGGGTGCAGGAACTTCCCGTGTACTCAACACCAAGTTTGGCACCCTGAATTTGGCAGATCCTCAGGATCGCAAGAAAGCCCAGAAACTCATCGTTGAACTGATGCAGACCTCTGACGCGCTCACTCGTAAGGACCTGGGCGACTGGAGGGCAGCCTGGCAGATGGCCATCAACGTGAATTTCCCGAATCGCAACCGCCTGTATGACATATACCGAGATGTCGATGCAGACCTGCACCTCACGGGGTGCCTGTCACAGCGCAAGGGCTTTGTAAAGGCCCGCTCGTTCAAACTCACGAAACCCGACGGGTCTGATGACGAAGAGGCAAAGAAGATTTTTGATAACACATGGTTCAAGGACCTGATGGACTACTGCCTCGACGCCAATGCCTGGGGCCACTCGCTCATAGAGCTGGGGGAGGTCACCACCAGTGCAGCAGGGGTTATGATGTTCGACGGGGTGACGCTCATTCCCCGTAAACACGTCATTCCTGAAAAGGGGCGTGTCGTACGCCATGCCGGTGAAACATGGGATTCCGGAATCGACTACCATCAACCACCATTTACTGACTGGCTCATTGAGGCCGGAAGAAAAGAGGATCTCGGCCTGTATCTGAAGGCGGCTCTCCAGACAATACCCAAGAAGAACACGTTTGCCTTCTGGGATCAGTTCGGCGAAATGTTCGGCATCCCCTTCCGGGTGGCCAAGAGCACCAGCCGCGATGACAAGGACATCGACGAGATTGAGAAGATGATGGAGACGATGGGGTCTGCCGGATGGGGCATCTTCCCCGAAGGTACAGAGGTGGAAATCAAGGAAACCACACGCGGGGATGCCTACAATGTCTTTGACAAGCGTATTGACCGGGCAAACTCAGAACTCTCCAAGCTCGTGATCCTCCAGACTATGACCATTGAGGATGGCAGCTCTCTCAGCCAGTCGCAGACACACCTCCAGATATTCCAGAACTTGATCGAGGAGGATGCCGACAAACTGCGTGACATCATAAACGGCCAACTGTTGCCCAGGATGGTGAAATTTGGCTTTCCGGTCAAGGATCTGACCTTCGACTGGGATTATTCTATCGACTACACGCCAGAGCAACAGAAAGCCTACGAGGAAATGATCCTCAATAACTTCGAGGTGGATGGCTCGTACTTTGAGGACAAATATGGCATTCCGGTGGGTGAGAGACGCAGCCAATGGCAACCGAATGACCCGGACAATGATCCCGCAAACGGGCAAAAGCCCAAAGACCCTAAGAAGACCCAAAACGCCCACCGGCCTTTTTTCGACTGAGCCCCTCTGACTACGAGGGGCTGCACAGCCGCTACAGGGAACTGCTCGCCGGGGGCATGCTCACGCTGGTCAAAGGAATTGACGTGCCAGAGGCTGACCGCCAGCGTCTGCGCCAGAAGTTTGAGGGTATGATGCGCGCGCTCCATAAAGAACAAGGGGCAACGCTCCGCATCGAGATAATGGCCGATAAGCCCGTACTGGATTTTATTGACACCCATGCCGACGTACTTGATGCCGCTGTCGAGTCCGTAAAGATGTCCGATGACATGCGCCAGCGTCTGGAACGATCCAACTGGATATTTTCCGGTATGAAGACATTCCATGAACTCAATGAGGCATTCCCCTCTCTCACTAACGAGGATGGTAGCAGAAAGTCGTTTGAACGCTTCTTAAACGACGTTCAGAAGATAGACGACACCTACAACCGCAACTACCTGCGCAGTGAGTACAACTTCGTACAGTCATCGGCTGATATGGCTGCAAAGTGGGAAGAGTTTGCCGCTGATGGCGACCGCTACCTGCTACAGTACCGTACGGCGGGCGATGACAAGGTAAGGCCGGAGCACGCGGAACTCAATGGTGTGACCCTGCCCATCGATGACGGTTTCTGGGCTGAGTATTACCCGCCCAACGGCTGGAACTGCCGTTGCACGGTCGTACAGGTCAGACGGGGCAAGTATGAGGTGACACCCCACGATGAGGCCATGACACGCGGAGAAATCGCACTCCAGCGTGACACGCGCGGCATCTTCCGCTTCAACTCTGGCATCCAGCAGAAAACCGTACCGGATTACAACCCCTACACCATATCACAATGCCGCAGCTGCGACATTGCCAAGGGGAATATCAAACTGGCTTTCATCCCTTCCAACCAATTATGCCAGGGATGCCAGTTGATTCGCCAATGCTATGCCGACAGGCAGAAGTCTGAGGCAGCAGTAACTAAGAAGCACTACCTTTCACAGATGGAGCCACTGAAGCATCGGAAAGTGGCAGTCAATGGCAACGGCCATTCAATGAGCGTGGGCTTTAGTCAAATGGGCAATAAACACCTTTATGCTGATGCATATAAAGGGAAGATTGACAAAGAGGAACTTCCATTGCTCGACAAGATGCTCCAGAAGGCATCGTTTGTTACAAAAGCAAGTCTGAGCAAGCCAAGGCCCAATGATGACATTAAACGATTCTATTATTACCGTACTGTAAATAGAAATGGGCAGGAGATATTCTTGAATGTCGCTGAAACTGACCATAGAATGAAAAATGGACAATGGTTCCACAAACGTTTCCTGTATTCCATTACACGAACTATAAAAGAATAAGCATCGGAGGGCGGTTTCTTATGCTCGTTTGCAAGGTCAGCCATTCCCTTCAATGCTTATCTGGATGCAAAATTACAAAAAAATCCGCAACTAACAAGCAAAGTTGCGGATTTTTTCATTCTCTGGGCTTTTTACCTCACAAAATACGCTCTGCCACGCACTTGTAAACCTCAATAGACTCTACAATATCATCGTGGTTATGATTTGTGTGGGTCTCTGCCAGGTCGAAACGGCTGAAATGATTGCCTTTTAGTCCCTGTAGTGCCTTATGGATAGTTTTGGAATAGTCCAGGACCTCCAGGGCGTCATCCTGTAGTTCTGAGCCTACAGAAGCATCACCAGCCCAATCCGTGACAATATGGAGACTTACGATGGGCTTACTGCGGTACTCACGACCCGGCTTGATCGTTTCCCAGACAATGGGCGTAAACTCCACGAACACCGCAGGACGCTCCCAGGGCTGCTCCTGATCCAGGAACTCCACGTTGTGGTTCCATAGGTCAACGTGCTTGATCAGCCTTTCCCCTTCCTCCGCCATCGTGCCATCTGCTGCTATCTGAAACAGCCGCTCAGCAATGGCCTTGTATAGTTCTTTTCTCATTTCGTTATAATCTCAAAATTCTCAAAATAGTCTGTCAGGCTTTCCTCTATAATCTGCCTTACCGTCTGCTCCACAATCGGCGAATAGCCCACAAACTGACGGCGGGGGATCTTAATCTCGCTCCCCACCTTCTTCAAAGCCATATACTTCCAGAACTCGGCTACGGTTGACAGTTGGCGGGTGCGCTTGTCATTCCGCCGCTCGCCGTTTTTCTTGCGGCCAAAACCGCCCTGGGCCTCGTAATACTTGTGCCAGAAGTAATGCTTCATCCGCTCCGTCACCTTAATGGTGCCGCCCTCATTGTGGATGGCGGCATATTCCTTGCTGTAGGAGAACTCGATGGCGTTGGCCGATGTGGTTACATTAAAACTCCTGCGAAGGGCGCCCGTGTCAATCAGGATGGCCCCGCCGGGGCGCGTCGGACTTTTCCTGCGCTGCCAGGCCTCCGTAAAGAACGCCTGCCGCTCAAAGTTACGGTCGAATTCGTCCTTGTACTCCACACGGATGTCATCAAGCACATGTTTGATCAGTGTTGAGAGGTCTGCCTGTGCCATCGTCATTCAAAGTTAAAGGGTAGCCATTGCTCCATTTCACGCTGCACCTTCTCGGTGTCGATGACGGCCGAGGCGTTCAGCATATTATAGAAGGTCCGTTCGCTGATGAAGAACTTCGGATAGACGTAGCGACGCCAGATCTCCACATTTGAGAGACCTGAGCGCCGGTGTTCGTCGTAGATGCGGTTTACTTCTGCCACGCGAACTTTGTAGGACATTCCACGTCCGTTTCGTTTCTTCCTCATCGGCCTGGATTATAGGTGTCACATGCGCTTGGGCCTGAATGGCTCGACGTTCACCACCATTTCACAACTCACCACGCAACGTCCGCTGCCTTCACACTGGGGGCACTGATGCTGGTGCCCGTCCTTGCCCAGAATGTGACCGTGCCCCCCGCAACGGAGGCAGACGGTCACTCTCGGCTCTTTCTTCACGTTCTTAATCATGCTCTGAAAAAGTTACATTCTGCAAAAACTTGGTTCTATACGGCGCCAGATGCCATCCTCGCCGCGCTCATGGAAATAGTAGTTGATGGCGGTTTTCTGCACCTGGTTGCTCTCCTTGAAGAGGGTCATAATGTCGGCATACTCCTGGTCGAACTTATCCTCCAGTTCGTAGAGTTTCGAGATGCTCTTATAGTCCAGGTCGCCCATCTTGTTACGCTCCAGCAGTGTCATGGCCATCTGGTACATCGGATCGTCGGCGCCCTTCTCGCTCTGCTGCATGTAGCGCTTCAGGTAGTCAATCAGGCGCTCCGCTGCCAGGTCGGCCCGCTCGTCGAAGGCCTTGACCTTGCTGGCCTTGACCTCCATCTTGAAATTGCCGTCAGTGATAGTGAAGTTCATCTGGTCGGAGTTCTTCACCTGCCCATATTCCTTCATCGTCTCGCTGAAGGCCTTGGTCTCTTTCTCAATCCAGGAGTGGAAGCCTTTCACGTCGGCCACCAGCAGGATCACATTATGCTGCACCTCGTGGATGAACTGCGAGCGCAGACCCTCGTAGGCCTCGCGCCGCTGGATTCTGTTGTTGCTGGCATCGGCCTGTAGCTCTGCCAACAGTGCCGCCTTCTGCTCGGCGGTCAACTCGTTTACATTAATCTTTGACATAATCTTAAAACTTTATTAGGGGTTAAATACTGTAGTTATTCCCAGATGCAGATCTGGCCGCCGGGCATCGTCAGTTTCTTGCAGCCGAATGACTCCGTTTTGCAGGTGGCACACCGCTGGTCGTCACACTTCACGATTGCCCAGCCAACGAGGTTTGCATCCTGCAACCTTGCTTCTTTGTTCTGTTCGTTTGCCATATTCGTTCTGTTTAGTTGTCAGACCGCCCAGCCCGTCAGGGCCTCCAGATAATACTCCTCATGGCTTTCGTCGCCACGCTGTGCCATTTCACACTCCAGTCTCTCGGTGTCTCTCTGTCTTTTCTCCATTGTCTTTTGGTTTTAAATTAGTAAATATTGATGATCTTTGCTGTCGGTTCGTCCAGATGTCTGAAACCGCCCTTTCGCTCGATGGAGCGTAGGCGGATGGTCATGTCTGCCAATTCCTCGGCTGTCATCTGGCCAAACATCTTACCAGCAATCCGCGGATCCTTGCATAGTGTATTAATGCGATTCCAGTCCGTTGTGTCAACACCCATCTTCTGCATCTGATGGAGGGCGATGCTCCGCTGGCGCTTCAACTCAGCCACGATGGCATTATGCACGGCGGCATCGGGAAATGTGCGCTCCAACGATGCACAAAGATCCTGGTATTCCTGCTTGGTCACTTCCCTAAGGCTGTCGGTTCTGCCGCCCGTGACCTGACGCACGAGGTCGCTTTTCAGTTCCTCGCGGTCGCCAGGACACTTGATTTTATTGAACACCCCATAGAAGCGGGCAAAGTTTGTTATTTCCTGTGCCATAGCCATTACACTTTTGGCTTGCCTTCTGATGCTTGCCAATGAACTGTTACGACCGCATCCACCTTCCCCGTGCCATTACAGGTGCGGCAGGGCGCCTTGATGCTGTCAATGTCTTGCGGATCCATTCCCCAAAACCAACCGTTGCCGTGACACTCTGGGCAACAATGCCCCCGTGATATGAGCCGTTCTTCTGCTTTCCAGTTAATGCTCTTTGGGGCCCTCAATTCGATGGTCTCTCTAATCTCACTCATACGCTACAAATTATTTGATGTCTTTAATATGCCTTCCTCCCACACGGTGAAGTAACTGCCAGGCTCTCCGGCGGCACGGCCCTGGCAGTAGGCCTTATAGCCCGCCACACGCACCTTCATATCGGCCATATAGCGAAGCCTGACGGCTGCCTTGCCCAGTGGCTGGCCCTTATATTCCTGGCTGACGAACACAAAGCATTTCTTGGGGAAACGGTCAACCAGGCACTTGGCCTGCTCGTAAGTCCAGCCGCTGTATTGGAAGGAGTCAATGATGATGAACTTGGCAGACTGCTGGCGACTCAGCCGCTCAGTCAGTTCCTCCAGCGTGTCGTCGGTGACTACTGAGAAACGACCGCTCACCTGCTGCATATTCAGATAGCGCAGACGGCGCTGAAACTCCATCCTGACACCTTCCTCATAACTCACATAGAGCACCTTGCCCCAGCCGCAGAACTTGCGCCCCAACTGCATCACAAAAGAACTCTTGCCGCTGGCCGATGGGCCAAGGATAAACCAGGTGCCTTGAATGGCCGGGTTGCCAAAAGGCTCGCGCCACTCGGAATCCCAGTCGAAGCACTCGTATTTCTTGGCCTCGATGTTGCTGATGGTATATGCCCGCTTTGCCATTATTTCGGTTCCTTTATGTTCACCTTAGTTCCCGGCCATAGTTTGATGATGTGAGCCACAAATATTGTGTCCTCTGTCTCCAGTACAAAACAGCCCTTGGTCTTTGCCTTGCGGATGCGGACGTCGGTCTGAGTGCTGGCCTCCCACCACTCATTGATGACCGATGCCGCCACACGACCGCTCAGCAGCAACTGGAACACTGTACCCTTTGGATATACTTTCCCGTTCATACTGCCTTTGCCTTTTCAATCTCTGTATATACTCGGCGCAGGGCGCCACCCGTCTTACGCGCAAGTGCTCCGGCATCCACACCCTTGGGGGCATTGGCCTCGGCCACCACACGGGCCTGCTCGATCAGGAAGGCCGTGCGCTCCTTGCCGTCGTCTGGGGTCACCTTGCAGAAGCGGTCACCATAACGGCTGAGCATTTCGGCGTAGCCGACCTTTTCACCTTCCACACTACGCTGGATCTTGGCTCTCAGGCCGTCGGCTCCCATCATATACCAGGCGCAACAGCGCTCCGTGGCGTTCCAGAGGGCTTTCAGTTCCAGGAAGGCCTCGTAGGCCAGATCACCGGCTTCGTCGAGCACAATGAGGGGATTTTCAACGGTACGGATAAAGAAAACCAGATCCTCATAGACATCGCCAAAGGTGCCGTTGGCACTCACACCGAACTCCTTGGCAATCTTGCGCACCAGGGCACGCTTGGTCTTCACCTGGCTACAGTCCACATAGACGGCGTTACGGTGTCCCTTCACGTACTCGCGGGCGGTGAAGGTCTTGCCGATATTGGGCATATCACACATGATGGCGCTGAGGCTGCTGCCCTGGCAGGCAGTCAACTGTGCCCAGATGTACTTAAACGTGGCCGTCTTGGCAGCCTTCCACTCCATGCCTGGGCGAAGTTCCACACCCAGACGGCGGGCCATTGAAATCCAGTTGGCTTCGCTCAGCACTCTTTCGGTCTGTCCCTGCTTCAACTGCGAATAGATGGCAGGACTGATGTTCAGACTGGCGGCATGCTTGCTGTCGCTCGGATAGTTCACGCGGTTGGCCTCCATTGCGGCCAGGATCCGCTTCTTAATGCTGCTTGTAATCTCCATTGTATCTGTATTTAAAAAGTAATTATAAGTCGTTTAATGCGTTGGCCTCGTAGTCCTCATTGATGACTTCGGCCATTGGTTCCGGCTGTTTCATTTCGGGCTCAGCCGCATAGTCCGTTATTTCTTCCGTGGGGCTTTCAAAATCGGCCTGCCCCTTATCCATCACCCGTAGCGGTGCGATGCCGTTACGCTTGACGTATGCCCCGAAATGGGCTATTTTCTTCTGCTGCTCTGTGAAGATGGCACGGTCATCGTCGGTCTGCTCGGCATCAGCCGTGTTGAACGTGCCAACGTTTTGGAGTTTGTCAATCATCATGTCGTTCTGATAGATCCAAACATCCACGGCCTCGCCCGCCTCATTGCAGAGATAGTAGGCTTCCACCTTCACATTGTTGGGCTCCAGTTTCTCAATGACCTCTGTCTGGCTCAGCCACCAGTCGCTACCCTGCACACGGCAATATGAGTTTCGGCGTATCGACGTGCTGACGTGTTCGCCGATGTACCTTGCCCACAGAGCACGGTCAAGGGGCTGCAATGTCGGGTTCATATTCTGCACCAGCACCTGCCAGCGGGTCATTCCCTTGTATTTCTTCTGGTTGGGGTGCAGCGTATTGTTGAACTGCTCAATATCTGCCATATCCTCGGCAATAAGCTGCTCCCAGGTGTAGTATTCCTGATCCTCATAGGTGTCGTTGAGTTCGTCAAACACCTTCTTGGCCTCAGTCCTGTAGTGGCGGTCCTTGGCATAGAAACGGCCAATGCCCAGATGGTTCCTGTGCTCCACACCCCGTTTCTTGGCACCGTTCATCTGCTCTGCGTATTTCTCCTGTGAGTTCTGAGGGGCGCAGAAACGAACAAACGGGAACATCACGCCAGCCTTCAGGAATGAGTCACGCCACTGCGACATCAGATGGTTCTCCACCTCTACCTGTGCAGGGCATCCCCAGCCGTTGCGTTCTATCAGATGGAACAATGAGCGGAAACAGTCAATCACCAGGTCGGTGTTCTTATTCCGGTTGTAGGCATAGCCGACAACACACTGGCTGGCTACATCGTAGGCGTAATAAGCCTTGGGGCGCTGCTTGGTGTCCTTCAACTTGCGGGGCAGGTCACGGTCATCAAACGAGATCTTTGAGAAACTAAACTCTGGGGCGTGGCGGTGGACGTGTGGCATCACCTCGTGCATGTAGGTGGTCCAGGACATTTGCAGATGATCCACAAGCACACGGTTCTTTGGCATATTCAGATAGTTGTTGATGGTGGTCTCGCTCAATACCATCGGCTCACCTGTCTTATCCGTGAAATCGTCGGGATTGAACATTTCGCCGGTCTCAGGATCGTACACGTCCAGTTCTCCGCATACAAACTGGTTATACATTTCAGCGACAGTCGAATTGAATGGTTTGTTGGGCAGTACGGCAATACCAAGGATTAGGCGCTCTGTCCTGTGATCCACCTTGCGGGCTGACTGGTTGCCAAACTTGCCGCTGACAAGGCAAATATAGCCGTCACGCTTATACTCAGCCACCTTCTTTCTGAAACGCATCGTTGAGGCTGGCAAGGTGTGACCGTACAGTTCACGCAGACAGTCAATCACCGTTGCCATTTCATCCCAGTTGTAGCGGTTTCCAAACATCTTCTGACACATCGATGCCCTGTCGTAGAGTTTGATGCAACAGTTAAGAACGGAGGCGTTGATGGTGTATTCCTTCACCTTGTCTGCTGGCAGATCCACACCGGTATTGCGCTTGTCGAAGAAAAACGAATAGGCAGCTGCGTCGCGCTCATAGTTCTTCTTAACCCACTCCATCAGCCTCGTGCGGTTGCCGTCAGGGTACAGTTTCTTAACCTCGGCCTTGTATTTGTCAGGCAGAGAGTCCACGGCAACCAGGGCGTAGTTGCCCTGGCCGTGTGCCTTGCGCACCACGCACATCTGACCACGGCGGGACAGGTTCTTATAGTTGGCCGCACTCATAATGCCGCCACCCACCAGATCATCATAGCTCACACATGCCACGTTGCCGTAATACTCTAACATAACTCTTCCTGATTAGTGGTTAAAATGCAGCCGCATACTCTTGCAGCACGTAGATCTGGGTCACCAAGATGTTCTCCTGGCGCATACGGGTCTTACCCTTGTAGTCCACCCGGGCATTGCCTGTGCTCTTGTCGATGGTCAGAACGGCACCATTGCCAAAGGTCTGCACCATAGTCCCGTTCTTCTCGTCGTGGATGGTCTCGCACTCCGGCAGGCTGACAGTCGGCACACCTCCATTCTTCAGGGCCATCATCCTGATCTTCACGGCAGTCTCAGTCTGCCCCTTCTTGGCATCATAGCGCAGGGCACTCCGCACTGTCGTTTCTGTCACTCCAAACGTCTTGGCAATCTTCCTGCGCAAGTCGTCACTAACCTTGATTCTCTTATCCATAACTGTAACTATTTTGATGATTACTTAAGATTCTCGACAATATATTCTATCTCAACGGGTGTAAAGGCAATGCCTCTCTTTACCTTGCGCTTGATTACTTCAACAGTTCCCACGAGCCACCAAGCCGTTTTCTCCAATTCCTTGCGAATGTGGCTACAGCAATCTTCCATGCTGCTAATCTCCAATACTGCTGTGGCTACGTCACTTCTGATCTCGTCAGCCTCTTTAAGCATGGTCTTGTGTTCATCCAAGGCATCCTTCATCCGCTGGTGTTCACGCTCAATCCTGTGCAGCAATTCCAAACGGCCTTCAAATGACAGATACAACTTACAGAACACGTCTTTATCAATGTCGTCACCACACGCTATATAAAGCGCATTGATGCCGTTGAACTCATCAGTAGTAACACTGAGTTTTGTTCTTTCTTCAAATTCGTTTTGTAGCATAATTCCTATTTTTAACCGTTAATATTCTTTTTTCTGCGGCCTTTTTTGTATCTTTGCCGCGCAGTTTTGAGTGAAACCCGCTGCAAAGATAGTGATTTCTCACGAAACCACCAAATAAAAATCGAAAAAAATCACGATTTATGGCAAAAAATAGCGAAAATATCGCGACCATTCACGAAAGATTGGCCCTTTGCGTTCAAATCTTCGGTGACGGAAAGAACACCGCGTTTGCTGAAAAACTCGGTGTAAGTGAAGGCAATATACGTGGCTACATAAAAGGAGTAGTGCCAAAAGCCGACGTTTTAGAAAGAATCGTGAGAACTTACGACATTTCACCAGAATGGCTTTTGACGGGTATAGGCGATATTAGAAAAAATGACTCACAAAGCCACCAAATAAAAATCGAAAAAAATGCAGATTATGAAGAAAATTCTTCCGTCAGCCAAGATCCGTCCATAGGAGTGCCATATTACGATGTAGATTTCATTGGAGGCTTCAGCGAGGTATTCAACTCCCAGACTACAGTCCCGGCCTGTAATATTGTGGCACCTGGCTTTGAGAAAGCATCATTGTGGTGCAATGTCACAGGCCACTCAATGGAGCCAAAGATAAACCACGGCGATATTATTGCCCTCCGCCAATGTACCATCGACGATGTGCAATATGGCGAGATATACGCCGTCGTACTCGACAAGTTCCGCACCATCAAGATCCTCCGCAAAGGAAGCACCCCCGACGTGTTCCGATATGTCCCCATCAATCGTGCCGAATATGATGATCAGGAATTCCCCATCAGGCGCATCATCACTATCTTTGAGGTCATAGGCAGTATGAGCAAGTTTTTTTAATCCCATTTAAACAATGAGAAAAGGCATTTTGATTCTCCTGTCGCTCCTTGCTTGCTTGGCATCCTGTTCTGACAGTAGTGACTCCACCGATATAGTGGGGAAGCAGTACGTTTTCAAGAATGACACTTTGACTGTCAGCGTTTCATTCCTCGGCAATAACAGTGCAACTATGCAAGCCTTTAACCGTGGAGTGGTTTGTTTCTCCAATGTTGTGTCTGCATACTACTCCGGCGAATATCCCTCTATTGTGTTTGAGTGCCACGAATCAAACATTTATCAGTTCCCTAAGCAATCAGATAGTTATCTGTTTACTATGAATTGCCAGTTTGCGGCAGTTTCCTCTTTCGATGCTACTGTCACAAGCAATGACTTGCGCACTATCTATGAGGACAAGCCCTTCCAACTCCCTACTCGTATGCACTTCACTGAGTATGCCGGGACGTTAGACGTTAATGGCGATGGCTTGCTGGACGAAATGTTTGCCCCTTGACTACCCCCGGGGCTACCCCCTGACACCCTTACCCCCTTAGGGAAGCCGCTCTATAAGTGTTAAATGCCTGATATATAGTACATATAATAAGGTGGAACACCAAAAATGTGGTATATTATAGGGGGGGTATCACCACATTTTTCGGCATAATTAAGAAATATTATACATAGACACCCCCACAACTTAACACTAAATTTTGAGGTGGTTTGAATCCCCTAACCCCGTTTCTTGAATCCCCAAAATGACACCCCAAGCGAATCCCCAACCCCTAAAAACACCACTTTCGGCCACAAAAATAGGGAGCCACAAAGCCCCCTCCAGATAGTTCAGTATACCGGCGTATTACGACGGTCTAAAAACGCCGTTCTAAGCCCTTTTAATCGCCATCCTTGTCACCTGCCTTGTGGTGGCAAGAAATCAGCGTAGATGCCTTAATTACAGCCTTTTCGTTGTGCACTACGTGGCCTTTGTTAAGCCCTGCGTTAAGTAGCCAATGTTTACTCACTCCGATGTCCTCACGGCCTAAAACCGTGAACACCGCTGAAATACTGCTGAAATAGAAGTCTTTACGCTTCCCTATCAAATGTACGTGTACCACTTTTGCCATATCTGAATTTTTTCGCTTATCGCTTGCAAAGTTACTAAATAATTATTATATGCAAGGTTTTTAGTATTATAATTTTTAAAATTGGCTCAAAATTAATAGCCAGGCAGACGGCCCAGCCATATTCATAAACCCAACTATCAGCACACGTTATTCAAGCCTTTCACGCCGCCGTGCACACGTTTTAATCCCAAAATCAAAGCAAAATCAAACCTGATCCAACTTTTTGAGCATTTCGTTTTTTGTGCTTTTCGCTCTCTCAATCTTCCGAAACCCTAATAAATAAAGGACTTTCAGGCGTTTTCGTCTATCCAACCTTTATAAACGTTTCGTTCTGTGCCCCATAGCTACACGTTGTTTGCATCTATGCGTTATGACAAGACAAATCTCTTCGGACGTTCCAGTAAATACCGCGATACGCCTACTTGGTCAATCGGTGGCAAGTGGAATCTTGCCAAGGAGTCATTCTTCCATTTGTCAGCTATAGACCGTTTGGCGCTAAAGGCTTCCTATGGACTGTCAGGAAATATCGATAAGAGCACATCACCTTATCTTATCGCATGGTCTGGTCTGGATATGTTTTCTGGAATGCCTGTACTCACGATCAACAACCCGGAGAACAAAGATCTGAGATGGGAGAAGGTATATACATTCAATTTGGGAATGGAGCTTAGTGCCTGGAGAAACAGATTCAACTTCAATCTTGACTTCTATGACCGACCTACTCGTGATGCCCTTGGACAGACAATCATCGACCCGACGCTGGGTTTCGATACTGTTATGAAGAATACGGCTAATCTTCTTAACCGAGGTTTTGACCTGAGCATTGGTGGTATACCCGTGAAGACAAATAATTTCAGTTGGAATACAACATTTACATTCTCATACAACTACAACAAGGTTACAAAGGTGCTCTCAGGAGAACCGTCTGTTAATGTGGCATTGCAAAACAATGCCCTTGAGGGAAAACCGGTCGATTATGTGATGGTATATCGTCTCGGTAAACTGGATAGTGAGGGTCAGCCCCAGCTTATGGATGCGACAGGTAACCTGTACAATTATCAGGCAACGGGTGCCTTTACCCTTGATGACCTCGCCTATCTGGGACGCCTATCACCCAAATACTATGGCGCATGGAGTAATACGTTGCGTTACAAGGCGTTCGACTTCGCATGTATGTTCACCTACAAGATGGGGCATAAGATGATGATGCCAAACATCAGTAACGTAGATTATGGCGAGCGTCCTTACGCCGACTTTGCCAACCGTTGGATGAAGGCAGGTGATGAGGAAAAGACCTGGATTCCGAAAGATCCTGTTGATGGACATGGAATGGATTATATTTATGCTGTCACCCAGAACGACCATATGGTGGAGAGCGGAAACCTCATCCGTCTGAAGTCTGTCAGTCTTGGTTACGACTTTACCTCCTTACTCAAAAAAGGCGCATTGGTGAAGTCTCTCTATGCTAAGGTTTCTGCTGAGAATGTATGGTATCATGCTGCCAACCGCGATGGCATAGATCCTGATAATGTACGTAGCGGTGATAGAGGCATGACCTATTACGGTGACCTGCCACACTACTATACACTCACACTGAATGTGAACTTCTAACCAATGTGTCATGACAAAAATTAATAGTGAGATGATTATGAAAACAAATATATTAAGAAAAGCAGCTGTTCTGACTACTGTCGTCCTTGTGTTAGGGAGTGCGGCCTTTTTTACCAGCTGTAATGATTTCGTGGACATCGTTCCTAAGGGAAGTGCCATCCCTTCTACCGTAGATGATCTTGGTAAACTCATGAACAACTCATTTGCCAGTATTGCAGGAGAGAACTTCGGCCTGGCAGATGTGTGTTACAATGTTGTTAACGTAGAGTTGTTGTCGGATGACTATACTGGCAGCGATCAGCCCACCGACATGTATTATTCGTATTTCCATGATGACCCCAGTTACTATAATATGGTTACTTGGAATGACGTGATATATTCGCCTGCCGAACAGGATAACAATTGGAATGGATTGTATAAGTCGAACTATATCGTGAACTACATCCTTGAGAATATCGACGATGCGGCAGATGGCTACGAATATAAGCGTAATGAGGTGAAAGGGCGCGCGCTGGTGCATAGGGCCTTGAACTTCTTCATCCTGACAAACCTCTATGGAAAGGCGTACAACGCTTCTACCGCTGCAAGCGACCTGGGCGTTCCCTTGCTGATGGAGTCGGATATCAATGCCATGCCGGCGCGGGCAACGGTGAAAGAGTGCTACGAGCAGATACTCAGTGATGTAAATCAGGCGGTCGATCTGTTAGAGGAGCCGGTGGCAACGTATAAGCATTTGCCATGCAAGGCGGCTGCTATTGCGCTTCGTGCACGCGTCAACCTCTATATGGGTAACTTCGAGAAAGCCCTTGATGACGCGCGTGCTGCTGTGCAGATGCAATCGTTTATGTATGACTATAACGATTTCGCAGGTGCAATAGGAGCACCCTCTCCCTATTCTGTTGTTGCATTTGGCTATCCCGGGGATACACGTATCTACAATCAGGAACTGATCTTTGTGCGCCCGAACACCAGTTTTGCTGCCATGTCGAGCCCCAGCGATGAGTTCAACAAGATACTTGATTACGACAACGACCTGCGCGCATTGTTATTCTTCACCAATTTGTATGGTTCACGCCCAATCTCGATGATGCGCACTCAGCAGTCGGGTATCAGTGTCAGTGAGATGTATCTTACCATTGCAGAGGCAGCTTTGCGTAAATCTTCTCCTGATGTTAATACGGCAAAGGAAGCCTTGGATAAGGTAAGGGTGAACCGCTATCTGGCAGATAGCTATCAACCGACCACCATCACTAATGCTGACGATCTGTTGCAGGAGGTGATCAAGGAACGTCGCCGCGAGGTTTCTTTCTGTGTCACTTCTTTTATGGATATGAAACGTTGGAACTGTGACTCACGGACAGCCAGGACGATGACACGAACCATCTTCGGGCAGACATATACGATGGCACCTAATGATCCTCGTTATTGCATGCCTATTCCTCCATACGTGATGCAATTGAATCCGAATCTGGTGGATAATGAGCGATAAGCAAATCTTTTTTGCAACTTTTCTGATAATCATTACGTCAAAATAAGCAGTAACAAACAAATACTTTTAAATACAAATCTAATGAAAAAGATTTTTTTCGCAGCACTCATGCTGCTCGCTTCTGTTGGCTCATTCGCGCAGAAAGCAGTGATTACCGGCAAGATCAAGGGGATGAAAGCCGACACGCATGTGTTCCTGATGAACATTGCCGATCCCACGAACATGGTTCCCGTAGCCGTTGGTGCCGACGGAAATTACAAACTGGAGTTGGACGCGCCGGAGCCATACACGCGTTTCCTTATTTTGGATGACCCCAAGGGCGGTTTCAAGTTCTACGTGCAGCAGGGCATGAAAGCCAACATCGACCTGGAACTCATCAAGCACAATGAAGGCGGAGAAGAAACATACGAGAGCAAGGTGACCTATACCGGCGACCATAAGGACTGCTTTGAGTTCTTGAGCGAGGGTGACTATTACAGCAATGCGCAGAATCCACTATTAATGAAATACTACGGGAAGGGTCTCAATCCTACTTTTGGTCAGTTCCGTGGTGAGTTGCGCCATCAGGTGGACAAGCTTGAAGGAAAGCTGATGGAGATCAATAACCCGGTTTTCCGCAAGTGGATGAAGGGCGACTATGAGCAAAAGATGAATGGCAGCCTGGGATGGTATAATGAATTGAGCGATAAAGCTGATTCCACACTGATTGCGTGGATGGAGACACTCGACAGAAATGCTATCTATAATGATGCATTGACGTATGCCAATTTCTATCGTAAGTTCATGACACCGGCTGGTGAGGATGCAACATTGTATTTTCTCAATCACCTGAATACGCTATACAGCAATAAGGACATTGCCAACCAACTTGCCGATGAGTATGTGTCTCGTGTTTTCCAGGATGCTCCATCTAATATTGATGATGTATATGCTGCCTATAGGACAATTTCCTCAGCGCGTGAGATCCCTGCCAATGTGCAATCGCTCTACGACCACTACAAGAACCTCGTTCCCGGAGCCAAGGCTGCCGACTTCGATATGTATGATGCCAACGGCAAGAAGGTAATGTTGTCGAAACTTAAGGGAAAGGCTCTTTATGTAGACTGCTGGGCAACATGGTGTGGTCCTTGTCGTGCAGAGACTCCCAACATGATCAAGCTCTATGAGCATTTCAAGAACGACAAGCGCATCCAGCTCGTCAGCATCTCGCTCGACAAGAAGGAGGCTGCATGGAAGGCGGTGGTGAAGAAAGAGAACCTGGCATGGCCGCAGTATATCATTAAGGGTGAATATGAGAGCGACATGTGCAAGAACTATGACATACAGGGTATCCCACGCTTCATGATGTTCGACAAGAACGGTCGCATCGTATCTTTGGATGCGCCGCGCCCATCTGCCCCCAATATCATTGAGTGGATTGAGGGTAATCTGAAGTAGTGCAGATTATAGGAGTGAAGGAGTAAAGGAGTGGAGGAGTTAAGAAAAATGTCTTACTACAGGTTGCTTGTACTCAAATGTATTCTCTAATCCTCTCGCTTCTCACCTCTCACCTCTTGCTCCTCACCTCTCACTTCTATAATCTCCGCGAACTTCTTTTCGGAAACGAATAAGAATAATTAGAACGAATTATACCCACAAATAATAATAATTCGTAAGAAAGGAGTCAACCTATTTTAGAAACCGCACGACCTCAATAATTATTCGTGGGAGGCCACATTTGTGGCCGTAATTTGTTCTAATTATTATAATTCGTTTCCAAAGAAAATCATGTGTCACATATTTTGCGAAAAATAATTCTTTATGATAATTCGCGAGTTATTCACGTAAATTTACGTTTAAAAGAAAAAAGGAAACGCGAATATGCGTAAATTATTTTAGGAGTGAAGGAGTGAAGGCAAATGTCTTGCTGTAGATTACTTGTACATGAATGTATTCTCTAATCCTCTCGCTTCTCACCTCTCACCTCTCACCTCTTAATTCTCTCCTCTCACCTACAGGTTTTTGAGTTCGTAAAAGTTTCTATATCAAAAACTGCGAGTTTTTCTGGCAAAAACTGCGAGTTTTCAATTCAAAAAGTCGCTGTTTTTGGAACGCAAACAGCGAGTAACTCGCGATTACACTTTGAGCATAACTAACAATGAGGGCGCGTCAATAAGAAACTACAACGGATTTCACGGATAAAACGGAATATTTAAGTTCCTGATTATCAGCATGACTTAAATCCGCATCCGTGTAATCCGTTGTTTAGCTCCTTTTTTATCTGATGAACAGCAGCTCGCGGTATTTTGGCAATGTCCACAGCTCATCGGCAACGGTGAGCTCAAGCTTGTCGATGTGGTAGCGAATCTCGTTCATTTTCGGCTCCACGGTGTCGTGATAGGCAATGGCCTTTTCGCGCTCGCTCTCTCTGCGGTTGGCTATCTTGCGGGCGTTGACCAGTTCCTCCACCATGGTCTCTATGGCTTGTGTGTGTCCGGCAATCTCGCGGATGATCTTGATGTTGCGCGCACAGAGCCGCTCAGCTTCTTCTGCGGAGAACACTTCGCGCATGCTGCCCACATTCTTGGCAAGGCGTGTCTGGTAGTGGGTTGCCACGGGGATGATATGGTTGAGCGTGAGGTCGCCTAATACGCGCGCCTCTATCTGTATCTTCTTGGTGTAGGTCTCCCATTTCACTTCGTTGCGGGCTTCCAGCTCCTTGCGGTTCATGATGCCGAGACCTTCGAACATGCGGATGCTCTCTGGGTCGAGATAGCGGTCGAAGATAACGGGACACGACTTCTCCACGTCGAGACCGCGGCGTGTGGCTTCTTCCACCCATTCGTCGCTGTAGCCGTTGCCCTCAAAGTGGATGGGCTTGCATGTCTTGATGTCTTCGCGGATGATGTCGACGATGGCGCTGGTCTGGTCTTGTCCCTTGGCGATGAGTGCATCTACTCGCTTTTTGAAATCAGTCAACGCCTCTGCCACGGCTGCGTTCAAGGCAATCATTGCGCTGGCGCAGTTGCCCTCAGAGCCTGGTGCGCGGAACTCAAAGCGGTTGCCGGTGAAGGCGAAAGGACTCGTACGGTTGCGGTCGGTGTTGTCGATGAGCAGCTCGGGAATCTCGGGAATGTCGATTTCCATCTTTTGCTTGCCCTCCATGCTGAACAGGTCTTCCTTGTCGGCCTTCTCGATATGGTCGAGCAGCTCGCTCACCTGTTTACCCAAGAAACTGGAAATGATGGCAGGTGGTGCCTCGTTGGCTCCTAATCGGTGGGCGTTGGTGGCACTCATGATGCTTGCCTTGATCAGTCCGTTATGGCGGTACACGCCCATCAGCGTCTCCACGATGAAGGTGACGAAGCGCAGGTTCTGCGCAGGAGTCTTGCCGGGAGCATGGAGCAGCACTCCGTTGTCGGTGCTGAGGCTCCAGTTGTTGTGCTTTCCCGAACCGTTGATGCCGTCGAAGGGCTTTTCGTGCAGCAGCACGCGGAATCCGTGCTTGCGAGCCACTTTCTTCATGAGCGACATCAATAGCATGTTGTGGTCAACGGCGAGATTGGTCTCTTCGTAGATGGGAGCCAGCTCAAACTGGTTGGGTGCCACCTCGTTGTGGCGTGTCTTTACGGGTATGGCAAGCTCAAGAGCCTGTATCTCTAAGTCCTTCATAAATGCCTGCACGCGGTCGGGGATAGTTCCGAAATAGTGGTCGTCCATCTGTTGGTTCTTCGCAGAGTCGTGCCCCATCAGCGTGCGGCCTGTGAGCATCAGGTCGGGGCGGGCTGAATAGAGTCCTTCATCAACGAGAAAGTACTCCTGTTCCCATCCCAGATTGCTGATCACCTTCTTGACCGTGGGGTCGAAATAGCGGGCTACGCTGGCAGCAGCCTCTCCTACTGCTCGCAAGGCGCGTTTCAGTGGTGCCTTGTAGTCGAGCGATTCCCCGGTATAAGAAATGAAGATGGTAGGGATGCAGAGCGTGTCGTCGATGATGAAGACTGGCGATGTGGGATCCCATGCAGAATAGCCGCGGGCTTCAAAAGTGGCGCGAATGCCACCGCTGGGGAATGACGAGGCGTCTGGTTCCTGCTGCACGAGCAGCTTGCCGCTGAAATCCTCAATCATGCCGCCCTTTCCGTCGTGCTCGATAAAGGCATCGTGCTTCTCGGCTGTGCCTTCGGTCAATGGCTGGAACCAGTGGGTGTAGTGTGTCACTCCGTTTTCGTCGGCCCATTGTTTCATGCCCTTTGCCACGGCATCGGCAATGCTTCGGTCCAACTGTGCACCGTTGTCAATCACGTCGACGAGCTTTTCATACACGTCGCGCTGCAGATACTTGTACATCTTGGCTCTTGTAAAAACGTTCTTGCCAAAGTATTCTGAAGGACGCTCTGAGGGCATAGCAACCTCCAACGGCTTTTTCTTGAAAGCCTCTTCTACAACCTGAAATCTTAAGTTTGCCATAATCTTTTATCCTAAAAAATGATTCTTGCTGTTTCTACACCTTATTATATTATTCGCTTCTGCCGCTCGCGAAAGCTGAACAAAAAACAGTACATGTATTGTTTCGCCTGCAAAGATAATGCTTTTTTTTCTTTTATCATTGAAATATCCGTATTTTGAACATTATTTATACATGCAGCCACTCGCCTATGCGGTGAAGTGCCTCTTCGCAGTCTTCGCGGTTGCCAAAGGATGTGAGGCGCACAAACCCTTCGCCACTGGGACCGAACCCCACGCCGGGCGTGCAAACCACCTGTGCTCCATAAAGCAGTTGCTCGAAAAACGACCAGCTGGTGGTGCCGTCGGGAGTCTTCATCCATAGATAAGGGGCATTCTCTCCGCCGTAGACCTTGAACCCCATGCGGGTCAGGCTTTCGCGCATCAGCCGTGCATTTGTCATGTAATAGCTGATGGTTGCCTTCACCTGCTCACGTCCCTCAGGAGTGTAGGTGGCCTCGGCGGCGCGCTGGCTGATATAGCTGGTGCCGTTGAACTTCGTGCTCTGACGGCGCAGCCACATGGGGTTGAGCGGTAAGCGCTGCTTGCCGTCCATGGTCTGTGCAGTGAGTTCCTTGGGAACCACGGTGTAGCCGCATCGGATACCTGTGAATCCTGCGGTTTTTGAGTAGCTGTGAAACTCGATGGCTACCTTCCGGGCTCCTTTGATTTCATAGATGGAGTGGGGGATGTCGCTGTCTTGGATGTAGGCATGGTAGGCAGCATCATAGAATATCACGGCATCATTCTTCAGTGCATAGTTCACCCATTTGCGCAGTTCGTCTTTCGTGATTACCATTCCCGTAGGATTGTTCGGATAGCAAAGGTAGATCATGTCCACCCTGTGGTTGGGAATGGAGGGCACGAAGTTGTTCTCCTCGTTGCATGCCATGTATGTCACGTTGCTCCACTCGCCCTTCTCGTTGACAGACCCTGCTCGCCCGTTCATCACGTTAGAGTCGATGTAGACAGGATAGATGGGGTCGGTTACTGCCATGGAGTTGTCCCATCTCACCAGTTCGCCGATGTTTCCCGTGTCGCTCTTTGCCCCGTCGTTAATGAAAATTTCATCGGCACTGATATGTATGCCTCTCGGCAGGAAGTCGTTTTTCACGATAGCTTCGCGCAGCCAGGGATAGCCCTGTTCGGGACCGTATCCGTGGAAAGTTTCCTTTGTCGCCATGTCGTCAACAGCGCGGTGCATTGCCTCGATGACGGCTGGCGCGATGGGTTGCGTCACATCGCCGATGCCGAGACTGATCACGCGGGCGTTGCGGTGGCTCACTTTGTAGGCATTCACCTTTTTGGCAATGTCGGCAAAGAGATAGTTCTTTGAGAGTTTCAGATAGTGTTCGTTAATCAGTGCCATAATTCTTCTTTCTCATTATTCTTTTTTCGTCAAGGCAGCTCAGCCTCCCCTTCGAAAGAGAAGGCGGCAGGTCCTGTCATATATACATGGTTGTCGTTTCGCCAGTCGATGGCGAGCGTGCCGCCGTCCATGATGATTTGGCATTGGCGGCCGGTGCGCCCGGTGACAACGGCGGCAACGGCGGTGGCACAGGCTCCCGTGCCGCATGCCATTGTGATGCCGCTTCCTCTCTCCCAGACTCTCGTGCGCAGCAAATCCTTTCCTGTTACTTGTGCAAACTCAATGTTGCAGCGCGCCGGGAATGCCGGGTGCGTCTCCAGCATACTGCCGTATTTCGCCACGTCGATGGCATTCACGTCGTTGGTGAAAATCACGAAATGCGGATTTCCCATCGACACGAAAGTTCCGGTGAACGTCTTGTCGCCGGCAGTGAGGGTGTGTTGCGTGTCATTGCCCGTGAACTGCTCCTTTGCTGTGAGTCGCGGTTGGAGCATGTCCACGGTGACGCTTTCCACCCTTTTCCCTTCATTACCATCGGAAAGGTGCAGGCTCAGGGTCTTGATGCCCGAGCGTGTCTGCAGCAGGATGTTTGTGTTGTTTGTCATACCTTTTTCATATAGATACTTTCCGATGCATCTTGATGCGTTGCCGCACATCATTGCTTCTGAGCCGTCGGCATTGAAGATGCGCATGGAGAACTCGGCATCTTCCGTGTCGGCTCTTCCAATTAGCACGAGTCCGTCGCTTCCGATGCCCGTGTGCCTGTCGCTCCAACGGATGGCTGCAGCTTGTGGATCGGGTATGGGATGCAGGCATGTGTCGACGTAAATGTAGTCGTTGCCGGCTCCGTGCATTTTCGTAAATGGAATTCTTTGTGCCATGTCCGGTTGTGGTTGAAGGGTGTCTGGAATATCGATTTGCATCTTTTTCCGTTGCAAAGTTAACCATTTCTTCAAAAAAAACGTGGGGAAACGTTTCTTTTCAATGTAAAAAACAATCGATTTTTATGATTTGTAATATTTTTCGTTATATTTGTTTCGGATTGTAATATTTAATACATCTCTGGAAAGCGATGAAAAGCAGCAAGTGATGTCCTTTCCTTTTATGCCCGCCCCATTGATGGCTCAGTCGATCATTAGTGGCGACAACTTTTCGAATAATTGTCTTGCCAGCTGACAATAAAAAAGAACCTCGTTTCTCAACGAAGTTCTCAAAAACCTATATTACCGATAGATTCTATTTGCCGTAGCCGATGGGATGGTTCAGCATGGGCATCACGCCGTCTTTCAGCTTGAGCGTCTTCTTTACGGCATCCTGATCCATCATGGCGCGTGCCACGGTCTTCAGCCCCATGGCGGCGCAAGCCAGGTAAATGTCCTGCGAAACATATCCGGCATCCATGGCACCGTAGCGCTCGTTGACGCGGCGCCCGGTCTGGTCGCTTACCAGCAGAAGGTTGACCGGAGCATCCATCACGAATTGCTGGCGTGCCGTCATGCTGGGTCTCAGGTCGGTGTCGGTAACTTTCGTCAGGTTGTTCTCTTTCGCGTTGAAGAGCCAAACGCCCTTGTCGTTGCAAACATACACCTTGATGTCTTGCATGTTCACGGCAGTGGGCGTGGTAAGCCGTCCGCTCTTTGTGTCGTTGATGCCCGCGGCAGCCCAGAGTATGGTCGACAGCTGTTCCTGAGTGATTTCCTTGCCAGCCTGATAGTCGCGCACCGACCGTCTCTGCTTCAGTGCGTCGCCCAGTTTCATCTTTAACATTTTCATGTTTGGTTGCGGCAACTGGATGGTTTCTTGTGCCTGCATGCTACCCCCCATCATGATGAGGGCAATAGCCAGTGTGATTAATTTTTTCATTTCGTTTGTTGTTTTTTTTATTGAGTAAGCTTTCGTTGCGGAAATGCATTCACTGTTGGTATAACAATGTGCATGCAAATATAAGCATTATTTGCGAATCTGCAAAAAAATAGGCGCAAACTTTTTTAGATTGCCTTTCATCGCAATCCCTTCATTTTAACCCTTTAAGCGCAAACAAACGTTAAATTATTTCTATTAGTGTGAGAAATATGTTAATCGTTTTTTTTTTTTTGTAAAAATGTGTATCTTTGCACCCGTATTTTTGATTCCTTCGCCAAACAATTGGCGGAGGATAATGAGTGCGATACCCATCTGTGAAGACGGGTGCGCACGAGATAAAATTAATTATTTATATGTTTTTAAAAAGGTGTCAAGTCGTGAGACCCCGCGCCTTTTTCATCAGAATTCCATCAAGGGGATTGTATAGGGGATTGCCGCGAAGCGGAAAAATATCTCTGCTGCGCGCTCCCGTTTCCCCCAACGACATATACATATAACATATTTCCGGTGCTCCAAAGGGAGAAGCACCGCAACAAGCAAACATTAATAAAATAAATACTAATTCAAGGTAAAAAATGAAAAAACTATTTCTTTTATTTGTAGCTGTAGCCTGCATCAGTATTGGTGTGCGGGCTGATGTTACGTATTCATTTGGCACAAATGGAACGGTTACGATTTCCGATGATGGTAAGACGGCAGTTATCCACACTGATCCTGACCACACGTTGAATACTGCCCCTTCCTTATATGAGATTAAATCAGCCTTGGCCAACGTTGAATCGATTACGTTTGATGAAACCAGTATTGTCAGTGGTTCTGACCTGACGGCAATTAACGGTTTAAGTAAGTTGACGAAGTTGGACATGACGGGTGCAACGTTCACTGGAACCGAGAATTTCTATGTCGGCAGTTTCACGGCACCGCTTGAAGAACTCATCATGGATGGTATGAAAGGCAAGGACGGAGAAACAAAGGATATAGAAATTGCTAACATCCCCACTCTGAAGAAAATCAGCATGAAGGGCATTTCCGGCTCCGGTGATTTGAAAATCCATAATAATTCAAAACTGGATGAGGTGGTGCTGATTAACTCAACATTCGATAACAAGACGGCAACGTTTAACGATAACGGCAGCAATCTCGGTGTGATTCTTCCCAAAGGCTTAACCACATCGTCAACGCTGAAATGGAAAGGAGAGTTCTCAACGTTTGACACGTATGATCAGGACTTTACGCAAAATGCAACCGAGGCGACAGGCAAGACAAAACTGGTGATTACAGGAAGTATGTCTGTTGATGATGCCAAAAGCGTGGGCATCTTGGCATCATGTAATGAAGAAATCAGACTTCTTGATATGAGCGGCGTTACGCTGACTGATGATGCCGAGAAATATGACTTTCCTTTTGGAAGCAATTCCCGATTGGTATCCGTTGCGCTGCCACAGGGATTGCCTGACGTAAAGGAAGATTGGGTAAAGAATTGTTCAAATCTTTACGCAGCTATCACGTATGATAATACTGATGGACCAGCTCTTCGTGCATACGTAGGGCAGGCTGGTCGACTTAAAAATGCATTAATTGATTTCAACAAAGGTAATGGAGATATCGGTAGTGCATATATTTCTGGTAACATGTCAGGACTTAACTTCAATAATCCATTTAAGAAAGTAAAACTTTCCGGTACGTTGAACGGCGTTGACGTTTCTCGCGACGACGAGACTTTGTTTACAGAAAACGGTAATGTCGGATTCTCGAAAGAGGCAATAGAGGAGGTCGCAGACAGTAGAGTGAATGTGGGAACCAAGTTGTGCGTGGCTTTGAAAGGCTGCATAATAGAAGAACTTGATCTCAGCGATGCGTACATCCCTGTTTGTACCGACATGACGCTCTCTCGGATGGGATATGCCGATGGATATAACAGAGATGATGTAGACTTGAGAAAGGTGGTGCTGCCTACGGATTCTCGAATGAACACAATCCCGGCATTCATGTTCAGAGGAACTTTTAAAGAATTGACAGAGATATGCATCCCATCAAATTATGAGATAATAAAAACCGGTGCTTTCGCAAAAACGAACATGGGATTCCATCACATCTGGACGACATCGGGCGATTCTGATGATGCTCATACCGTGTTCGATAATGGAGCCGTTAGGGATGACGGTACTGAATATGTTGGGTATAACACCAGTTCAAGTCCCTTGAAGTGGGGTACATATACGTTTTCAAGCAATCTCAAACTGATAGAGAGTTATGCTTTCGGAGCAACAGGTGCCAATGTGAAGGATGTATATGTGCTCGCAACCGAGGCTCCCGAATGCCATGTGGATGCTTTCAATACGAAGATGTATGCGGGAAATAATGGATTCGAAGGTGTTCCTGTTGATGGTATCATTACACGCGATTCTTATCAAAATGGTGGCTCGTGGATAACCATGTTGCATTATCCTGCTGAAACAGTTACGCCTAACACGCAGCGTTATACCGACGTGACGCGCCGGTATTCAATTGCCACGGGTATGCGAGACGGTAAGGGAGGTATCATTTATTTCCCTGCTCATGATGAATTCTTCAGGGCATACCAGCAGGGAACCACAGGATTCTTATGGAATGCGTGGGATCCGGAACGACTCAATGGAATTGGCTTCGCTAAAGGAAATGCCTATACTAATCTTGGTGGATGGAGTACAGATGATCAGGGAGATGCCAACAAATTCTATAATACTTATTATGCCAAGAACCCCGATGCAGCAGACAACGTGTTCTATATCACCAACTGGGATGGCGTGTCACCGGCGGCACAGAATGTGGTAGACTATTGGACGAAGACTTGGGATGAAGGAAATGGCGATGGTCCTCAGCAACTCTATCCGCAGGCTAAAACAGAAGATTTGCTTGATGGAGATGGCAATAAAGTTACCACGGTGGTTCCCAAGCGCGATGAAAACGGAAATATCATCTACAAGGAAGTGCCTGGTGGAACTTATGTAGATAATTTTGTACAGAAAACAGTGACTTCATATGAAATAGACAGTGAAGGTACGTTAGTTAAGGATATAACATGGGTTAGTGCTACGTACAGTTGGGAAGAAGTTAGTGCCGGGAATCAATACGTAACAGATGGTGAAGGGAATTATTACACCTACTCACAAATAGTAGAAACTCAATATTGGGCATATTATTATGACTCTTCACATGGAGGAGTTTATACAAAATCAGATGGAGGTTACCGTTTAGCTACAGAGTCAGATCCAGAAGATGTTGACCGTTACAAAGAAATCACTGTTACTACATATGTAGAGGCTACCAGCAGCGACAGTGGTCCGTTCTATACACCAGAAATGGAAACTGTAAACGTTCAAAAGATAACAGAGGCCAACGACTACCGCGGCTGGCATCAGTTTGTGCTTGTTGGAACTGCGCTGAATACCGACGAGGAGATTATTCCATATCGTAGTTATATCACTGATAACGACTGGTGGACAATCTGTGTGCCTTACGACCTGACGCGTGGTGAAATGAAGAAGTTCTTCGGCAGTGCGACGGGAAATCTGCCATACCTGAGCCGACTGCTCTACGTGGTGCGCAACGTGAAGGATCCAGACTACAACGACCAAGGAACCATCTGGCTGTGCTTCAGCAAGAACCTGATGAATTTCACTTATGGTATCCGAGAAGAAAATGGTGTGAAATATGCCACACTTGATGGTAAAGAATTATCAGATGAAGACGATAACACCGTGGTGCTCCATGCCGGTGTACCTTATATGATTCGTCCGAACATCGACGTGAAAGCGAATCGCCAGTTTAGAATTTACAAGAATGATGACCCAGACCTTTATGAAAAGCTGCAAAAAGCTGGCGATTTGTCGGGTAGTGACCAACGCGCTTTGGTAGAGGAAAACCTCTATACAGTGCCTTGCTACACCATCAACAACGATGACCAGGAAAATGAGCCTGCTGAAGGTAATCAGGCAATAGACTACCGTGGCAAAGAGGTTGAAAATGCAATGGAATCCAAAAAGTACACCTATACCTTTGTGGGTTCTTTCTACAACGGACTGCTGCCGCAATATGCCTATTTCTTAGGCTGGGATACCGACCATGCCGCATTCTTCTATAACAGGGTGAACGATACGCAGAACTGGCGCTGGGCAAACGAGACTGCTATCATCATCGCCAACTTCGACAAGGCAAAATGGCCGGAGGGAACTGGAAAAGGTAAAGTGACTCCGGCCGCCTCTAAAGACCCCGCTCGCTGGAAGTTTGAGGGACAGGATGACGCAAATCATTCATTGAACAACGATGACTATGTGAGTGCTACGGGGGCCAAGGTGATGCCGTTTATGTATTTCGGCGTGGAGGATTACGGTACAGCCACCGGCATTGAGGAGGCTCCTGTGATTGCTCCTACTGTGAATACGGATGTAAAGGTGTACAACGTGAGCGGTCAGCTGGTAGGCACCTCGCTCCGCGGGCTCTCCAAGGGCATGTATATCGTGAATGGTAAGAAGTATGTTGTTAAGTAAAAAGAAGGAGGAACAGACAATGAAGACATATATGAAGCCCGTAGCAGAGACCATCACATTCATGGCTGCCACACAGCTGATGGGTGCGAGCGTAACATATAGGAACCAGTTCGGCGGAACGCTCACCCCGGAGGATGGCGGAAAGTTCATTCCTATGAACATCGGCGAAACCGACGGTAGCGATAGTCCATACCTAAATGGTCAGGGTTACAACACGAACCGTTCCAAGGGCAGCCTTTGGGATGATGACGAAGAATGGTAAAAAGAATTGTTCCGAATACTTCGGGTAATCATTCTGAATAGTTTTTTATAGAATCTTGAGTTAATTATGGTTCGGGGACGCTGCGATTGTTCGTAGTGTCCCCGTTTTGCATGGGTTTTTCGCGCCAGCTTTGTATTATTTACGCGAGATTAGTAACGGTTAAAGAAGAACTTGGTGCAAAATAAATATTACAAAAATTGATGAACCGAATATATTTTCGACTAAAATCATAAAAATGCAGTTGGAAATTTGGTTATATCCGAAAAATAACGTACTTTTGTAACCGAATATAAGTGAAACTATATGAATTTCGAGATAAGAGAAATGAAAAATTTGACAGGAGCAAAGGCTCGTGTCTATTCTGTTATTCTCGATGGAGAAGAAAATACTCTGTTGGAACAATTCTTTAATGAGAACGTAGAATACTTAGATGACTTGAAGAAAGTTCTATACAAGATACGTGTTATGGCACAAAATACCGGGTGTCGTAAAAGCTTTTTCAAAGAAGGAGAAGGTGCTTGGGCTGATGGTATGGTGGCCTTACAAGACACGGGACACCTAAGATTATATGGCATCTATTTCCACGATGCAGTTATCTTGTTAGGCTCCGGTGGGCATAAACCACCTGGGGTCGTAGCCTATGAAGATCATCCGCCTCTAAATGCTAAAGCCCAACAAATGAAAGCTGTTGCCAAAGAAATATATCGGATGATTACTGAGAAAGAATTGAAAGTACATGAGGATGGAACCTTAGAAGTTTTTTAATTATGAATGTAAAAGAAAAAGAGGCCACAGGAGTTTTAGGAGAACTCCTTGCCAACATTGATGAGAAAGAACTTGCGAAAACTCGCAAGCGTATGATGCTGGCTGCAAAGATTGAAGAGGCCATGAAAAGGTGTGGTTATAATCAAACACAGTTTGCACACCTTATGAAGAAATCGACGACAGTTATTTCAGAATGGCTGTCTGGAGACAGGAACTTCACTGTTGACACCCTTATAGAAATAGAGTATGCTCTTGGAATAAGGCTACTTGACACGTCTATAATGACTGCGGTAAGTGCTGGCATGGAAATCTCTCAAAAGTCTTCTGCCAATTCGGGAAAACCTGCGACAATAAGTTTACAGAGGACATGGAATATTCCAGAAAGCCACGGAGAGCAAGAATATTACACAAATTGCGCATAAAACTATGGAAATACGATATAAGATAGAATCAATGGAAGAAACGGGCTTTCGTTATAGCCCGAACTTTAATTATGACAGTATTGACATAGATGCCGTCACATATCAGTTTGAACATAACTTGGTTCCTAATGCCGAGAAGAGTGAATTGGCATTGGGCATGAAGGTTGAAATCACACCAGGAAAGTCCAATGAGATTCTTGCAGAAGAGAGTGTATACGCTATTTTCAAAATAGAGCCTTTTGATAAAGTCATTCAGATTAAAGAGGGGGGATTCAGGACGACTGAAACTCTTCTTATAGATACGTTTGTCAGTATTGTGATAGGTGCCCTTCGAGGAATGTTGATAAAAAATTTAAAAGGAACGCCATTGGCAAAAAGTGTCATGCCGCTTATACCGATGGATGTGATACGCCAAAACACAGCCAGACTTACAGATAGCACACTACAGAAATAACCTATCTCATAAAATCATTCGGCGGTGGCTTATGTCATCGCCGATTTCTTAAAATACATAGAAGCCCTACAATTTGTTAACCGCTACTTTTGGATATAGCCAAACATAAGCCTATTGATATAAGAGTTGGTTACATCTCATTCATTGTTCCGTCTTTAAAAAGAAAAGAGAGTTGTTCCTGCCAAGTGCAGGCGTTTGTCACCGGAAATCATTCTATAAAATATTTAAAGCTGATATGAATATCAAGAAAATCTTTATTGCAGGCGCAGTGCTGCTCGTTTCGGGAGCAGTGCATGCGCAGTATCCGTCGATGACGGGCGAGGCCGCCGCGAAAATATCCGCCATGAAAAAGGCATGGGCAGCCCATGCCGACTCCGCATGGCAGGTGGCGTTCCCAATAGTTGTGAAAGAGGCAAAGGAAGGCAAGCCCTACGTGCCATGGGCATCGCGCCCCTACGACCTGCCACAGGCCAAGATTCCCGCATTCCCCGGTGCTGAGGGAGGCGGCATGTTCTCGTTTGGCGGGCGCGGCGGCAAGGTGCTCACCGTGACTACACTCGCTGACGACGGTCCCGGATCGTTCCGTTGGGCATGCGAGCAGGGCGGTGCGCGCATCGTTGTGTTCAATGTGAGCGGCATCATCCGACTGAAATCGCCTATCTATGTGCGCGCTCCTTACATCACAATAGCAGGGCAGACTGCCCCCGGCGAGGGCGTTATCATTGCCGGCGAGTCGTTCCAGGTGGATACCCACGACGTTGTTGTGCGCCACATGCGTTTCCGCCGCGGCGAAACCAACGTGATGAACCGTGAGGATTCCTTCGGAGGCAACCCCGTGGGCAACATCATGATCGACCACTGCTCATGCGAATGGGGACTGGATGAGAACATCTCGTTCTATCGCCACATGTTCGACCTGCACGACGGAAAGGCAAGCCGCAAGTCGCCAACGGTGAATGTCACCATTCAGAACACCATCTCTGCCAAGGCTCTCGACACGTGGAACCATGCCTTCGGCTCAACCATCGGCGGCGAGAACACCACATTCATGCGCAACCTGTGGGCCGACAACACCGGCCGCAATCCCTCGATAGGGTGGGGAGGTGTGTTCAACTTCATCAACAATGTGGTTTACAACTGGGTGCACCGCACCGCCGACGGCGGAGAATACTCCACCATGTCGAACTTCATCAGCAACTATTACAAGCCCGGTCCCCTCACTCCGACGGAAGGTCCCATCGCCCACCGCATCGTGAAGTCTGAAAGCCGCTCGCAGGGACTCTTCCCCTTCAAGCAGTTTGGTAGAGTGTATGCCGTTGGCAACATCGTGGAAGGATTCCCCGAAGTGACCAAGGACAACTGGAACGGTGGCGTGCAGACCGCCGACAAGGACGGCGAGATGGATGCCACGGAGAAAGCCCTCATGCGCTCAGACACACCGTTTGAGATGCCGTTTGTGTCGATGATGGGTGCCGAGCAGGCTTTCAACTGGGTGCTGGCAAATGCCGGTGCCACCATCCCCTGTCGAGATATCGTGGACCAGCGCATCATGGACGAAGTGCGCACAGGACAGGCCTACTATGTGGACAAGTATGAGAAGAAGGTGAAGGACAATCCTTACGGCGACATGTGGGGACTGAGCGACAAGTCGAAGAACGAGGAGGGATTCTTCAAATATCGCCGTCTGCCGAAAGACAGCTATAAGCAGGGCATCATCACCGACCCGCGACAGATGGGCGGCTATCCTGAGTATGGCGAGTGGAAACCCTGGAAAGACAGCGACGGTGACGGCATGCCCGACGAGTGGGAGATTGCCAACGGCCTGAATCCCAACGATGCCAGCGATGCCGTGAAGGATTGCAACGGCGATGGATATACAAACATCGAGAAGTATATCAATGCCATTCCTACCAATTCGAAAACCGACTGGCGCAACATGAACAACAACTACGACACCTTGGCGGCAAAGGGTAAGCTGATGTAAGGTGTGCTCACCAAATACGCAGAGTGAGGGCGTATCAAAAAGAAACCACAACGGATTTCACGGATTAGGCGGATTGTTTAAGTTCCTGATTATCAGCATGACTTAAATCCGTAAAATCTGTGAAATCCGTTGTTCCTATATGCATTTTGCACACCCTCATCCTGTGCTTTCCAAAGCGGCACTTCTCTCCCTTCATAGTCCACAAACGCAAAAGTAAATCAAATTGATTTACCGTGCAAATTAAGTTGATTTGTTTTTCAAATTAACTTGATTTACTTTGCAAATCAATTTGATTTACTTTTCCATGGTGCCGTTTTCGAAGTGCCAAATTGCCGTTTTCGCGGCTCCATTCCTGCGCTTAGGAATCTTCTTCAGCTGTTCGTCGTTTGGCGATGTGAAACAACTTTTGTTAAATGTAGGTGCAGATAAAGCGATTTTTCTCTAAATATCCGTATCTTTGCGGAAAGATTTTATATAGGTTTTTCGAATGAAAAAAGCAAGTAGTGAGCCAAATGAGCAACAAGAAGAAAGCCGAATGAATGCAGGCATTGTGGAATCGCGTATGAGGAGGAGCAGTCGCCAAATGGATGAGGCATTCGCTTTGGAGGTATTGGATAAGGCTCCGTATGTCACCGTCAGCTTTACCAGACCAGATGGTAGTCCATACGGAGTACCCCTGTCTTTGGCACGTACCGACGACGAGACCTTCTATTTCCATTGTGCCATGGAAGGCGAAAAGCTGGATTGCATAGCAGCCAATCCGGTTGTGGCATTATCGGCAGTAACCCGATGCACCCCGACCGTGGGACCGAAGGACGGAAGCTTTACGCTCCAATACAAATCGGCGATGGCAATAGGAAAGGCAGAGATGGTGACCGAGCGCGAAGAGAAGATCAAAGCGCTGCGGGCTATCTGCCTGCGCTTTCTCCCTCATCACATGGAAGCCTTTGATGATGCCATAGAACGAAGCATAGAGAGGACTGCCGTTGTCAGGATTACCCTCATGGCACCTCCTACGGGCAAGCGCAAGCAGTATGATAAGGACGGTAATGAAATGAAAAGACAGAGCCGTTGAAGCCGCGCAATGCCATTTTCCGGGAAAGCTTACATATAGCCTAACCAGCGCAGAATGTCGTTCAGGTTTGCCACGATCATCAGCAGGATGAGAATGGTGAATCCCACGTATTCAGCCTTGATCATGAAGTTCTCGCTTGGTTTGCGCCCCGTGATCATCTCATAGAGCAGGAAGAGCACATGACCGCCATCGAGTGCAGGGATGGGCAGAATGTTCATGAAAGCGAGGATGATGCTGAGGAAGGCAGTCATGCGCCAGAACTGCAACCAGTCCCAAACGGGCGGGAAGAGGCTTCCGATGGCTCCGAATCCTCCGAGCGACTTGGCACCGTCTGCCGTTGCCACATACTTCAGGTCGTTCACGTATCCGCGCAAGATGTTGATGCCATATTTGATGCCTGCGGGGAAACTGCTGAAGAAGTTGTAAGTGAGCTTGGTGGGTTCGTAATAAGTATAGATACTTGTCTGTCCGATACCGAGAAGCAGCTCGGGGGTAAGCACCACCTGTGCGGTGTCGGGAGCAGTGCCTGCCTGACGGTCGACAACGATGGATACGGTGCGCACCTTGATGCTGTCGGCTGTGTTCTTGGCTGTGGTCATGACATCTTGCAGAATGCCTATCTGATTAGTGAACTCATTCCATGAGTCAACGGCTTTCCCGTTGATGGCGAGAATCTTGTCGCCTTTCTTCAGACCGAGCTTGGCAGCAGGTGTTTCAGGCATCACGCTGTCGATCTCAGCGGGAATGAACGGGCGGCAGAACTGTGGCTGTTCCTGCAGCATGGCAATCAGGCTCAGGTCGTCGGGCATGGCGATGTTAATCTGCTTGCCGTCGCGGATCACCTGTACGGTCTTTGCATCGGCAATACCACGGAAGACATCCACATCGTAGCGCTCGAACAACTTGCCGTCGGCACCGAGGATGATATCATGGTCTTGGAATCCGATGTCCTTGGCAGTCTGGTTGAATTTCCATCCCATCTTCATGTCCTTCACGGCAATGTATTCGTCACCCCAGTGATACATCACCATGGAATAGATGAACAGCGCGAGCAGGAAATTGACCAGCACACCGCCAATCATAATCAGCAGGCGCTGCCAGGCAGGTTTTGCGCGGAATTCCCATGGTTCAACGGGTCGTTTCATCTGTTCCGTATCGAAGCTCTCGTCGATCATTCCCGCAATCTTGCAGTAGCCGCCCAATGGCAGCCATCCGATGCCGTAGGCTGTATCTGAGTTCTTCGGCTTGAACTCAAAGAGATGGAACCAGGGGTCGAAGAACAGGTAGAATTTCTCAACGCGCACACCGAAGAGCTTTGAAAAGAAGAAGTGGCCGCCCTCGTGGAGTAATACCAGCAGGGAGATGGCCAACATGAATTGCAACAATCTTATTAAGAATACTTCCATTTTTGATTTCTATTTATATAAATATGTATATGATAATGCGTGTTTATTTGTTTCGTGGGAATGATTCCCTTGGCTATGAGAGATAGCATGAGGCGATTGCACGTGCCTCTGCGTCGGTATTGAAATAGGTTTCCAATGACGGATTGCTGTCGAATGTGGCACGCTGCATGGTCTTTTCAATGATTTCCGCCATCTGGGGGAACGTGCAGCGGTCGTGCCGGAATGCCTCGTTCACTACTTCATTGGCTGCATTCACGATGCACGGCATGTTTCCTCCGCGGCGTATGGCTTCGAATGCCAGTGCCAGACAGCGGAATTTCTCCAAGTCGGGCTCAAAGAACTCAAGGGTATGCCTGAACAGGTCAAGCCGTTCACCGGAAAGATGCAATCGGTCGGGATAGGAAAAAGCATATTGGATGGGCAGCCGCATGTCGGGCACTCCGAGCTGTGCTTTCACCGAACCGTCGCAGAACTGTACGGCACTATGGACGATGCTTTGTGGATGAATCAACACCTGGATTCTGTCGGCAGGAACGCCGAAGAGCCATTTCGCCTCCATCACCTCGAATCCTTTGTTCATCAGCGATGCAGAATCGATGGTAATCTTTGCACCCATGTCCCATGTGGGATGCTTCAGCGCATCGGCGGCAGTCACTTTCGCAATCTGTTCTGCGGAGAAAGTGCGGAAAGGTCCGCCGGAACATGTGAGCAGAATCTTCTCAATGGGATTGTCGCCTTCTCCCACGATGCTCTGGAAAATGGCAGAGTGCTCGCTGTCGACAGGAAGGATCGGCGCGCGGTATTCGTTTGCCAACTGGCAGATCAGTTCACCTGCCACCACAAGCGTTTCCTTATTGGCAAGGCATATCTTCTTGTGTGCCTTAATGGCATGCACGGTGGGAGAAAGACCCGCGAATCCCACCATGGCAGTTAATACCATGTCAATAGGGTCGGCCTGCACTATCTCGTCGAGGGCTTTCTCTCCGGCATACACCTTGATGTCGGGTTCGTCGGCCAACAACGATTTCAGCTCGTCGTAATGCGCTTCGTTGGCAATAACCACCGCTGCCGGTTTGAATAGGTGAGCCTGTTGCGCCAGTTCCTTCACACGGTTGTTGGCAGTAAGGCAGTACACTTCATAAAGGTCTTCATGCTCCTTGATCACATCGAGCGCCTGTGTGCCGATGCTTCCTGTGGAGCCGAGTATAGCTATTTGTTTCTTCATTGTCGTTGCATTATTACATCATGGCCGTTATCACAAATCCAGAAGACCTTCTGGCAGTTCCACGGAGATGGTTCGCTTTTCGTTATCTATCTCTTTGATGAACGCTGGTACGGCGGGGATGAGATTCTTCCGACCATCTGCAGATATCACTTCGAAGAGAATATTCTCCGTTGCATCATCCACCGAGCTTATTCTTCCGATGACATGGTCGTTTTCCATCATGTTGAAACCCACGATCTGTGCCAGCGACATGCTCTCTGTATCGTTGTCTGACAGAGAATAGGGGAAGAACACATCGCAGTTGGTCAGTTCGCGCGCCTGGTCTTGCGAGTCGATGCCGTCGAATTTCATCAGAGCGGTTTCTTGAGAGCGGAAACGGTATTCGTCGATAAAGAAAGGGATGAGTATTCCGTCAACACTCACAACAAGATAATCAGCATCCACACGGTCGAAGACATCATCGTCGAACATGAAAGAAAGCTCTCCTTTCACGCCATGAGGCTTTCCGAGGCGGCCAATGCGGTAGACTTCTTCTGGTTTGATCATTGAAAAGCGGTAAGGTTGAATAATCAGGACGTAAATGCTCAGCTTGACACGCGCCGGATGTTGGCCCCGAGGGCGTTCAGGCGGTTCTCAATGTCTTCATATCCGCGGTCAATCTGTGCGATGTTGTCGATTCGGCTTGTTCCGTTGGCGCTTAGTGCGGCGATGAGCAAGGCGATACCAGCACGGATATCGGGGCTTGTCATGCGACCGCCACGCAGTATTTTCTTCCTGTCGTGACCAATCACCACGGCGCGGTGAGGATCGCAGAGGATGATCTGTGCTCCCATGTCGATGAGTTTATCCACAAAGAACAGTCGGCTTTCGAACATCTTTTGGTGGAAAAGCACACTTCCGCGCGACTGTGTTGCCACTACCAGTAACACCGAGAGCAAGTCGGGCATGAGTCCCGGCCATGGCGCATCTGCCAAAGTCATGATGGATCCGTCGATGAATGACTCGATGACATAGTGCGGTTGGCGCGGAATGACAAGATCATCACCGTCAACCTTTATCTTCACACCCAGTCTTTTGAAAGCCGCAGGAATGATGCCGAGGTTCTTCAGCGATACGTCTTTGATGCGAATGCCGTTTCCCACCATGGCTGCCATGCCGATGAACGAGCCCACTTCGATCATGTCGGGCAGAATTTTGTGGGAGGTGGCGTGCAAATGATCAGTTCCAACGATGGTAAGCAGGTTGCTGCCGATACCGCTGATGCAGGCTCCCATGGCATTGAGCATGCGACAAAGCTGCTGGATATATGGCTCGCAAGCGGCATTGTAGATGGTTGTGGTGCCTTTGGCAAACACCGATGCCATGATGATGTTAGCCGTTCCGGTTACGGATGCCTCGTCGAGAAGCATGTCGCAGCCTTTGAGCTTATGTGTATGGATGTCGTAAACGTTGCGCTTCTCATTGAAGTCGAACTTTGCTCCAAGGTATTTGAATCCCAGGAAATGGGTGTCAAGGCGCCGCCTGCCGATCTTGTCACCGCCCGGCTCGGCGACGATGGCTCTGCCGAAACGCGCTAACAGCGGACCGATCATCAGCACACTGCCGCGGAGCGCAGCACATTTGCGCACAAACTCATCGCTCTCTAAATAGTCGAGCTTGATGTCATCGGCGCGGAACGTGTAGTCATTGCGCGACAGGCGATTCACTTTCACACCGATGTCGCGTAGCAGCTGAATCAGATTGTTGACATCCAGGATGTCGGGAATATTATTGATGGTCACCTCTTCTGCGGTGAGCAGGGTGGCACAGATCACCTCTAAAGCCTCGTTCTTGGCTCCCTGGGGGGTGATCGAGCCGCTCAGCGGATGACCGCCTTCGATGATGAATGATTCCATATCTTTGTTTTTACTTCTTTTTCTTGTTGCGTGATTCCTTGCTGGTGAAGCGGTCGTTGCGGAATGCGTTCAAGTCAAGCTGTATCACACCGTCGGTGAAGTATGCCATGTCAGAGATTACCTTCTCATCGTCGTTGGCACCGTGGCTCCATTGTGAGAGATTGTGCTTCATCTGGTTGGCTGTGACGCGCGCCAGTTCATCGCGCTCTTCTCCTTCGGGCATCTCCTTGAGCTTTTTAAAGACATCAAAGAGCATGCTTCCATAGTGTCTCACGGGAATTTTCTTCATGGGATAGCCCATCGGTTCCGGTTTGGTGGCGATTTTCATGGCACCGCTCACATCGAAAGGATAGTCGATGTCGAGCTGGAATCCGCTCATGATGGCGAGGTGATCCCACAGTTTCTGCTTATAGTCGGCACTCTCTCGGCTCTGCGGATACATCCTCTCCATGATCTCGATGATTGTTTCCGCACAGCGTTGTCGTTCTTCCTTGGTCGTCAGTGTGATGGCATAGTCAACCATCTTCTGTACTTCGCGCCCATACTCGGGCAGGATGAGTTTCTCTCTTTGTGTGTTATAGTCTAAGCCTTCAATATTCATATCTGTATTATTTGTTTTCTGAAATGTAGGTGACGGTGCTTATAGCAGTTTCTTTGGTGCCTTCGCAACAAAGTCTTTCAGATAGAAAGGAGTGAAATATGCCACGTCTTCATATTTCTCCTGCATCATCTTCCGTTCTGCCAGCGGCATCATGTGCTTGGCGAGCGGCTCTATGCCTGCTATCAGGCGGGCATTGGGGTGATTGATAATGTCCATGCACTTGGCTGCTCCGTTGCCGAAGAAATACACAGGCTGCTTGTCGAGGTACTCCTTATAGGTTTCTGCATCCACAATATCTGCTTCCACAGGGCGCACCACGCGGAGACCACGGTCGTAGATACCGGCATACACCTCCATCCTCCTGGCATCAAGCATAGGGCATATCAGTGCATCCTCTTCAACCTGCTCGCGCAGCAGAACAGGCACTGCCAGCAGTTCAAGCGTGGATACAGAAAGAAGCTTCAGGTCGCGGGCGTAGCAGATTCCCTTTGCCATGGACACACCGATGCGCAGACCGGTATAGCTGCCAGGCCCGCAACTCACTGCCACCGCATCGAAAGGAATGGCATGGCTGTCGGTGAACGACATTGCCTCGTCTACAAACAGTCCGAGATTGACCGAATGATTCGGTCCGCCATGATCTTCTTTGTTGAAGATGACAGCCCCGTCTTGGCTTACTGCCACGGAGCATACATCGGTGCTTGTCTCAATGTGTAATATGCACGACATACATTATTATATTTCTAAATATCGTGCAAAAATACTCATTTTTCAGAAATTATTTGTACTTTTGCATAAAATTTACGGCATCATCATGGAAATTTTAATCTTTTCTGTGATTGATTTGCTTATTTTTCCAAGTTAATTCAATTTTAGGACAAGAAATGATACAATCAATGACTGGCTACGGCAAGACCGTAGTCGATTACAATGGGAAGAAAATCCACGTGGAGGTGAAATCGCTGAACGGAAAGACCTTGGACATCAGCGCGCGCATAGCTCCTCTGTATCGCGAGAAGGAAATGGAGATCAGACAACTCATCGCAGAGGCACTGGTGAGGGGGAAAGTGGATTTCTCCATTTGGATAGAGAAAGACACCGCTGTAGAAGCAACGCCGATAAACGCTGCCCTCGTGGAGTATTATTACAAGCAGATCTCAGATATCTCCGTGAATACAGGCATACCAATGCCGCAAGACTGGTTCAGCACACTGTTGCGATTGCCCGATGTGTTGACAAAGACTGAGACCGAAGAACTGAGCGATGAGGAGTGGCATGCGGCACGAAAAGCCATCGAGGAGGCCGTGGGCAATCTGGTGGCATTCCGCAAGCAGGAAGGCGCAGCCCTGCAGAAGAAGTTCTGTGAGAAACTCGACAACATCGCAACGCTTCTTGCCGGCATTGAAACCTACGAGAAACTGCGCGTGGAGAAGATAAGAAACCGGATTATCGACGGACTTAACAGCATCCCGGAAGTGGAATACGACAAGAACCGGCTTGAGCAGGAACTCATCTATTACATTGAGAAACTCGACATCAGTGAGGAGAAACAGCGACTTGCCAATCACCTGAAATACTTCCGCGAGACGATGGAAGAGAGCGACGGACAAGGCAAAAAGCTGGGATTCATCGCTCAGGAGATGGGACGGGAGATCAATACGACTGGCTCAAAGAGTAACCTGGCAGAGATGCAGAACATTGTGGTGATGATGAAAGACGAGCTGGAACAGATCAAGGAACAGGTGTTGAACGCATTATAATATAGAATAACTACCATGAAAGGAAAAATGATTGTGGTGAGTGCTCCCAGCGGCAGCGGCAAGAGCACGATTATCAATTGGCTGATGCAGGAACATCCGGAACTCAACCTGAACTTTTCCATCAGCTGCACAAGCCGCGCGCCCCGCGGCACTGAGCAAAACGGAGTGGAGTATTTCTTCCTGACGCCCGAAGAGTTTCGCCAGCGCATCGACAACGATGAGTTTCTGGAGTATGAGGAAGTATACGAAGGTCGTTTCTATGGTACGCTGAAGGAGCAGGTGGAGCTGCAGCGCTCCCACGGCGAGAACGTGGTCTTTGATGTAGACGTGAAAGGCGGCCGCAACATCAAGCAGTATTATGGCGACGAGGCATTGAGCATTTTCATTCAGCCGCCTTCGATTGAGGAGCTGCGCCGCCGCTTAGAGGGTCGCGGAACCGATGCGCCTGAAGTTATCGAACAGCGCTTGGAGCGTGCAGCCTTTGAGCTGACGTTTGCCGATAAGTTCGACAAGGTGGTGGTAAACGACGATCTGGCAACGGCCGAAGCCGATGCGCTTGCTGTTATCCAGGAGTTTTTGAGCGGCAAGGAGTGAGTTCTTTTAGAAGCAAGAGGCAAGAAGCAAGAGGCAAGAGAATAGTTTTTGAGCGGCAAGGAGATTCGAAAAAGATTAAGAGTTCAGTAGATGAGCTCAATTATCTTATTTCAAAACAACGGATTCAACAGATGTTTGCCTGTGCAAAGTAAATCCGTAAAATCCGTGGAATCCGTTGTCCTGAAAATCCGTTGTATTGAGAATATAATAAATGTATAAACTTAATAAGAATAGTTACTTAAAAGAACCGTGGGCAGGAAGATAGGACTATTCGGCGGTACGTATAATCCGGTTCATTTCGGACACGTGCGTCTGGCACGCCAGTTGCTACGGCTGGCGGGGCTTGACGAAGTGTGGATGATGGTATCCCCGCAGAATCCGTTCAAGGTGAACCATGAACTGCTGCCCGACAGCCAGCGTTTGGAAATGGTTCAAATAGCACTGCGACGCGAGAAAGGCATCATCGCGAGCGACTATGAATTCCGGCTTCCCAAACCCTCTTATACGTGGAACACCCTGCAGGCATTGGAAAGCGACATGCCCGACGGCGAATTCACCCTGCTCATAGGTGGCGACAACTGGACTTCTTTCCCCAATTGGTATCATCATGACGACATCATGAAGATGTGCCGGGTGGTGGTCTATCCGCGCAAGGGTGCCAGCATCAATGCCTCTCAGCTGCCTCAGAACGTGCGGTTAGTGGATACCCGGCTCATCAATATCAGCAGCACCGAAGTGCGGCGGCGCATAGCGTCGGGCGAGAGCATCCGCGGATTGGTGCCAAAGGCGGTGGCTGACTATATCACGGAGCATGGGCTTTACGCCGGGTGAACGTTGTCGGCGCACGTCATGATAATGAGACTGTCAGAGGTCTTCTACTTTCGTAAAATCCGTATTTATCTGTCGCTGCGCATAAGATGTTGGTTTACAGGTGTTTGCAAAACCGCTGCGCTATCCGCTGCGTTACCCGCTGCGTTACCTGCTGCGCATTTTCCTGACAATAATTTCAATCCAATAACCGATATCCAGAACCTTAAAGAGTATACCCATAACAGTGAACCAAAGAAAACAGAGGTGTGTTCCGTCAGAATAATGCGCAGCAGGTAACGCAGCGGGTAACGCAGCGGATTACGCAGCGGTTTTCGCAATGCATTGGTATTGAGTACTTTATGCGCAGCAACGGAAACATTCTTTTTTCTTATAAGGGAGAAGTCTTCTCAACGCAATTCTTTGCCTTTGCCCCAAGCATTCGTGCTTCTTCTTTCATAACCACGGTTTCTTTTGGCATAACCTATGTTTTTGAAGCCTGAAACCTATGCTTTCACTCTTCGAAACCTATGTTTTTGCGGGTTAAAACCTATCATTCCGTCTTCACGTTTGTTGATGATTGTTTGTAGGTTTCAGGTTTTTTATGTAATTTTGCAGCATGAAAACAATGAATTGGCTGGCGCGCGCGTTGGGAATGATGTGGGAACCCATCCGCTTGAACGGTGCATTCTTTTTGTTTATGTACACATTGGGCATTGTGTGCACCTATGTTGTCGTGCCTGATGTGAAAGGAGCTCACGCCTATTCTTATGCGTGGCAAGAGCTGTTTGTCGATGTATATCTTTTGTGTGTCCTTTTGTCGTTGCTGCCATCACGGGTGAGGCTATGGGTGAGAAGGCTGTTTTATGTGGTTGCCTATTCGCTCGCCATCATTGATGTCTATTGTTTCGTGAAGTTCGACAGTACCATCACTCCCACCATGCTGCTGCTTGTAGGCGAGACCAACGGGCAGGAGGCAGGCGAGTTTCTTGCTTCCTATTTGTCGGCCGACCTGGTGTTCAGCCAACTCGGATGGGTGTTGCTGGTGCTTTTGGTTCATGTCTTGTGGAACCTGATGATGCATCTCTCACAGAAAAGAGAACGACTGAAAGCTGTTGTGGGCAGAATCATCACCGCATACCCTTCGTCGCAGCGTGCAAAGGCTATAGCCGGAATGGCCGTGATAGCCCTTTTCGCCTACTGCGCCACAGCCTGCTGGCACAACAAGGTGGCATATCACCGATTGCTGAGCTATGACAATATCGGCGATGTGGAGCATGAACTGACCGAAAAGACACGTGCCGTGCAATACCAGCCAGTCTATCGCCTGTTGTTCAGCATCTATGCCAATCGGCTAACGTCGCGTCAGGTGGCGCAGCTTGTGAAAGGCATCGACAGAGTGCAGGTTGACAGTTGCAGTTTCCGCAGTCCTCACATCGTTTTGGTCATCGGCGAGAGCTTTAATCGTCACCATGCGCAGCTCTATGGCTACGGAAAGCCGAACATGCCGAGGCAGACGGCACGGGCAAGGAAAGGAGAGATCATTCCATACAGCGACGTGGTGGCTCCCTGGAACCTCACCAGCTTTGTCTTCAAGCACATTTTCTCACTCTATACCGTGGGCGACAAGGGCGAATGGTGCGACTATCCGCTCTTCCCCGAACTGTTCCGCAAGGCCGGATATCATGTTACATTCCTCACCAACCAGTTTCTTCCACAGGCAAAGGAGGCTGTCTATGATTTCAGCGGGGGATTCTTCCTCAACAATCCTGAATTGAGCAACGCCATGTTCGACACCCGCAACAAGCAATTGTATTATTTCGATGAGGGCATGCTGAGGGAATACGACCGGCTGAAGAAGGAGAACACCGAGCACAACCTTACCATCATTCATCTCAAGGGCATGCACGTGGACTATCGCACCCGCTGCCCCAAGTCGAAGATGCATTTCAAGAGAGACGATTACGAGCGTCCGGGATACAACAGCCGTGAGAAGCAGGTGATGGCATATTATGACAATGCCATCCTGTATAACGACTCTATCATGGATCAGATCATCCAGCGGTTTGAAAACGATGATGCTATTGTGCTCTACCTACCCGATCACGGTGAGGAGTGCTACGAGGGCGACCTTCATTTCTTCGGGCGCATGCATTCCGCCGAGGTGACAGCGCGCCTTGCACATGCCGAGTTCGACATACCGTTCTGGATTTATTGCTCACATCAGTATATGGTGTCTCACCCCGATGTTTACAGCGAAGTGGTGAAAGCCAAGGACAGGCGGTTCATGACCGATGCGCTGCCTCACATGTTGCTCTATCTTGCAGGCATTTCAACGAAAGACTATCGCGAAGAACTGAACATATTGAGCGACCGCTATCAAGAGAATCGCCCCCGCATATTGAAGAATCAGGTGGACTACGACAAGCTCGAAACTCCGCAAGGTGCTTCTGATGTACAACAAATGATAAAATGGATGAAATGAACAGGGATTTGTTAAGCATGATGGAATCAAAGGCATTGCGTGGTGTTGCCATCCTGGGCATCATCTTGCACAACTATTGCCATTTCCTTGGTTTTGCCGTCAAGGAAAATGAGTATCAGTTTGATGCCGAGCGCCCCAAGAGGTTCTGGGAAGTGCTCACCACGTTTGATCATGATTTGTTTGTCCATCTGTTTTCATTCCTCGGTCATTATGGCGTGCCGATATTCCTTTTCGTCAGCGGGTTTGGATTGGTGATGAAATATGAAAACCGTTCTGGTAGCGATAGCGGAAAGCTGCCCGCATTGAGGAAGAGCTGGTTCGTATATCATTTCCTGAAACTCTTACGGCTGATGATTCTGGGCTACATCGTGTTTATTGCCGTTTATGTATCGCGCCATCCCGCCGATGCGGCAGCAGCTTTTTCTGTAGACAAGGTGATTGCCCAACTCACGATGGTCATCAATTTCGTCTTCACACGCCCCGACAAGGCGATTCTTCCAGGACCATACTGGTTCTTCGGATTGATGATCCAGCTCTATCTTCTTTACCAACTGGTGTTCTATCGGTGGCGCAATGTCGCCACAGTGGTAGTTGCCATCGTGTTGTGCTGGCTGATACAGGTTTTTGCAGCACAGTGGAACCCCTTCGACTTTAATTTATTAAATTATGTGAGGTATAATTTCATCGGTGGAGTGATGCCCTTCGGTGCCGGAATCCTCTATGCGCGGCATGGCAGACAGATCAGCAAGGTGGGTTATTGCGCCGTCCTGATTATTTCTGCCATCGTCGTTCTTGAAGGCGGCATGTGGTTCCACTCGTGGATGTGGGTTCCGCTCTTCGTCATTACTGGTGCCGTGGCAACGGTCAAGCTGCTGCCGTCGTGGCTGTTGAGTCCTGCTGCTTGGTTCGGAGCTTTGTCTTCCGCCTTGTTCGTGATGCATCCCGTGGTGCGCGAGGTTGTCATATCCCACTATCGGAGCATCGATGTCTATTACGGAATTGCCGTCTATCTGCTTGCTGCAGTGGCTCTTTCCATGCTGCTGCAATATGTGTTGAAATACATTCCCTCACCAAAGCAAAAGAAATGAAACCGATAGAATTGTTTGACTTCAGCCGCTATCGCTCTGCACTGATGGGTGCCGCCATGCTTTTCGTCATGTTCTTCCATGTGGGCATGCCGAAGAGCGAGCTGATGTACGGTGTGGTCAGATGTGGAAACATCGGTGTTGATATGTTCCTGTTCCTGAGTGGCATCGGACTTTGGTATGCATGGACAAAGAATCCTCAACTGAGGCATTTCTATTGGCGGCGCTATGTGCGCATCTATCCGGCGTGGATATTGATGGCTGCCTTGTTTTATATTCCTAACTTTATAGAGTTCGGGGTGAAGAGCTATAGTCCCGATGTTCCCAATCTGGTGGCCAACATATTGGTGAACTGGAGTTTTTGGCGTGTCGACGATCTTACGTTCTGGTTTATTCCTGCCATCATGATGATGTATACGTTTGCTCCTTTTTACATGAAGCTGATCATCCGCTGGCCGTCTTATCGCTGGCTGCCCGTGCTTTTCATGGTGTGGGCGGTGATGGTGCAGTATTATCCGCCGGTGCATTCCAGCGTGGGGCATGTGGAAATCTTCTGGAGCCGCATTCCCGTTTTCCTCATTGGCATCAATTGTGGTGCGTGGGTTAAGGGTCAGCGCACCATGGAGGGGCAGGCCATCTGGTGGATATTAATCCTTTTCGTGCTCAGTTTTGCCATGTGTATTGAGTTCGAGAATCACTGGCGAGGCCATTTCCCGTTGTTCCTTGAGCGAATGGTGTATATTCCCTGTAGCATATCGGGCATGCTGCTGCTATGCCGGCTGTTCCGCCATTCGCCTGCCTGGTTGCTTCGATTCCTGACTTTTGTCGGGGGGATAAGCCTTGAATTGTATTTGATTCACATACAGTTTGTGTATAAATATATCCGTCCCTACAACCTGGGCTATTGCCTGACGGTGTTGCTGATGATAGCCATCAGCATACCGTTAGCGTGGTTGCTCAGCAAACTGGTGGATTTTGTTGTCAGATTATTACCCAAAGAGATATGAGTATGGTGAAAATTGAAGCTATATTGAAACTCATCAGACCAAAGCAGTGGCTGAAGAACGTGTTTGTTTTCGTCCCGATGTTTTTCGGCGGAAGCCTGCTCGACAGTGTCGATGTCATTGCCTCCGTCATTGTCTTCTTCGCATTCAGTTTCATTGCCTCATCGGTTTATTGCTTTAATGATATCGTTGACCTTGAGGCTGACCGTCAGCATCCCGTGAAATGCAAGCGCGCCATTGCTTCGGGCGATGTGTCGGTGACGCAGGCATACGCCATCATGGCACTGATGCTTGTCTTGTCGTTGCTCACATTGTTGTTGCTGCGCGTCAATAGGGTGGAGGTGATGATGGTGATCTTGGCATATTACCTGTTGAACCTGGGTTATTGTGCGCGCTTGAAGCAATATGCCATTCTCGATGTGTGCATCATTGCCTTCGGTTTTGTGCTCCGGTTGTTGGCAGGCGGTCTTGCCACAGAGATTGTGCTCAGCAAGTGGATTGTGATGATGACATTCCTTATCACGCTCTTCCTTTCATTTGCCAAGCGGCGCGATGATGTGCTCAGGATGAACGAGACGGGAGAGGCTCCCCGCAAGAATACCATCCGCTATAACCTCACGTTCATCAACCAGTCGATTACCATAACCGCCTCGGTGACGCTCGTCTGTTACATCATGTACACGGTTTCGCCCGTGGTTGTCAGTAGGGTGCATACCGATTATCTCTATCTCACGTCCATCTTCGTCATCATTGGATTGCTCCGCTACATCCAGATAGCAGTGGTCGATGAAAAGAGCGGCGACCCCACCAAAGTGATGCTCCGCGACCGTTTCATGCAGCTCATTGTTTTCCTTTGGGCTGTGTCGTTCTTGTTTATCATCTACATCTTCTGAACCAAATTATTTCTTGTTTATCATCATCATCTTCCGATCCAATATATTCCCACTATGAAAGTATATGCATTCGACTTCGACGGTACATTGACGAAGAGGGATTCCTTCATTGAGTTCATCCGTTATGTGAAGGGCAACAAGGATTTCCTGCTTTGCTTCCTGCGCTATTCCCCGTTGCTGGTGCTCATGAAGCTGCACCTCTATCCCAACTGGAAAGCTAAGGAGAAGGTGTTTGCATATTGTTTCAAGGGCATGCCTTTGGATACGTTCAACACCTACTGCCACCGTTTTGCCATGGATAAGGGCTCGTTGCTGCGCTCCAAGGGTGTGCTGAAGATTCACGAGGCGCAGCAGGAAGGTGCGCGGGTGCTCATTGTCAGTGCCAGTATCGACAATTGGGTGCAGCCGTTCTTCCCCAGTGTCACCGTGCTCGGCACGCAGATAGAGGTGAACGACGGCATACTCACGGGTCGTTTCCGTACGAAGAATTGCTATGGCGAGGAGAAAGTGCGCCGCATCAACATGCTTTTACCCAATCGGCGTGAGTATGAATTAGTGGCATACGGCGACAGCTATGGCGATGCATGCATGTTAGACTATGCCGATGAGGCTCATTATAAACCGTTCCGCAAATGAAAAAGATAGCGTGGCTGTTTAGGATCAGGCACGAAGAGAAGAAGGTTGCCTGGGTGGTGCTGGCGGTGCTCGTAGCCCTCAACGCCGTCTATCTGTATGCCTATTATAACGTGTTCACACCTGTTTGTGATGATTCCTGGCATGTCTTTTCGTCAAAGTTCTGTGTGTCTGGCTTCGATCCCATCACCTATCAAGTGCTTACCGAATGGACAACGCGCTATGATGTCCATCGCCATCCGCTGTTGGCATTCCTGATGTATCCTCCATTTCTGCTCAACCAGGCACTGACGGCCATTACGGGCATCAACTGTGCCATCTTCATCGTGGCTGTTATGTTCCTGTTCTTTGCATTCTATTCGTTTGTCTTCATGTACAGGATTTGCCGCGAGGTGGTTGGCATTGCCCGTCGCGATGCCGTCATTCTGTCGTTCATGCTGTTTGGCTTTGCTCATGTCATGTTGTCGGCAGTGGTTCCCGACCATTTCCTCATGTCCATGTTCATGCTCCTGCTGCTGACTTATCTGGCAGGCAGGAAAATCAAGGAGGGCGGTCGCTTCACCGTGTTACAGTCCATAGTGCTCTTCGTTTTCACGGCAGGAATATCACTCAGCAATGGCATCAAGGTGTTTCTGGTGATGCTGTTCACCAACGGAAAGCGCTTCTTCTGCCCCAAATACCTGTTGTTGGCGGTGATTGTCCCCGCAGCCCTCATGTGGATGTTTGCCTGCTGGGAGTATAGAAAGTTCGTGTGGCCGAAGGAGATGGCACGTGCGGAAATGAAGAAGCAGAAGGCTGCTGAGCAGAAAAAGAAGGATTTTGCGGCTTTTGCCGACTCTTCGGGTATCAAGGACAGCGTGCAGCTTGCCAAGGCTTTTAAGATTGACCAGAATAAAAAGATGTGGGCGAAATATCGCTCCGACCACCAGAAACCATGGAACAAGCATACCGGCAAGCCCATTGCCAAGGGTGAGTTCATGCGGTGGACCGATATCACCACGCCTCGCCTGCCGTCAGTCGTCGAGAATCTGTTTGGCGAGTCCATGCAGTTGCATCAGGATTATCTGCTCTCCGATACGCTGCGGAGCCGTCCGGTCATTGTGAAATACAACTGGTGGATCAACTATGTGGTTGAGGCGCTTGTCGTTTTGTTGTTCTTTGCAGGCGTCGTTGCGGGTCGCCGCAGTCGTTTCCTGTGGATGGTGCTCGCTTGTTTCGCCGTCGACCTCGGTCTGCACATCGGTCTTGGCTTTGGCATCAACGAGGTATACATCATGGCAGCCCATTGGATGTATGTGCTTCCGCTGTCGATGGCATGGCTCTTCCGTTTGCCGGAGTCGCGCCGGCTCAGTGTGCTGCGGCTTGTTGTCAGTATGATTGTTGCCTGGCTGTGGATATATAATGGTGTTTTATTCGTAAGCTATATGTTGACATGACTCCTGTTTTCTCCATCTTCAAGATCAAGCGCCAAGAGCGCATCCTCGCCCTGCTGGCTCTTGCGGTGTTCGTATTCCTGAACGCGCTGCTGATTTACAAATACTACGGGCTGTTCACCCGCGGCGGCAACCTCGGATTCTGGAGTGTATTCTGGAACCATTTCCGCGTGTCGGGGTTCGATTCCTATACATATATCATCCTTTCCAAGTGGGAAGCCTATTATGTGGTCTACCGCCATCCGCTGCTGGCATTCATGATGTATCCCTTCTATCTGCTCAACCACTGGCTGCTCATCCGCATGGAATACAACTATGCCGTGTTCATCGTGGCGGTAATCTTGGTGTTCAGTGCCGTCTATTCCTTCCTTTTCATGTATCGCATCCTGCACGAAGTGTTGAAGCTCAAGCGCTTCGATGCCACTCTTCTCACCGTGATGTTCTTCTCCTTCGCCTACATCATGCTCACCACCATGGTGCCCGACCATTTCTGTCTGTCGATGTTCCTGCTCACAATGACTCTTTACATTGCCGGAACCAAGATGAACAACGGGCGGCGCATGAAGACATGGCAGAGCTTCATCCTCTTTTTCTTCACTGCGGGCATCACCCTAAGCAACGGACTGAAGATTTGGCTGGCGCAGTGGTTTGCCAACGGGCGCGACTTCTTCCGCCTGCGCAACCTGCTGATGGGCGTTGCCGTGCCTGCCGCCCTGCTTTGGGGAGTCAGCATCTACGAGAATGCCGTTTTTGTGAAACCTTTGCAGGAACGCGGACAGAAGATTCTCAAGGAGCGTGAGAAGAAGGACACGGTCTTCGCCAAGAAGGTGAATGCGCGCAACGAGGCTTTCAAGAGCAAAACGGGCGAGACCATCAGCGACAAGGGCTTTATGAAATGGACCGATGTGTCTACGCCGCGCATGCAGTCGCTCTCCGACAACATCTTCGGCGAGTCGCTGCAGCTGCACGACAAGTATCTGCTGCGCGACATCCACTATGGCCGACCTGTATTCGTGAAATACAGCCATTGGTATAACTATGTGGCAGAGGCGGTTGTCGTATTGCTTTTCGTCATAGGCGTGCTTCTCGGTTGCCGCAACCGGTTCATGCTGCTCTGCCTGTCGTGGCTCGCCATCGATGCCGGCATCCATTTCGTGCTGGGCTTCGGGCTCAATGAGGTGTATATCATGACTGCCCATTGGGCTTTCGTCATCCCCGTAGCCATGGCTTTCGTGGTGAAAAGGCTTTCGGGCAGGTGGCTGCTTGCCTTGCGCATCCTCCTCGTGTGCCTTGCGGTGTTCCTCTTTGTCTACAACTTCAGTCTTGTGTTTGAGTATATGTCTAAACCTCTCATCAAATGAAAGTATCAGTATTGGTGCCGGTCTACGGCGTGGAAAACTACATCGGGCAGTGTGCAGAGAGCCTGTTCTCGCAGTCTTTTCAGGACATTGAATACATCTTCGTGGATGACAGCACGCCCGACCGCAGCATTGAAGTGCTGCTTGAGGTGCTCAGTCGCCACCCCTCTCGCCAGCCGCAGGTGCGCATCATCAGGCAAGACCGTAACCGCGGACTGGGTGCAGCGCGGCTGAAAGCGCTGCAGAATGCCACTTCTGAATACGTGATGCACGTGGATAGCGACGACGATCTGCCCATCGATGCCGTGGAGAAACTCTATCAGAGAATCACGGAAACGGGTGCCGATGTGGAGGATGGCGGCTATGCCGAGACATGCAATGGCGAGGTTATTCGCACATTCATGCCGGCAAAAATGGGCAAGGAGCGATATCTCAAGCGCATGCTCTGCCAGAACATCGTTTCAAACCGCATCTGGGGGCGCATCTATCGCCGCTCGCTGTTCACCGAAAACCAGGTGTTTCCCGTGGAGGGCATCGACTATTCAGAAGATTTCTGCGTGGTGCCGCGACTGCTGCTGCATGCGCAGCGTGCCTGGATCGACGATGTGGTTTATCTCTATCGCAACGACAATAGCGGTTCCTACACCCACCAGCGGTCGGAGAAGAACATGCTTTCCATGTTCAGGGCGCAGGCTTTGGTGAATGAACATTTCCAGAATAACGACCCTGAGGGCATCTATTCCACCGCCTTGCAAATAGGAACGGTGAATGCTTACCGCGAGGCAGTGCGCAATGGCGCGCCTCTTGCGCGTGCCGACGAGGTGATCGGCTATGTTCCCCGCGGCATCATGCCCCGTCTTTGCATGGCATTGCTGCGCAGCCGTTGCCCCATGTCGCTGTTCAATATCGTGTATCTTGCATGGCGTCGGCTGTATGTATGGTTTCTGAAATAACGATTGATCATGATGAAGAAGAAAAGAGTATTCCATATCATTTCCCATTTCGACGTGGGCGGAGCCGAGCGCGTGGCGGTGAACATCGCCAAGTCTGATAACCCGGAGATAGAGTATCACGTGGTTGAACTCATTCGGGCTCGCTCTTCATTCACCCAAACCTTCGTGGAAGAGTTGCGCGAGGCAGGAATAAAATACCATCGCTTCATCGTGCCAGGCATCCGTTTCCACTATCTTTTCGAGCGCATGGCGGCATTACTCTTCCCGCTGTGGTTCGTGTTTATATATTATAGGTATAAGCCCGACGTGATTCACAGCCATACCGAGATGCCCGACCTTGCCGTCTACCATTTCTTCCGCCTGTTCCCTTGGTGCAGAAAATGCTGCAAGGTGGTGCGTACCATTCACAACACCCGCCTTTGGGAAGGGCTCCCTGCCACTGGGCGCCGCGTGGAGAAGTTCATGATCGGCTGCCGTGCCAACGTTGCCATTTCCGCTTCAGTGCAGGAGAACTACCACCGTGAGTATGGCGAGCTTGCACCCATCATCTTCAACGGCATCGCTCCCGTGGAGCAGCAGCCCTATCCCCACCTCAAGCCGGGCAAACAGAACATTCTCTTTGCCGCGCGCTTCGAGCAGCAGAAAGGCATCGGCACCCTCATAGAGATCATCAAGGCACTGCAGGATGACCATCGCTACCACTTCCACCTCTTCGGCGACGGCTCTCTGAAGAAGCAGGCAGAGCAGTCTCTCAGCCAATGCGCCAACGTGAGCATCCATCCGCCCCTCTACGGTGTGTCGCGCTTCATGCAGTCGTTCCAGTATATGATCATGCCCTCCGAGTTCGAGGGGCTCAGCATCCTCTCCATCGAGGCAAGCTTCAACGGGCTGCCTGTCATCATCAACTCCTGTCCTGGCTTGCGCGACACGCTGCCCGCCGACTGGCCTTTGCAAGTGAGCGGAAATTCATTAGAACAATACATGGAACTGTTCCGCCATCGTCTTCCCGATGTCAACCGCGATGCACTTTGTGGGCAGGCGCTACAGTTTGTAGATAGCCGTTTCGGTGTTCATCAGATGCGCCGCCGCTACGAAGCCATTTATCTTGAGCCACGCGAATGATTCTTTTCTTTTTTAAACGCGAATATGCATAAATAATACGCGAATATTCACGAATAAATATTTTCTTTTAAACACGAATATACGTAAATAACACGCGAATGTTCATAAATAATTATTTACGAAAAATTTACGTGTAATTCGTGTATATTCGTGTTTAAAAGAAAAAACTCCCGCACATTCGCGTCGCCAATCTCTTGCCTCTTGCCTCTAAATCTATTCTCTTGCCTCTTGCTTCTTGCCTCTTGCCTCTAAATCTATTCTCTTGCTTCTTGCTTCTTGCCTCTTGCCTCTAAATCTATTCTCTTGCTTCTTGCTTCTTGCCTCTTGCCTCTAAATCTATTCTCTTGCCTCTTGCCTCTTGCTTCTAAATCTATTCTCTTGCTTCTTGCTTCTTGCCTCTTGCCTCTAAATCTATTCTCTTGCTTCTTGCTTCTTGCCTCTTGCCTCTAAATCTATTCTCTTGCTTCTTGCCTCTTGCTTCTAAAATTTTTTTCTCCAAATTCTTTGCCGTTTCAATCTTTTTCTTTATATTTGCAATCGAAGCCCATTTGGGGTAATCCCGATGGGTGTTTTCAAACAACCAATAAAGAACAAGAGAAAGATGAATGCCAACGTGTTAAATAATAATTAAGTGGCTCAAATATTTGGCGATTCCAAATATTTGTATACTCTCTCTCTCTCTCTCTCATAAAGAATCCTATCGGCTTTTGTTCCCGTGCAGCGCGCGCCTTGGCGCGGCGCGGGGGATTGGCGGCTCCCATAGCCCCGCAGGGGCTCGTGGGGCAAATAAGCCTTATAAGCCAAATAAGTCCTATAAGACTTATAGGGCCTATAGGCCTTATAAGCCTATCAGGATTCCTGCTGCCGATATGGCCAATGATTTCGGGGCTTCAGCCCTGCCCGGCAATGCAAAGACTATCATTAACATTATTATTAATCTATAAAAACTAACGCTTATGAATAAAATGATTCTTGGAATCTTCGACGATCCGAAGAAAAAGTATGAGAAGCCCTATGTCAGTCTGGTTGAGACCGAAGACGAGGGCGGTATGGGCGCG
>JAFUVB010000061.1 GCA_017471245.1 Prevotella sp.
GCACCCACCTTCAGCCGCATCGTCATCTCCACGGGGAACCGCTTCTCATCGAACTTCCCCTGCACTGTTCCCTCATAGACGTATTCCTCCGCGTCAATCTCTGCCAGACATTTCTCATTGATGCTGTCAGCCGTGCAGTTGCGCGAGGCCAGCGTGATCACCATCCCGTCAGCCTTCGTAGGCTGACAGACACGGCGGTTCAGGTGCATCAAGTCCTCGGGCGTCACCTTGTTCAGCCTCACGTTCTCCAGTATCTGGAGGAAGTGCACGTCATCCTGGCGGTACACCTTCTGAAACTCTATCTTCACCAGTCGCATCCGCTTGATGACGTCTGCCTTGTAGAAGAAGCAGTCGTCCGCATGGTAGAGGTCCTGCATCAGTTCGCGCTCCTCCTTCCGTGCCACCACTGGCGGCAACTGGAACATATCGCCCACGAAGATTACCTGCTTGCCACCGAAGGGCTGGGTGGAGCGCAGCGTCTTGCGCATGGTGTAGTCGATGGCATCGATGATGTCGCAGCGCACCATCGACACCTCGTCTATGATGATGGTGTCCGTGTGCAGCAGCGTCTGTATGCGTGCCTCGCTCATCTTGCCCATCGTGCCGGGATAGCACACGTCCATTGGCAGTCCGAAGAACGAGTGGATGGTGTCGCCACCCGCCAGGATGGCCGCCACGCCCGTCGGTGCCAGCGTGATGAACTGCTTGTCCACCATCTGCTGCACCTTCCGCAAAAAGGTGGTCTTACCCGTTCCTGCCCTGCCGGTCAGGAAGAAACTGCTGTTCGTATTCGCAATCAGCTCGTAGGCCAGCATCTGCTGCCTGTTCTCGGTATCTATCTGCATCTGTTCCATAGTTATCGCTGTTCTATTTGGGGAAGTATCTGCGTTAGCCGCGTGTTGAAGTCCTGGTCAAGGAAGCTCTTGTAGCAACCATTGACGAGGGCCTTTGCCTGTTCCGTTGTCTGCTCTGCGGGCAGGCATACCCGCTGCATCTTCATCACGCCCGTCAGGAAGTCCTTCACCATCTGTTCCGACTCTTGGCGGATGAACTCCTCGTTGCGAAACACCTTGTCGTAGTCACGCTTCTGAATGAGTTCCATCCGCTGCCCGTTGAAAGCATAGAGTTCTATGCTGTCGATGTAGGTCCAGCTGTGGTAGAGGCCCACCTTCTCCACAATGACGATGCGGTCGCAGAAGCGGATACCGAGGTAGTATCGGTGTCCGTTGCCGCTTTCGTGCTCCTCGCAGATGAACATCTTCTGCCCCTCATCCCACACGGGGACGTGAACACGCGGGTTGCCGAAGGTCGGCAGAATGCTGTCAAACAGATTCTTGTTGATTGCTTTGGTCAGTGTTGCCATAGTCTTGTCGGTTTTTATGCCAGTTGCTTACGTTGTGTTTCCTCTATCATGCCCTGCGCGAAGCTGAGCATCTCCTGCTCCGAGACGTATGCCCCCTGTGCTTTCAACTGTCCGGCGAGGAAGTTCTTCAGCATCAGGACGCTCTGCTGCTTGGCGAACTGCTCGCTGAAGATGCGGTAGTCACAGCCGCCCCAATACCTCTGTGCGATGAGATTTGTCTTTGGCCCGTCGAAGCAGAACAGCTTGATGCCGTTCAGGAAGGTGTAGGCGTACCCCTGTCCCAGGTCGTAGTACACCACCAACCTGTTCGAGAGGCGTATCGCTTTGTAGTACATGTTCCCTGCTGCGCTGGTGTACCCCTGCGACAGGAATACGTTCTTTGCTGCGTTGTATGTCACTTGCTCGCCAGAGAGTGCCGGCAGAGCCTTGGTTGCGATGATCTGAAGTGATGTGTTCATTCTATTATTGATTTAAGTTCCCACCACTAAGCCTTTTCAGCATCAATCTCGCGATGGTTTCGATGATTGACGCTGCAAAGGTAAAAAGTTTCCAGGAACTATACAAGAAAACAAGGTTGTGAAACGGTTCCGTTCTATGAGGAACCGTTTGCCACCTTATTTATATAATACCTCGAAAGCACCACATACTCAAACAGCACCATATTTTAATCCTTGTTCTTATGGAATATGCTCACTGAGTGCATACCCAAAAGGAAATAGATATGGCTATTCAGTCTTAATCCTTGTTCTTATGGAATATGCTCACTGAGTTCATTTAATTTATTAACAATTTAAAACTTTTAAAAATTGTCTTAATCCTTGTTCTTAAGGAATATGCTCACTGAGCTTAGTAGTTGAGAACGCTATCTAAAGGCATTAGCACAGTCTTAATCCTTGTTCTTATGGAATATGCTCACTGAGAGGTCGCGTGATAACATTCGCTAAGCGAAGTGTGTCTTAATCCTTGTTCTTATGGAATATGCTCACTGAGAGAACATTGGAACCATTCATGACTATGCCTGGCGGAGGTCTTAATCCTTGTTCTTATGGAATATGCTCACTGAGTCCAAAAAATGTAAATATCTCATTTTGAGGAATCTATAAGTTTACTCATACTACCTGATACTCAAAAATATCAAAAAAATGCTCATCTTTTTGAACGTGCAAAGGTACAAATTTATTTCAATATGTCAAAGAGCGATTTAGTTAATCTTTTCTAAAAGAATAACGTATTTTTGCTTTGGGTTATGACATCAAGATTAATGTCTTGCCCGATGATTTTCATACTCGTAAGTATATCTGATGAGACAGGGCATACAATGATGCTGTCATGATTCTCGTAGAGCGACTGCACCTCTACCATGTCCCTTTTTATCCTCTCGTATTTCTCCATACTGAGATTGGCAAGGAAAATAGATTTCTGAATACGATAACACCCCATTCGCTCCAAATACTTTACTATGTTATATCTGACCTTGTTGCTTTCTATGTCGTACATTATGAAAAAAAGCATCTTACCTCCTTGTTTTGTTGTTTGATGAATGAGTCCCAAAATGGCATCAATACGCTTTTGAAGAGTCGGCATATCATCTGCATTTACTGCAAGCCGATTAATAACTGGGGAATCTTCCAATCCTGAACGGTTCAGTTTCCTCAGTACTTCAAGATAATGCGATGCAGACTTCTTTTCCATCTCTATAGTTGATAAACAAACATCTGAATCAATTGGGCTGTCAATTCATTTAGTTCTGCATTCGTACCACTTCTTGGCGATTTCACCACAGAGAACCCCCTCTTGCCAAAGAAGACGTTAATTTCTGCTAGTTTAATTCCCATGCTGATTCTTAGTTTCTTACCATACTGGATATCGATAATCTCCGTAACAATGAGACCGGTATCTTGAATATAAGTCACGAGATCATCGATAATCATATTCAACTGTTCTGGCACAAATGCGTCTGGCTTTTTCCTAATGATCTTTGAGTTCGGGTGAAGGCATTGTTTGATTTTATCCATGATCTCCTTGTCAGGGTCAGATGGTAAGTGTATAGTATCACCTGTCGGAAATTTCTTCTCTTCCCTCTTTTGTTTTGCCATCAAGTCGAACATCGCCAACGGATCAGATTGTTGCACATATAGCCCAATATCTACCGACTCGCAGTCATTATTAAAATAGGCTTCGCTGTCGAAACTTAAAAAGCATGCCCTTGTCACATCAGAAGTTCGTTTGTCGACCACCTGTTCCAACTGATACTGCTCTGAAAACCTACGCAAGAATTCCTTATAAAACAGAGAGTAAAGTCCAGTATCATAGCATCGCTCGCGCAGTCGGAACATCACCTTTACTCCGTCTTCACTCGGCGAAGTAAAGTACATCATGATTCTTTCGTCATCATGGATGCGAGACTTAACCGTGTCGATAGTAAGCCCTTTGTCGCTCAAGTGGTCAATGTCAACAACAAAGCATTCTGTATAGCCAAAGTTTTCAGTGTTCCGATAAGGGGGATTGAAAATGCCGCATACAACGTATGGAAGTGTACGTTTCTGTTCGTTGTATTGCTTAGGAGATATCTGATAAGCAACACGAAGTTGTCTGATTTTAGCATCAACATAAGGTTCTGGATGAACAATACATTGGTAAAGTTCCAACTCCCGCATCTTCTTCAGCGGGTCATCTGCCGACTGGATATTAGTACCAAACATAATCATTTTTCAAACCTTTTTAATTTTTGGGCTAAATTCTGGATATACAAATTCATGTGAGTGAGCCTTGACCTGACGACTCCACCTTTTGAGATTGTCTCGTCAAGATAATCGTTAAACGACTGTATGAGTATCCGCCTTCCGAGCGGTTCGAGCCAGAAGGAGCCGTCCTCGCGAATAGAGTAGCATTCTTCGGTGATGCCGTTCTGGGTCAACAATGTGAAAACAACGTAATCGACCCAAATCCGATAAAGTTCAATAACATCGTAGACCAAGACCGGACGGTTATAATCATCACGATGGAGGATACCGATGTACGGATCAATCCCTGCCTTGATAAGTGCCCCTTCTATCTTGCCATACAATATGCCATAGCCATAGTTCAGGAAGGCATTGGCCACATTCATGGCCGGATGCTGACTGCGTTGCTCAAACTGGTATTCCTCAGGCAGGTACTTGACGATGGTACTGAAGTAAATGCGCGATGCCTGCCCTTCCCAGCCTCTCAGCGTCGGGGCCACATCACTCACCATCTCTCCCTCCAGTTTACAAACTTTCGAGCGAAAGCCCTCTATTCGTTCAATACTCCTTTTGCGCTCCCGCTCATGTAAAGTGTCACGTGGTTGAAGAAGCAACATAAGAGCCTGCTGGTTCTCCATCTTCTGCATAATGACCTCCTTAATCCAATCAAGAGCAGCATGAGAGGCCGTGAAGTTGAGTTGGCCTTTGCGAATGGTGGATATAGAGCCATAACGAGGACTCCACACACGACCAATGGGATGTCCGCTCTTATCCATGAACATTACGTCAATTTCATGTTCTATAGCCAACATCACAGCATCGCTTGTAATCTGTGCGCCACGACTGATTTGTATCGACTTAACATCATCCACGGGAATACGATGTCGCTCACCTTTCTTGGTGATGACAAAGGCCTCGTTGTCGCGGTTCAGCGATAAGCCAAAGGTGTTCAGTATCAACTCCATAGGCACAGAATATTATGGGTTATTCAATACTCTCGAAACTTCACAAACTGGAATTCAGACACTTTTGTTCCATCAGCATTATAGGTAGTCTTCCGTTCTGTGGTAGAAGCTATGCACTTAATCCCCATCTCTTTAAGCTTAGTTACAACCATAAAGGTAAATGTCATCTCACCCATGACGTGGACGGTGATGTCACGCACATCCCCCATCGCCACAATCTTTTGCACCCAATCTTGAGCAAGGGCTTGTAATTGGGTCTTGTCACTATTGGGAGCTACTGCAGGAAAGGAGAGGTCTACGATGTTCCCATAACAGAGGGAGGCCTCTCTCTGCTTGTTGTCCCAATGGCGAAACGGATGATTGCTGAAATTAACTAACATGGCGTAAACTATCTTATTAGTCGGATGATCTTCATGATAATCCTACCAAGTTTATCAATGTCTTCCGGGGTCAACATCCCTTCTGTACCTTGAATCATTGAAGCATGATTATACTTGTTTCTACAATTATTATGTATCCAAACAACATCCCATCGCATCAGTTTGATGAAGTCTTGAACAACAGGGGAGGAAACAGCAGTCTGCACTTTCTCTCTAATGCTTTCTAAACAGTCATCCTTCCAATCCTCTTCTCTATAGTTTCCCCAACGTAACAATGCATTAGATGCGGTACGTTCTTTATATACATGCTCGTCAGTTCCAAGCCGCAGACAGAAATCTGTAGTAATGTTTTCGTCAAGGATGGTGACGGCCTGCTGATACAGCTGGTGGTCATAACACCATTTCGCCGCTTCATATCCGTTGTGAAGGCTCTCTGGATACATAGTATCTGTTGACTCAAAGTTTTGGAGAGACTGCTGTATTTCTCCGATAATAGGTGGAATAGGTGCAATGACCTGATTTAATACTTCTGATACCTGCTCATGACAATCTCTAATCTGATTAATGCTAACACCACTTATGATGTTGGGTGATAGACACAGTTTCATGTCATTCAAGAAATTTTTCAACGATTCTATATAGGCATCCAGAAACCCTTCTGCTAACCTACGGTCAATATTTTTTTTCCCCTTTTCTCGCAGCATTGGAATAAGAGCATCGTCTTCTTTCAGTTCTTGTAACTTCTTGATGTTTCCATTCTGAATGAGGTCAGCAGCAGCATATGTCCAGTCCTGAAGCATAGTCAGTGGGAGGATGTCCATCAGAGGAGCCTCATTGGATGCCGTATCGCGGGCTTCATAGTTGCCATAGGAAATATGCTTTACTTTTACTCCCTTAAGGAACTTGGCATAGTTGCTCAGCACCAACACCAGCATAGGTAAATAGCGGTAGCTATGAGTGAGATCGAAATAAAGTTCGTCGTTGGGAAGGAGTGTACCATAAACGGCATTGAATATGGCCCACATTTCTTCCTCATTCTTTCCATCTGGAATATCAATGGTTTCTACAGGACAAGGAAGATTCATATCCTGCAGAACCTGCTCTAATCCCATATAGCTCTCTTCTTGTTCTGTCTTGTGGTTCAGTCTTTTAGAAATGTTCTTGTCCCAGTTTGCTCCCTTTGCACCATTTGTGAGCAAGATGATAATACGGTCAATGACTTCATCATCTGCATTTCGTGTTGTCCAGTTAGTGCTAACCTTCAGGTACTCTAACGTTGCCTGCTGGATAAACCTGGTATTCGAAGAGACGAAACTTCCCTTGGTGTATTTGCAGGGTTCATAGAATCCTGTTCCAAGAACGGAAATAAAAATTTTTCTTGCCATAATTATGAGATTCCTAATTCTGTTCGTATTCGTTCTACGTTCTCTTTGCCAACAATCTTTTCCAAGTCTGAGAGCTTACTTTTTAGTTTTTTCTTCTCTCCTGCATTCAACTGTTGAGCTTCATTCATGAAAGCAGCTTGCTCTGATGACCCGTAAGAGTGTCCCTCAACTTTCAGCCATTTCACAGTAGTTCCAACTAAATTGCCGGCAGAGGTCTTGCCCTTAATAACCTCAGACAGAGGCAGGCTGAACTTCTGTTGCGTTTCTTTCTGTGCCTGCAGATTGTACTCAGCAATGGATTTTGCTTTGAGACATTCTGCCTTCAACTGAGCGATTTCGCTATTTTCAGGATATAACGCTTCTGCTTTCTCCAAGTTTGCAATAGCCTCATCCCATCGCTCGGAATCTTTATCTTGCTTAGATTCAAGAATGAGCCGGTTGTATTCCTCAAACTTCTGCCTTTCCATTTCTTCAGCATGCCTACGAGCTTGCTCTGCAGCAATTTTTTGTTGCTGTTCAGCCTCACGATGGTTAATGACATCCATCATCTGCTCTTGCTGATCATGGTGCTGTTTCTGAAGAACCAACTCCCTTTCAGTCGCCTCTTCTTGACTCAAAGCACGAAGACGTACAAATCCCATCAGTTGCAGGCGATGGTTGTACTCTGCAATCTTTCTTGATTTATACTTCTTCTTTCCTGCATGCCGTCCATCTGCCCATAACTTTGTCTTGTCATAGTCTTCATACTGCCAATCACCTGTAATGGAATGGAAACCAACACCTGCCGACATCTTCATCAGACAGCAGGAACCATCCGTAGGAATCATCGCCAAGAGTGCATCTATGTTGTCCAGCACCTCGTCAGAACGTTCTGCATTGTACTTCTCAAAGAAGGCACGCTCTTTCTCAAGGTATCCTCTCGTCACACCGTTGATAATCTGGAACAGATGGCTAATAGGCTCGTTAAGCAGCGCTTGCTTCTTATTAGCGTAGGGTGTCTTTCCTTGTCCGAATTTCTCAAGTAAAGAGAATGCGTTAGTAGCCAAAGAGATATTGCCAAGTCCCTTCTTACCTGGAGCCACACACTCATAGAGCGTGTTAAAGCCTACGGGGTTGTAATGAGTATCCGTATGCGAATTGCCTTCTCTGTCTGTACCCCGATGCTTCCAGCCTCCCTGCCAGTCAGATCCATGCCCCCTAAGGTTAAATATCTTGGTATTGACCAATATGGTAGATGGCATCTCTATGTCGCCAACACGTATGAATCGCATCAAGTCTGTCCCATTCTTCATTGTGCCAAACACTTCTTCGTTCTTCTGCTCGTCAGTGCGTAGATAGTTAAATAGTGCTGAGCGGATAGAACCTTTTATGGAACTGCCTGCTACCAAGGGTTTGTCGTAAAACTGGGTCCGCAAAAACGTCTTGATGTTATTTTCAGTTTTTACAGGCAAGTCAAAGACATAGCGTGAGAACTTTTCTATGTTGTTGCCTAACAACTGACTGATGCCTCTATCGTCAGACTTCAGAAACAACTGTGTGAGCGCTTCCACATCCACATCGGCAACAGCGGCTTTCTGCATATCGATGACATAAACCTTACCGTCTTTCTGTACGAAGTCAAGCCCCTTCACCCATTCGTTGTCGTTTCCGGCGCCAACGGAGAGAGGCGTAATAGCTTCTAACTCTATGGGATATTTCCTGTTTTCCATATCATTTTATTATTATAGGTAACATTATGGCTCTCCCATTTCGCCAAACAGGATGAGAAATCTCCACATCATCCGTCTTTGGCTTCAAGTCAACAATCTTGCCAACAACGGTAGTCGCCTGGCCTTCTTCCTTATGGAATACTGATCCTGGCAGGAATCCGTAGATGGCATTCTTGCGCAGGGTCATATAAGGATAAGTAGTAATCCAGCCACCTCGGCGTACAAAGTCGTAAGCAACACGTTCAGAGTTCATCAGTTTTACTAACTGTTCCTTCGACTCTGGTATGAAAAGAGAAAGCGACAATTGATGATTAGCAGCATCAGGCAAATCTATCGAAAGAGTATCTGCTGTATATTCGAAGAAACCATATCCCACATTCCTGTCGGTTCCGATGCCCTCCATAGAAAGCAGTTGCAGTGCTTTCTCTAATAGCGCGGTATCTCCTTCTGCAATGAAATAGAGGCCTGCATGATGACGGAAGAGTATCTTGTCAACATAAAAAGGCTTGGCATCCTCTTCGCCTGTACGGCTTTTCAGAGTTACACGTTGTGACACTTCAGAGTTGATAAACTCTTTATTGCCATTGATATCTTCAGGCAATTCAAATGTTGTCAGATAACTTTCCTGGATATTCGAGACATACTTGTCTGTCCTGTCAAACAGAGATTCGCCAGACAAGATTGATGAGTAGAGAGCACTATCAACCCATTGTACCTTCTTCACCTTTTTTGCCTTAGAGACATCAGCAAGTTCTGCCAGTCTGGCTTGCATTGGGATTGGAAGAAAGTACACGGGAGTACTGTCCTTATCTTTTTGAAAATAGGGAAACAGACTACTCACCGTAAACCCAAGGTTTCCATCATCTGGCAACTTTTCTCCCTGCTTTGCCAAGCCTGACATGAGAGCGGCATAAAGCGTGTCAGACTGAATAATCTTCTGACTGTTGCCCAAGTCCTCATGCAGGTCGCTAATGTGCAGTGGGGCCGTGAAGTGCAACTTATAGATTTTGAATGTTGCCATAATCGCCTACTTTATGCTGTCCAGTTATTCGCATCAGAGAGTTCAGTTCTTTTCATCTCTCCGAACTTGATTTGACCATAGCCGCGAGAGCCACTACCACCAAGATAGTCGTTTTCAAGCAAACGGATACCTTTCTCAAACAATGCCATCAGTTCCTGCTCGTTATCATCGTCCCAGACATTGATAATGAACTCTGCATTGAATTCTGCACCGGCAGGCACACGCTCGGTCTGACGGGGATGCTGAGCAATACCTTTAACGCGGTCTATGACATTCTCAAACTTGTTTTCTGTATACGGCATGTCCAAGTTGTCGCAATCCAAAAGTATCTTCTTGGAGTCGTCGCTCAGCATGGCGTCTCTGACAATAATCTTTGAGGGTTGATTACTGGTATTATTAGCCCTACTTTCTGTGATACCGAACAGATTATTAACCTTCTCATCAAGTCCGACCTTAGGGGCGCCAGCCGCTTGTTCCAATAAGCAACGCATCTTGCCCTTTAAGGAACTTCCAGGAATATAGGGGACATCACCCTTTGAAGCCAATTTGACAACCGGATTGTCGATGCCGCCAATCTCTACATTCTCACTGTTACCTCCGATGTGAAGTCCTGTAATGAGGGTGATGGAGGTGTTTATCTTGATTTTCTTTACTAACTGTTTCATTGTCTTACTTTGTTTAGGTTGTTATTTCTTTTCAGCTGCTTTGTGATAAGCTACGATAGCCTCGAAGGCGGTGATGAAGTTTTTGAAAGCTTTTTGCTTGTCTGAGCTACTTTGAACTTGGTCTATAGCATCTGCTAAAACTTCGTAGAAATCCTCTATCTTATATGTTTTAAATTTGCTGCCATTCTGTCTGGCACGTCCAACTGCATAAGCCAACTTTGGCTTGAGCATCACGAACTCTGTATCATTATAGCCAATCATCTGCTGGCGTTTAACCTCGCCGAAAAACTTACGAAGTTGACTAGTGGATAGCGGTTCTGCATTATCCTCTCTTTCGGCAAGATAATCTCCAAATTCTTTTGCGAAACGCACCGTAACGTCTGTAACTTTGTTTTGAATTTCCTCTTTAGGAATTCGATCATTCTTTTTCCAACTCATAGTTATTATGTTATTTAGTTATTTATATCATCTTTTAAGACCAACTCTGCCCAACGGGCTGCGAGGGCAATCAGTTCCAGTTTCCGCCCATTGCGATAGTCTATCTCCCGATCTCTTAAAGAACGGCAAAAGTCACAGACGGCTCGATTTGATTCATAGCGTTTCATGAAGCGCGTCAAGTAATAGCTGATGTGCCATATATAGCTAAAATCTTCCTGCTTGCCTTCTTTACGACGAATCTTGTTGCGGTCGGCTATCGAGGAATAAAGCATCAACTTATGCAAGATGCCTTTACTGAGGTCGTACTGTTTTATAAGGGTGACAAACTGTTGCTTGATACTCTTTACATAATCAAATTCTTGATTCCAAGAGATGGTCTTACCCAGCATACAAAAAGCATTTTTCTCGCCATTACGGAATTGCTTTGCAGCATCCTCAGCATCGCCTGCCAGTTCGGCAGCCTTTGAAATTGGGAACTTCGGCTGTACCACAGCGATGCCACCAGAGATGCTGATGCCCTCGCTTCCGAAATGGTTCTCTGTCTCTTGATGGATGCGCTCTGCAAAATCTATCACTTTATCCCAGCGTCCTACCACAAACAGATCGTCGCCTCCAGCATAGATAATGTTTAGATAGGGTTTGAATTCTGTCTCTTGTTGTATTTTCCGAGTTTTCTCTTCAAAGAAATCAACCAATTTCTTTGAGAAAGCTTTGTATTGGCTGATGCTGTCGAAACCTGTGATGAAGCGTTTGCCCAATCCATCAATGTCCATACGAAGTATACCCAGATTAGTATCTCCAGCATATTCCTCAAAGGTTTTAAAACCCTCTTGCACACGAAGTTCTTCACCTAATTGAATCTGTTGGCGAACCGAGGGCAGAACGTACATTTCTTCATCTTTACCTTCTGCAGATATCATGACACAATCAGGCGACTCAATACCTGTTACAGCGCATACCTTAGGCTTTCCTCCAACTGGAATGGGTTCAAAGAACTCCTGATAACTGTCTGTCAGTATATCCTTAAACTTCTGACTTTTCTGATGGGCGAATTCTGCATTTGCCATTTTCCAGAGATAACCAGGCTTTTGTCCAATAGCATCCTGACAATCTACTGTGCCATCAGGATTCTCATTGAAAGCCACATGACTGATGTTCACACCTAACTGTCCCTTGTGTTCAACCCAAAGATTTTGCTTCGCTTGTTTGGCACACGTCTCGACAGCTTGCACAATTTGGGGAGTATTATCCGTCAAGAGATAGAATTTACCACCAGAGTTGTAGATAATCTCTACAGTTTTGGCTCCATTGACTTCAGCGGCCTGCTTGATGTCCGTACAGATATTCTCCATCAACTGACGAAGATAGTAAGAACGTCCTTTCAGGCTGACAGCTGCCTTCTTTGACGAAATGTTATAAAAGGAACTTCTGAATACCAGACAAGTCCCCTCCCACAAATAGTTGTTTGAATACTTTACTTTGTTCCATTCGTGGTTATTGATTAGAATTATTGTTGTTATCTTTATGCAATTGGTGCACTATTCCACAGCCTATGCTGGCATTCTTGCCGATTCCTATGTTATTAGGAATAGACAAGTTACATTTGAAATCAGTATTAAAGGCCATCATCTTTACACCTTTATTATATAACAGGTAAGGCTCACTGACTTCTGTAATCTTAAGAATAATTTCCTTATCCAAATGGATATTCAGCCCCTTCAACATAGAGAGCAGATTGCCTTTAAGGACGTTCTCAAGGAAGGATACTCTTTCCACTGCACCATCCAGATTCTGGTATAGCTGATAATTCTTCGAGTTGAGTGGCAACCATCTACTAATATGATAAGAGAACGTATCCTCCCATGTTTGTACAAGGATTCTGGCAGGTTTTATCTTATTGGTATTGTATGCAATCTGGCGATTGCCAATATTCAGTGTTCCATTAGCCTCAGTCAAAAACTGTCCGATTTTATCTACACCATCTTCAATGCAGACTATAGCAGCCTTCCCACCTAATCTCTTATATTGAATTAGTGGATAGGCGTATCTGAACTTATCGTTATCCAGATGATTGTGATAATACAGGTTAGGGTGTTCCCCAAGACTGTTAATGACAGCACCCCTGAATAGAGGAACTTCATGTTGATGAATCTCCGCATCGGTTAATATGGTTAGTGTTCTTATGTATTTCATTTGTTCTGTTTTAGGTTTAAAGCATATTACATATTCCGTTATTACACATTAAATGCGTTGCAAAGGTACAACCGATTTTTGATTACAGCAAGCATTTGAGACTCATAAATGGTTCCGTTCTCGATGGAACTGTTTTGGTACGCGTCCTTCATCTTTCCGAATCAGAAAGGTTGCTGATAAAGAACTGGATAGCTTGCTTCAATTGAGATAGTTCATTTCTTAGAATCCAGTGAATCTGACTGGCATCAACATCGAAATAATGATGAGCGATGATGTCTCGTAATCCTTTGACTTGCTTCCAAGGAATCGAGGGATAGGTGGGCAGCAACTTTCCTCCAGTCTGTTTATCCAAACTCTTAAGACTCTCGCCAATAGCAATAAGAAGCATACAAACAGAATCAAGCAGCACCATACCTTGAGATGACGAAAGGAAATCATCCGCGGAGCGAATATTGTGTGTCCGCTCCTCAATTCTCTCGATGGCAGAAAGGATATCTTCAAGGATATCCAGTGCCAGAGACTTGCTTTCAGAAGATAGTGACTCCATCGCGTTCTATCCTGCGACGCAGGCGGGGATTAAGGCTTGAATGATTACGGATGATGTCAACGGAACGACCAACGCGCTGCTCCAAATACTCCTTGGCTTCCATCAGAAGGAAAGGATTTGGAGTCTCCGTATCTACGAATACATCCACATCACTCCCCTCGTGATCTTCACCACGAGCCATCGAACCAAACAGGCGGAGCGACTTGATGCCGTAGTCGCTCTTTAGTGTGCTTCTACAGCCCCGCAAGATACCTATGCAATCAGTCTTACTCATACTTCATCATTTATTTCTGTCGCAAATTTAGGGGATTTTTGCGACAAAACCAAATAATTGAAGTAGAAAGTTGTCTTTTTAATTGCTATTGTGATAGTTCGCCCGTTGAACAGCCTCAATTAGCACAAAAAACAGTGACTATACATACTGATCTGCCAACTACTTGGGAACACTTCGGAAATGGTTTGAATGGTTAGAACGATAATAAGTATCGACCATTTGTGCCATTTCAAATGGCACAATATCGCCATACGCTGATATCAACGTAACTATTTCACCAGTTTCAATCCCTTTTCCGATAGGTAGTATCGTTGGTGGGGCTTGTCGGGATAGGTACGCAGAACATAACCACTTCTATCTTGAAAGTTTACTTTTTCTCATCAAAATAAATATCCTTTTGCTGCTTGATGATATCCTTTATCTGTTCCCGTAAAGACAATGGCTGCACCACTTCCAGGTTCTCTCCATAGAGCATTATCCTGCCTCGCAGTTCACGATTGGGTTCAATCGTCAGTTGTATTTCTCCATAACAACCGTCTTTGTGTTCACCAAAGGGAAGTGTCTCTTTTTGGCTATGGTGCAGAGGCTTCGTTAGCATGAGTCCATGCTGGTATTCTGTCTTAGTGCGAATCACTACCGTTTCGACCTTGGCATCCTTCTCGTGGGTTACACCTATTATATTTTTAAAGAACTGCTGATAGAACCCCTTGGGAGCAGGAATGTATTCCACATCATCAACAGTAGACAGGTTCCCCACAATTCTGTCTAATGGTACGTTGTATGCCTTGAATGGTTCCCGGTTAGCATCACCAAACACGAACCAACGGCCATTGTACTCTTTCAGGTATTGAGGATGGAAAGCCAGTTCGAATGGCGCTTGTCCAAATGGTTGATAGGAGAACCGCAGCACCTGATGGTCTGTGATGGCCTTATTGATCGCTGGCAGCAAATCAATATTCTTAAGGTTTTGCTCCAGACTGGAACGTATATGACCAGCACCATTTTCAATATCCCTATTTGTGTCAAGCAGTAATTGGGTGTTCTCAAAGAAAGCAGAGAACCAACTATATGGCAAGATCCCGGCTGATGCTTTGCAAAAAGCAACATAGTCTTCCAGCCTCTTTTGTTCTATAGCCTGACGTTCTGCTGCCAACGGATCATCACTCTCGCCTATATAACGGAATGCTTTCCCTTTGCCATTCTTTCCATTATACTCAATACATCCTGGATAAACAGTCTCTAATGTCTTGATCAATTCAGAAGAAGCCTTCTTCAAGTCACCATAAAACTTTTCTCGTGACAATGTTGCTATTGGATTGTGGGCATAGAACCCTTTAGGTTTTCTTCGCTTGATGCACATCACATCTGCAAGAGTCACATACTCCCGCTTCATCAGTTCTTCGTAAAGGATGTTCACGAAAGTCGTCTTTACGCCTAAACCAGCAAATATGTTCTTAGTAGCCATCCCCATTACGTTTATGTTTCTTCCCTGCAAAGTTACAAACATTTCTTGAATTATCGGGCTATCCAGATGAAAAAGTGGCACGATCACAAGCCTTGTGAAGTATATCTGTGAAATAAGTATCAGATAAGCATCGAATATATGGCTTCCGAATGATGATCTTTATGGGGAGGTTGGTGTTTGGCGGTTACACCCCTTGTCAGAAAAATTTATTTATCGGCACCTGCGCTTAAAGGGTTGGAAATGAGGTGTTTATGAAGAAATTAGGTGCACCTGCTGCGTCACCTGCTGCGTATTTTGTGGGTACTTTCTTGGCAAATCGTGCATTTTGTTAAAAAATGAGAGTGTAGAACTGTTTGATTTCCAGGCGATTACGGTAACGAAGTAAAAATCCACGACATTTCAAAAGTGGTTTTTTCTGCCGTTGTTCGCGCGCACGAAAGAAAAATCGAGTTCGCGAATCGGAGAATTAACAGGAAACATCGAACAACTTTGACGGTCAGAGAGCGTGAAAACTCGGAAAATTGGTCACAAAGTAACGCAAAAAATACGCAGCAGGTGTCACTTCTTTTTTGTGAAAGTAGTTGATGTTCAGCTGTTTAGGCTCAGGTGCAGCAAAAAACGTTTTTTTTCTCCTGGGGGAGAGCGTTTATTGCGAGGCTGAGGCGTGAATCGTTACTCGCAAAATCTCATGACTTCTTTCTCTGAAAACCTATGCTTTGAGGGTTTCATACCATAGGTTTTACATGCCAGAACGTATGCTTCTGAGCCCCAAAACAATAGCTCTTGCAAGTCAGAATCTATGCTTTTGGAGGCGGAAACCTATGCTTTTGCAGCGCGAATCCTATGTTTTTGCAAGAAGGGTAGGGGCGCAGGCTTGTGCAGGGAGCGTGTTCTTGCTCACGGGATGAACACAGGGGGCATGCTGATGAAGGGCATGCCATTGTTCTTCTTGTTCTTGGGGAACTTGTTGAAGCGGTAGGTGAGCTTGAGCATGAAGTAGCGCGGCGTCACGTTGGTGTAGGTTTCGGTGCGTCCCTGTTCATTGACGGTGAAACGTCGGTTGCTCAGCTGTCCGAGAATATCGAAGCCTTCAGCGCTGATGGTGAGGTTTGCTTTGGGTATTGTGCGCGAGAGCGTCATGTTCCAAACCACTTCGTCGCGGTTCATCTGTCGGTGTGCGCGCTGTTGTGTCCTGCCGTGCCTGTCCATGCTATGGTCAGCGGATCCTGGAATTCGCCGTAGGAATAAGAGAAGCCGCCTTTGCGGTAGGTGGTGGTGCCTTTCCACAACGGTGCTGTCGGCGCGCAGCAGCTGGAGCGATGCTTCGGGTATGCCCATGTGGGTTTCAGCGTCGCATAGTCTGCCTTGCAATCTATAGTTATGGTCTTGGGCGGTGGCGGTAACAACCGCGGCAAGAAGTTTCATAAAACAATCTTGCCACCAGTAGCAGATGCCTGCAGGACAGGCATGCTGCGCACTGATGGCAAGATTTCAGCCGGTCAGTCGGTCGTGCTTAGCAGGTGGCAGGCCAGGGCTTCAGTTGCTTGAAGAAGTCATTGCCCTTGTCGTCAACGAGAATGAATGCGGGGAAGTCTTCCACCACAATCTTCCAGATGGCTTCCATGCCGAGCTCGGGATATTCCACACATTCAATGCTCTTGATGCTGCTCTGCGAGAGCACTGCAGCCACACCGCCGATGCTGCCTAAATAGAAACCGCCATGCTTCTGGCAGGCATCGGTAACCACCTGCGAGCGGTTGCCCTTGGCAATCATCACGAGCGAGGCTCCGTGATCCTGGAACTCGTCTACGTATGGATCCATTCGGTTGGCAGTGGTCGGTCCCATCGATCCGCACGGATATCCTTCGGGAGTCTTGGCTGGTCCTGCATAGAGCACGGGATGATCCTTGAAATACTGCGGCATGTCTTCGCCTGCATCCAAGCGTGCCTTCAGCTTGGCGTGGGCAATGTCGCGAGCCACGATGATGGTGCCCTTCAGGTTCACACGTGTGGAAACAGGATACTTGGTGAGCTCTGCGCGCACGGCATCGATGCCCTTGTCGAGGTCGATGACGATGGTGTTGGTGCCTTCGCCTGCCTTGGCAAACTCAGCGGGAATCAGTTCGGATGGGTTGTTGTCCATCTTTTCGAGCCAAACACCGTCGCGGTTGATCTTTGCCTTGATGTTTCGGTCGGCAGAACAGCTCACACCCATGCCGATGGGGCATGATGCACCGTGGCGCGGCAGGCGGATCACGCGGATGTCGTGAGCCATGTATTTGCCGCCAAACTGTGCTCCGAGACCAATCTTGTGAGCCTCTAACAGCAATTTCTGCTCCAAGTCGATGTCGCGGAAAGCGCGTCCTGTCTCGTCGCCGGTGGTGGGCAGGTTGTCGTAATACTTGATGCTGGCGAGCTTCACGGTGAGCAGGTTCTTCTCAGCAGATGTTCCGCCGATGACGAAAGCGATGTGGTAGGGCGGGCATGCAGCGGTGCCGAGGCTCTTCATCTTCTCCACAAGGAACGGAATGAGTGTTCCCTCGTTCTGGATGGTAGCCTTCGTCATGGGATAGAAGTAGGTCTCGTTGGCAGAACCGCCGCCCTTGGCAACCATAACGAAGCGATACTCAGCGCCTTCTACGGCTTCGATGTCGATCTGTGCAGGCAGGTTGCAGCGTGTGTTCACTTCATCATACATGTTGAGCGGAGCATTCTGCGAATAGCGCAGGTTTTCCTGAGTGAAAGTGTTGAAAACACCGAGTGAGAGTGCTTCCTCATCCTCAAAGCCTGTCCATATCTGCTGTCCTTTCTCGCCGTGGATGATGGCGGTGCCGGTGTCCTGGCAGAAAGGAAGGATGCCCTTGCACGCTGTCTCTGCATTGCGCAGGAACTGCAGGGCTACATACTTGTCGTTGTCGCTTGCCTCGGGATCGGTGAGTATCTGTGCCACCTGCTCGTTGTGAGCACGGCGAAGCATGAACTCTGCATCGTGGAATGCCTCCTGAGCCAGCAAGGTGAGTGCTTCGGGACTTACCTTTACGATTTCTTTTCCTTCAAATTCGCTAACGGTGATGCCTTCCTTGGTGAGCAGACGATACTCGGTGTCGTCCTTACCCATCTGGAACATCGGGGCGTACTTAAATTCTACGTTTGCCATAATGTTTTGTTTTTTGTTCTTATGATTGTTTTAAAAAGGATATTCAGTGGAATACGGTTAATAGCCGAATATTTCCTCCGTGCTGACACGTTTCACCGGAGCAATTTGCTGCAGTGCTTTCATGTCGAGATTCTTCTCATCGCCGAGGATGATATAGCGGTATGGCTTGTCTGCCATCTTCTGTTTCTCGAAGTCGGCGATGGATTTCAGCGTCACACTCGGCAGAGCCTGATAGATGCGCTCATTGATGTCGTAGTCGATACCCAACAGTTTCGCGCGGATATAGGCATTCAGGATGTTGAACTTGGTGGTGCGCTGGCTTGCCAGACGCTTGGTAACCGCCTCCTTGGCAATGGCGAATGCCGTTTCGCTCTGCGGCATATTGTTGAGTATGCTGTGGAACTCCTTCACGCAATCCATCATCTTGTCGTTCTGGGTGATGATGTTGGTGTAGTGGAACTCAGGATGGTTCTTGCGAGGAGTGCCGTTGTAGTAGGCAGAAGCGCTGTATGCCAGTCCGCGAGCCTCGCGCAATTCCTGGAACACGATACCGTTCATGCCGCCGCCGAAATACTCGTTGAATACTTCTTTCACTGCCAGGTTGTCGGCATTCCACGGCTGGTTTTCGTTATAATACATCATCATATAGATGTTCTTGGCATCGTAGGGAGCCAGCAGCACCTCGTTCTTGGTGGCGGTTTCTTCTGTATACTCCTTGCCGGCAGGCACAGGCAGCAGCTTCTTTCCCGTCTTGTGAGCTTTCTTAACCACGTCACTCAGTTCCTTTTCGGTGGAAGGACCGTAATATAATAAGGTGTGCTCATACCGGCAAATGTCTTTCAACAGGTTGAGAAGGATTTGCGGGTCGGTTTCCCGAAGCTGCTTTTCGCTCATCTGATTGCGCTGTTGGTTATAGGAACCGTAGATGCCGTAGGTGCGAAGTGCGGAGAAGTTGTTGCGCTGATTGGTTTTCGCGTCGCTGCGTGACTTGAGAACCAGGTCAACATACTTGTTGTATGCCTGCCCGTCCACCTTGGCGTTCTTTAGCAAGTGCTCCAACAGTCTCAGTGCCTCTGGCATCTTCTCATTCAATCCGCTGAGGCTGATGGTGATGCTGTTGTTGTTTACACTGATTCTGTAGCTGCATGCCAACTGGTAGAACTTCTCTTTGATCTGCGATGCCGTAAGCTTGTCGGTGCCGAGATAGTCAATATAGTCGGCAGCCACCTCATAGCGGTTGTCTGCCTCAGTACCAAACTGATAGTGGAAGGCAAGCGTAAACAGTCCGTTTTCGGTGTTCTGCTTATAGAGCAGCGGAAGCTTCGTGCTGGTCTTCGACACGGTCAGGTCGGTATTGAAGTTGAGAAAGCGCGGCTGGATGGGCTCCACCTTGCTGTCCTGAATGTCTTTCACGAACTGGCTCATCAGGTCGCGGTTGGTGGGTATTGGCGTGATGGCAGGCTTGTCGATCTTTTTCTGAGTGGTGTCAATGCCTTTCTTCTTGTAGATAACCACATAGTTGTTCTGGAAATGGCGCTTTGCGAAATCAACAACATCTTGTTTGGAGAGCCTTGCAATACGGTCGATCTTGCCAACTTCCTGTTCCCAGGGTATGCCGTTGATGAAAGCGTCAACATATTTGTCGGCTCGCTTCTTATTATCTTCCAAAGAACGGTAGTAGTTCAGTTTCATGTTGTTGATCACTGAAGGGATCAGCTCGTCGGCGAACTCACCATTCTTGAGCTTCTCAATCTCTACGAGCAACAGCGAGCGCACTTCATTGAGCGTCTGTCCTTCCTTGGGATTGCCGCCAACGATGAATCCGCCGAGGTCGGCCAATGCTTCTGAGCCGGCAAAGGCACCCAGCACCTTCATGTTCTGGTTCAGGTTGAGGTCAATCAGTCCAGCTCTTCCGTTGCTCAAGATCTCGCCCACCAAGTCGAGTGTGTCGTTCTGCAGTGAAGCAGCCTTCTCGAATCTCCATCCTAACCAGATGCATTCTGCTTCCGGGCCATATACGGTGGTGTCGCGTGGCGCGGTAATCGGTTTCATGGCAGGGAAAGTGGGCTGGCTAACATCCTTCCCCGGTTTCCAGGAGCCGAAATACTTGTCGATGATGGCGATGGTCTTGTCCATGTCCATGTCGCCACTCATGCATACTGCCACATTGTTTGGCACGTACCAATGGTTGAAGTATTTCTTGATATTGGTGATGGAAGGGTTCTTCAGGTGCTCCTGGGTTCCGATGGTGGTCTGTGTGCCGTATGGATGAGTGGGGTAGAGCATGGTGCAGAGGGCGGTGAACAGCTTGCGCTGGTCGCTCGAAAGGCCGATGTTATACTCTTCGTATACCGCTTCCAGCTCAGTGTGGAAGCCGCGGATCACCATGTTCTGGAACCTGTCAGCCTGAATCTTCGCCCAGTTCTCCACTTCATTGCTGGGGATATCCTCTGTATAGCATGTCACATCGTTGCTGGTATAGGCATTCGTTCCTTCTGCACCGATGGCAGCCATCAGCTTGTCATACTCATTCGGAATGAAATACTGTGCAGCAAGCTGTGATATGCTGTCGATTTCATGATACTTCTGCGCGCGCAGGGCGGGATCGGTGATCAGGCGATACTCCTCGTATTTCTTTTCAATCTCATCAAGCAAAGGCTCTTCAGCCACCGGGTCAGTGGTGCCGAACAGCTTCGTACCTTTGAACATCAGGTGCTCCAGATAGTGTGCCAGACCTGTTGTCTCTGACGGATCGTTCTTGCTTCCGGTTCTCACGGCAATATATGTCTGAATACGGGGTTTCTCTTTGTTTACCGAAAGAAATACTTTCAGCCCATTGTCCAATGTGTAGATGCGCGTTTGCATCAGGTCGCCAGGCACGGTTTCATACTTATAGTCTTTTGCCGTGGCTGGCAGGCACATGAAAAGGCAGAGAGACAGCATCCATCTCATGCTTTTCTTGCTGCATAAACAGAAAAATTTCCTTAGCATGTCGTTGACTGATTATTTGTTTTGTTACTATTGCTTAATCCTCATAATCTGTTTCGTGATCCAGTTTCTCTATGAAATCGTTGAACACTTCTTCCTCCACATCCCCCATGGCATACTCTTTCTCGGCATCTTTCCGGATTTCGGCAATCCATGCACGCCGAGCCTGCACGTAGTCGTTATGGATATGGTCGATGTCGGCGGGTGTAATCTCTTCCAGTCCATAGTAGTCGAGGATCAGCTGGTATGACCATGCCCAGCGGTAGTCGCTGTAGTGGTCGTTGATTTCGGTGAAGCGGTTCAGCATTTGCTGAATGTTCTCAATGCGCCCGTTCTTGATGTCTTCCACCATGCGTTGCTCCTCACTCACTGGCAATAGCAAACCAGAGAGATCAGACCATCGGCCTTTACCCACATCGCTTGTGGGCTTTTCGAAGAATCCCTCCTTCTGTGCACGCTTGAGCACGGCTCCCATATAGATGCGCAGTGCGATGTCGTAGTATTTCAGTCCCTTCCTGAGCGACGAAGCGTTGATGACATATTCATGGAAATTGTATGTTGACACATTGTCGCCGCTTGCCTGCCGGAGTGCTTCCAGGATTTTCCTTCCCTCAAGAATCTCGCCCACGGTGAAAGGTGACAACCAGTCGAAGTTGATGATGCTCTTTCTGGATTGCTTGGAGCGCTTGTCGCGCTTGGGCCATTTCTTGATGTCGCGGTAGAGACCCACGGTTGTGATATTGCGTCCCGGCACAATATACATGGTCTCGCCGTATGCCATCAGGTAGGAGAACGGCAGGTTGCGGGTGTCGGGATGGTGCATCAGCTTGCCGAAACACACGGAGAATGCGCCGATGGTGGCAGGCATGAGGATGTAGGCACCGCTTGCTGTCTTGGTTCCTCGTTCCAGTGTGCCATAGTGCATCGGCCCCATCTTGTAGGCATGGTTAGAGAAATTCGTGTTTGATCCGGCGTTATAGAATGAGAACTCTCCACCAATGAGCAGGCTCGACTTATGGTGGCTGGCAGAGAACGGACCGCAGAAGGCGGCGCATGCCTCACCATTGGCCATGAATGAATTGGCGAAGAACAGGCTGGCTTCGGCCGTGAATCCATTGGTGATCTGGCAAGCCTCGCCCACGAAACAGTCTTGCATCTTCACCGAATTGTTGATGGAGCAACCGTCGCAGATGATGGAGTTCTCGCAGATGACACCAGTGCCGATGTATACTGAAGCATCTTTCGACGACATGATCGTGCATTCGCTCAGGCGGGCTGCACCACTGATTTCGCAGTCGCCTTTGACGATGGTGTTCGTAATGTCTTTGGTGTTCACGATTTTCACATTGTTTCCTATCAAACCGCGGTCGGGTCTGCCCACTCGCAGCTCATCTTCAATCATCTGGTGCAAGGTTTGTCTGAGTGCCTTGTCGTTGAAATGCTTCACCATGAATGCGGCAACCTGACTGTTTAGCTCGCGGAAGAGCGTCACATTGCCGTCGCCCATTTCGTTCAGTACGCTGATCACGCTTCCTTCTCCGTAGGTGGCATCGTCTGTGGTCTCAAGCGTGCAGATGTTAGAGATGTAGCAGTCGTTGCCGATCGTATAGTTGTTGATGTATATGCCCACTTTCTCTATCAGGCAGTCGTTGCCTACAGAGACGTTGCGGAGTGTGGCATCGTTGATGCCGGAATGCTTGAAGAAGCCTTTGCTCACTTCTACGAGTTTGTCGAATGAACCGAGGTGGATGTCGCCATAGAACATCACGCGGTGGAACGAATACGGCTTGAAGCTGTCGGCAACCATGATGCGGTTCCAGTCTTCAGCCCAGCAGTTGTTGTTTTCAAGGATGGTAATCTCCTCATCCGTTAGGTGTCTGTATTCCATCATATTATTTTGTGTTAAATGTGTTATTGTTCTGTTTCCTCTTCTATTGGATATAGAAAATCGTTGTATGGGTATTTCTGTACATGCAGTTCTCTCACTTTCTTGTAGATGCTGTCGCGAAGCTCTTCGATGTTCGTTCTCTCAAGTGCAGAAATGAACAGACAGTCGTCTGACAGCTTGGCCATCCATGTCTTTTTCAGTTCTTCAAGTGTGATGTTCTCCTTGGTGGGAGGTGTGAGGTCGTCGGGTTCCTTTTCCACCCAAGTGTATGCATCAATTTTGTTGAACACGATCATCTGTGGCTTTTCAGATGCTCCCAACTCCTTGAGTGTCTTCTCCACCACTTGTATCTGCTCCTCAAAGTCGGGGTGGGAAATATCTACAACGTGCACCAACAGGTCGGCCTCGCGCACCTCATCGAGCGTTGACTTAAAGGAATCCACCAGATCGGTAGGCAGCTTGCGGATGAATCCCACGGTGTCGGCGAGCAGGAACGGCAGATTGCCTATCACCACCTTGCGCACGGTGGTGTCTAATGTGGCGAACAACTTGTTTTCTGCAAACACATCGCTCTTCGACAACAGATTCATCATCGTGGATTTTCCCACGTTTGTGTATCCCACCAATGCCACGCGGATCAGTCTGCCGCGGTTTTTACGTTGGGTGGTCTTCTGCTTGTCTATCTCAATGAGGCGCTGTTTCAGCAATGTGATGCGCTGCAGGATGATGCGACGGTCCATCTCCAACTGGGTTTCTCCAGGTCCGCGCAGTCCCACGGAGCCTTTTCCTCCACCCGAACCAGATCCGCCGCCCTGTCTTTCCAAGTGAGTCCACAGTCGTTGCAGTCGTGGCAGCATATAGCGATATTGTGCCAATTCCACTTGTGTCTTGGCATTGGCAGTCTGTGCGCGCATGGCAAAAATGTCGAGAATAAGCGAAGTGCGGTCGAGAATCTTGATCTTCAGCTCAGCCTCGATGTTTCTCAACTGCCGTGGCGACAGCTCATCATCGAAGATAACCATGCCTACAGGCTGCGTTTCTCCACTCTCATCCTCACATGCGGCATCTTCCTGCGCCTTGATATATTGCTTGATCTCTTCCAGTTTTCCCTTGCCCACGTAGGTGGTCTGGTTCGGACTTGCCACTTTCTGCGTAAATCTTCTCACCGTCACGGCACCAGCGGTGTCGGCAAGGAACTCCAGTTCGTCGAGATATTCTTTGGTCTTGGCCTCGTCTTGGTCTTTGGTGATGAGTCCAACCAACACGGCTGTTTCGGCTTTGACTTCAGAGATGACAAATTCTTTCATTTATTGATAATGTGTATTTATTCGGCAAAATTACATTAAAATGTACAAAAAACAAAATAATACTCTGTTTTTTTGGATTTGCGGAATCTTAAAAAATATTGATTTGGCTGTTCTCCACTGAAAACGTTTACGTAACTTTTTGAGCAAAAAAAGTTTCGAAATTGACATATATCAATAAAATACATTACCTTTGCCAACGTTAACGATGATTTTCAAATTTCATGCTACATAATACTAACTGCTAAGACATTCAAAAAAAGTTAAGAGATTTGCTTCGACGTGATGTCGGAGCAATTTTTTTATTACTTTTGTGGCACATAATCAAAACCTTTTTTTCATGATGAAAACAATTACCAAGAGCGTTGCATTATTGATTGCCGTCTTTTTCTCCACGCAGTTCTCGTATGCGCAGGAATGCTTCACGCAGTATGTTGATCCGAAAATTGGAACGGGAGGACACGGGCATGTGTTCCTTGGGGCTAATGTTCCATTCGGTTTCGTTCAATTAGGTCCCACGCAGCACACGCGCGGATGGGACTGGTGTTCCGGCTATCATGCTTCCGACTCTCTCATGGTTGGTTTCAGCCACACTCATCTTAGTGGAACTGGATGTGGCGACTTGGGCGACATCCTCTTTCTGCCTGTTAAGGATGTCACCATGCGCGATATCCGTTTCTCGCATGATGAAGAAACGTGTCGCCCGGGCTATTTCTCGCAGCGGTTGCATTATCCCGATGGAGGGAGCGTGCTTGTGGAATTGACCGCAACAAAGCGCACGGGAATGCACCGCTATACGTTTTCTTCAGATATCGACACCGCAAGGATTGTCATCGACCTGGGTTTCGGAACAGGATGGGATCGCATTTCGGGCTGCCACATCCGCCAGGTTTCTCCCCGAATGATACAAGGCTGCCGCCTGTCAAGTGGCTGGGCTAACCGTCAGCAAATCTATTTCGTGGCAGAGTTCTCGCAGGATGTCAATCTTTCGAAGCTGAACAACGACACCTTGTCGGTGGTTTCTTGTGTGAACCATGCCCCGTTGCTTGTCAAGGTGGGACTTTCTGCGGTCAGCTGCGGCAATGCTGCATTGAACTTGATGGAAGAAAACGTGGGTTGGGATTTTGGGACAGTTGCCGATAATGCCACGAAAGAGTGGAACCGCCAGCTGGGCAAGGTCCGTGTTTCCACCAACAACGATGCGTGGAAGCGCGTTTTCTATACCAGTCTTTATCATACCATGGTCGCCCCGTCGGTGTTTTGCGATGTTAATGGAGAGTATTACGGCTCCGATGCAAAGATTCATCAGGGCAGCTTCACCAATCTCACCACGTTCTCGTTGTGGGATACTTATCGCGCATGGCATCCGCTTTCCACATTGATACATCCCGAAATGCAGCGGGATATCACCAATACCATGCTGAATATCTACCGGGAGCAGAAGACGCTTCCAGTATGGCACCTGATGGGGTGTGAAACCAACTGCATGGTGGGATGCCCTGCCACGATCGTATTAGCTGATCAGATGCTCAAGGACTTCGATGTGGATGCGCCGCTGGCAATAGAAGCGATGCGCAATTCGGTGGGTTCTCACCGCAAGGCACATGACTTGTTATGGGAGCATGGCTACATCCCTTACGACCTCGACCCTTCCAATGAGTCTGTTGGCAAGGGAATGGAATATGCCATTGCATACGGCTGTGCCGCAAAGGTGTCGGATGATCCTGTATTCAAGCGCCTCGGTGATTCCTATAAACAATATTTCGATGGCGCTACGGGCTTTATGCGCGCCCGTTCTTCCGATGGCCGATGGCGCGAAATGTTCGATCCTTTCGCTGCCGAAATCAATCATGTGAAGGATTATACAGAGGGAAACGCATGGCAGTATATCTGGCTTGCACCGCACGACGTGCACGGATTGGTTGCCCTCTTCAAAGACCGCAAGCACTTCATCTCCAAGCTTGATTCCCTGTTCGTTGTTACAGGCGACTTGGGAAAGGATGCTCCGCCAGATATCACGGGCTTGATCGGTCAGTATGCCCATGGCAACGAACCCAGCCATCATGTGGCTTACCTTTATAATTTCGTAGGTCAGCCATGGAAGACCGCGCGACTTGTGCGTGAAATCATGACAACCCAGTATCATGATGGTATCGACGGTCTCTGCGGAAACGAGGATGTGGGGCAGATGTCTGCATGGTACATCCTGTCGTCAATAGGTATGTATCAGGTGGATCCTGCCGGCGGACAGTATGTCTTGGGTTCTCCTCTCTTCGACGATGTGACTATGGATGTGGGCGGCGGCAAGACATTCCGCGTGATTGCCCGCAACAACAGCGAGCAGAACATGTATATCCAGTCGGCACGACTCAACGGTCGCCCCTATCCTTATTCTTATATCAATTTCAAGGACATCGTTGCCGGAGGCACGCTGGAGTTGCAGATGGGGCGCAAACCGTCTAAATTCGGAACAAAAGATATTTACTGCCCATGAAGAAATGGATGCTTTCCGTCATGTTGACGGTCTGCTCGGCAATGAGCGCACAGCCTTCTTATCAGGCAATCAACCAGAAGATTGAGGAGGTGAAGCAGATTCTGAAAGAGAATCCGTATCTGGCTGGCATGTTCGAGAAATGCTTCCCGAACACCATCAATACCACAGTGAATTATCGTGTTGTTGACGGTGAGGATGACACCTTCGTATATACCGGCGACATTCATGCCATGTGGCTGCGCGATTCGGGCGCACAGGTGTGGCCGTATGTACCCTTTGCCAAAGACGATGAGGCGTTGCGCAAGATGATACGTGGCGTTATCCTGCGCCAGTTCAAGTGCATCTTGATCGATCCTTATGCCAATGCCTTCAACGACGGACCGCTTGGCAGTGAGTGGGAGAAGGACTTGACCGACATGAAACCAGAGCTGCACGAGCGTAAGTATGAGATTGACTCGCTGTGCTATCCCATCCGTCTGGCATTCTATTATTGGCAGTTGACAGGCGACAGCTCCATTTTCAATGATGATTGGCTGGATGTGGTGAAGGCAGTGCTGCGTACTTTCCGTGAGCAGCAACGGAAAGAGGGTCGCGGTCCCTATCGTTTCATGCGCCGCACAGAGCGTGCTTCCGACACGATGCTCAACGATGGCTATGGTCATCCTGTGAAACCCGTTGGTCTGATAGCCTCCGCTTTCCGTCCTTCCGACGATGCCTGCACCTATCTGTTCCTCGTTCCCTCCAATTTCTTTGCAGTATCCGCATTGCGCAAGGCGGCAACCATTCTTGAGCGTGTCAACAAGAACAACGTGTTGTCAGCCGATTGCCGCAGCCTGGCTGATGAGGTGGAGCAGGCTTTGAGGAAATATGCCGTGTATCAGCATCCGAAATACGGACCCATTTATGCCTACGAAGTGGATGGTTTTGGCAACTATCTGCTCATGGACGATGCCAATGTTCCCAGTCTGCTGGCATTACCTTATATCACCGAAATGCCTCAGCAGGATGCCATCTACCTGAATACGCGCCGCTTCGTGCTCAGCTATGACAATCCATATTTCTTCCGAGGCAAGGCGGCAGAAGGCATCGGCGGTCCCCATATCGGTCCCGATTATGTCTGGCCGATGAGCATCATGATGCGTGCATTCACCAGTTCCGACGATCAGGAGATTGCACGTTGCATGCAGATGCTCGTCAACTGCGATGCCGATACGCAGATGATGCACGAGTCGTTCCATAAAGACAATCCGCAAAAGTTCACCCGTTCATGGTTTGCGTGGGCAAACACGCTCTTCGGTGAGCTGGTTCTGAAGCTGATCGGCGAGGGGAAAGCATCTCTCCTGATTGGTGCGACAAAGAACACAACGGTGAATAATTGAAAGAAAACTCGCAAAAAAATCGCCTGATTCTTGCACTTTTCGCCGAATAATATTATTTTTGCAACCTGAAACAAGCAAATAATCATCATTTAATAACATATAGAAATATGCGAGTAATCATTGAATCAAATTACGAGAAAATGTCGCAGTGGGCTGCCGAACATGTCATTGAGCGCATCAATGCCTTCAAGCCCACAGCCGAAAAACCGTTTGTGCTTGGACTCCCCACTGGGTCTTCTCCCGAGGGCATGTATGCCAGTCTGGTCAAGGCTTGCAAGGAGGGTCGCGTGTCCTTTAAGAATGTTTTGACATTCAATATGGATGAGTATGTAGGTCTTGCCGAAGATCACCCTGAGAGCTATCATTCGTTCATGGCAAGGAATCTGTTCGATCATATCGACTGCCCCAAAGAGAACATTCATATCCTCAACGGAAATGCACCCGACTTGGAGGCTGAGTGCGCACATTATGAGGAAATGATCAAGCAGGCAGGCGGCATCGATCTGTTCATTGGCGGCATCGGTCCCGACGGCCATATCGCTTTCAACGAACCGTATTCATCACTCACTTCGCGCACACGACAGAAAACACTCACCACCGACACCATTATTGCCAACTCACGTTTCTTTGACAACGATGTGAACAAGGTGCCGAAGAGCGCGCTCACCGTTGGTGTAGGCACCGTGATGGATGCCCGCGAGGTGATGATTCTGGTGAACGGACACCACAAGGCACGTGCCTTGAAAGCTGCCATCGAGGGTGCCGTTACCCACGAATGGACCATCAGCGCCCTGCAGATGCACCAGCATGGCATCATCGTCTGCGACGAACCTGCCACCGACGAGCTGAAGGTGTCCACCTATAAATATTTCAAGGACATCGAAAAGAAATAACCGAATCATCTGATTATGCCATGTTTTCACGGCGTGGTTGCCATGTTATCATGACAATGTAGTCTTGCTTTCATGGCATTGCAGCCTTGTCTTCGTGGCATTGCAACAGTTTTTCCACAGAATCCGTTCCTGAACGGGAAACGGATTCTGTGTTTTTTATACCCTCAGACCATTAATCAATGACTATTGATGGTCGGTTATAAACGATTGATTAATAACTATTTACTCTTATGAGCTCAACTTTTAGACAAAGAGCAAATAGAGTTTGCGATAGTTTTTATATCAAGAACTGCGAGTTTTCATCGTAAAAACTCACAGTTTTCAATTCAAAAAGACGCTGTTTTTGAAACAAACACTCCGAGTAACTTGCGACGATACTTTTCAGATACCTCATTTTTCACCACTAAAAAGCACCACCATTCAAGAAAAAAGTGTATCTTTGTGGCGGAAATTAGAACAGTATGTTTTATAAACTCATAGAAAAGAAACGCAACGAATGGCTCGTTTCCGAGGAATGCACCATCAAAGACCTGCTTAAATACATTGAGCAGCGCGGGATGATGCGTGATGCCCAGATAGAGGCCATCAAGACATATTTGTTTCTGAAAGTCGCCTGTAAGAATCAACCACTTTGGAAACTTTTTGTGAGTGGCGTTTTTAATGATACCAATATCGGACAGGTTGAACTGACAGAAACCGCAAGGCAGATTTTCAGTACCAACAAAGCGGCAGTTGCATTATTCCAATATTCGCGTTTAATTGATAAGAAAGGAAGACAATTGGCTCCAGTTCTGGAGAAATACATCAAGCAACACGCTGACAAAATAGATTACGAAGCCACTTTCAAGAAAATCTTCTATGATGTCAGCTACACAGATTATCTGTTCAGTCTGCCAATGGGAGCCGGCAAGACCTATTTGATGGCTGCCTTCATCTATCTGGATTTGTATTTTGCGCAGAACGAGCCTGACAATCCTTGTTTTGCCCATAACTTCATGGTAATGGCACCGTCTGGTTTGAAATCATCCATCGTGCCAAGTCTCAAACATATTAAGGAGTTCGATCCTTCATGGATTATTCCTGAACCAACTGCCACACAATTAAGAAGACTGATAAAGTTTGAGATTCTTGATGAGCAGAAAACAGCGAATAAAAGTAATCGTATCAAGAATCCCAATGCACAGAAAATCAACAACCATCAACCATTAGAGGATTTAATGGGCTTGGTTGCTATTACCAATGCTGAGAAAGTCATACTCGACAGATTTGACAAAGATGCAGACCCCTCTCTTTTCTCTGACGAAGAGCGCAAACGGATGGAACTTGCCAATGAGTTAAGAGAGATTATTGGCAATCTACCCAATCTTGCTATCTACATCGACGAGGTGCATCATGCAGCCGATGGAGAAATCAAACTGAGGCAGGTCGTGAATAAGTGGACGGAGAAGAATACCTTTAATTCTGTTCTTGGTTTTTCTGGTACGCCTTATTTGGAAAGCGCTGAGCCCATAAACTTGTCAGAAGGGTTCTCCATTAAGAATACCGACCTTGCCAATGTGGTGTACTATTATCCTTTGATCGAGGGTATTGGCAACTTCTTGAAAATCCCTGATGTGAAGTTCACCGATAATGATACGGAGACGATTGTTACAAATGGCGTAAAGGAGTTTCTTGATATGTACCTTGATAAAGAATATGCCAACGGCACTTGTGCGAAATTGGCCATCTATTGCGGACAGATAGAAACTCTTGAAGAAACAGTTTATCCACTCGTTGCTGAAATAGTCGCCTCGTACGGCCTAAATCCAACAGATGTGGTTTTGAAGTATCATGGAGGCAATAAGCAATATCCGCAGCCAGTAGGCTCTGAAACGGAGTTCGCATCATTAGACACAACCCTATCAAAGAAAAAGATTGTCCTTCTTGTCCAAATAGGTAAGGAAGGATGGGATTGCAAGAGCCTTACGGGTGTTGTTTTGCCTCAGAAGGGAGTATGTCCTACCAACATGGTGTTGCAGACCAGTTGCCGCTGTCTGCGTCAAGTTATCAAGAACAGCCGGGAAACAGCAATTATCTGGCTGAACAAGTTCAATGCCGACAAGCTGAACCGCCAATTGGAGCAGCAACAGAACATCACCTTAAAGGAGTTTAGCCAGAAAGCACCTAACGAAACAAAGTGGATAGACCGCTTCTCTCGTATGGAGCGCATGCAAGTGCCTCCAATAGACTTCTATCAGTTGAAAGTCAATTATCAGGAGTTGGTTGTTGATGAAGCCAACAACCCTGCCGGGCGACTGCAAGATGAAAGTCTTTTAGCAAAGGCCAGCATATCACTGGTTCATCAACAGGATCTGGAAGGTAAACTGCTGAGTGTTTACGAACAGGAAAGCAAGGAAGAAACACGTACTTCTTTCCGATGGTGGTTACAGCAGATAGCCAAAGAGAGTTTTGGCACGTTGTCTGTGTCACACCTGAAAACCGTGGAAAAGGAACTGAAGACAGTCTTTGAGCAAATCACTATAGACAAAGATGGTGTAACGATTGAGAACAAGAAGTATGACCATCAGCGCATCCGTTCCCTTATCCGGCAGGCATTTACGCCTATTAGAGATATTAAGGTGACGGACGAAGTGGTGCCAGAACAAGCCAGACTGTTGCAGATTGAGAAACTGGCTTCTCCTGTAGAGAATAGTGAGAAATACTATCCTTCACAGCAAGCGGTGCATGAAGTGATGGATTGGGATGAGCGACCTCCACACCCAGAGTTAAGTGCCGAAGTAAAAGCCAAACTGGAAGAGCTGAAAGCACTGGGTGTTGACATTTCGAATTTAGTGCCACAGGCAGACCCACATCCAGAGCGGACACAGACCTATCACTATCTGCCATATCGTTTCGATAGTCGTTTGGAAAGGGATTTTCTTTCCGAGGAGATTATTCCATTGATTACTGGCAAACCGCTTGAGGTTTATTTCAATGGCGATGACACGCTGACAGAGTTCAAGATCAACTGCTATACCAAAGTTGGCTGCAATTGGCGATACATTGGCCGTTATGTACCTGACTTTCTGCTGTTGAGCCGCAATGAAGAGAAGCAAATTGACAAAGTGATTATCATTGAGACCAAGGGCGAAGGTTTTGCTGCCAAGTTCAAAGAGCGCAAGGACTTCATGGAATCAGAATGGGTGAAGAAGAACAATGAGAAGTTTGGCTATCAGCGTTTCGACTTTCTCTATTTAGAAGATACCCTAACTGCAGAGCAGCGCAGAGAAAAAACGCTCGAAGCAATCAAAGATTTCTTTAAAGTATAAGCAAATATGGTAAAACCAATGAGTATATTAGACAAAGACTACACCCAGTGGCTGAAAGACCTGAGCACCCGTTATCGCCGCAGCCAGATAAAGGCGGCTATAAAGGTAAACGAGGAAATGCTGCAGTTCTACTGGGAACTGGGCAGAGACATCGTAGAACGTGGCGCAGAAAACAAGTATGGCAGTGGGTTTTATACCAATTTAAGCAGAGATTTGAAGGAAACACTACCCGAAGCAACATGTTTCTCTGAAACCTCTATTCGTTACTCAAAACGTTTTTATTTGCTTTATAATGAGGCATTTAAAAATCTTCCCCAAGTTGGGGAAAATTTCATCACAAATCTTCCTCAAATTGGGGAAGAATCAATTTGTCCCCAAATTGAGGGCAAAATTGACCATCAAGTTGTTGAGAAAATAAAGAGTGATATCTTCTCCATACCCTGGGGACATCATAAATACATTATTGATCGTTGCTCCTCCAATCCTGAAAAAGCACTCTTCTATGTCCATCAGACAGTCTTGAATGGTTGGAGTCGCAATGTGTTGCTCAATTTCCTCGATACTGACCTATATGAACGACAAGGAAATGCTTTGACTAACTTTAAGCAAACGCTGCCCGACGAGACAAGCGACTTGGCGCAAGAACTCACCAAAGACCCATATAACTTTGCATTTACAGGTCTCACGGGTAGATACAATGAACGGCTATTGAAAGACAAATTGCTCAACAACATTACAAATTTCTTGGTAGAACTCGGTACTGGTTTTGCGTACGTTGGCAAAGAATATCGCATACAGGTGGGAGAAAGAGAACAGTTTATCGACCTACTGTTCTACAACCTTAACCTCTCGTGCTACGTTGTTGTTGAAATAAAAATAGGGAAGTTCGAGTTTGCTGATATTGGCCAGCTGGGTGGCTATGTCGTTTCGTGTAACCATATCCTGCGTAAAGAAGGACGCGACAATCCCACCATAGGCTTGCTTATTTGCAAAGAGAAAGACCGTATTCAGGCTCAATTTGCATTGGAGTCGAGCAGCCAGCCTGTCGGCATAGCTGAATATGATCTTGAGCGGTTCTACCCAGAAAAGGTGGAAGGAACAATTCCTACCATTGAGGAGATTGAGAAGAAACTAACGGAAATGACAAAATAAGAATAATAAATATGGCAGTAAAATATATCCCCTATTTCCCCAACACGCTTGATGGACAAGCTATATTAGATAACTTTGTTCGCACCAAGCGAGTGCTTCGCTATCGTGATAACGCCCAAGTGGTAGAACGCATCGAACGAGGAATGCCGCTCTATGAGATGGAACAGAAAGAACGGATTGGCGTGAATCCCAATCACAATATGGTGATTAGGGGCGAGTGTCTTTCTGCTTGTGCCTACCTCAAGGATAAAGGTATACAGGTTGACCTCGTTTACATTGACCCACCTTTTGCAAGTGGTGCCGACTATGCAAAGAAAGTGTATATCCGTCGCAACCCAAAGGTGGCAGAAGCAATCGCCCAAGCAGAAAAGGAGCTCGACGTAGAGGAACTGAAGGCTTTTGAGGAAAAGATGTATGGTGACGTTTGGGATAAAGAGCGCTACCTTAACTGGATGTATGAAAACTTGATGGCCATTAAGAGCGTTATGAGCGACGAAGCCAGTATCTATGTGCATTTGGATTGGCATATAGGACATTATGTAAAAATATTATTGGATGAGATTTTTGGGGAAGATAACTTCAGAAATGAAATCATCTGGCACTATGCTGATTATATGCAAGGAAATGCCACAAATGCTCTCCCCAAAAAGCATGACAATATCTTTTTTTATTCAAAGCAGGATACATATTATTATGAACGCATTACAGAGAAATTAGATACTCCTGTAAAAAGAAATAGGGTTGTATGGAATGGTGAGACGAAAACCCTTGAAGTTGCAAGAGATGCTGATGGAAAAATAATCTATGAAACTTTTAATGAAAAATATTTGGATTCTGTCTGGGATATAGGGCAGACCGCAGTAACCAGGAAAACAAGTGGTGAATATCTTGGGTATGCAACGCAAAAGCCTGAAGCTGTTTTAGATCGTATAATCAAAGCCAGTAGCAAAGAAGGAATGCTCGTTGCTGATTTCTTTGGAGGTAGTGGAGTAACCGCTGCCGTAGCAAACAAATTGGGACGCAATTTTGTTCATTGTGATATCGGCATTAATAGCATTCAGACAACAAGAGATCGCCTACTTGCCGATAAGGCAGAATTTGATGTGCTTGAAATCCAGGACGGCGTTTCGCTCTTTCGTAATCCCGTTCAAACTATGGACAAGCTGAAAAGTCTGATTAAGGGTTTGCGAAACGAAGATTCGTTAGATAAGTTCTGGGAAGGAAGCATAGTAGATACGAAATACGGTATGATGCCCGTATATCTGCCTAATCTGATGGACAGCAGTACCCGCCTGCTCGATAAGCCTTTGATGAACCGAATCATCCGTGAGGCTCTGCCCGATTTGCCTGATGAAACGAAACGTGTCATTGTCTATTACATTGACATTACCGACAAGCAGGAAATAGAGCAATTCATTAAGGAGCAGAATGACCAGACAACCATTGAAATAGAACTCCGAGACTTGAAACAGGTGTTGGACGATGTGGTTGTAGAAGATGAAGCCGAGTGGGAAGTGAGCGAGACGCACGATGCCCTTTGGACAGGCTGGAAGGTAGAACTGAAGAGTTTTCATAGTGATCGTGTTCTTCGCAAGATAGAGGAAGTCAACCTGAAGGGCCAGCAGCAGGCCTTGCAGCAAAAGGCTAAAGGCAAGGAAAAGGAATTCAAGCCCATCACCATCAGTGATGAAGGTCTCGAAACCATCGAATGGGTGAGCCTTGATTGCACTAATGCAGACAAACAAGCCCCTTGGCACAGCGATACAGAAATCAAAATCGACCGCCTCGGCTATGTTATTCGCAACGGCAAGAAAGCCCAAGAATTCTGGGATGCCTCCATTAAGTGTGACAGCAAGCCTCTCCGCATGAGAATCCGCAATATCTGTGGCGATGAAACGATATACCTTATTTAATTATAAAACCACGAAGGCAGGTACTGCTTGATATGAAAATGAAAGGGTTAAGGAGTGGAAAAATGCCTGAAATGCTTGTGGGAATGAGCGGTTTTTGCTATTTTTGCGCAAAAATAGATTTGACATGAAGAAATATTTGTTGTTGATGATGGCGTGGTTTGCCTTTTCAGGAATGATGGCAGACAGCAAGAGAGTGGTTTCACCCGACGGAAACCTCGGTGTTAGCATAGCCTGTGAGCAGGGAGTGGCCACCTATCAGGTGGAGTATGACGGGGCGATGGTCATCCATCCCTCTGCGCTGGGCTTGAAAACAAGCATTGGTGACCTCACGAAAGGATTGTCTATTACCGGAGTCCGTGAGTCGAAGATGGTGAAAAGCTATCAGATGACGCGCACCAAGGCATCGAATTCGCATTTCGTAGCCAATCAGTTAGACGTGGATTTCGTGAATGGCGAAGGCGTGGAATTTTCCGTTACGTTTCTTGTTGACAACCATAACATCGCCTTCCGCTACACGGTTCCGCGGCAGAAGGACGACAATCCCAAGCGTGCCGTTGTCTATAGCGAGGCATCGGCATTCAATTTCCCCCACGACACCGAAACATTCCTTTGTCCGCAGATAGGACCGGAGACGGGATGGGAGCATACCAAGCCCAGCTATGAGGAGGAATATGAGGCGGATGCAAAGATGAACAAGGCTTCGAAGTATGGTCGCGGCTACACGTTCCCATGTCTCTTCAAGGTGCCAGACAGGTCGATACCTCTTTGGCAGAGCTTCGTTCCCTATTTATGGGTGCTGGTGAGCGAGACGGGAGTGTCGAGTGCCTATTGCGGAAGCCATCTTTCCGACTATCAGCAGGATAGGGGATACACGGTTGCCTATCCCGATGAAGGCGAGAACGGCGGTTTCGGCAGCCCCTATGCCGCCATTGCGCTTCCCGGTAATACACCTTGGCGCACGATCACCGTAGGCAGAACACTGAACCCCATTGTTGAAACCACCATTTCATACGATGTGGTGGAGCCGCAATATATGGCAACTGAGCAATATCGCCCCGGTCGCTACACTTGGAGTTGGCTGCTGTGGCAGGATAAGAGCGTGAACTACGACGATCAGGTGCGCTTCATCGACCTGGCTTCAGCCATGGGGTATGAGTATTGCTTAGTGGACAACTGGTGGGATAAGCAGATTGGGCGTGAGCGCATGGCGGAGTTGAGCCAGTATGCCCAGCAGAAAGGAGTGTCGCTGATGCTGTGGTATAACAGCAACGGCTTTGCCAACGATGCCCCCCAGACTCCGCGCCAGTGCATGAACACGGCAATAGCCCGTGAGCGCGAGATGAAATGGCTGAAGAGCATAGGTGTGAAGGGCATCAAGGTAGACTTCTTCGGCGGCGACAAGCAGGAGACGATGCGCCTCTACGAAGATATACTGAGCGATGCCAACCGCTATGGCTTGCAGGTGATTTTCCATGGCTGCACGCTTCCGCGCGGATGGGAGCGCATGTATCCCAACTATGTGGGCAGCGAGGCGGTGCTGGCATCAGAGAACCTGTTCTTCACGCAGGATCATTGCGACAAGGAGGGTTTCGAGCTCACCATGCACCCCTTCGTGCGCAATGCCGTGGCATCGATGGACTGGGGTGGGGTGGTTATGAACCGTCGTATGTCGAAAGACAATGCCAGCCGGCATTACCGTCGCACGGGCGATGTGTTTGAGATGGCAACGGGTATCACCAACCAGTGCAGCATCAATTGCATTGCCATCCAACCGAACAACCTTGAAGAATTGCCACAGTTTGAGATTGATTTCCTGAAACAGATACCAACAACATGGGATGAAACATGCTTCATCGATGGCTATCCCGGCAGGTATGTGGTGATGGCGCGGCGCAATGGCGATAACTGGTATGTGGCGGCGTTGAACGGAACCAACAAACCCATCACGCTTCCCTCGTTGGATCTGAGTCCTTTCTTCACGAGCAGCGACGCGCTCCGCATCTATTTGGATGAGGCTGCAAGGAAAAGCAAGAAGACAGGCGACAATCTTTTGCCGACGCCTACAATGAAACCCTTGAAGCCAAATGGCAAGGGAATGCTGAAAGTAACGCTCCAGCCCATGGGAGGAATGATCATCTGTAAATAAGGAAATGGCGACGTGGAGAGTCTTCATTTTTTCACAACAGCCGTTCTGCATTGGTTTGACGAGAATGGGCGAGAGCTGCCTTGGCGCAATGCAGAATTGCCCACAGAGCAGCATGCATACGCCGTGTGGCTCAGTGAAATCATTCTTCAGCAGACGCGAATACAGCAGGGATGGGATTATTGGCAGAGGTTTATGGAGCGCTGGCCTACCGTTGGCGACTTGGCTGCAGCCACTGAGGATGAGGTGTTGCGCCAATGGCAGGGACTGGGCTACTACAGTCGTGCGCGAAACCTGCACCATGCCGCCCGTCAGATTGTGGCAATGGGGCGTTTCCCTGATACGATAGAGGGCATCAAACAGCTGAAAGGCGTGGGCGACTATACCGCCGCCGCCATCGGGAGCATTGTTTTCGGACTGCCTGCCGCCGTGGTCGACGGGAATGTGTATCGTGTGTTGTCGCGGTATTTTGGCATTGACACCCCCATCAATACGACAGAAGGGAAGAAAGAGTTCGCCGAGTTGGCGCAGTCGCTGCTTCCTCAGGATCAGCCATCAGCGTTCAATCAGGCAATGATGGATTTCGGTGCCATCCAATGCACGCCACAGTCGCCCCGCTGCCTGCTTTGTCCGCTTTCAGAAAGCTGCGTGGCGTTGCGCACTGGCCGTGTCGGTGAACTGCCGGTGAAGCTAAAGAACCTCAAGGTGAAGACTCGCCGTTTCAATTATATATATATAAGGTGTGCCGGTGAGACCGCCATCCGCCGCCGACCTGCCGGTGACATCTGGCAAGGGCTGTGGGAGCCGCTGCTGATTGAGGATCAGCAAACTGGCAATCAGGCTCTCTCTGCTCTCTCCGCGATGCTCACTCCTCTCCGCAGAGGTATTCGCCATGTGCTCACTCACCGCGTTATCATTGCCGACTTCTATCTTTTAGAAGTGGCTGAAAAGAAACAGCTGCCCGAAACCGTTGTCAAGCTGCTCTCCGGGCAGGGCTATCAATGGGTGAAAGAGGCTTCGATTGCCGATTATGCAGTTCCGCGATTGGTGGAAAAGTTGCTCGAAGCGGTGAATGAGATGCGTTGATGCTGACGTTCTGTCTTGTTTTTCTGTCATTTTGTCGTATTTTTCCTTCCAGGAACATGTTTTGAAGGGTGGTATTTAGAGGTGAGAGGTGAGAAACGAGAAGCAAGAGGCAAGAAGCAAGAGGCAAGAGATTAGAACAGAGTGGTGAGTATAATTGAGGCATAAGGGGTATTCTCTTGCTTCTTGCCTCTTGCTTCTGAAAAAACATTGAGGCATAAGAGGTATTCTCTTGCTTCTTGCTTCTTGCCTCTTGCTTCTAAAAAGAACATTGAGGCATAAGAGGTATTCTCTTGCTTCTTGCTTCTTGCCTCTTGCTTCTAACAAAAAAAACAACTAAGAAAGGAGATAAAAACCATGACATTAGAGAATTTTACGATCAAGGCGCAAGAAACGGTGCAGATGGCCGTTAATGTTGCGCGACAAGGAGGGCAGCAGTCGATAGAACCCGTTCATTTGCTGAAGGGCGTAATGGAAAAAGGTAAGGATGTTGCCACTTATATCTTCCAGAAGTTGGGTGTGAATGCCGTTCATGTGGATACGTTGTTGGATCAGGAGATTCAGCATCTTCCGCGTGTGCAGGGCGGCGAACCCTATCTGAGCCGCGAGGCGAATGATGTGTTGCTGCGCGCCATGGACATTTCCAAGCAGCTGGGTGATGAGTTTGTGAGTGTGGAACCTGTGTTCCTCGCTATCCTGGAGGTGAACTCAACGGCAAGCCGCATATTGAAGGATGCAGGCGTGAACTACAATGATGCCCTGAAAGCCATTCAGGAACTGCGACAGGGACAGCGTGTTCAGACACAGAGCGGTGATGAAAACTTCCAGAGCCTGAGCAAGTATGCCAAGAATCTGGTGGAAGATGCCCGTGCGGGAAAGCTGGATCCGGTGATCGGCCGTGATGATGAGATACGCCGTGTGCTGCAGATTCTCTCCCGCAGAACGAAGAACAACCCTATATTGATAGGTGAGCCGGGAACGGGAAAGACCGCTATCGTGGAAGGACTGGCACAGCGAATCGTGCGCGGCGATGTGCCAGAGAACCTGAAAGACAAGCAGGTGTTCTCGCTCGACATGGGTGCGCTGGTGGCTGGTGCCAAGTATAAGGGCGAGTTTGAGGAGCGCCTGAAGAGCGTGATCAACGAAGTGACCAAGAGCGACGGGCGCATCATCCTGTTCATCGACGAGATTCACACGCTGGTGGGCGCGGGTGCCGGTGAGGGTGCCATGGATGCCGCCAACATTCTGAAGCCTGCCCTGGCGCGCGGAGAGCTGAGAAGCATCGGCGCAACCACGCTGAACGAGTATCAGAAATACTTCGAGAAGGACAAGGCTCTGGAGCGACGGTTCCAGACGGTGATGGTCGACGAGCCGGATGAGCTCTCTGCCATCTCCATCCTGAGGGGTTTGAAGGAGCGTTATGAGAACCACCACAAGGTGCGTATACAAGATGATGCCTGTATTGCTGCCGTGAAACTCTCTGAACGCTATATCTCCGACCGATTCTTGCCCGACAAGGCAATCGACCTGATGGACGAGGCTGCCGCCAAGCTGCGTATGGAGCGCGACTCCGTGCCAGAGGTACTCGACGATATCACCCGCCAGCTGAAGCAGTTGGAGATTGAGCGCGAGGCTATCAAACGTGAGGACGACCAGGAGAAGATTGCGCTGCTTGACAAGGACATTGCCGAACTGCGCGACAAGGAAAGCGCATTCCGAGCCAAATGGGAGAATGAGCGCGCACTTGTGAACAAGATACAGCAAGACAAGCAGGAGATGGAGAACCTGAAATATGAAGCCGAGCGCGCCGAGCGTGAGGGCGACTACGGCAGGGTGGCTGAGATACGCTACTCCAAGCTGCGCAGTCTTGAAGACGATATCCGCAGCGTGCAACAGCAGTTGGCATCTGCACAAAACGGCAGCGCAATGGTTCGCGAGGAGGTGACGGCAGATGATATCGCCGAAGTGGTGAGCCGCTGGACGGGCATTCCCGTCACCCGCATGATGCAGAGCGAGAAAGAGAAACTGCTCCACCTCGAAGAGGAACTGCATAAGCGCGTGATCGGGCAGGATGAGGCAATCACCGCCGTGAGCGATGCCGTGCGCCGCAGCCGTGCGGGGTTACAGGATCCCAAGCGCCCAATAGCCTCTTTCATCTTCCTCGGTACCACCGGAGTGGGCAAAACCGAACTGGCAAAGGCGTTGGCAGAGTATCTGTTCAACGACGAAACCATGATGACGCGCATCGACATGAGCGAGTATCAGGAGAAACACACCGTGAGCCGACTGATTGGCGCCCCTCCGGGATACATCGGATATGACGAGGGCGGACAGCTCACCGAGGCGGTGCGCCGCAAGCCATACAGCGTGGTGCTCTTCGATGAGATCGAGAAGGCGCATCCCGATGTGTTCAACATCCTCTTGCAGGTGCTCGACGACGGGCGACTGACCGACAACAAGGGGCGCACGGTGAACTTCAAGAACACCATCATCATCATGACATCCAACCTGGGCAGTCAGCTGATACGCGAAACGGTGGAGCAGATGGGTGGCAGCGCCGACCGCGACAGCCGACTCGCAGCTCTCCGCTCGCAGCTCATGGCTATGCTCAAGCAGACCATCCGACCGGAGTTCCTCAATCGTATCGACGAGACCATCATGTTCTTGCCGCTGACCAAGCAGGAGATTGCCGATGTGGTGACGCTGCAGATGAACCAGATAAGGCGAATGCTGGCTGAGCAGGATGTAACCCTCGATGTGACTCCTCATGCCATCAGCTTCCTTTCCGACGTAGGCTTCGATCCGGAGTTCGGAGCGCGCCCGGTGAAGCGTGCCATCCAGCGTTACGTGCTCAACGACCTGTCAAAGAAACTGCTCTCAGGTGATGTGAATCGCGAGAAGCCCATCATTGTCGACAGCTTCGGCGATGGTCTGGTGTTCAGAAACTAAAGTGTTTTAAGAAGCAAGAGGCAAGAGGCAAGAGGCAAGAGGCAAGAGGCAAGAGGCAAGAGATATGTTTAGAGGTGAGAGAATAGAACTTGATATTAGAGGCAAGAGATTTGCAATGTGAATATTTGTGAGTCCTATTTTTTTTACGCGAATATGCGTGAATGGCACGTGAATGTTCATAAATAATAATTTACGAAAAATTTACGTGCATTTACGCATATTCGCGTTAAATAATAAACAAAATTATTCCCGTGTACCAATAAAAACATTATTCTCATTATTTCAATTTCTTTCCAAATCCCCCTTGTTTCTTTCCCGTTTTTGTTCAAAAACAAGAAAAATATAGATAGAATAGGTAATTTCATTATTATTAAGTGCTCTGTTTTAGTTTTTTTTTATTAATTTTGCATAGAATTTGAAACGATTGCTGAGTCACGCCTGATGTGAAAACCACACCGACGCCAAGCTTTCTGTATTGTAACTGAATCCTATCGCACAATGCGCAGGATTAGCATTCGTTTTGTAGCATGAAATTAAAACATTAATAATATGAAAACGAGAAAACTATTATTGGCACTTCTCCTATTAGTGGGGGGGGTAAAATCTAATGCACAAACAACAACTGCGAATTATCAGTTGGCTCAGGGGACAACTCCTCCCACAACAAAAAGGCAAGAGGTTACAGGAATTGCCTTGACATTCGGCAGGTGGATGGGAGGAAAAATTTCTACATTATCAGGAAAAGTCCCCCAGTACACTTATTCGGGCAGTAAATATACATCCGACAGTTGGGCAGGTGCTGCAAACTACACATTCAAAGGTTACAACAACAGCGCACCGGATGGTTATCAGTGGTTCACCACAGCTGGTAATGATGCCTATGATGAATGCCCCAACGACGGGACAGATGGTTATTTTGATTTAGGCGGATGGAATGGCTCAAAGCCTACGTGTTCCACATTTGATATACCCTGTCGAGGTGGGTATGTTTATTTTGAACCAACCAGAAATGGAGTGTTGACCGTTTATTTGCTGCAGAATGGTTGCATCGATACGTATGATACGCAGAAGACAGTTGGTGGCGTGACCCATCCGCGATGGTCGCCTACAGGCTATATCACCTGGCGACCCATTTTCATCACGGATGAAGCCGGCAAGGAGATTGAGATTGATGCAGCCAATCGTGTAGCTTTTTCCACGTTCCAGAGAAGTTATTCCGAACTGGTTTCCTATATCCAGCAGTATGGCAACGACAAAGGAAACAAAGTGATACGCTGGCGTGAATCACAACACGTGAACAAACTCTATAGGAATTGGATAACCAATGGCGTGTATAAAGCTTCGGGAACGTGGTGGCCTGGCAGTGACAACGATGCAAGAAATCCGTGGAAAGAAATCGGAGAGGTTTCAGAAGTGATTAGGGTTCCGTCGAACCTCGGTGGCGGCTATTTGGTTTTAGAGAAAGGCTATGTGAAGTATACATTCCCTGTGAAACAAGGCAAGACATATTTCGTATTCTCCAATTATGCCAAGTTGGGATTCTGTGGTTTTTCCTTTACATCTGAGAATAACCGACCGACAGAAGTGCTCAACATCGAGAACAATGCAACCGCACCTGCGTTCACAGAAGGACAGCAATATAAGAACGTTGTGCTGAATGGGCGCACATTTGAAGCCGGCAAATGGTCATCACTCTGTCTGCCGTTCAGTGTTTCCATCAACCAGATGCGTTCTATATTCGGTAAAGATGTTGAGACTGTTCATTTCAACCATATTGGTGAAGATGATCACATGGCTTATTTCGACCGCCATGTCTACGACCAGCTGTACGTTGCCGGTGTGCCGGTGTTCATCAAGCCATCGAAAAACGTCAGCAATCCAGTATTCAATAACGTTACCATCGATGCTCCTCAGCCCAAGAACGTTTATTCAGAGCAGTATGGATATACGTTCAAGGGGGTGTATGGCAGCGAGGATATGGGCGAATACGGCTATTTCATCAACGACAAGCTGTATTGGCTGAAAGAGAAAACCATGCAGAGCGGAAGCATGCGCGCCTATTTCAAGGCAACTTCCGACAACACGGGCAGCGCACAGGGTGCTCGCCAGCTCTCCGCCATCTCGTTTGATGAAGTATTCGAGGGCGGCGATGAGCAGCAGACAACGGGCATCGTGGAGATTCATTCTGCCAATGCAGGCGGCAATCAGGAGCTGTTCAATGTGTATTCTGTCAGTGGCATCATGGTACGCCATCATGTTGCGTCGCTCGAAGGACTGCCTAAGGGCGTGTATGTGGTGAACGGAAAGAAAGTATTTATCAAATAAGTGGGGGAGAGAATCATGGAAAAGAAACTCTATACAGCGCCCTGCACCGAGCTGATACGTGTGCAGACTGAAGCTGGCATCGCCAACATGAACCCGCTTTCGGAAACTAATATTGAAAACAAAGGTGAAGGCGACAACCGCGAAGCCGGATCAATCGGTCTCGACAACAGCGGTGATTTCGGCGACATCACTCCCGCTAAGCGTTCCTCCTTGTGGGACGATGACGAAGAAGATGGGTATTAATGCCGGGAAAAACCTATGCTTTCAGTTTCTGAAACCTATGTTTTCACCACATGAAACCTATGCTTTTACCTTCCAAAACCTGATGTTTCGGCGCTCGAAACATCAGGTTTTTTTGATGGGTTCACAAATGCTCTCCATGGTTAAAAAAGTTGTTTTCGTGCACCTGAGCGTATCTGCCTGAATATCAGTGCGTTTATATAAAATTAGCCAGCACCCGATGCGACACCCGATGCAGCACCCAATGCGGCACCTGCTGCGGCACCTACGTTGTGCTTTTGAGATTAGGAGTAAAGGAGTGGAGGAGTAAAGGAGTGGAGACGAATGTCTTGTTACAGACCACTTGTAGTCGAATGTATTCTCTAATCTTCTGACTTCTCACCTCTCACTTCTAAAAAAATATGAAGTAGGTGCTGCGTCGGGTGCCTCATCGGGTGCTGCATCGGGTGCGGGTTGTTTTTATACAAACACATTGATAGCCAGCTGGTTATGCTCAGGTGCGGGATGTTGTTGTTTTTTGTATAGGAAAAGGACGTGCCACCTTGCTTTTCGCGTATCTTCACATGTATTTAAAAGAAACGAATTGGCACAAATTAGCACAAATTACGAGGGCGTATCAAAATGCTTGGAGTGCGCTTTCGCGCAGAAATCTTACAAATCTGTTCAAATCTAACAAATTGATTTTCAATATTACTATTTTGAAAGATTTGTCTAAATTTGTAAGATTTCTCGCCGTAGGCGACTCCTATAAATCGATTCGCCGGATAGTTGCAGTTTTTCTTGTTTATGCAAAAAATATTCAAAAAATGAGGGTTCCTTTTGGTGCTGTTCCCTTTTTTATATACCTTTGCCGGAAAATAACAACATATTCATTACTAACTTACAACTATATTTTATGGCAGATCCTATCATTGCAATGAATGCAAACCCCGTGGTGGCATTCCTGCAGAAGTCGCCAAGGACATTCACCAAGGCCGACATCATTCGCTTCATCGAGAAAAATGAAATCAAAATGGTGAACTTCATGTATCCCGGAGGCGACGGTAAACTGAAAACGCTCAACTTCGTGATCACCAACATGGCATATCTCGACACCATCCTCTCGTGTGGGGAGCGCGTCGACGGCAGCAGCCTCTTCTCGTTTATCGAGGCAGGAAGCAGCGACCTCTATGTGTTGCCGCGGTTCTGCACGGCATTCGTTGATCCCTTTGCCGAGATTCCAACACTCTGCATGCTGTGTTCCTACTTCGACAAAGACGGCAACCTGCTTGCCAGTTCGCCGGAGAACACGCTCGCCAAGGCATCGCGCGCCTTCACTGAGGTGACAGGCATGGAGTTTCAGGCGATGGGCGAGCTGGAATACTATGTGATTTCCGATGATGAGGAACTCTATCCCGCCATCGACCAGCATGGATATCATGAGTCGGCACCATACGCCAAGACCAATCTCTTCCGTCAGCAGTGCATGCAGTATATCGCTCAGGCAGGCGGACAGATCAAGTATGGGCATTCTGAAGTGGGCAACTTCAAGCAAGACGGACTGGTATACGAGCAGAACGAGATAGAGTTCCTGCCCGTGCGCGTGGAAGAGGCTGCCGACCAGCTGATGCTTGCCAAGTGGATCATCCGCAACCTGGCCTACGAATATGGATATAACGTGACATTTGCACCGAAGATCACCACCGGAAAGGCAGGCAGTGGACTGCATATACACATGCGCATCGTGAAAGACGGTAAGAACATGATGCTCAGCAACGGTGAGCTGAGCGAGGATGCGCGCCGCATGATAGCAGGCATGATGCAACTGGCACCGAGCATCACCGCTTTCGGCAACAAGAATCCCACCAGCTATTTCCGCCTGGTGCCCCATCAGGAAGCACCCACCAACGTTTGCTGGGGCGACCGCAACCGTTCCGTGCTCGTGCGAGTGCCGTTAGGATGGACTGCGGATGCCGACATGTCGCGCATTGCCAATCCGTTGGAGCAGCCGAGCAACTTCGACAAGACCATGAAGCAGACCGTAGAGATGCGCTCTCCCGATGGCAGTGCCGACCTCTATCAGCTCCTGGCGGGTCTGTGCGTGGCATGCCGCCATGGATTTGAGATGCCCAATGCACTCCAGTTGGCAGAGAAGACCTACGTGAACGTGAACATCCACGATGCCGCCAATGCCGACAAGCTGGCTCAGCTGGCGCAGCTGCCCGACAGCTGCGTGGCCTCTGCCGACTGCTTAGAGCGGCAGCGTGCCGTTTTCGAGGAGCGTGGCGTGTTCAGCAAGGCGATGATCGACGGCATCCTGCGCCAGCTCCGTGCCTTCAACGACCAGTCGCTGCGCCATGATACGGAGAACAAACCCGAAGAAATCCAGAAGCTCGTGGAAACATATTTCCACTGCGGGTGAGAAACATGCGAATGTTTTAGAAGCAAGAGGCAAGAGGCAAGAAGAATTTTTTAGAAGCAAGAAGCAAGAGGCAAGAAGCAAGAGGTATGTTTAGAGGTGAGGGGTGAGTATTTTAGAGGTGAGAGATATGATTTAGAAGCAAGAGGCAAGAAGCAAGAAGCAAGAGAATAGAACTATGATATAGGGATAAGTATTTAGCTGGATGCTGATGCCAATAATATGCTATGCGAATATAGAGCACTGTATCTCAGTGCATATCTCTCACCTCTAAACTTCTCACCTCTCACCTCTCACCTCTAAGATCACCACCTCTAAGATCATACATATTCCTTAACATTTTTCATACGCATATAGCCGGTTGAATATAGATGCTATTAAGAAAAATATTGAAAAAACCATAGTTTTTATACTTTTTGTGGTTAAAATACGTTAATAAAAGTGAGATTTTACAACGAAATTGTTTCTCCTTTCAAGGAAAGTTTATACTTTTGCATGACTTTGCATCTGAAAGTAACATTTCTTAATGCAATGGATGAGAAAATATAACATATAACGCATTTGTAGTAGAGTTTGTTAACGGTCAAGGTTTATAGGGCATATTTCAATTACAGCTACCGGATGGCGCATGATGCAGCACATAATGGTGCGCCACCTGCAAGCTGAAGACCCCGTCAGCATAAAGTCTTCAGACTGCAACACATCGACTCACAACACAACATGTAGCATATAACGTTTACGTAAATTAATTAACAAAATGATATTCTCAAACTCAAACAAAATGAAAAAACTATTCAATCATCAGTTTTTGATGGCTGCATCTACTATGCCATGTAACCAGTTTATCCAGAAAAAGTTCATGGTGGTAGTATTAATGATGGCACTGAATTCGATGAGTGTATTGGCGGCAACGACTTACAATATTGGAAATAGTACGTTGACTGTAAATGATGACAATACTGCAACACTTGTGTTGGGCAGTGATTTTGGAGATTTCTATGATTGGCAGATTTCTAATATTTATGGAAATTGGGCTAGCATTACGAATCTAAAAGTTACTGGAGAGGCTACAGCTGCAGCTATAACAAGATTAAGCAACCAGCCTGTTGCGAATGCTAAACGATTGGATTACAGCGAAGTAACAGGAGTATCGTTTACGTCAGGGATAAATGGCGGATGGAGAGCTGTTATATTTCCATCTGGTACCACTCTTACTGATGAAATGAAAAGTAGCAATTGGGATAGAAAGTATGCTATCGTTGCAGGGGAAACATTGGATGTTTGGGTTATAAATAATGATGGCAGTTGGGTCAATGACGTTTTGGTCCAGAATGCTTCAAGTATTACCATTGATGGAAACAGCCCATTTGATAAGGAGAATGACCCAAATGTGCTAAGTTTAATAGAATCAGGTAAGGATGTTAATGGATCTGGTGGAGGTAGTGGTGGAAATAAGGTAACTATTACAGAGTTGTCTGCAACATCATCAGGTAATGCGGTTGCTACAGCAATACAGTCGAACTTGGATGAGGGTAATACCATTATCGGATTGGAAATAGGGGGAACACTTTCTTCTGATGATATTACAGCGATTCAAAATCTTGGAACAGCAAACACAGTTAGAACTCTGGATTATAGCAGAGTCGAGAACAATGTTAACGACTTGCCAATTCTAACATCTGCAACAACAATACTGTTACCAGGCGGCGTGTCCTATTCCAATGGAAGCGTAACCATTGGTTCCAGTACCACTCTCAACCAGCTTTCAGCTGCACTGAAAGTGTTGAAAGATAACGGAAAAACATTCAGTTCCGTGCCATTGCCAGGAGGCAGCACATACGCTAATGGTAAATTGAACATCTCTGCAGCTGATGTGAGCAACCTTGCAAATGTAGTAAAGGCACTTAAAGATGCCGGTCTCGATGTCTCTGAAATAGAGTTTGCAGGCGGCAGTAAGTTCTCATCCGGTTCACTTACCATCAAAACCGAAGAGGATGATAATTTGGGAGCTTATGCAGATGCCATCCGCAGTGTGAATAATCTCGGTACAGGCTATGAGTCTTTTGCTATTACTTCTGTTGCACTGAAGAAGAGCGATACATCTTGGTCTTCAGAGAATGGCGGAACCATGTACACATACAGCGATGATGAAGATACACAGAATACTGAGAAAACTAAGTTTACAAGTGCAGGTTTTGCGGTAAGCAAAGTTGTTGTGAAAGAAGTGGATACTGAGATAACCCACAGCGGACAGATATTCTATAATATTAAAGTGACTTCCGTTGGTAAACTTGAAGCTAAACTGAATGCAGTTCCTGCTGGCACGGAAAGACTTTATATAGAGGGTCCGTTGAATACCACAGACTTGGCTGCTCTTCATGACAAGCTTGCAGCAAAAGGGGTGAAAACCCTATGTATGGATATGGCAACGGTTGAAGGCGGTCAATATGAAGCATTGGATTTCTCCGGCAATACAGTTATAGAGAATATCATTCTGCCGAATGCCATGTCGGCAAAAGATCCAACTGTGTTTGAAAGCGGAGATCTGGAAACAGATTTTCCCAAAGGCACTGATTCCAACGGTAATTGGATGCGCAAGGCGAATGTCAGGATGTTCCAAGGTTGTACAAGCCTGAATGCAGCCATTGCAATATCTAAAGACGGTGATGGCGGAGAAGATGAGGGTACTGGCAGCACTGTGCTGGCATTCGTCGGAACAGCAGGTAAGTTGAAGGCAGCAAGTGATTATATTCATCGTGTTAGTGAATCTCAGAAAATAGAAACGGTGAAGTTGGCTGGAAATCTTAACAATGCTGATCAGTCAGAGGCTCTGTTGAACGACAAAGATCAAAGTCCTAAGAATATTGATTTGAGCCGAGCTGTGTTCCAGAATAGTGAGAATCTAAATGTATATCATAATGCGGCTAACTGGCGCGACAAAATACTAACATTGAAACTTCCAGAAGTGCAAGTGCATGAATTAGGAGACTCTATCTCTAATGAGGCCTTCTTCAATTGTAAGAATTTGACATCAATCTTTATTCCCGAGAATTATCGGGTTATTGGAGAAAAAGCTTTCGCGCAGTGCAGTGAATTGAAACAGATTGATATTGGCACAGAAGGGAACACACAAATAGAGTTAATAGGCAAGCAAGCTTTCTATCAGTGTCCCAATGTTAAATATGTGTACTTCGGTGAACTTGTAAATGAACTTACTTTCGGAGAGGAATGTTTCTATGAGGGTAAAGCAATGAACCACATAACTATTCCAGAAGGAACCGTAGCTATTGGTGACCGTGCGTTTTATGACTTGGAGAATCTGGCTGCAGTAAGATTACCTGAAACACTGAAGACAATCGGTAACGAATCATTCTGCCAGTGTCATAAGATAGAGCAAATCGTTATTCCTAAAAATGTCGAGTCCATAGGTAAGGCTGCTTTTGTTCAGTGTACTGAGCTTAAGCATATCTTCTTAATGACTCCCCCTGATAAAGATTTGCCCAGGATATGGCCTGCTGTTAATATTAATTCTAACAATCATGATGAAGGAACGTTTGAAGGTATACAATTATTCAATGCCGCCAGTGGTCCAGAGGGCTTGACAGAAACAGGTTCTGCATCTACTGGTCAGAAAACCGTTAGTGAGACATGGGAAGAAGGATGCCTTAAGTATAAAAATGCCGGTTGTGGTGCTACTGTACTACATTTCATCCAAGCAGAAAAAGAAGTGGACGGTAAGATGGTCGCAGACACAGAAAAGAACGATGAGCGTTTTGCAGTGAGCATTTCAGACACGTATTATTATCAGACTTCCGATGATTTTACACTTCCGAAGCATGAAAGTATTAGTGGTACAGAATATGGTGATGACTATGCAAAACGACTGGGGGCTGCATTTACCACAGCTACAGTTCAAGGTGGTAGTACAGGTGGAAAAATTGTAGATGGAGATAAAGAAGGTACTGCTGTTGATGAATACGTGCAGTCCGCTGAAGGATGGAAGCAGTTTATACTGATGAAAGGGGAAAGCCCGACCAACCCAACGCAGATATTGACAAAGCAATATGATGACACTTGGTATACCATGTGCTTCCCATTCGACTTAACTCCCGGTCAGTTGGAGACTGCTTTCGGTGCTTCATACGAAATCTGTGAGTTCACTGGTGTTGAAGTAGTTGATGAATCAGAAAAAACAAAAGCTTTGATTCTGCACTTTATGGATGTGGCGCAGCAAGATACAACCAGCGAGATCATGGCTTTTGCTGCTCATCCATACATGATTCACCCAAATACGAAGATCGGAGCCAACGGAAAGAAAACTGACTGCGAGTTCGTCAATATTAAATACCTTGATTATGAACCAATTACCGCAGCTCAAGCAAAAGCTGCTGTACCTACAAGCGGCGGTAAAGCAACCCTGACAGGTGAAGGAACAGAACATACTGTAGGCGAAAAGACCGTTACCCATTATGTGACGTGGGAGGCAACTAAAGGCTTTACTACAGATGCACCTGGACAGACGGGTTATCGTAGAGGAACAGAAGCCTATTCTGCTGGTGCTGGCTATACATTCGTGGGAATGCATAAAAAGGATGGAGAGGCTCTCATCCCATACGGAGCTTATTTCCTTGGATGTGAGAGGGATAAAAGCGATACTGGATATTTATATCCCAAGTATTACCGTGAGACGGCTCCCGACACCAGAACGTCTGGAGGATTGTGGCGTCAGTATACTGCAATCATTATTCCAAATGAAGCAGCAGTAAACAATATTGAGAATGGAATCGCTTCTTCTGGAGCAAAAGGTTTCGATTTGGGATTCAACGAATATGTAACAGATATCGAATACCAGTCGCCGACAGGAATGGAGAACATTCTGAACGATGCTCGTGATAAAGGGCTCTCTGTGGAATACATGGATGTGATTTACAACATTAACGGCCAAATAGTCGGAAAGGGTTCTTCGCAACTCAAGAATCTGCCTAAGGGCTTGTATATTGTGAATGGGAAGAAATATTTTGTAAAGTAAGGAAGGAGGCGAGTCATGAAGAATATATATGTAAAGCCTGTAACCGAGGTGTTTGTGCTCAAAATAGAAAAGCATTTCTGTGCAAGTTATAAACTGAATAGGTATTCCCGTTTCGGTAACCCACACTGGGATGACTATGGAAATGAGAGTTGGGTCAACGAAGGATGGGAAGGCAGAAGATTCACTGATTATCCTTTCGATTCTGTTCCCATTGATGATGATTATGGAAATCTTGACTCCCGTGGCAAGGGCAGTCTCTGGGATGATGATGACATGTAATCGGATATTAAAGAATATAGTATTTCATATAAGCTTGAGTTAATTTGTCCGCGGGATGCTTGCCGAGTTGCAACGCATCCCGTTTTTTTATGCTTTTTTTGAAAAAAACACAACTGACAGTTGTTTTTCTGTTTTATTTGTAGTATCTTTGTACCCAAGAATAAGAATATAATTATTAAAAATGAAATTCGATAAAATTCTTGATAATAATACGCTCTGGGCGATTCGTAAGGACGATGCTGATGACAATGTCCTTCAGCAAATATTTCAGCAGTGGAGTGACCCTGAATGGCTGGTTAATTTCTTTATGGAGAATATGTCAGATCTTGAATCATATTTCATGATTACTGACATTAATCAGGCGATTTATGATACGATTGAAGACAGTGAACGAATCCAGTGCCTGATTTTAGACATATCTCCCAATGCTGACTTGGACAAAATCTTCCGTCCACTGAACAACAGTCGAACCAGCGAAATGCTTCTTGGGATGGAGAAAGCTCGTATCAAAGAGAGGCAAAACCATGCCTCATGGTTGCGGCTATACGCTATAAAGTTAGAACCGGGATGCTACATAATAACTGGTGGCGCAATAAAGCTGACAAGAACAATGCAGGAGCGTCAGCACACATTGCATGAACTTAATGTAATGGAGTCTGTACGTAATTTCCTTATTAATGAGGGTGCTATAGATGCAGACGGTCTTGTTGATTATCTTGCAGAACTGGAATAATGGAAGGAGGTGAATATGAAACAGAAAACACAAGAGTTTCTCAATGCAAATCAAAGCAGCACACCGTCTAAATGGCGGGAAGAGGCTGAGTGGCGGCGTGCAAATGCTTCGTGGCTCCGCCATTCGCAAATGATTGCCGTAAAAGCTCTCATGAAGATGAAACAAGAGAACATGACACAAAAAGCACTTGCTGAACGAATGAATTGCACTCAGCAGTATGTTTCGAAAATTCTCAAGGGTAGTGAGAATATGTCCCTTGATATCTTGACCAAACTCGAAGAGGCTCTTGGTATCAACCTTATTTTGATTTAAACTTGAGTTAATTTGTCCGCGGGATGCTTGCTGACTTGCAACGCATCCCGTTTTTTGTGCTTTTTCGCATGCTCAGATTGCTACTGGTGTAAGGGGGAGGATGCTTCTTGGCTCCTTACTGTAAAATGCCAGACAGCTACTTCCCATATAACTCGTGGTGAGTGCCAAGGCGTACTAGTTTAATGGTATTAGCCGACTCGTCAATCCAAATAAGAAGGAAATCATCTTCTATGTGGCACTCCATAAATCCCCGATAATTGCCAGAAAGCATGTGTGGCCGATACTCAGAAGGAACATGTCCTGTTTCTCTCAATGAAGAGGTTACAAGTTTCAGCGCGAGCAACTTTGACTGCTTGTGGATGTATCTCTTTAAGTCCTTTTTAAACTGTGTGGACTTCTTCAGTATTCTCTGCATAAATATATTTATCCAGTTCGTTTGGGTCGAAATCCTCCAGTTCAACGCCTGATTTGCATTCTTTCATTGCAGCCAGTGTTTCTGCATTTGGTTCCCTAAACAAAGATGTTGATAAAACAAACTCTACGAGGTTGTTTACGCTCCGATTCTGTCTTTTAGCCTCTGTCTTGAGACCTTCCAAAAGATAGTTTGGCAGGCGAAACGATGTTGCCTTGCGTTTAATCGTTGTGGCCATATTTCTTCATTTTGTATTATATTGTGATTGCACCTGATTATTATTGGGCGTTGCAAAATACCATAGTGCTTTGCAAAGATAGTGTTTTTTCGTTAAACAGCAAAGTTAAATCAGGAATTATTTTTTCCATTTATGCTTAGCATGTTTTTTACATGTTTAATTAAACGGTTTCTTGCACTGCCTCGATATAGTCGCGGCATTCCTCCATGAGCCATTTGGGAGTGCTGGTGGCACCGCAGATGCCAACGGAACGTATGCCTTCGAGCCACTGAAGCTGGATTTCGGATGAGTTTTCTATGAGGTGGCAGTTGCTGTTCACCTGACAGCACTCGTTGAACAGCACCCTGCCATTGCTGCTCTTATGACCGCACACGAAAAGCAGTAGGTCGTGCTTCTCGGCAAAGGTGCGGATGTTGTGCATGCGGTTGGCTACTTGACGGCAGATGGTGTCGAAACTCTGGAAGTGAGTCTGCGGTGAAATATGCTTTTTGATATATTCGATGATGCGGTTGAACTCGTCGAGCGACTTGGTGGTCTGCGAATAGAGGTAGATATCGCGGCTGAAATCGAGCTTCTTCACATCGTCGAACTTGGCAATGACAATTGCTGTGCTGTGTGTTTGCCCTACAAGACCGAGCACTTCTGCATGACCGGGCTTGCCGAAGATTACCAGTTGTGCCTCCGGGTTGGCATCATATTGTCGTTTGATGCGCCGCTGCAGCTGAAGCACCACGGGGCAGGTGGCATCGATAATCTCAATGTTGTTCTGCTGTGCCAGCTGGTATGTCTCCGGTGGCTCGCCGTGGGCGCGCAGCAACACCTTCGCATCGTGCAGCCGATTCATCTCTTCATGGTTGATGGTAATGAGCCCCAGGTTGTGGAGCCTTTCGCATTCCATGCCGTTGTGCACAATGTCGCCCAGGCAATAGAGCGTGTTGCCCTTTGCCAGTTCTTCTTCTGCCTTCCTGATGGCGGTGGTCACGCCGAAGCAGAAGCCGCTACCACTGTCGATTTCTATCTGTAACATGCGATTGTTTCTCTCTGTCGATGGCGCGATGCTCATGCTTATGCGGTGTTATACCTGCGGTTTATCTCAATCTTTCTCCCCTCAGCTGCCTGTAATAGAGTTCGAGCAGGTCGCTGGCAGCGGCAAAACTGGTTTTCTCTCCCAATAGGATTGTCTGCTCAGCATGTTGTATTCGCTTTTCGATGGCGGGGTTGTTGTAGAACGAATTGCGCAGGTTCTCGTTGATGGTTTCATACATCCACCATTTGTTCTGCTCATTGCGCCGCAGGTCGAAATAGCCGTTGGCTTTCACGAAATCGAAATACTGGTAGATCATATCCCAAATCTCTTTGATGCCCGTGCCATAGAATCCGCTGTAGCAGAGCACCTTTGGCAGCCATCCGCTGTCGGGCATGGGGAAGAAATGGAGTGCATTGCGGAAGTTGGTGGCTGCCATCTGGCATTTGTCCACATTGTTTCCATCGCATTTGTTGATGATGATGCCGTCGGAGATCTCCATGATGCCGCGCTTGATGCCCTGCAGCTCATCGCCCGTTCCTGCTAACTGGATGAGCAGGAAGAAGTCTACCATGGAGTGGCATGCCGTCTCGCTCTGTCCTACGCCCACCGTTTCAACGAATATCTTGTCGTATCCGGCTGCTTCGCAGAGGATGATGGTCTCCCTTGTCTTGCGTGCAACGCCACCGAGAGAGCCTGCTGTTGGCGAAGGACGGATAAAAGCCTCTTCGCGCAATGACAGTTTCTCCATGCGCGTCTTGTCGCCGAGGATACTTCCTTTCGAGCGTTCCGAACTGGGGTCGATGGCAAGCACGGCTAATTTACCGCCATGCACGTCCAACACATGGCAGCCAAAGGCATCGATGGATGTGCTCTTTCCGGCACCCGGCACACCGCTGATGCCGATGCGCACGCTGTTGCCGCTGGAGGGCAGGCACTTCTCAATTACCTCTTGAGCCTTGGCCTGATGGGCGGGATTCACGCTTTCCACCAGTGTGACTGCCTGACTGAGTATCGTTACGTCGCCTTTGATGATGCCTTCCACCAGGTCGGCGGCGCTGTATTCGCGGCGGCGGAACCGTCCGCGCTGCAGATAGGGGTTGACAATCGACTGTGATGCTACGCCTGCATTCACCTGCAAGCCTTTATATTCCGCGCTGTTTTCGGGATGTTCCATGGTATTTGTTTTATTTGATGTTAATGTTGATGACTACTTTCGATTTCTCCGGGTCGTTGGTGATCATGAGCACACGGGGCTTGGTGCGTGCTCCGCGCAAGGCTTTTGCCTCGGCAGTGATCTTCAGCGTTGCCGTTTCGTTGGGCAGGAGACGGGTTTTGTTGAGCTTCACCTTCAGTCCTGAAGTGAACATCTGCAGGCTGCTGATGTTCAAATCGGAGCGCCCCACGTTCTCAATGGTGATGGTCTCGGTCTTCTTTGTCCTTCCGTTCATCACGAAATCGAGGTTTTCTTCCGACAGCCGCACCTGTGGCGCGTTGGCAAGCTGCGATTCCGTCATCTCGGTGAATGCGGGCAGAAGCACTGCCGATACAGGTATTTCCTTCTCGGGACTCACCTTGTCGCCCGGGAACATGCCTAGATAAACGCTGGTTTGTGTGAGTCCGTAGTCGCGCAGCTTCTTGGAATCCAAGATGACAGATACCGTTCCCTGCCTGCCGGGCATGATGGTGGTTGGCGAAACATTGGCATTCAGGTAGGGTGGAAGGTGCATCACCGTTGGCGAAACAGGCTGTGAACTGCTGTTCAGGATGTGGATTTTCTGCATGGGTCGGTCGCCTCTGTTCACATCGTCGAACTCTATGTTGTTGAGATCAGCCCGAAGATCGACAAAGGTATAGGGGTAGTTGCCGGAGAAATCCACCACTTCTTCCACCACGACACCGCGTATGGAGAGGTAGAAAGGCTTGTCGGAAGCATTGCTATAGATACCGATGTCTTTCGTGAAATGCCCCATCTGCTGCGCATCGTAGGTGGCAGAAACGGTGAAGGCATCGCCTGCCGGAATGCTGCCTTTCGGATATTCCACTGTGGTGCAGCCACAACTGGTTCTCACCTTGCTGATTTGCAGGGCATTGTGTCCGCTGTTCTTGAGTTCGAATTTCACGGTGACGGGCGACTCGTAAGCCACGTTTCCGCAGTCGATCACCTCGTGCTTGGCCGTGATCTGCTGCGCCGAGACATGCAGTGAAGCCATTGTCAGGGCGGCGAGTATCATGTTTTTCTTGTTCATATTCATTTGTTCTCTTTTCGGATTTATTCCACGTGTATGGTTTGCGATGTGCTTCGTCCTGTGAATTCCGGTGTGTATGCGCATTGCACGGTGCAAGTTCCGGTTTCGTAGGTACCAGCACGGTCGATGTAATATTCAGTTTCTATCGTGTGCCTGCCTTTCGAAAGGAGGTCGAAATAATAGTTCGTGGTGTAGTCTTTAGGCGCGCAGTAGTAGCCCCAACGGTAACCGCTCAGCTGGTTGACAGGTTCTAAGCATGCCGCCCGCTTGTCGATGAGCTGGATAAAGTCGTAGTCGCGATCGGCAATGATGGTGATGCGTATCTTCACCTTGTCGCCCACATGGTAAGTGCCACTGTGCTTGTCCGCTCCCGATGCTGGCAGTATCTCGCGTTTCACGGTGATGCCCGACGAAGAGGCTTCTATCTCACTCACCGGCATCATGCACTGCGCATAGACAGCACCCCACGACGTGCCGGTGCTTGTCTTTTCGGCGGTGAACGTCTTGGCATTTTCTGCTGCCACGGCTGTCTTCACATAGCCCAGTCCGGCAGTAGCCTTTGGCAGTTCGATGGCATTTCCGTTGATGGAAAGCTTGGTTTGCTCCTGGTTGGCGAGTATGCGAGTGTTGCCGTTGAGGAAGGCAAACACTGCATTCACGCTGTTAATGGGCGTGTCCCAGCTCTGCGTGCGTTTCTCTTGCAGCAGCCATCGCTTCATGTCGTTGATGGTCAGGAGGTCATTCGGCGTAAGCAATTGAAGTGCTTCGATGGCTGCTGTCTGAGTGGGAATGCGGTAGTCGAACCACGAATAGCGTGCTCGTGGCGTGTCGTAGTAGCGCCCCATCTCCTCCTTGTATACGCTATATTCGTTCAGGCTCTTCAGATAGTCGAGGGCCTTGGCGGTTTTTCCTTGCTTATGGAGCACCACCGCCATCAATGCCTTGGCATAGAGGCTTTCCGTGAGGATCTGTTTCTCAAGATAGTTCATCAGGAAATCGGTAGCCTCCTTTTCCTTCGCATTCAACTGGCGGTCGGCAATGGCATTCAGGTATACCCATTGCAGGGCGTGGTAACCGTTGATATAATAGGGCTTCTTCTCCTTTTCGAGCCGTTTCATCTCAGCCACCTCCTTGATTACGATGCCGCTCAGATACTTGTTAGCCTGGCTGAGGAGGCGCTCCGTCTGACTGTCGTTGCCGCAAAGCATGTTCAGACGGGTGAGGAATTCCATCACCTCGGCAGTCATGGCGGGACTTCCGCGCATACCTTCCCACCAAGAGAACGACCCGTCACCGTTCTGCAGGCGGCGCAGTTGCTCCAGTGCTGTGGTTTGGCGGTTCTGCAGTGCATTCTCGTCGAAGAAGTTTGCGATGGCTTTCTTCTGGTCGCTCTCCCGCTCGGCATTCATCACCCACGGCGTTTCATCCAAGATGAGCGACTTCAGGTTCTGATCTTTTTCAAGGCTGCTCATCAGCGATGTCTCGTTGCCCTGTTCCTGTTGCCATTGCTGGAACACCAATTTGATGCGCGCGCTCTGGCCGATGATATGCTTGCCAATGCTGTTGGCATAGTATGCCGATGCCAGACTGATGGCGTTTTTCTCGTTTACATCACCTACAAAAGGCAATGCCTGCACCATCATCCATGCCGGGTTGTTGGTGTATTCCACGGTGAGCTTCTTCGAAGTGGCGTTTTCGGGGAGCAGCGTGGTGAGGTCGATCACCTTCGTTCCCGGCTCATGCTGTGTGAATGGTACGGTGGTGATGGTCATCTCGCGGTCAGGAAGGATGGGCAGATAGTGCTGTTCGCCATCGCTGAACCCCTCGCCGCGTGCAATGATCTTACATACCAGCAGGGCGGGAGTACATTCTGTAGGCTCGAAACCGAAGGTGGCATTCGCCGTTTCACCGGCTTTCACGCTGAAAGGTTGTTCCGACTCATAGACTATTTGGTCTGTTTCGGGATCCATTAATATCATCTTCACATTGCCCGAAACATCCCTTTCGGCAGTGTTGAATATCCTTGTTGAGACGGTTGCCTTGTCGCCCACGCGGATGAAACGTGGCATGTTGGGCTGCACCATCACATCTTTCTTCGCCACGGCAACGGCGTTGATGATGCCGTAGTTCATCTGCTTGTCGTGGGCAAGACCGATGAATTTCCACGTGGTGATGCTTTCGGGGAGCGTGAAGCGTATGTTCACGTTGCCCTTTTCGTCGCACAGCAGGGCAGGATAGAAGAATGCCGTTTCGTTGAGGTTCTCACGAACCTGCGGTTCCTCGGTATTGGTATCCGTTTCCTCCGCTTCCTCATCGTCACTGTTTCTCAATGTTTCATATAATGCTCCCTCGCCAGCGGCATTTACTTTGGCAGAAGCCCCCGTCATCACAGTTTTCCTCATCGGTGCCATGCCTCTCACCACGATGCCGTCGGTGGCATCCATGGTCACCATGGGCTCTGCGGCGAATGCTTCTTGCCTTACTCTGTATATCATTCCGCTGTAGTCTCTGAGATTCAAGATGTCATTTACAAAGTGAGACAGCTGCAATCCCTTCACTTGATGGTTCGTAAGACGTTGATATCCATATTGTTCCTGCGAAGGGTTCACCAATTGCCCCCACCTTGTATTGGGCAAACTCTGATTGATACCAAGGTCGAGACCCCAGCTCATCTGTGCCAGCTGGTCGAGACTCTTGTCGTACATTGTCACCAAAAGCTGGGCGGCAGCAGGCTTTCTGTCGGGTCCTTGAATGTTCAATGTCCATTCTTCGTTCTGCCCCGGTGTCAGTCGGTCGCGGAATGTGCTCCATTTCAGCTGCATCTTCTTATCGGGCAGCGGTCGCTCTATGGTGGTGCTGTGCTTGTAGCAGATGCCGTCTTTCACCCAAGCGTAGGTGAGCAGCAGTCCCGATCCGTATTGCTCTTTGTATGCAAACTCACGTGTGTTGATGGCATTGCTCTGGTCGATGGTTCCGTTTTCCAGTATTTTATCGCCAGAAATGATCGTATATAGAATATGTGTGTCGGGATCTGACGCGCCCACCTGTAAGGTTACGGGCTTGCCGTCGCGTGGGAACGTGGTGGCAGTTTGGTAGAACCAGTCGTGGGTTTCGATGCATGGAGACTTGTCTTTCAGCGAGAACACGATAAATTCTTTCTTGATGCTGTCGGTGCCGCATACAGCCTCGATGGTGTGTTTGCCCGATTTCAGACTCTTCACATTGAGCTTGACAGGCTGGTTGGCAGCAGTCTGTTTGCGGTTTTTCCCGTCGATGGTGTAGTCTACGGTGCCGTCGATGGCTTGTCCGGCGGCGTTATAGAGCGTGAAGGTGATTGTTTTCAGCGAGTCACGTTCAATCTGTTCCGGCACGTCGCAGTAGAAAGCGGTGGGCTTGCTGCCCAATGGAACGCTGATGCTTCCCTCGTGCGACTCACCTCCGAGGTCGGTTACAAGAGCCTTGGCGATAAAGTCGTAGAAGCGCGGACGCCTGTAATACTCTTCCTCATCAAGGTTATCATCATCGTCGTCATCCTCCCAGGAGGGCAGTTGCAGTGGCATTTGGATGCGGAATTCACCCTTTTCGTCGGTCACCACCTCACCGTCGTCAGTCTCTTCGGCGCTGCTCATTCCCCACCACCAGCACCAAATGGCCTTCCGGCGCAGGAGTGTGTACCTCACGTTGGCACCTTGCACAGGCACGCCGGCATAGCTCTTGGCGCGACCGGTGACGGTAATGGTGTCTCCGTTCTTGTATTTCGTTTTCACTTCGTCGAACTCCACTTCGAAAGTGGGGCGCTTATACTCCTCCACGCGGATGTTTGCATAACCGTTGCCATGGTCTGTATGGATGCTGTAATTGCCGGTAAGCCCGTTGGTGGGCAGCGCGAAATCAGCGGCGAAGGTGCCGTATTCGTCGGTGGTAACGCTCACTGTCTTCACCTCTTTGTAGTTGGCGTTTCTCAGAACCACCTTCATGCTCTTGCCCGAAGTGGCTTCCGTGTGCAGTCCCTCGGCGTTGGTGAAGGCGATACCCGAAAGATGAACCGTCTGACCAGGTCGGTAGATGCGGCGGTCGGTATAGAGTCTGACGATGGATTCCGTGTCATCGTCTTCATAATAGTTGAACCTGTTGCGCTGGAAAGAGGAACGCTGACACCATTTGTCGGTATTCGTGTAGGCATAAAGGTATTGGAAATCCTCGTTCTTGTAGGCATACAAAGCCTCGCCTTTGGCATTGCAAGTGAGCGTTTTTTCCGTTACGGGCTTGTTGTAAGTTTTTCTTGAATAGACTTTTATATTTGCCTGAGGCACAGGTTGTCCAGTGGTGGCATCCACAACGGCAATTCTTACCTGCTTACCGGGCAGTTCTTCTGAGAGCACCATCAGGTTGCTCACGTAGATGAGCATCTTCTGCACGGCAATCTTGCTGTTGTCGGTCTTGAATTCCAGCAGGTATGCACCCATAGGCAGACCATCCACGGTGATTCTGTCGCGGCTCAATTCAAACTCTTTCTTGTCGTTGTAGGTGCGCGTGTAGGTCTTCTGGCTACCGGCAACAATGCTTTTCCTGATGATGTTGTAGTGCTCCTGGTTGCCGGGGTAGTATTCGTTGTCGCCGGTGATGTTGACGCGCGAAACGGTCAAAGTGAGTTGCCGGATGTTCCTTGCATTCTCCACATCAATCACGATCTGCTTTCCGGGCTGGTAAACGGTCTTGCTCGTGCGTACTCTGAACTGCGGCTGTGTGAGTGCGTTGCTCATGTTGCGCACCTGGTTGGTGTGCTTCCATCCGCCCCATCGGGCTATCACCTCGTCGAAATAGCTGATTCTCTTCTCAAGCGGCACGTCGGAGCATTGGTTGATGAACACGGCGCGCTCCACCGCCACCTCTCCGCACTCCTGCAAGTCGCCATAAAGGTTGATGAGCGAGTCCAAGGCGGCTGCATAGGGCGAGCCTTCCAGCTTGTATTTTCTGAGTTGGTGCTGTTGCTTCACCATCTCCAGGGCGGTGAGCATGGCAGCACGGCGGTTGCCTGCCTTCAGGTAATAGTCGTGCATAGTGGCGTAATCGCCCGTTTGGTAGCCTATCAGACTGAGCAGGTCCTTGTCGAATATCTCGCTGTCAACGCCGCTTTCTATCAGCGGTTCATACTCCGATGCCTTGTGCTTGGCGAGAATGTCGGGATGCTCCATGGCTTTGGCGAGGAATGCCTTCGCTTTGTCGGCATCGTCGGCCTCGTAGCTGCGGGCGTTGCTCCTGTAGATGGAACCGGCGATGCAGTTGTATACCGCCGACAGGGCAGCATCCTTCCTCTCTGCTTGCTGTGCCTGCAGGGCAATATCGCTCATCACCGGGTCGAGAGAGTCGGGTGAGAGGGTCACCTGCAGCGAAGCGTGCATCAGCTGCGCCTTCAGCAGTTGGCCGTATTGTTTTTCTTGTGTCGCTTTCTTTACGATTTTATCGAGCGCTGCCATCTGTGTTTTCGGCAAATCCTTGCGGGAGGCATCCATCACCTGCTCCCACAAATACTTGTAGCTCTGTCCGAATATTGAAAATGGCATAATCGCGAATATGATTAATAGTAAAAAATGCTTTGTTTTCATAATCACTGTTTTAATCTTAAATACATAAGATAAATGCAAAGTTACGGAAATTCTTGCACATAGAGCAATAAAAACTTGTGATTTTTAATTTTTTTAGAAGAACAGCCGCCGATAGCGGAGGGTGGGGAAGTGGGCGAGGTGTCCGTCAGACGTCGTTTTCCCCTCTCCCAAGGGTGAATTTATAAATTATCTGCATTTCTGTATAAGTGACTGAAAGTTAGCAAGATGGCAAAAATTATCCGTTACCCGCTGCGTTACCTGCTGCGTTACTTGCTGCGCGTAATACTACAGGTTACGTAGCAGGTAACGCAGCAGGTAACGCAGCGGGTAACAGATGTTTTCTTGAAAAGTGCTGATAGTCAGCGGCTTATGCTCAGATGCAGCAAAACTTCATTTTTCTCTTATGTAGGGTGATGTGAGCTGCGAGTATCCTCGTGAACCTTCACTCTGAAAAGACCTGCGCTTTCACCCTCAGAAACCTATGCTTTTGTCTCCCGAAACCTATGGTTTCACCCCCCAAAACCTATGGTTTCACCCCCCAAAACCTAAGTTTTCATGCCCCGAAACCTACGCTTTCAAAACGAAAAGCCATCGAAAACGGGCTGCGAGACGTTAAGTTTTTGCAATTCTTGGAATAATTGTTGTTTTTCACAAACCTTTTTATTACCTTTGCACAATATAAAACAAACAAGCTATATGAATATTGGAGACAAAGCGCCCGAGATTTTGGGCAAAGACGAAAACGGGCAAGAGATACGCCTGAGTGATTTCGCAGGAAAGAAACTCGTGCTGTATTTCTATCCGAAAGACTCAACGAGCGGCTGCACGGCAGAGGCTTGCAGCTTGCGCGACAATTACAGTGAGTTGAAGAAACTGGGATATGCCGTCGTGGGCGTTAGTGTTCAGGACGAGAAATCACACCGTAAGTTCATCGACAAGTACGAATTGCCGTTTCCCCTCATCGCCGACACCGACAACAAACTGGTGGAACAGTTTGGCGTATGGGGCGAGAAGAGTATGTACGGCCGCAAGTATTTCGGCACGTTCCGCACCACATTCATCATCAACGAGGAAGGCGTCATAGAGCGAATCTTCCTCCCAAAGGAAATCAAAACCAAGAGCCACGGCGAGCAGATTCTGGAAGCCATCCAGAATCAGTGATGCCGGCGAATGAAATACATGTAAAAACAACAAATTATGGATATGAAAACATACGGTCATTTCGATGACGAGGCACGTGAATATGTGATTACCGACCCGAAAACACCTTGGCCTTGGATCAACTATCTGGGCAACGAGGATTTCTTTTCTTTGATTTCGAACACGGCAGGAGGCTATTCCTTCTACAAGGATGCAAAGTTCCGCCGCATCACCCGCTATCGTTACAACAATATTCCGATGGACAATGGAGGACGTTACTTCTATATCATTGACCATTCACCATTGAACATTGACCATTTACCAGCAGAATGTGAACACACCTCAACGGCTAATGGTCAACGGTCAATGGTCAATGTTCAATGTTCAACGGTCAATGGTCAAACGCCCATCGTGTGGAGTCCAGGATGGAAACCGTGCAAGACACCGCTCGATTTCTATGAGTGCCGCCATGGCATGAGCTATACCCGCATCATGGGAAGGAAGAACGGCGTGGAGGCGAGCGTGCTTTTCTTTGTGCCGCTGAAGAAGTGGTGCGAGGTGCAGAAGCTCACGTTGAAGAACACCACCGGCGAAACGAAGCACCTGAAGCTGTTCTCCATGATGGAGTGGTGCCTGTGGAATGCCGCTACGGACATGGAGAATTTCCAGCGAAATTTCTCTACCGGCGAGGTGGAAATAGATGTTCCCAAGACAGGCAGCAGCGTGATTTACCACAAGACGGAATACAAGGAGCGCCGCAACCACTATGCTTTCTACAGCGTGAACGTACCCATTCAAGGATATGATACCGACCGCGAGAGCTTCGTGGGCTTGTATAATGAGCTTGCCAATCCCGATTGCGTGATGGCGGGGCAGCCGAAAAACAGCGTGGCTCATGGCTGGAGTCCCATCGCATCGCATTATATCGAAGTGGAGTTGAAGCCGGGCGAGAGCCGCGATTTCATCTTCCTGCTCGGCTATGTGGAAAACGAGCAAGATGAAAAGTACGAACAGGGTGACCCCTCCTTGATCACCTCACTCGGAAAACTCGACCATACCATCGTGAACAAGGCAAAGGCAAAGGCTTGCATTGAGCAGTTCGACACCACCGAAAAGGTGGATAAGGCATTTGCCGAACTCAATCAATATTGGGACGACCTGCTGAACCGCTTCACCGTGAACAGCGGCGAAAGCCGGCTCGACCGCATGGTGAGCATCTGGAACCAGTATCAGTGCATGATCACATTCAACTTCTCGCGCTCTGCCAGCTTCTTCGAGAGTGGCATAGGCAGGGGTATGGGGTTCCGCGACAGCAATCAGGATTTGGTGGGATTCGTGCATCAGATACCCAGCCGCGCCCGTCAGCGCATCATCGACATTGCCTCCACGCAGTTCCCCGACGGTGGTTGCTATCATCAATACCAGCCTCTCACCAAGCGCGGAAACAACGATATCGGCGGCGGTTTCAACGATGATCCCATGTGGCTCATCTTCGGAACAGTGGCGTATGTCAAGGAAACGGGCGACTTCTCCATCCTCGACGAGATGGTGCCTTGGGACAATGAGCCCGGCACAGAGGTGACATTGTTCGACCATCTCCGCATTTCATTCAACCATGTAATAGAGAATCTCGGTCCCCACATGTTGCCGTTGATAGGCCGTGCCGACTGGAACGACTGCCTGAACCTGAACTGTTTCTCATGGGATCCCAACGAGAGTTTCCAGACAACCGAGAACAATTCGGTGGGAAGCAAGGCAGAATCCCTGATGATTGCCGGTCTGTTCGTGGTATGCGGCAAGGATTATGTGGAGCTTTGCCGAGAAATGGGAAAGCAAGAAAGGCTGTTGGGCGGTCAAGAATACGACTTCAGTGCCGAAGGCAACAGGGCAGAGAAATGCGTCAACTCGATGATCGATGCCGTGAAGAAGCATGGATGGGATGGCGAATGGTATCTCCGTGCATACGATTTCTATGGAAACAAGATCGGTTCTCACGAAAACGAGGAAGGCAAGATATTCATCGAGAGTCAGGGCTGGTGCACGATGGCAGGCATCGGACTGGAAGAAGGCATGGTGGAGAAGGCACTCGACAGCACGAAGAAATACCTGGATTCAGAGCACGGCATCGTGCTGAACCAGCCGGCTTTCACCCATTACTATGTGGAAATGGGCGAGATATCAAGCTATCCGGCAGGTTACAAGGAGAATGCCGGCATCTTCTGCCATAACAATCCATGGGTGATCATCGGTGAGACCGTCGTGGGGCGCGGCAACGACGCATGGGAGCACTATTGCAAAATCAGTCCGGCATTCATCAAAGATCAGACTTTGCACAAAGTGGAGCCATACGTCTATTCACAGATGGTGGCCGGAAAAGATGCTGCACGTCCTGGTGAAGGAAAGAACAGCTGGCTTACGGGTACTGCTGCATGGAACTGGTACACCATCACTCAGTTCATCCTGGGCATCAAACCGAGCTATAACGGTCTGTTCATTGATCCCTGCATCCCCTCAACCATGAAGGAGTATTCCGTGAAACGAGTGTTCCGTGGTGCAGAATACGATATCGTGGTGAAAAATCCGTCTGGCGTGCAGAAAGGAGTGAAGCAAATCACCGTCGACGGAGAAGCCATCACTGGTCAACTCGTGCCGGCCTCGAATGGAAAACACCATGTTGAAGTGATATTAGGTTAACAAAACAGAAGGAATGGGGCGCCAATCCCATTCCTTCATAAAACATTATAAACCATGATAAACAAGCAATTATTACGTCCAGAGAGTATCGTCGTTATCGGCGGTTCTAACAATGTGCACAAACCAGGCGGCGCCATCGTGAGAAACATTCTACAAGGAGGCTACAAAGGAACGCTCCGTGTGGTGAATCCCAAAGAAGACGATGTGCAGGGCATCAAGGCGTTCCACGACGCAAAGGAGATTCCGCCCACTGATTTGGCAATTCTTGTGGTTGCAGCAAAGTTCTGTCCCGATTATGTGGAGTATCTCGCTGCCGAGAAGAGCGTGAAGGCATTCATCATCATCTCTGCAGGCTTCGGCGAGGAAACCAAGAAAGGGGCTGAACTGGAGCAGAAAATCCTCGACACATGCGAGCGTTACGGTGCTGCATTGATAGGTCCCAACTGCATCGGCTTGATGAATGCATGGCACCACAGCGTGTTCACCAAGCCCATTCCTACGCTCGATGCTCAGGGAGTTGACTTTATCAGTGGTTCGGGCGCAACCGCCGTGTTCATTCTTGAGTCTGCCGTCACCAAAGGTCTGCCGTTCAACAGCGTGTGGAGTATCGGAAACGGTAAGCAGATCGGCATTGAAGACGTGCTGCAGTATATGGATGAGCATTTCGATGCTGAGCGCGACTCCAAGGTGAAGCTGCTTTACATTGAGAATGTGTCTAATCCCGACAAACTGTTGTTCCATGCCAGTTCGCTGATACGTAAGGGCTGTCGCATCGCGGCCATCAAAGCCGGTTCGTCGGAGAGCGGCAGCCGTGCTGCGTCTTCTCACACCGGAGCCATTGCTTCCAGCGATTCCGCTGTAGAGGCATTGTTCCGTAAGGCTGGCATCGTGAGGTGTTTCTCACGCGAAGAGCTCACCACCGTGGGCTGTATCTTCACACTGCCACCGATAAAGGGCAAGAACTGCGCCATCGTTACGCATGCCGGCGGTCCGGGCGTGATGCTAACAGATGCACTAAGCAAAGGTGGCATGAACATTCCGAAGCTCGACGGAAAGGTGGCTGATGAACTGAAAGAGCAGCTGTTCCCAGGTTCTTCTGTGGCAAACCCGATCGACATACTTGCAACAGGCACTCCTGAGCATCTGGCCATTGCCATCGACTTCTGTGAAAACCGCTTTGACGACATTGATGCCATCTTCGTGATCTTCGGTACACCCGGTCTCGTGCAGTTGTATGAGGCTTACGACGTGCTCCACAAGAAGATTTTGGAGTGCAAGAAACCCATATTCCCCATTCTCCCGTGTCTCCACACTGCAGGACCGGAGGTGGCCGAGTTCCTCGCAAAGGGTCATGTGAACTTCAGCGATGAGGTTACTCTTGCCACGGCACTCACTCAGGTGATGAGAACACCGCGGCCCGCTTCTCCTGAAATCGAATTGTTCGGCGTTGATGTGCCTCGTATCCGTGACATCATCAGCGGCATCAAGACGAATGGGTATATCTCTCCCGATTTGGTTCATCAGTTGTTGGGTTGCGCAGGCATCCCGATGGTACCCGAAAAAGTGAGTTCCTCAAAGGAAGATCTTGTGGCATTTGCCGACAAGGTGGGTTATCCCGTGGTAGCCAAGGTGGTTGGTCCTGTTCATAAGAGTGATGTGGGCGGTGTGGCATTGAACATTCGCACTCCCGAACACCTGGCATTGGAGTTCGACCGCATGATGAAGATAAAGGATGCAACGGGCGTAATGGTGCAGAAGATGCTGAAAGGTACGGAGTTGTTCATAGGTGCCAAGTATGAGAAGCGCTTTGGCCATGTTGTATTGTGTGGCTTGGGCGGCATCTTCGTAGAAGTGCTGAAGGATGTTTCGAGTGGTCTGGCACCGCTGTCTTACGATGAGGCTTACTCCATGATCCGCTCCCTGAAGGCATACAAGATTATAAAAGGTACGCGCGGACAGGCCGGTCTCAACGAGCAGAAGTATGCAGAGATCATCGTGCGGCTGTCAACTCTCCTGCGTTTTGCTACTGAAATCAAGGAGATGGATATCAATCCGTTGCTGGCAGATGAGACGGATGTGGTTGCCGTTGATGCCCGTATCCTGATAGAGAAATAGTTGGCCTTTAGAAGCAAGAAGCTTTTTTTTAGAAGCAAGAGGCATTTTTAAGAAGCAAGAGGCAAGAAGCAAGAGATATGAACTGAGATATAATACTCTACTCTCATGCTAATATAGCATTAAATACTCAAGCCTGTATCTTAGTTCTATTCTCTTGCTTCTTGCCTCTTGCTTCTTGCTTCTAAAAAAAGGCTTCTTGCCTCTAAGAATCTAATCTCTTGCTTCTTGCCTCTTGCCTCTTGCTTCTTAAAAATACCTCTTGCTTCTTGCTTCTAAAAACCTTTCCATCAGCCAGGCGTTCTGCTCGTCGATGGTCATGTTGCTGTTGTCAAGCTCAAGCGCGTCGTCAGCTTTGCGCAGTGGTGATACCTCGCGGTGGGAGTCAATGTAGTCGCGCTCCTCAACATTCCTGAGTATTTCCTCATAGTTGGCTTCCAAGCCTTTGCCTTTCAGCTCATCATAGCGACGCTGGGCGCGCACCTCTGCCGATGCCGTGACGAATATTTTGAGCTCGGCATTGGGAAATACCACGGTACCGATGTCGCGTCCGTCCATTACAATACCTTTCTCGCGACCCATCCTCTGCTGCTGGGCAACCATTTCCTCCCTCACGAAGGGCAGGGCGGCAATGGGCGAAACGCGGTTGGATACCTCCATCGTGCGGATGTCCTGCTCCACCAATTCGTCGTTCAGGTAGGTGTCAGGCTTTCCCGTATCTTTGTTCAGCTTGAACGAGATTTTGATTTCGGACATTCGTGCTTTGAGTTCCTCCTCGTTGATGCTTTCATCTTCGCGGAACAATCCATTGCGAAGGGCGAAGAGAGTGACGGAGCGGTACATCGCTCCAGTATCTACATAGATATAGCCTACTTTGCGGGCTAAGTCTTTTGCCATGGTAGACTTGCCGCAGGATGAAAAACCGTCGATGGCAATTGTAATTTTTTTCATATCATTATTCTTTATGGTTCGTGACTAAAGCTGGAAACTGGCATTGATAATCACAGAATGAGACGACACGTGGTATTTTCCGTATGCCAGATTCAGCTTGAAACGGTCTAACAACAGACCCGCGCCAATGCTCAGACCTGCGCCGTGGCTGCTTCCACGTTCCTCACCTTCGCTGACGATGCTCATTTCGCGGGCATGGCGGAAGCTGTATCCTCCTGCCACATACAGCTGAGGTGACAATATGATATCAACTCCTGCCGCCACGTGATTGATGAACCGCTGACTGAGATGGTTCATATCTACCAGTGTAGCCGACAGACGGAACGGGGCTCCCGTGAGTTTCTTTGTAACGCCGAACTGGAGATCCAGTGGGAGTTTGCCATATTCGTCCTCATAAGGATCCAGTTCGCCACCCAGGTTTTTCACCACGGCAGATGCCGACCACTCCTTCTCAGGGTCGTAATAGTTGATACCGAGGTCGACGCCAAGTGCCAAAGAGCTGAAGTTCCCGATATAGGAATTGATAAAGCGGGCGGTGATTCCACCGGCGATATTCTCGCCTAAAGTGTATGACAGTGTAGCTGACAGGGCGATGTCCTTGGCTGTGAAGTCTCCGCTGATAATGTTGCTTTCGTCAACCTCTTTGATCTTTCCATAGTCCAAATACTGTGCCAGGAATCCTACAGACATGCGTTCTGTCAGAATCTTTGTGAAAGCAGCGCTTGCCGTATTTGCTCCTTCCATGTAGTTCATGTAGTTAAGGCATAGCATTTTGTCGCTCACCGAACTGAGCAGTGCCGGATTGGATGTCATCAGCGTGGCATCGTCTTCAATCACAGATATGTTGTCGCCGCCGAGAGCTGCTGCATGAGCGCTCACGGGAATGCGCAGGAAGTTGTATTCTGTCTGGCTTTCCTGTGCGATATCTGTTGCTGCTACCAGCGTGAATATGGCGGCAATAATTACTTTTTTCATTTATTCCTGTTTTTCCGAGCACCTCGGATACATCATGCAAAGAAACTGTTTTTTCGCCGTTCCTACAATCTTTTGTTTAAAAAAATGAGATAGAACGCTTTTCAGCATAAAAAATAATAAATTATTTTGTGCGGCGGTCAAATTGCATTACCTTTGCATTTGGTTTATAACCATAAAACGGCGTTTTGCCGGTTTTATTATGTGGTATGTAATATTTCGAAACCGTTGCGGCGGTGGCATATAAACAGTGACCGAATTGGAAGAAAAGAAATCATACGCAGCTGACTTGGAGCGGAAGAGATCAACAAGATTTCTTCTGGGACTTGTTGTTGCCTTGGTGCTTTTCATCGTCGCGATGGAATTCAAATACAGTGCCATCGGTTTTAAAACCGACGATATGCTGCTTGAGGAACTGGCTCAAGAAATGGAAATGATGCCTGCCATGGAGCAGAAAGACATGATTGTGATGCCGCCTGAGGAGAAGACCGAGCCGAAGGTGATAGAGAAAGTGAATCCCGTTGATGAGAGTTTGGTGAAGCAGATGCCCGACAGGATGGTGGAGAATCAGCCGTTGCTGACAGAAGGAGATGCCGAGAACAACGTCGTGGATGATGAAACGCCCAACGTGGCACCTGTTGCCATTGACGAGGATGACAATCCGCTGCATTTCAGGGTGGTGGAACGCCTGCCCGAATTCCCCGGCGGCACGGTGGCACTGATGAAGTGGCTCAGTCAGCAACTGAAATATCCGCCTGTTGCTCAGCGGCAGAAGATACAAGGAACCGTTGTCGTATCGTTCATAGTCAATAAAGACGGAACAACATCAGATGCCCATATCATGCATTCTTCTGCAAGACCGATGCTCGATGCAGAGGCGTTGCGCGTGGTTAGAATGATGCCCAAATGGACTCCGGGTGAAGATCATGGCAAGCCTTGCCGCACCCTTTTTGCCATTCCCATAGAATTCAGATTATAAAAAAAACACGATATCAATATGACTGCAAACGAAATTCTCTCCCTGTTCAACAGTTATCTGGAGCAGCTGCCCTACGACAGGAAGCCCCAGAGCCTCTATGAACCTGTTAAATACGTACTCTCATTAGGAGGGAAACGAATACGTCCCGTGCTGATGATGCTTGCATATCAGATGTACAAGGACAATCCCGAAAGCATTCTTCCGCAGGCCTGTGCTTTGGAGACATATCATAACTTCACGCTCCTGCACGATGATTTGATGGATAATGCCAATATGCGCCGTGGACATGCTACCGTTCACGTCAAGTGGGATGCCAATGCTGCTATTCTTTCGGGCGATACCATGCTTGCACTTGCATTCCAGCGCATGGCAGCATGTGCTCAGGATAAGCTGCGGGCAGTGGTTGATTTGTTCACAGAAACGGTTCTCGAGATTGATGAAGGTCAGCAGATGGACATGGATTTTGAGAAACGTATTGACGTAAGGGAAGAGGAATATATTGAAATGATCCGTCTGAAGACGAGCGTTCTGCTGGCATGTGCCTTGAAAATCGGTGCAATCATGGCGGATGCTCCTGCCGAAGATGCCGATAATCTGTATATGTTCGGTGAGAGAATGGGGCTTGCCTTCCAGTTACAAGACGATTTCCTTGATGTTTATGGTGATCCTAAGGTGTTTGGAAAAGCAATCGGAGGCGACATCATGTGCAACAAGAAAACATTCATGCTGATTAATGCATTCAATATGGCATCTGAAAGCCAGCGGGAAGACCTGTTGCAGTGGATTAATGCTGAAAGCCCTGATCCGCAAGAAAAGATTGCTGCTGTCACAAACCTGTATAACACGATAGGTATTGACAAACTGGCGCAGCAGCGCATCATGCATTATTTTGACGAAAGCCGTAGCTATCTTGCCAAAGTGAAGGTGGATGACGAGCGCAAGCAGTTGCTGTATGATTATACCGATCAGATGATGCATCGCAAGAAATAAGTCAGAGACGATCATTTAATGAGAACCCATATCATAGAAAGTGATTCAATGAAGGAAGAGAAAAAGAATAACTACACGTTTATCGACACGCATGCTCATCTCGATGGCGAGGAGTTCAACGATGATCGCGACGAGGTGGTAAAGCGGGCACGAGAGGCTGGAGTGGGGAAGGTGTTCATACCTGCCATCAACTTGCCTTCGGTGCAGGCAGTGCTTGATACCTGTGCGCGTTATCCTGGGTTCGCTTTTCCGATGATTGGTCTCCATCCCGAGGATGTGAAGGATGACTGGCGGCAGGTACTCGCTCAGATGAAAGCCATTCTCATGTCACAAGTATCTGGTGAACAGTCTTTCGGTTCATCAGTCGATACAAAACCTGCACCGAATGATCCTGTGTTCATCGCGATTGGTGAGGTTGGACTTGATTATTACTGGAGCCGCGAATTTGAGAAAGAGCAGTTGGAGGCTTTTGAAGAGCAAGTGAGATGGAGCATTGAGACACGATTGCCTTTGATGATTCATTGCAGGAAGGCGCAGAATGAGATGGTAAGTCTCTTGAAAAAATATGAGCGTGAACTGCCAGGCGGAGTGTTCCATTGTTTCACAGGCAATGAGAAAGAGGCTGCTGAATTGTTGCGCTTTGAGCGTTTCGTGCTGGGCATTGGCGGTGTCCTTACTTTCAAGAAGAGCCATCTGCCTGAAGTGCTCACGTCAGTTCCCATGAGTCGCATCGTATTGGAGACAGACACTCCGTATATGGCACCTGTCCCCATGCGTGGAAAGCGTAACGAGAGCGCATACGTGCGTTTCGTGCTGGAGCGTGTTGCCGAGTGCTATCAGGTTGAGCCGGAAAAGGTGGCGTATGAGACCAACAGGAACGTAGAAAGAGTGTTCCGCCGTATAAGTTAACATTACATTTGATAATGCATAGATAATGGTTGTATGTATTGCCGAGAAACCCAGCGTGGCGCGCGACATAGCGCGTATCATAGGGGCGAATAGTCAGAAAGACGGATATATGGAAGGCAACGGGTATCAGGTGACATGGACTTTCGGTCATTTGTGCACGTTGAAAGAGCCTCATGACTATACTCCGATGTGGAAAGCATGGAGTTTATCCTCTCTGCCTATGATTCCGCAGCGATTCGGCATCAAACTGATTGAGGATAAAGGCATTCAGAAGCAGTTTTCAACTATCGAGCGACTGATGCAAAGTGCTGACGGCATTATTAATTGTGGTGATGCCGGACAGGAGGGAGAACTGATACAGCGTTGGGTGATGCAGAAAGCTCAGGCGAAATGCCCGGTGAAGCGGCTGTGGATATCATCAATGACAGATGAAGCTATCCGCGAAGGATTCCAGCAACTGAAAGACCAGCAGGAATACCAGCCATTATACCTTGCCGGATTGTCGCGAGCTATCGGCGACTGGCTCTTGGGAATGAACGCGACACGTCTTTATACACTGAAGTATGGACAAAACAGGCAGGTGCTGTCTATTGGTCGCGTGCAGACACCTACGTTGGCACTGATCGTGAATCGTCAGAAAGAAATCGACAATTTCAAACCGGAGCCATATTGGGTGCTTTCAACAATCTACCGCGATACGCTTTTCACTGCTACAAAGGGGAGGTTCACCAGTAAGGAGGAAGGAGAGAAGAGCTTCGACACCATAAAAGGAAAGCCGTTCACGGTGACCAAGGTAGAGAAGAAGAACGGCAAAGAAGCCCCCAAGCAGCTCTATGACCTGACATCACTACAGGTGGACTGCAATAGGAAATATGGGATGAGTGCAGAAACGACACTCAATGTCATTCAGGCACTTTATGAACGAAAGCTTACAACCTATCCGCGCGTGGATACGCAATATCTTTCTGATGACATCTACCCCAAGTGTCCTCAGATTATGAACGGACTCTATCAAGTGAAATATGGAGGAGTTCCTGCTTATGCAGAGTTGGTAAAACCGCTCGGTGGAAAACCGTTGCCTAAGTCAAAGCGAGTTTTTGATACGGCAAAGGTTACCGACCATCATGCCATTATTCCAACTGGTGTGGTTCCACAGGGCATGAGCGACATGGAACGTCATGTCTACGATTTGATTTCCCGCCGTTTCATCAGTGTTTTCTATCCTGACTGTAAGTTCTCTACTACTACGGTGTTGGGAGAAGTAGACGGAATTGAATTCAAGGTAACAGGTAAGGAAATCCTTGACCCAGGCTGGAGGGCTGTATATGCGCTTCCGCAGTCAGCAGTATCATCGTCGGCATCTTCATCTTCTTCAGAATCCACATCACAGGAAGACGAAGAGAAGAAAGAAGATGAGGAGAAAACGTTGCCCACTTTCGTCAAAGGTGAAAGTGGAGAGCATACTCCCACACTGACTGAAAAGCAGACCATTCCGCCACCTTATTATAATGAGGCCTCTCTGTTGCGTGCTATGGAGACTGCCGGCAAGTTCGTGGAGGATGAGGAATTGCGCGCAGCCATGAAGGAAAACGGCATCGGGCGTCCGTCATCGAGAGCTGGTATCATTGAAACTTTGTTCAAGCGCCATTACATAAGAAGGGAGAGGAAGCGTCTGGTTGCTACTCCTACGGGCATTGAACTGATTGACATGATTAAGGAGGAGTTGTTGAAGAGCTGCGAACTGACTGGTATCTGGGAAAAAAAACTGAGAGATATCGAGCATCAGAAATACGATCCGTCCCAGTTCATTGCTGAATTGAAAGAGCAAATCACTGACATCGTCAACCAAGTGTTGGCAGACAATAGTAACCGACATATCGCAATCACCACCGATGAAGATGTGAAGAAGAAACGGAGAACAAAGAAAAATGACAATCCCGCTACAGCATCCACAGCGAAAAACCAATCATCTGCCACACAACAACCTGATTCTCTCGTAGGTAAGCCTTGTCCTATATGCGGAAAAGGTCATATCATCAAGGGCAAGACAGCATACGGCTGTAGTGAATGGAAGAGCGGATGCACATTCAGAAAGCCCTTCACACAATAAAATACCCTTATCTTCGTTTATTGATAGTATGCGAAAACCTGCAATTATCATCATCGTGCTTTCCTGTCTGCTCATGTCGTGTGGCGCAGACAGGAATATGAAGAAGGGGGAGAAACTCCTTGCCATCGGTGAGTATTATGATGCTGCAGAACAGTTCAAGCAGGCATACACACGCACACCTGCAAAGGAAAGAGACACCAGGGGTAAAAGAGCACTTAAAATGGCACTATGCTATGAGAAGATAAACGCCACCCCGAAAGCCATTGCCGCATATAGGAATGTAATTCGATATAAGCAGGATAACATCGGAACGCATCTTTCATTGGCGCGCTTGTTGTTAAAGAATGGCGGTTACAAGGAGGCTGCACGCGAGTTTCAGATGGTTCTTGATTCCATGCCAGACAATCAACTGGCCAAGGAAGGGCTGAAATCGTCAATGAGTGCACCGGAAATCAAACAGCTCGGCTCACGTTATACCGTTAAAAAGATGGATGTCTTTAATTCGAGGCGCGCCGATTATTCTCCGATGCTGTGCGGAGATGAATGCAACCAGCTGTTTTTCACTTCCACTCGCAACGAAGCGCAGGGCGATGAACTGAGTGGAATCACGGGCGCAAAGCCGGGAGATATCTTCTTTTCACAAAAGGACGATAAGGGAAAATGGGGAAAACCGCAGACGATAGACTCTGGACTGAATACAGAATATGATGAAGGAGCCTGCTGTTTCTCCCCCGACCAGCGTGTGATGTATCTTACACAATGCGCAACCGACCCTTCTTATCCACGTTATGCCACCATCATGACTTCCAACCGTTCTGATGCTGCATGGGGAAAACCGTCGTTGTTGGAGATTACGCGTGATACGTTGTCGAGCTATGCCCATCCTGCGGTGTCGCCTGATGGCGAATGGCTCTATTTCGTTTCAGATATGCCAGGAGGTAAAGGTGGATTGGATATATGGCGTGTTAGGCTCACTGCGGCTGGCATGGGTGGTGTTGAGAATCTTGGAGAGCCTATAAACACTGAGGGAAATGAGATGTTTCCCACCTTTCGACCCAATGGCGATCTGTATTTCTCATCAAATGGTCACGCTGGAATGGGGGGACTCGATATATTTATCGCAAAAGTAGGTAATGATGGAAGATATAAACTTGAGCATCCCGGCTATCCGCTGAATTCACAAGGTGACGATTTCGGCTGTACTTTCGAAGGTTCCTTCAACAGGGGATTCTTTTCTTCAAACCGCGGTGATGGCAGAGGATGGGATCATATCTATAGTTTTGAAAACCCTGAAATCATGCAGACCCTGAAAGGATGGGTTTACGAGATGGACGGATACGAGTTGCCTGCAGCACAAGTATATATGGTTGGTGATGATGGAACAAACCTGAAATTGTCTGTTAAGGGTGATGGCTCATTTGAACAGGTGATAGAACCTGGCGTGAACTATATCTTGCTTGCTTCATGCAGAGGATTTCTCAATCACAAGGAAGAACTGCGCGTGGAGCCAGTAACAGAGTCGGAGGAATACACATTGCAGTTCCCGCTTGCCTCTATCCGCGTTCCTGTTCTCATCGATAATATATTTTATGATTTCGACAAGGCGACACTACGTCCAGAGTCGGCAGCATCACTTGACGAACTGGTGAAGTTGCTTGAGGAGAATCAGAATGTTACAATCGAGTTGAGTGCCCATGCCGACTATCGCGGAAGTGCCGATTACAATAAGAGACTATCGCAAAAGCGTGCCGAGTCGGTGGTAAACTATCTGATAGAGCATGGAATTCCCAAAGACCGACTTACTCCAAAAGGCTATGGAGTAGAAAAGCCAAAGACCATCAGGAAGAAATTAACGGAAAAATATCCATGGCTTAAAGAAGACGATGTGCTGACAGAGGATTTCATTAAAAAGCTTGATGACAAGGAGAAAGAAGAAATATGCAACCAACTGAACCGCCGTACGGAGTTTATAGTGCTTCGCACGACCTATGGAATGTTCGATGAGAAAGGTCAGTTAAAGACAAATCCAAAGAGCAAACCCGCGAAAAAGGGTGACACGAAAGAAGAAGATGATGGATTCTTCATCTTCGATTAAGTCTGGCAAGTACGGATTCAGTCCTATTTAAAGAGGCGACGTGACACGCGAACATTGATTACAGGAAACACTTTCATCGTTTTCACTGCATTTACGTATCTTCCCACTGCACCTTTTACGTGCTGTGTTACGAGGTCCGTACCGTAACAGTCGATGCGGGGTGTCCATCCCCACCACATAAAGCCACATTCCAGCATCACGCCGTATTTCTTGTCTGCCTTCGGTTCGTAGTCTCCATATCCAAAACCTAAGTATGGTTTCCATCTATCCGCCTGAACTGTCGCCTTGACCATGGCTTCTTCATCAGGAACCAGAAAGTAGTCGCCTAAGTGGATGCCCATCTTTTCGCTGTCTTCAGCCAAGTCTCGCAGGTCGATATCCATCGTTCTCCCGCTCCCGTCAGGCACTTGGAGGATGTAATCCTCCCTGTTGTCGCTGCTTCCACGCTCTATCATGTGGTTATACATGCCTACACAGAAGAGCATCGGGGTGGATTCATTCTTGTTATATGCCTTTGCTACGTTCTTGTTTCCATAATAGACACCGCCGGTGAGGAACCATTTCTTATTGTGAAAGGGGAAAACATCAACCAGCAAACTTGCATTATGATAGGTGGGACGCCCATACATGTCCACATATTTTGACACTTTGTAGCCCGTCATGTCGTTGAACACTTTGGCAAGACGGTCGAAACGAGTAGGAATTCGGTTGCCATTCTCATCGTATTGCCTCTTTTCTGAAGCATCTCCGACAGATAGCTTGAAGTGCATGGTATGCTTCCACGATGGCATAAACGAGAAACCCGCCCTCACGCGGAAGGTTTCGTTGATAGGCATAGAGAGATCAACGCCTATTCCAGTAGTTCCTGCTGATACTGCCACATCAAGGCGATCGGCGAAACCTGATGTCTTGCTTTGTGAAGATTCTTCAGTTAATATGTCGGAAGCATTTACGGTTACTGTATTGTCAACATTTTCTGCTGCATTCTTCTGTTCTTGTGCAGACACATGTACAGTGGCAATGGCTGCCATGATACAAGTTACAATGTTTCTGAAGTGAATGGCTATCATAAAAAACAAATTGACGAGTTAAAAAAGATAAGAACTAATTGAGTGCAAATTTAATTTAAAAAATCAAATGTACAAAGTTTTTTGTCAAAAGTTTAAATAATATTTGGTAACTTTGGGCGCTATAAGAGATAATCCATGCATCTTCCTGAAGATTTCATAAGATATACCAGGCATTTGATGGGCGAAAGGCGATGGTCTTTGTTCGAAGAGGGATTGCAACAGCAATCTCCTGTAAGCGTGCGCCTTAATCCCAGAAAAGTGAATACGGATAAAATCCTGCTGGAGAAAGTGCCATGGAGTGATTACGGATATTATCTTGCTGAGCGCCCCAACTTCACTTTCGATCCTCTGTTGCATGCCGGAGTCTATTATGTACAGGAAGCTTCGTCCATGTTTATTGAGTATGTGCTTCGGCATATCGTCAAAAAGCCGATAGCAATGCTTGATATGTGTGCCGCTCCGGGGGGAAAGTCGATAGCAGCCCGTACGGTGTTGCCCGAAGGGAGCTTGCTGTTCAGCAATGAGCCCATGAAAACCAGGGCGCAAATCTTGGCAGAAAACATTCAGAAATGGGGCTTTCCTGCCACTGTGGTCACCAATAGCTATCCTGCCGACTATGCTAAAACGAACATGAAGTTTGATGTTGTCTTATGTGATGTTCCATGTTCCGGCGAAGGTATGTTTAGAAAGGATCCGGCATCCATTGACGAATGGAGCGTTGCCAACGTAGGTAAATGTCAGTTGCTGCAGCGCCAGATCGTTGGCGAAGCATGGCATTGCCTCGAACCAGGGGGCTTTCTCATCTATTCTACATGTACGTTCAATACAAAAGAAAATGAGGAGAACATCGCTTTCTTCATGGAAGAATTTGGAGCAGAAGTAGTTGAATTGCCAATCAGAGAGCAGTGGAATATCACTGGCTCATTGCTTCCAGGATTCAACCATCCTGTTTATCGCTTCATTCCAGGCATCACCCGCGGTGAGGGATTGTTCATGTGCGTGATGAGAAAGCCTGGTGAACCGTCATGTCGTGGCATATCCGCGATGACAAACAATCTCAAGCAGCTTCATGTGATTTATGATCATGTTCTTCAAGAGGACAGGGCAGAAAAACGCCGAGATAAAAAAACAGCAAAAGGAGGGCATCCTCACAAACGCGATGAAGCAAAAAACACGGCGAAAGAGGATACACCTCAGCATGCCGAAGCACTTTCAGTGAATCATGACAATGACAAATATCCGCATGTTGAACTTAGTTATAAAGATGCCATTTCCTATCTGCGCAGAGAGGCAATCACATTGCCTTCGTCGGTGCCGCGCGGTTTCGTCGTGGTAACTTTTCAAGAACATCCTCTTGGATTTGTCAAAAACATAGGCAATCGTGCCAATAATCTCTACCCGCAGAACTGGAAAATAAAATCGACATATATACCTACAGAATATGAGACAGTATTTAGACTTGCTTAACCGTATATTAACGGAAGGTACAGAAAAGAGCGACCGCACAGGAACAGGTACCATCAGCATCTTCGGAAACCAGATGCGATTCAATATGGATGACGGTTTTCCGCTGCTCACCACCAAGAAGTTGCACCTGAAATCCATCATCTACGAACTGCTTTGGTTCCTCAAAGGCGATACCAATGTAAGGTATCTTCAGGAGCATGGGGTGAGAATATGGAATGAATGGGCAGATGAAAACGGCGAACTCGGTCCCGTTTATGGTCATCAATGGCGCTCCTGGCCGGATTATCAAGGCGGAACCATTGACCAGATACAATATGTACTCGACCAGATTCGCACGAATCCCGATTCACGACGTATGATTGTCAGTGCGTGGAATGTTGCAGAAGTGAATAAAATGGCGTTGCCACCATGCCATACCATGTTCCAGTTCTATGTAGCAAATGGAAGATTGAGCCTGCAACTGTATCAGCGCAGTGCCGATACATTCCTTGGCGTGCCCTTCAACATCGCTTCCTATGCCCTTCTCCTACAGATGATGGCCCAGGTAACAGGCTTAAAGGCCGGTGATTTCATACATACCACCGGTGATACCCATCTTTATCTGAATCATCTTGAGCAGGCAAAGCTGCAACTAACGCGTACACCACGTCCATTACCTACGATGAAACTCAATCCCGACGTGAAAAGTCTTTTTGATTTCTGCTATGAGGATTTCCAACTTGAAGGATATAATCCATGGGATCACATCAAAGCCGATGTCTCCGTATAGCACCAGCGAATCATCCCAATACTTGTAACTCATCATAAACCACATTATTAATCTCAATCAGACAAGATTATCAACATCATCTGGCAAGATTATCAATATCAATCAGACAAGACATGACCATCAATATTATAGCTGCCGTGGCAAAAAACCGTGCTATCGGTAAGGACAACAAACTGATTTACTGGCTTCCAAATGACATGAAACGTTTCAAGAGCCTCACTACCGGGCATACAATCGTGATGGGGCGGAAGACTTTCGACAGTTTGCCGAAGGGGGCACTGCCTAATCGCCGCAACATAGTGCTGAGCCGCTCTTCAAAACAGTTGCCGGGATGTGACTGCTATGCGTCTCTTGAGGATGCGCTGAGCCATTGCCAGCCAGACGAAGATATCTTTATCATTGGCGGTGAATCAGTCTATCGCCAGGCACTTCCATGCGCCGACCGTCTGTATATGACCGAAGTGGATGACACTCCCTCAGATGCCGATGCGTTCTTTCCTCCTTATGATGACTGGAAAAAGGTTTCAGAGGAGCGGCATACCATAGATGAGAAGCATCGCTTTGCGTATTCTTTTGTGGATTACATCAAGAACGAGGATTGTTTGAAGCAGGATAATAAGCCTGAGACTTAAGAAAACAGTGCCGTATGAATTAAGAAAAGAGTCTTGTGAATCACGAAACAGTGCCGTGTGAATCACGAAACAAAGATATGTAATACAAGAAAAAAGGAATGAGATTCGCCTCATTCCTTTTTTTCTTGCACCGTTTTCTCATTCTTCATCTTCCACGGGAATGCCCGAAATAGACAGTTGTCGGTCGAAGGCAGAGCCGAAGGAGATGATGGTTTCGCTGCGCGCCAGGCCTAAAGGCTGAAGTTTGTCATGGATGATGTTCAGCAAATGGTGGTTGTTCAAGGCATAAATCTTGATAAACATGTCATAGTCGCCTGTGGTATAATGGCATTCCACCACTTCGGGAATGTCTCTCAGCGCCTCCACTACGTTGTCGAAATCGGCAGGATTCTTCAGGTTGAGCCCTATGTATGCACACGTTTCATATCCCACGCGCTCAGGATCGATAACAAACTGTGAGCCTTTTAGCACGCCAAGATTATTCAGTTTCTGAATGCGCTGATGGATGGCGGCTCCGCTAACATTACATACACGTGCCACTTCCAGGAAAGGAATTCTGGCATCTTCGGCGATAAGCCTTAGGATTTTCTTGTCAAGTGAGTCTAAACTGTGATCTGCCATTTTTCATTAATTACGGTTCTTATTTGCAAAGATAACACTTTTTTTCCATAGAACAAACTATTTTGTAGAAAAAAAAACACGATTTGTTGTAATTAAAAAGCATTTTATCTATTTACAGCCGAATAATTCACGGTGTAGGCCCTTGCTCTGCGCAGCATTTGTTTCACGTCTGTTATTGTTCCCATATCGGTATTGCGGTCGGCCTTGATACTTACCGTCATCTGCTGCACATCTTCGGGAAGCATCTCCCTGCGTTCTTGAGAAACGAACTCTCCGATTTCCTCCATGCGGGCATACTTGTCGTTGAGCTGGATGCAGGTTGTGTCGCCCGCATTCGCCTTTTGAAGCAACGCCGTTACAGGTTTTCCGATGTAGATATGGGTCACTGCCGACTTCCTGGTTAGCTTTGTCAGCTCCGTTCCGGCAGGTACTTGGTAAGCAACCTTTAGGGGAACGCTGCGCATGTGGGTGACAATCATGAAGAAAAACAGCACGGTGAAGATCAGGTCGGGCATGGATGCCATGTTCAATCCTGGCATATCGTGGTGCCGACGTTTAAACATGCTCATTCCGAACCTCCTTCCTCTTCACCCTGAAAGTCGGTGTGGTAGACTTCTGCGATACGTTGCGGGATGGCTCTTATCACTTCCTGCCTTTCATTTTCAGTGCAAGCGTCAAAGAGATGGTCGTATCTGCTTTTCGCAAGCGCATCTCTTACCGTGTGATAAGCCGCTACCACCTCGTTTTGCATATTGAAATAAGCGTCGTAGCTTGCTTTTCGGTCAACATCTACGGAGATTACATGCTCAGAAAGGTTCTTGCTTGAGGCGAGAAAGCCTTCTGCCAGTTTCCTGAGCGCAGATATATCCGTTGGATTGTCATCAACAACCAGGCTGCCATCTGCTTTCATCACGATGCGCATCACGTTTTCCTTTGCCACATCGGTAACTGTGATCTCCTTCTTGCTGTCTGTTGGAGGCAGCTGACGGGTGATTCCCTTGTCGATATCCATGGAAGTGGTGACGAGGAAGAATATCAGCAGCATGAAGGAAATATCTGCAGTTGATGTCGTATTCAGCACAGGGATGGTTCGTTTGCTACGTCTGAACATACAGCGAGTTGTCTTTTGTCGATCAGTTTCTTCTTGAAAAGAAGGATTTCGGATTACGTCTGCAATAACCGGAAATAGAAAATGCGATGCCGATGGCTGCTGCCACCAGCAGGATGAGTGAGGTGTTGATGAGCATGTCGGAAGCTTTCAGCCAGAACCGATGTGCATATTCTGTCCCGTTGATGCGGATTGGCGCGCCGGAACCGCAGAGGAATGTAGCCAAAAGGCTGATGAGGAGCAGCAAAAGGGTAGCCCCTGTGATTCTTCTGGCAGGAATGAGGTTGTCGTTGCTGCTGTTTCCGCGGCGCATGCGCAGTTCCTTGACTGCCGACCATGCCACCGTAGCCACTGCTGCCAGTGCTGCTGCATACATCAATGCCAGTTCTATGTCGATAATCCTGCTCATGGTCGTTCTCGATTATTGCGGTTCGCCGCCCTTGTTGTGCTTGTATGCCACGATCATATCGAGCAAAGAGATGGCCGACTCTTCCATCTGACTGGTGAGATGCTCAATTTTTGAAAGGATGTAGTTGTAGAAAACCTGCAGTATCAGTGCCACGATGATGCCGAAGATGGTAGTGATCAATGCCACTTTCATGCCGTCTGCCACGATGGTGGGGCTGATATCGCCTGCCTGCTGAATCCTGTCGAATGCCATAACCATGCCAATCACCGTTCCAAGAAATCCCAGCGAAGGAGCCATTGCGATAAACAGCGTGATCCAGGAGCAGCCCTTTTCCATGTTTGCCTGTTGCACGGCACCGTATCCGGCGATACTTCTCTCGATGTCGTCGATGGGTTCTTCGATGCGCAGCAGTCCCTGATAGCAGATTGATGCCACGGGTCCGCGCGTCTCTCGGCATAGGCGCTTGCCCTCTTCCACGTTGTTTTCGGCGAGCTGTTTCTCAATGTCGGTCATCAGTTTCTTGGCATTGATCTCGCACAAGCTCAGATAAATGATGCGCTCAATGCAGAAAGCGAGGCCCAAAACTAATGTCAGCGCCACCAACGACATGAAAGCGGGGTTGCCCTCCACAAATTTTGTCTTCAGCTGGCTGTGCAGTCCGGTGCTTTCTTCTATGTTCACATCATCCTCTCCCTCAGGTATTGCCACGTTAACGCTCTTTGCCAGCGAGTCGAGCATGGCAGAATCAACCGCCGCCACGGCGGAATCGCCCTGTGCCGCGGCAGGTATTACTGCCAAAAGAAAGAATAAAGAGAGGATAATGGATTTGCTAATCAGATGGTTCTTCTTCATAAACGATCAAGTAATTCAGATTGGTATTCACCCGAAAGGGGAGTTCTTGATAGCGGAAAGCGGAGAGACCGGGATTCGAACCCGGGATACCCTTTAGGGGTATACACGCTTTCCAGGCGTGCCTCTTCAGCCACTCGAGCATCTCTCCTTGTGTTGAACGGCTGCAAAGGTACTCTTTACTTTCCGAATTTCAACACCTTTTTATATTAAATAATCTTAAGCATCGGTTTTTTTCGTGCCGTTGAGGCTCTTTACCAGTATTGCCACACGGATTCAAGTCCCATGTATTTCATGTTGATATGGTCGTTGTTGAGGGTGATTTGCATATCGTCGGTGGTGCCGCTTATGGTGTCGTCGATGCTGATATCGAGTGTCCCGCTGTTCCAGAAGGTGAGGTATGGGTATTGCTTTCTTTCCCATAACACGAGTCCGTAGAGGTAGGCTTGGGGTTCCACCGAGTAGTCGTTGTCCACGTAATAGGCATTCATCGGCTCGCCGGTACGGTATTCCATCGTCATCTTGGGTTCGCCCAGGCTTTCCAGATGGCCTGCTGCCGTAATCTCAAAGTGGGTGAAATAGCCTCCGTCATCCCATTTCACGGTCCATTCCTTGTTCCTGCACGTGAATGAATCGCTATATGCGGAACCGGAATAGCTGAAGTCTTGGGTCGTGGCAGCATGGTCGAACAGGTACTTGGGCATGCTGTTTGACTGCACGCTCCATTGGTTTTCGGCGCTCACCACGATGTGAAAGTCGCAGAAAAGCGTATCTGCGCCGTGGGAATATGCCGATGCCTGCACGTCCCAAACATCGCCTTCGTGGATGAGCGGATGGGTTGCTTCGTGCTCGTTTACTACCACGGCATATTCCGGAACGTGCGAATGTGCGGGCATGGAGCGCATCACGTAGCGCACGCTGCCGTCCGTGGGGTTCTTCTCTTTCGCTATTTTCACGTTTCTGAAGTATAGGTTGTCCACCGAGTCGCGCCCTTCGATGCTCTCTTGCTGGATATATTTGTTGAAGTGATAGATCAGTGCGAGCACGTCGGTATGTTTGTTCACGTTTTCCTTTACATAGTCGTATGCCAATTTTCCCGAGTGTGTTTCGGGGTTCATTTCGTAGACGTCTTCCCAGTCGCACTTGTTTGCTGTGGTGAGAATGGTGAGGCAGCATGCTGCCAGATATATGATTGTCTTTTTCATTGTTTTGCTTTTTTGTTTGTCAGAAAGGTCTCATTTGTTTGTCAGAATGGTCTCATTCGTTTGTCAAAATAGTCTTATTCGTTTCTCAGAATAGTCTCATGGGGCGGCCGTTGCGCTTGTTGATGCCGTGTCGGCCGGGCTTTCCAGAGCTTGATTTCCTCTTCGCGGTGTGGTCGAAGCGGTTGTTTATCTTCACGGTAACGCCGCATCTGAGCACGCAGAGGTCGCCAACGGAAGCCTCGCAGAACAGGTTTGCGTAGCGGTCAACCCACAGCGACGCGCCGATCAGCGTTGCTTGCACGGTGCCGCGGATGCGGTGCCGGTATTCGTTTTCGTCGGGATTCTTGCATTTGTCAAAGCTGATGCCGGCTGCCAGCTCGCTGTAGAAGCGCGTTTTGCCGCGTGAGAAGTAGTAATACCTCACCGACGGCATCATGATCAGGCTGTTCCTCACCTTCTCTTTGACACGTTCTCCGGTGGCGGCAAGTGTGTAATGGCACTCGCGGGGGTGATATCCTGCGATGATTCCCGTATAGAGATGCTTGTTCCAACCGTATCGGTAGCTCAGGCTATAGCTCGTATCGAAGTGGCTGGTTTGGTCGGAATACTTCTCGCGGTTGTATTTTTCCATTGGCGAGAGCTGCCAATAATAGTTTTTTCCAAACATCAGGTGGTTGTCGGAATCGAAGGTTCCGTGGCGGTCTCCCAATCCTATGCCGATGTCGATTTCGTGTTTCGGGAATTCCACTTCCTTGGTTTCCCATTCCGTTTCATCAATGGCGATGCTTCGTTCCTGCTGTGCCGACACCGCTTGAACGGCGGCGAGCAGCGGCAGGATGATCCATTTCTTTTTCATTCTTGTATCCCTTTTAAGATTAAATGTTTTGCTCCTTAAACGGCAAATCGGCGAAATCTTGCACGCAAATCCGGGCTTTTTTTCATCCTTTTTTATGGTCGTGTTTGCAAAACCGTAGGTTTCGGGCTCCAAAAGCATAGGTTTCAGCCTTCAAAACCATAGGTTTCGGGGGGCAAAAGCATAGGTTTTGCGAGCCAAAAACATAGGTTTAGAGGGGCGAAACCATAGGTTTTCTGAAACGAGACCTAAATTATGGTTTTTTTAACAATGCTGGTTCGGCTCGTCAGGAAGTGGCTGCGCGCGCGGTGATGAGCAAAAAAAATGTGTTTTTTTGATAAAAAAAGTACCTTCGTGCGTGCAAGATTTCGTAACTTTGCCGTTTAGAAAGTAAAAAAGAACATAACAAGATGAAGAATAAGACGATAATTATCCTGACGCTCCTGCTTATTTCTGCAGCCTCGGCAGTTACCTCTTGCAAAGACGCAGACGACGATATGCTGAAGATAATGAACGAAGATTCGTTCACGTCAAGTTACTTGGGGAGGGAGTTCCACGGCGTTTGGACGGTCGACGGAGTGCTTGCCGACAGCTGCACCATGCAGGTGACGCCCGCCGGACAGTTGGTTTTCGACACCATGCCATGGAAGAAACTGGTGATGCTAACGCAGGCGGCAGCCGACAAAAACCTCTCTGAGAGTGACTTGGAGATAGATGAGGCATCGAAATACACGGTGATTTACCACTCCACGGGCTACAGCTCATCGTCGCAATACAACAGAGTGGATCCCCAAGACTATGGTTTTGCCTACAGCAGCCATGGAGAATGGCACTCAGTAAGGGTGGTGATGGCGCAGGATCCCGTATTTGTGGTTGACTATCAGAATGCAACCGTTGCCGTGAAATTCTATGTGGCGCAGATCTACGACAACCAAACGGAGGCGCTCAAGGCAGGAAAGCAGTCGGTGGTCATTACATATCAAGCCAATTTGAAATAGGTGAAGACAGAGCAGCAGCTATCATACGACATACAAAATGGCGTTGACGGAGCCAGAAAAGGGCTATACGACCGTTACGCAGGCTACCTGATGGCGGTCTGCATGCGCTATGTGGCCGACCGGGAGTCGGCTCGCGACGTGCTGCAAGACAGTTTCCTCAAGGTGTTCACCTCGATTTCCAACTTCCATTACCGAGGAGAAGGATCGCTCAAGGCTTGGCTCACGCGCGTGACAGCCAACGAATGCATCAACTGGCTGAGACAAAGAAACCGGCAATTCATCACCGAACAAGAGGCGGGCAGGGAGGAGGCCGCGGCGCTGAGAGCAGGTTTCGCCATGGAAGAAGAGGAGGAACCCGACGTGGGAAGCCTGTCGATGGACGACCTGCAGCTACTTATCACCGAGTTGCCTGCGGGCTACAGGGCGGTGTTCAATATGTTCGTGTTCGAGCAAAGGAGCCATAAAGAGATAGCCGCCCTGTTGGGAATCAAGGAAAATTCGTCGGCTTCGCAACTGCTCAGGGCAAAAAAGATACTCGCAAGAAGAATCAATGAACTGATAAAACATCAAAAGACATGAAACAGGAAGAGTGGACTTCGAAACTACGCAATCAGATGGCAGACTACGAAGAGGCTGTCCCCGAAGGATTGTGGGAGCGCATTGAGCAGGCTCTTCCTGAGGAAGGGCTCGCCGGTGGCGCATCTCCCGTCGGCGAAAAGGCAGAAGCCGGAGGCCGTGAAAGGCATGCCCGCGTGGTGAACCTGTGGAAGTGCGCCGCCGCAGCTGCCGTTGTGGCGTTGATGCTCTCAGGTGGTGCCTATATATATAATAAGGTGTCAACCTCTGAACAGCTCATTTCGCAGAACAGCACCTCGAAAGCAGGGGCTGGAAAACATGGCGGGCAGGCGCAAAACAATAGTTTCGGGCAGTCAACCACAATGCCCACGCATGGCGGAAACAGCCTTTTGGCGATGGCAGCCAAGAAGCAAATGCCCGATGAAACTGCCGCTCTGCCAAATAAAACTGTCGCTTTGACCAACGAAACTGCCGCTTTGACCAACGAAACGTCCCCGGAAACGGCTTCCGAAGTGGCTTCTTCCGATGCTGCATCCGCCGCATTCGGCACGGAAAAGAATGATATTGCTCTGGAGAAGAATGCCGATGTACGCGAAAAGAGCGTTATTGCGCAGGAAAACCTCAATCTTGAGCAGGAAGATCTCGCTATTGCTAACGAAAAGAGTTCTGTCGTGCAGCAAAAGCGTGCCGGACGGTTCCCCGAATCGCGGGAATCGCATGCGGCAAACTCAGTTTATGGCAGACAAACAAGCACTGCTTTGCACAAGCAAAGCCATTCTGTACACAAGGAAAACCATTCGTCGCGGATGGCAGTGGCACTTTTTGCACAGAACGTGGGCAGCGGAAACGGCGAGCAAGCTAATCCCGTGATGATGAGCACGCAGGCTAAGGTGGCGTTCATGGATGCTTTCAGCTATGATAATGCCATCCATAACTCAGCGTTGAGGCACGCGCCGGTTTATCTCTACGACTATGAAGAGAAGGCAAACCATAAGCAACCCGTCGCATTCGGTTTGTCGCTGTCGTGCAATATCACCGACAGGATTGCCTTGCAGACAGGTGTCAACTACACGAAGCTATCATCGCAGTTCACCAAAAAGATGGGAAGCAACGTGCTCGTCACCGATCAGCAGCTCAGTTATGTGGGCATTCCCCTTCGCATGAGCTATCTTGCGTGGCGCATCAAGTCACTGAGCGTTTACGGCGTGGTGGGTGGCGAGGCTGCCGTAAATGTGAAGGCGAAAACGCATACCGAAGGCGTTGAGCACCAATTAGATAAAGACCGCATGCAGTTTTCTGCCGATATGTCGGCAGGAGTGCAATATAATTTCCTCCCGCAGCTGTCTCTCTATGCCGAGCCGGGGCTGAAATACTATTTCGACAACGGCAGCCTGATCGACAATATCTATAAAGACAAACCGCTTCAGTTTAGTTTGCAGGTAGGATTGAGGTTCCACCTGAAATAGGGAATATGTGTTTTTTTGAAAAAAAATTGGTAGTTTTTAAAAGGATTACCAATTTTTTTGTATATTTGCAGATGAATCTGTAACTAAGAATCCAAATTTAGCGAACTTATATTAATAATAACATGAAAATCGGTTTATTTATTCCCTGCTATGTGGACGCTGTTTATCCAGAGGTAGGCGTTGCCACATACAAGCTCTTAACGAGTCTTGGTCTGGACGTGGAGTACCCTTTGAACCAGACATGCTGTGGGCAGCCGATGGCAAATGCTGGCTTTGAGAAGCAGGCAATCCCATTGGCTGAGAAGTTTGAAGACAAGTTCAAGGGCTTCGATTATGTGGTTGCTCCCTCAGTGAGCTGCACCGCATTCGTGAAAATCAACTATCCGCGTTTGCTGAAAGGTAAGCATGAGTGCACCACTTCCGACAAAATTATGGACGTGGTAGAGTTCCTTCACGACGTGGTGAAGGTGGACAAGCTGCCTGGAAAGTTCCCTCACAAGGTGAGTCTCCACAATTCTTGCCACGGTGTGCGTGAGCTTGGGCTGAGCTCTCCCAGTGAGCAGCACGAGGCAAAGTTCAATAAAATCAAGGATTTGTTGGAGTTGAAAGAGGGCATCGAGGTGGTTGAGCCGGAGCGCCCGGATGAGTGTTGCGGTTTCGGAGGTATGTTCTCCGTGGAGGAAACCGCCATTTGTGAGCAGATGGGAAAGGACAAAGTGAAGCGCCATATCGACACTGGTGCAGAGTATATTACGGGTCCCGACTGCTCTTGTCTTATGCACATGGCGGGCGTTGCCAAGAAGCAGAACCTGCCAATTCAGTTTAAACACGCAGTTGAAATATTAGCAGAAGGATTATGAGTACAGCACATTCAAAAGCAGCGAAAGAGTTCTTGAAGAACCAAAAATATGCGGGCTGGCATGATGCAACGTTCTGGTCGGTTCGCACAAAGAGAGATAATATGGCTTATGGCCTTGAAGAATGGGAGCAGTTAAGGGAGAAAGCTTCTCAGATCAAGCGCCATACCATCAGCCATTTGGATGAGTATCTCGACAAGTTTGCCACCAATGCAGAGAAGAACGGCTGCATTGTTCACTGGGCAAAAGATGCCGACGAGTTCAACGAAATTGTGTTCGACATCCTCAAAGAGCACCATGTGAAGAAACTCGTGAAGAGTAAATCCATGCTCACAGAGGAGTGCGAGATGAACCCATACTTGGAAGCCAAGGGCATAGAGGTGGTGGAAACCGACCTGGGAGAGCGCATCATCCAGCTGAAAGGGCAGAAACCGAGCCACATCGTGATGCCTGCCATCCACCTGAACCATGATGATGTGGGCGAATTGTTTGAGGAAAAGCTCGGCACCGAGAAAGGTAATCACGACCCAACCTATCTTACTTACATGGCGCGACTGAGCTTGCGCAACGAATTCCTTACGGCGGATGCCGGTATGACCGGTGCAAACTTCGGTATTGCAGAAACTGGCGACATCGTGGTATGTACCAACGAGGGTAACGCCGACATGTCAACATCTTGCCCGAAGCTGCACATCGCTGCCATCGGTCTTGAGAAAGTGATTCCAAACTACGACTGTCTTGCCGTGTTCCAGCGCATGCTTTGCCGTGCAGGAACAGGTCAGCCGACCACCACTTTCACCTCTCACTTCCGCAAGGCTCGCCCAACCGCCAAGAACATGCATATCATTTTGGTGGACAACGGGCGCAGCGACTGGATCGCAAATCCGCAACACTGGGAACTGCTGAAGTGTATTCGCTGCGGCAGTTGTATGAATACATGTCCTGTTTACCGTCGTTCCGGAGGCTATTCCTATTCATATTTCATTCCCGGACCGATTGGAATCAACCTCGGCATGCTGCGCAACAAGGAGAGACACAGCGGTAATGTCAGTGCATGTACGCTCTGTCTGAGCTGCCAGACCCTTTGTCCTGTGAAGATAAACCTGGGTGATCAGATCTATCAGTGGCGCCAGCAGCTCGACGATTTCGGCACTGCCAACCCGCAGAAGAAGATGATGTGCAAGGGCATGGGCGTGCTTTTCGGCAGCAGCGCCATCTTTAACACTGCCATGAAATTTGCTCCTTTGGCCAACTGGGTGCCCAGTGCCATGATGCAAAGCGGCATCAATCCGTGGGCTCAAAGTGGCCATAAGATGATGACATTCCCCAAGAACTCATTCCAGGAATTGTGGAAGAAAGGAAAGGTAAAGTAAAAAAGCAAAGACTATGAGTACAAAAGAAGAGATTCTGTCCAAATACAGAAAGAATATACAGCAGAGGTTTGACATGCCCGATCTTACGGATATCAAGGGCATTACGTATCCTGATCCGCTCGCACAGTTCGTTTCCATGACCCAGTCGGTTGGTGGAAAGGTGGTGGAACTGAAGCCGGAAGAGGATCTGAACGAGCTTATCAAGAAGTTATATCCGGATGCAAAGGAGATTGCAAGCAATCTGCCGGAAATCACAATCGCCACCCGCAACCCCGATACCATAGGTTCTCCGCAGGCGTTGAACGGCACCGACGTGGGCGTTATCAGAGGTATGTTTGGCGTAGCAGAGAATGCTTGCGTGTGGATTCCTCAGCAAATGGAGGAGAAGGCAGTGTGCTTCATCTCAGAAAACCTGGTTATTCTGCTGAAGAAGAGTGAGATTGTGAACAATATGCACGATGCTTACAAGCGCATAGAGTTCAACGACTATGGCTACGGAACGTTCATCAGCGGGCCTTCAAAGACAGCTGATATTGCTCAGGTGCTCGTTATGGGTGCTCAGGCAGCCCGTTCTGCCACGGTGGTATTGATGCCGTAAGGGGCATGGTGCTGCCATGGGCAACACGTAAACAGTCGTTTTCAGAAACTGTTGAGGAGGCTGGCAATCATGCCGGCCTCTTCTTTTTTCATGGCTTGATTGCAAGGCAGGCTCAGCTCTTCGGCGTGAATGCGCTCTGTGATGGGTAGTTTGAGGGTGTTCCAGTTGCGGTAGCATGCCTGTTTGTGTGGCGGAATGGGATAGTGAATCATCGTTTCCACGCCATGTTCAAGCAGGAATCGCTTCAGTTCATCGCGACGTGGCGAGAGGATAGGGAAGATATGGTACACGTTGTCACGGGTGCATTCGGGCAGAACGATATCAGGATGGCTGATGCTGTTCAGGTAAATGGCTGCAATTTCCTTGCGGCGGCGGTTGCATTCCTCTAAATGAACCAGCTTTTCATCAAGAATGGCTGCCTGCAACTCGTCAAGGCGCGAGTTGCGACCTATGTAGTCGAAGGCATAATGATCCTTGCTTCCGTAGTTGGCAATGCTGCGAATGATGCCGGCAAGTTCTTCGTCGTTGGTCGTAACGGCACCTGCATCACCCATTGCTCCTAAGTTTTTTGTGGGATAGAAGCTGTGGGCGGCAGCATTTCCGATAGATCCTGTTCTGCGGAGTGGCTGTTCCGGCATGGCAGAAGAGCGGAAAGTGCATCCGTGCGCCTGCGCATTGTCTTCGATGAGAAGCAGGGAATGGCGGCTGCAAATGTCACCAATCCTGTCGGTGAAGGCACAGCGGCCGTACAGATGAACTATCATGATGGCGCGTGTGCGGTCGGTTATTGCTTGCTCAATCAGCATGTCGTCAATCTGCAGCGTGTTGATGTCGGGCTCCACAAGCACGGGCTTCAGCCTGTTTTCCGTAATGGCAAGAATGGTGGCGATGTATGTGTTGGCAGGCACAATCACCTCGTCTCCTTCATGCAAGGCGCCTGATTCTTTGTAGGCACGCAGGATAAGAGTGAGCGCATCGAGTCCATTGGCGACGCCCACGCAGTGTTTCGTTCCGATGAAACGCGCGTAATGTTCCTCGAAACGTTGTGTCATCTCGCCTCTGATATACCATCCGCTGCCCAAAACCTTGTCGGCAGCATGCTCATAGCCTGCGTTGATGGCTTTCAAATCTATGTATTTCATAGCTCCCATTCGTATGTATCGTAACAGACTGCCCGTCCACCGAATCCTTCTTTTTGGTGGATGAGTTTCTCGTTTAATATCGTGCCATGTTCTTCGGTAGACTTTCCGAAGTCGAAGTATGGCTGCTCTGTGTACCGGTTATGCAGGGTTTCATCCATGATAAGGTCTATTGCACCTAAACTTTTTCCTAAATCGTTTGTTGCAATATATTGGGAATGAACCACTTGCTTTGTTTGGTAAAACAAAATTCCACCTATCATTTCGCTATGGCGGAATGCCGCCATAAGACGGATGTTGTGGGGAAAGCGCGACTGCAGGAGTTGCATTTCATCCAAGGTGTGTACAGGTTTCACTTGATACCTGTTGGAAAGATTCTCCGACAAAATGTGCCAGAATGTTGCAAGGTCGTTGCTTTCGCTGACAGTCACTTCGTTCTTCTTCGCCTTGGCGGCACATCGGGTTCGCAATGTAGACCATTTTTGCTGCCTTTCGGTCAGGATAACGGTTGACAACTCTTTCGCAATGAGCGTGCCGTTGCATTCGTTGAAGATGGCATATAGGTCTTCTTCCGACGGCAGGAGATGATAAATCCACGGGGTGGGGCGATAGACGATGCGACGGAAACCTGAGCGGCGATAGTAGTCGTTCATCTGTCTGAACAGTGCGATGATACCCTCTGCCGTGGCATCAAAGCCCATGAGCAGTCCGCCGTAGGTAAGTCCTTGATGTGAACAGATGGTTTCTCCGTTCTCATTGGCGGGAAATACGGCATACAGCTTGTCCTTCAGGTAGAACAGCAGCGAATGATCGGTGAAACGGTGTTGATGGTAATCCATGTAATTACGGTCGAAGAGGAACGTGCCGTTCTTCGACTTTGCCACGAAAGAATTCCATTCTTCCCTGTGGCGTGATGCCTCATACCGTTCAATCTTATACATTCGCTTTGTATTTCAGGAAATCTTCATATTCGTAGATATAGTCATCTTCGTCGAACAATTCTGATGCCAACACCAGACAGACGGCACCGCTTGAGAAATCATCGAGCGTGCGCCAGATGCCGGTATCTATCAAAAGTCCCTGCCAGGGATGGTTCATCAGATATGTTTCGCGCGTTTTCCCGTCATCAAGCGTTACGTGGAAAGAGCCGCTGAGCGCGATAACCAGTTGCTTGAGCCGCTTGTGGGCATGGCCGCCACGGCTCTCTCCTCCCGGCACATCATACACCCAATAGGCGCGTTTGATGCTGAACGGCACGTCTTTCAGCTGTTCTGCAACTGTTAGATTGCCGCGCGGGTCGTTAATCTTTGGCAGATTGATGATTTCTCCTAATCTCTTCATTCGTTATGTTTGCGGTTCTGTTCTGTTGTTTTCAGCATCTGCCATTCTGGAGTGACAGCCAGTCGGCGCAGATGTTGGTCAATCTGTTGCATCATATCTTCGGGTGACAGGCTGCGTTCCTGTGCCAACTCGTTGAGCGACAGCTGCTCATGGCCGAGAATACCGAAGTAGTGGAGCACCGCCTCTTCGTCGTCGGGCGGCAACAGGTGCAGCAGATGCTCCATGTAGTGCTCCATCTGGTGGGAAATCCTATCGGGTTGATAGTGCATCATCACCAGAAAGGCTTGCAGTTCCTTGGTCAGCGTGTCCATTAGCGGTTGGCATACATGTTCTCGTAATACTTCTGATAGTCGCCGCTTGTCACATTGTCGAGCCATTCCTGGTTGTCGAGATACCAGCGCACGGTCTTTTCAATGCCTTCTTCGAACTGCAACGACGGTTCCCAACCTAATTCCTTCTGCAGCTTGGAGGAATCAATTGCATAGCGGAGGTCATGGCCTGCACGGTCGGTAACGAAGGTGATGAGATTCTGATCTTCGCCTTCCTTGCGGCATAGCAGGCGGTCAACGGTGTTGATGAGCACCTTGATGAGGTCGATGTTCTTCCATTCGTTGAAGCCGCCGATGTTATATGTTTCTGCCACTCTGCCCTGATGGAAGATGAGATCTATGGCGCGGGCATGGTCTTCCACGAAAAGCCAGTCGCGCACGTTCTCTCCCTTGCCGTAGACAGGCAGCGGCTTGCGGTGGCGGATATTGTTGATGAAGAGTGGGATGAGCTTTTCGGGAAACTGATACGGCCCGTAGTTGTTCGAGCAATTGGTCACGATGACGGGCATACCGTATGTATCGTGGTATGCGCGCACGAAATGGTCGCTCGAAGCCTTGGCTGCACTATAGGGCGAATGTGGGTTATATTTGGATGTTTCCACAAAAAACTTGTCGCCGTAGGCAAGATGATTCTCAGCCGAAGATGCCGTTGTGGAGAACGGAGGCTCTATTCCGTCGGGGTGGGTGAGCTCTAATGCGCCGTACACTTCGTCGGTTGAGATGTGGTAGAAACGCTTGCCGTCGTATCGTTCAGGCAGGCTTTCCAAATAGAGTTTGGCAGCCTGAAGCAGCGAAAGCGTTCCCATGACATTTGTTTTGGCAAAGGTGAAGGGGTCTTTGATGCTTCTGTCAACGTGGCTTTCTGCGGCAAGATGGATGATTCCATCCACATGCTTCTGCTGCATCAGCTGGTAGAACGCCTCGAAATCGCAGATGTCCATCTTCACAAACTCGTAGTTGGGCTTGTCTTCAATGTCTTTCAGGTTGGCAAGGTTACCGGCATAGGTCAGCTTGTCGAGGTTGATGATGTGGTATTCCGGGTATTTGTTCACAAAGAGGCGAACCACATGGCTCCCGATGAATCCGGCTCCGCCGGTGATGACGATGGTTTTCATGTCTGATGTGTTTTTTTGTTCTTTATCTTCCTAATGTAATAACCTCACAATCGGTGAATTTATTGCCTTCGATGGTTAATCTTATGAGAGTTCTTTCCTTGTGCCACCCCTGCAGGCCGGCAGCTCCGGGATTGATGTGCAGCAGGTTGAGCGTGCGGTCGAACTTCACTTTCAGTATGTGGGAGTGTCCGCTGATGAACAGTTGCGGCGGATTTGCATAGATCTGTCCGCGTATGGAGGCATCATAGTTGCCTGGATAGCCGCCAATATGTTTCATCAATACTTCCACCTCTTCGCATCTCCAACGCAGCTTCTCTGTGAACATCATCCTCAAATCGCCGCCGTCGCAGTTGCCGTAGACAGCTCTCAGGGTGCGGAACTCGGCCAATCGCTGAGCCACTTCCACGCTTCCGATGTCGCCGGCATGCCATATCTCGTCGCATGGCTCAAAGTAGTGCAGGTATTTGTCATCCCAATAGGCGTGGGTGTCGCTGATGATTCCTATCTTTTTCATATCACTTCTTGCCTCCAAAAGCTAATCTCTTGCCTCTTGCTTCTTGCCTCTTGCTTCTCATAAGCTAATCTCTTGCTTCTTGCTTCTTGCCTCCTGCTTCTCATAAGCTAATCTCTTGCTTCTTGCTTCTTGCCTCTTGCTTCTTATTATTGGCTGGAATACGTTTGAGAATGAAGTTTTTGATGAATTCTTCCGTTTCATCAATTCCTAAAACCGATGTGTTCACGCAGAGGTCGTAGCTCTCTGCATGGCCCCATTTCTTGCCTGTGTAGTAATTATAATAAGAGGCGCGGCTGCTTTCGCGGCTGTTTATTATTTTCAGAGCGTTCTCCCTGCTGCACTCATGGCGCATCATCACGGCATTGATGCGGTCTTCCAAGTCGGCTGTAATGAAGATGTTCACCACATTGCTATTGTTGCGGAGCACATAATCGGCACATCTTCCCACAAAGACGCATGATTCTGCCTCTGCCGCCTTGCTGATTGCCTCGCTCTGAAACAGGAAAAGACTGTCTTGAGAGAAATGGTTACGATAGAAACTATCGGTTAAGACGTTGCGCCCATGATTCTGAAACAGCGATTTGATGAATCCTCTCTTCTCGTCGTTTTGTTCGAAAAACTTCTCCGAGAACCCGCTTTCCTTGGCTGCGAGGTTCAGGATTTCCTTGTCGTAGAGCTTGCATCCGAAGTCTTCTGCCAGCATTTTGGCAATCTTGCGACCGCCACATCCATATTGTCTGCCTATACAAATGATTATCTTTTCCATCATCGTGAGATTTTTCGAGTTAAGGAATGAATTTACTTCTCATCATAGCGTGCAGCCTGAACGCTGCCGTTGCCTTTCAGTTTCTTCATATACCAAAGGAGCAAGGGTATGGTCATGGCAAACGAACCGAAGTCGCTGATGGGCATGGAATACCACACGCCGTCAAGTCCCCACAGCAAGGGGAGGGTGTAAGCGAGCGGCAGCAGCATGATGAGCTGCCTCGACAGCGACAGGAAGATAGATACCTTCACCTTTCCGATGCACTGGAAGAAGTTGGTGATTACTGCTTGCGACCCAACAACGAAGAAAACCAACATGTTAACGCGTATGCCTCGCTCTGAAAGAGAGAGCAAATGGGCATCGGTGGTGAAGATCCGGGCAATCTGCCTCGGGAATAACATCGACAGCGACCACCCCACGAGCAGGATCATTGTTGCGGCGGTGATGGCGAGCCAGAGGCATTTGAACATCCTGTCGTATTTCTCTGCGCCGTAGTTATAGCCCACGATAGGCTGCATTCCCTGCGTGATGCCGATGACGAACATGAAGAACACCATCACCACGGAGTTGGAAATGGAATATGCTCCCACAGCCATGTCGCCGCCGTATCTCACAAACTGGTTGTTCATGAATATCACTATCACGCACGAGGTGACGTTCATCAGGAACGGTGAGATGCCGATGCTGATGATGTTGCGCACGAGGTTGGCCTTCAGCCTGTATATGCCCCGTTTCAGGTGGAGCAGTTCTTTCTTGTTGGAGAATATCCACATCTGCCAGCATAGCGCCATGGACTGCGAAGTGATCGTAGCCATTGCCGCGCCGCGGATGCCCCAACGGAACCACCACACGAATGCGATGACCAGCAGAATGTTCATGAACACGGTGAACAGCACTGCATACATGGCATGGCGAGGCTTGCCGGCTGCGCGGAGAACGGCGTTCATGCCGAAATACATGTGGGTGATGATGTTTCCGAGCAATATCACCTGCATGAACTCACGTGCGTAAGGCAACGTTACATCGCTGGCGCCGAAGAAGCGGAGAATGGGATTGAGAAACAAGAGGCATACGGCCATGAAAAGGAATCCTATGATCAGGTTCAGCGTAACGGTGTTGCCGAGGATGTTCTCTGCCGTCTTGTAGTCCTTCTGCCCAAGTTTCACAGAGATACACGTTGATGCACCCACGCCGACGGCTGCTCCAAACGCTCCGCTGAGGTTCATAAACGGAAACGTGATGCCCAGTCCGGCAATCGCTTCCGGACCGACCACTTGTCCGATAAATGCGCGGTCGATAATATTATAGAGGCTTGAGGCCGACATTGCCACAATGGCAGGCGTGGCATATTGCACCAACAGCTTGCCCACAGGCTTCGTCCCCAGTTCCAATGCTGCTTTCTTGTTGTCCATAACATTCGCTATATTCAAATGCAAAGTTACATGTTTTCTCCGAAAATGAAGAATCGCGGCTTGATAATTATGATTACTTAATACATGTTTCACTTTTCTTTTCCGCTTAAAACCTATGCTTCTCAACCTCAAAACCTATGCTTTTGTGCTCCAATACCTATGCTTTTATTCTCCAATACCTAAGCTTTCATTCTCCAATACCTATGCTTTCAGACGGCAGAATCTATACTTTTTCACTTCGGTTTCATGGTGTTTCGAACAGAGAAACATCCAGAATCCTGAAAAGATGAGGGAACCTCTCCTTATCAGAAAAGTAGATTCAGTGTAGTTGTGTGTATAATGCTGGTAATCAGGCGGTTGTGATTATCTATGCGTTACCCGCTGCGTTACCTGCTGCGTTACCTGCTGCGTATGAGACTGCACATCTTTTCCCACACAACTGTATGCTAAAAGCATCATTTCCGAGCGAAATCTGAGATGCACTTGTTTCATTCAAGCGGTTGCTTGTTGGCTGTAGTTGTCAGAAAAATGCGCAGTTGGTAACGCAGCAGGTAACGCAGCGGGTAACGCATGAATAACTGTAACCGTATGATTATCAATGATATACGCAAAGTGCACTTCTTTTTTGTTTTTTGACGTAGGAGAATGTTGCTGTTAGCACTGACGTTAGCTCGATTTCACACCACTTTCTGCCAACTCAATTCCTCATTTCCACGGACATCCCGACACTCAAAAACATGAATAATTAACATTATTTAGTTAATACTTATGACGAATGTTGTTTTTTTTCCCTATCTTTGCATCAGAAAGTAAGCAACTGATGTCTAACACCTAAACGCTATCAACCTATGTACGATATGTTTTCCAAGCAGGCCTTGACTGCATTGCATCGTTATAGGGATGTGAAATTCAGCCCACCTCTTGTATCGCGTTGATACAGGGATTGAATTTTTTTATTAACAAATATTTTTTTACTTTCTGAAATATGGCTGAACAAAACATGCCTACCATTCAAGAGGTGTTCTCATGGATGAGAAAACTCTATGACGAGAGCTATGCAGGGCTCACCAAGCTCGAGAAAAGCGAGCAACACATGTATGGAACAATGGTCACAACACCCAACGACAAGAAGTTTATCGTCAGAATGCTCGACGAGACAAGTCAGGTGCGCGACACGCAGAAACTGGCACGCAGGGTGAAAGACCTGATCGACCAATATGGAATACCCAAGTTCCTCGGACCGGTTGACCACTGCCTTTTCTGGATGTACCAGAAATTTGCCTACCTTCCACTGTTCAACTGGGTGGCAGTACCCATCATCAAGTGGCGCCTCAGGCGTGACACGTCGCGCGTGATCATTGATGCCGCACGCCCGAACCTCACAAAGCACCTCGCAACACGTTTCGACCAGAACATCGGACAGAATGTCAACCTACTGGGCGAGGTGGTTCTTGGCGACGGAGAGGCCGACAAGCGCTACTATTCATATCTTGAAGCACTGAAGGAGCCCGATATCAACTACATTTCCGTGAAGATTTCGGGTATCTATGCGCAGACTCATGCCCTGAACTACAAGGAGAGCTTCCCCGAACTGATACGTCGCATGTCGGAACTCTATCAGGCTGCCATCGACAACCCCTATACCGATCCTGAAGGAGTTACCAAACCAAAGTTCATCAACCTCGACATGGAGGAGTATAAGGATGCTCACCTCACGATGAAACTGTTCAAAGACGTTCTCTCACTGCCGCAGTTCAAGAACTATGAGGCGGGTATCGTGGTGCAGTCTTACCTGCCCGATGCATGGGATTTCCAGACAGAGTTGCTGGAATTTGCACGTGCGCGAGTGGCAGCAGGCGGATCGCCCATCAAGATGCGTATCGTGAAAGGCTGCAACCTCGACATGGAGAACATCGTGAGCGACCTGAGAGGATGGCCGAATCCCGTGAGGTCGAACAAGACGGAGGTGGATGCCAACTACCTGCACCTCATCGAGCGCGGACTCAAACCTGAGAATGCCAAGGTGCTCCACATCGGTATGGCTTCCCACAATCTCTTCACCATCTCTTATGCCTATCTGCTCACTGAGATGTATCATACGCCGAAAGACTGCTTCTGCTTCGAAATGCTCGAAGGAATGGCAAATCACGTATGGCGTGCACAGAAGAAACTGGGCAACCACGTTATCCTCTACACACCGGTTGTGAAGAAAGAGCACTTCCTCAATGCCATTTCCTATCTCGTGCGCCGTATGGACGAGAACACTGCACCCGACAACTTCCTCACTCATTCGTTCTCGCTGAAGCCCGATACCAAGGAGTGGAAAGAGCTGGAGCAGCAGTTCATCAATGCCTATAACATGAAGGACACCATCACCCACATACCGACTCGCACACAAGACCGCAACAAACCTTACGAGGGACAGGAGCCGCAGGACGAGATGATCAATGAGCCGGATACTGATTTCGATCGTTTCTGCAACCAGGAATGGGTGGAGAAGATATTCGCCAAGTGGAAGAGCAACGGCAATTTGTCGGGTGAGAAGTCGGCCTGGGGCGATTGGAAGCCCGGCGACCTGCTTCCCACACAGATTGGAGCTGAGCTGGTATACAATGATGACCATGCCAAGTATTACGACCGCTCACAAGACGGCGACGTGCTCGTATGCGAAATGTCGCGTGCTGATAAGGCTCAGACGGAAAGAATACTCGAGATTGCAGAGCAGGATCCGGCAGGATGGCGCAATACCACTATCGAAGAGCGTCACCGATTGATGTATAAAGCTGCCAATATCCTTGGAGAGATGCGCGGCGACCTGAACGGTTCAATGTGCGCCATTACGGGCAAAACCATTGAGGAGGCCGACGTGGAAGTGTCGGAAGGCATTGACTACTGCCGTTTCTATACCACCACGATGAAGAAGTATGCAGCTCTCGATGACCTGGAGATGAAGGCAAAGGGAACAGTGCTCGTGCTCTCGCCGTGGAATTTCCCGTGCGCCATTCCTTGCGGAGGTGTTGTGGCAGCTTTGGCATCAGGAAACACATGTATCTTGAAGCCTGCCACAGTGGCAGCACCTGTGGCTTGGCTGTTTGCAAAGGCATTCTGGGATGCTGGAGTACCCAAGGAGGCCTTGCAGGTGGTGATTACCGACCGTGAGGCAACTCCGCTTCTCACGTCATCGCCAGTGGTGAAGCATATCATCCTCACCGGCGGCACTGAAACAGCACAGACAATTGCTCATGCCAATCCCCGCAAACCGCTGTCTGCCGAGACGGGAGGCAAGAACGTGATGATACTTTCTGCCAAGGGCGACCGCGATCATGCCATTATGAACGCTTGTCGTTCTGCATTCGGAAATGCCGGACAGAAGTGTTCTGCCTGCTCTTTGCTGCTTGTTGAGCGCTCTGTCTACAACGATGAGTTCTTCGAGAAGCTGAAAGATTGTGCATCATCGCTGAAGGTTGGTGGTGTTTGGAATCCCGGAAACATTGTCGGACCGATGATCACCAACGAAAACGAAAAGCTGCAGCAGGCATTCAAACTGGAGCCAGGCGAGAAATGGCTCATCGAACCACAGTTCCTCGACAAGAAGAAGTATATCTTGAAGCCAACGGTGAAGATTGATGTGAAACCGTCTTCGTTCACATTCCGCACAGAACTCTTCGCTCCGCTGCTCGCCGTGGCTCCATACGACACGCTGGAAGAGGCTGTCGATTTGGTGAACGGACTTGATTATGGTCTCACAAGTGGCTTGCAGTCGCTCGACGAGCAAGAGCAGAAATACTGGAAGAACCATATCATTGCCGGTAATCTGTATATCAACCGTGGCATTACGGGTGCTATCGTAAACCGTCAGCCATTCGGCGGCATGAAACTAAGTGCTTTCGGTCCTGGTTTGAAGGCAGGCGGTCCCAACTATTGCGCCCAGTTCATGACGATAACAGACAAAGAGGGATCAACCACAGACTATCGCAAGTCGTACTCAGAATGGTATGACAAGGAATTCAAACATGCCCGCAACATCCAGCCTAAGATACGTGGCGAGCAGAACGTCTTCCGCTATCTGCCGCTGGCAGGTGGCATGGTGCTGCGCCTGTTTGGTGATGAAACGCTCGAACAGGTTCAGATGGTTCAGCTGGCAGCCAAGACAGTGGGAACGCCTCTTACCATTTCTGCCGACAGCGACAATCCTTTGACTGGCAAGTTGACAGGTGTCGTGGTTGAGAATCTGGCAGCCTTCTGCGAGAGTATTAAGAAGTTTGAGCGCGTGCGCACCATTTCCAAGAATGTGCCGGATGTGGTGTTCGAGGCTGCTGCCAACTGTGACAAGTATATAGCACAGTCAGCACCTGTAAGAAACGGGCGTATTGAACTGACCAACTACATTAAAGAACAATCAATCTCCAACGAGTACCATCGCTATGGCTCTCAGATTGAAATCCCTGAAATCGAGTAATGATAGCTGTCATCGAAAACATGAACCCCCAATGCTCTCAAAGGCTTTTGGGGGTTCTTTTCTTTCGCATCCTTAGCATTCAAGCATAATGCCTCGCTTTGCTGCTATATTTCTTTCCCATACAGTTTTTTCTGAGTCATTTCTTTTGTTATTCGACTGCTTATGTGTATCTTTGCATCGTGATTTCAGATCAGCATTCATGGAAACGAATGGCTATTGCAATGCTTTTAGCGGCAACGGTCGTCATTGCTTGGGGGCGCGACGGGGGACGAGTGAAGTTTCCTGGCGGAAAATGCTATATGTTCCGCGTGATGCTCACCGACAAGCAAGGTTCTCCCTATACGCTGGATGCTCCAGAACAGTATCTTTCACAACGTGCCATTGACCGTAGGAAGAGGCAACACTTGGATATAGACAGCACCGATCTGCCCATATCGCCAAGGTATATTCAGGAGGTGGTTTCGGCTGGTGTGGAGGTGGTTTGCCAGAGCAAATGGAACAATTCGCTTTTGGTGAAGGGTAAACGGCTCGATGTGTTGCGTAATCTTTCGAAACTGCCTTTCGTAAGGGATGCTCAACGCGTGTGGACATCTCCTGACTCACTGGAACGGCGACATGTGAGGGAGCATTATTCCACAGCCTTTAAGGATTGGGAGAGCAATATGGACCAACATGAGTATGGAGTCACCCAACCTCAGCTTGAAATGCTGGGTGGGCTCATGCTACACAAGCATGGCTATCGTGGCCGGGGTATGGTGATTGCCGTGCTCGACGGTGGTTTTATGAATGCCGATGCTATCCCGTCATTACAAAAAGTGCGTGTGGCAGGGAGTGCTGACTTCGTATTTCCGCGTGCTGAAAGTATTTTCAAAGAAATCGATCATGGCACCAAGGTGCTCTCCATGATGGCGGCAGACGAGCGCAACGTGTTCTTAGGCTCAGCCCCAGAGGCTTCCTATTGGCTGCTTCGTTGCGAAGATACTCAAACAGAGACGATGGCGGAAGAGGACTATTGGGCTTCGGCAGTGGAGTTTGCCGATTCTGCAGGTGTCGATGTAATCAACAGTTCACTTGGATACCACGATTTCGATGATCGTGTGCATTTCAAGTATTCGCAGCTTGACGGAACTGCGACGATGATTTCGCGAACTGCATCAATGCTTGCCAAGAAGGGGATGGTGCTTGTTTGCAGTGCTGGTAATGATGGCATGGGAACGTGGAAGAAGATCAGCTTCCCTGCCGATGCCATTGATATACTCACTGTCGGCGCGGTGAGTGCTGACAGGCAGAATGCAGCATTCAGTGCCGTCGGTCCAACTGCCGATGGCAGGGTGAAACCTGATGTGATGGCTATGGGAAGCCCTGCAACGGTGATTACAGGTCGCGGCAGCATCAGCAAGGATATCGGAACCTCGTTCTCGGCTCCTCTCGTGGCAGGGTTGGTGGCTTGCCTTTGGCAGGCACTTCCAGGCAAATCCGCCTTGGAAATAATTGAACTGGTGAGACAGAGCGGCGACAACGTGGCATGTCCAGACAATATTTATGGCTATGGCATTCCAGACTTTTGGAAGGCATTCAAAAGCATCAGGTAAAGCATGATGTTCAAAAGCAAAAAGAAATGAACAAGGCATTGACACTATATGAGTTGAACTCACTCGTACGCGAAACCATAGAGGTTTCGCTCACTCATGAGTATTGGGTGGAGGCAGAACTGTCAGAGGTGCGCGAGGTGAGAGGTCATTGCTATATGCAACTGGTGCAGTTCGACGAGATGCATGATGGCTTCTTTGGAGGTCACCAGCAGAAAACACCCATCGCTCAGGCACCTGCCAAATGCTGGAAGTCGCAATGGATGTTAATACGTCCGCACTTCGAGCGCGTTACGGGGCAGCATCTGCATGCAGGCATGAAGGTGATGATGAAGGTGTATGCCCAATTCCATGAGAACTATGGCTTCTCTTGGATAGTGACAGATATGGATCCTGCCTACACAATGGGTGATATGGCGCGCAAGAGGTTGGAAATCGTCCGGCAACTGAAAGAGAATGGTGTCTTCGACCTAAACAAAGAACTGCCATTACCGATGTTCGCTCAGCGTATTGCCGTTGTGAGCAGTGCTGGTGCCGCCGGCTATGGCGACTTTGTCAAGCAGTTGGAGGAAAACGAATACGGTTTCCGTTTCCACATTCAACTGTTCCCGGCTGTGATGCAGGGCGAGCAGGTGGAAGAGAGTGTGATTGCTGCATTGGATGCTATCAATCAGAATCTCAGCGAATATGATTGTGTGGTGATCATTCGCGGTGGCGGAGCTGTTGCCGACCTTTCCGGCTTCGACACGCTGGCATTGGCTGAGAACGTGGCAAACTTTCCTCTGCCGGTGATCACGGGTATTGGTCATGAGCGCGATGAGTGTGTATTGGATACGGTATCACATACGCGCGTGAAAACGCCTACAGCGGCTGCGGCTTTTTTGATTAACCACTTGAAGGTGGTGGCAGATGAAATCCAAGAGTGCCAGCGTGTCATCGTGAATGCCGTGAATCATAAGATGGATATTGAGCGCATGCGCCTCATACGTCTTTCTGAACATCTGCCAGCATTGTTCTCGCTGGTGAAGATGCGGCGCGAGGCAATGCTTGACCAGCTGTTTCGGCGCATGCTGAACAAGGCTCAGCAGAAAGCAGATGCTGAACGTGATAGGCTGCAGCACATGGACACCGTGATGGGTATGCTTGTACAGCGCTCCATGATGAAAGAGATGCATCGATTGGCAATGCTTGAGCAAAGGCTTGAGGCTGTAGATCCCAAACGGCTATTGTGTCGCGGCTATAGCATCACTCTTTTCCAAGGCAAGAGCGTGCGTGATAAGAGTATGCTTAAGCCTGGCGACGAGCTTGAGACAATAGTCGAAAATGGAAAAATCCGCTCTGTGGTGAAAGAATAGAACAAAATACAATATACTATGTCAGAAAAAATCAAATATGAGGAGGCTATGCACCAGCTGGAGCAGATAGTCTCGAAAATGGAGAACGACGAGCTTGACATCGATCAGATGGGCGAGCAACTCAAGAAAGCACAGCAGTTGATAAGCCTGTGCAAGGACAAACTGACGAAGACCGATGAGGAAATCAAGAAAATTCTTGAGAAATAGTTGGTGGTATGCAAATTATTGCTTAACTTTGTACACCATAAATGATTCATTCATAATTACAGAAACATGAAAAACTTAGATTGGTCAAGTCTGTCATTCGGCTATTTGCCGACAGATTACAACGTGCGTTGTTACTATCGCGATGGTAAATGGGGTGAAGTAGAGGTATGCTCAGACGAGTATATCAAGTTACACATGGCAGCTACGTGCCTGCACTATGGTCAAGAAGCCTTTGAAGGATTGAAGGCTTATCGTTGCCCAGACGGCAAAGTTCGTTTGTTCCGTGTCGAGGAAAATGCGGCACGACTGCAAAGCACTTGCCGTGGCATCATGATGCCTGAGGTGCCAACGGAGCTGTTCGTGGAAATGGCAAAGAAGGTGGTGCGCTTGAACCAGGAGTGGATACCCACTTATGAGAGTGGTGCCACACTGTATCTGCGCCCGCTGCTCATTGGAACGAGTGCCCAGGTGGGCGTGCATCCTGCTAAGGAGTATCTATTCCTGATCTTCGTTACCCCCGTGGGACCATACTTTAAGGGTGGCTTCTCAAGCAATCCTTATGTGATTATCCGCGACTACGACCGTTCTGCTCCACTTGGTACAGGAAAATACAAGGTGGGTGGAAACTATGCCGCAAGCCTTTTTGCCAACAACCTTGCCCATGAGAAGGGGTACGCCTGCGAGTTCTATCTTGATGCAAAGGAGAAGAAGTATATGGACGAGTGTGGCGCCGCCAATTTCTTTGGCATCAAGAACAATACCTATGTTACACCGAAGTCGACAAGCATTCTGCCAAGTATCACGAACAAAAGCTTGATGCAGGTAGCAGAAGACTTGGGCATGAAGGTGGAGCGCCGTCCGATACCAGAGGATGAACTGGATACGTTTGAGGAGGCAGGAGCATGCGGAACTGCTGCAGTAATCAGTCCTATTTCTTATATAGATGATCTGGATACTGGCAAACGATATGATTTTGGCGAAAAACCAGGCCCGATTTCGAAGAAACTGTTTGATACCTTGCGCGGCATTCAATATGGTACGATTGAAGACAAGCATGGATGGACGACGGTAGTGATAGATTAAGTTCAACCAATAAAGATTCAAAAACGTATGGATTCAATACAAGGTTATAAGAACAGAGCGCTTGATTCGCTCAATGGAAAATGGACAAAGGCAGCCATCGCCGCATTTATTGTGATGCTATTGGGTGGTTTCATTTCATCAGCAATGTCACCGACAATGGGCAATACTGGTGCTCCTCTGTTTCGTTGCATATGGCAGCTGCTAATGCTACCGCTCTCGTGGGGTGGGACAGTGTACTATCTGCTTCTCATTCGCGATGAAGACATACGTTATGAAAGGCTTTTCGACGGATATAAAGACTTTGTGCGAGTTTTTCTTGCCGAGTTTTTGGTGGCCTTTATTATTTGCATCGGCTGCTTACTCTTGATTGTGCCTGGCGTTATCTTTGCTTTGATGTTCTCAATGACTGATTTCATTCTGAAAGATGACAAAGAAATCAGCTGTATTGATGCAATGAAACAAAGTGCAGCCATGATGAAGGGGCATAAAACGCAACTTTTCTGGATGGAGCTGAGCTTCATCGGATGGGCTATCCTGAGCATCCTCACCTTGGGAATTGGCCTTTTCTTCTTGATGCCCTATATTTGCAGCACACTTGCTCATTTTTACGAGGACTTAAAAGCAGAGAATACCTCAGGGGATGAGTAAGGGAAAACTGGAAAAATTCGCTGACATGGAGCGTTATGAAAACGTGTTCCAATACCCTTATTCGGTAGTGGAACACGTTCCTTTTGCCATGAATGGCAAATGGCGCGACATGTATTTCCACAATGAAAATCCCATTGTGCTTGAGTTAGGCTGTGGGAAAGGAGAGTATACCGTAGAACTTGCAAGGCTGTTTCCCGATGTAAACTTCGTGGGAGTTGACATCAAGGGGGCAAGAATGTGGACTGGTGCTACGCAGGCACTAAAAGAGGGACTGAGGAATGTTGCGTTCCTTCGTACAAATATCGAGATTATAGATCGTTTCTTTTCTCAGGATGAAGTACAAGAAATATGGCTGACATTCAGTGATCCTCAGATGAAGAATCCACGTAAACGGCTTGTCAGTTCTTATTTCTTGGAAAGATACCGCAAGTTTCTTATTAACAATGGTGTTATTCATCTGAAAACCGACTCATCTTTTCTGTTCACATACGCCAGTTTGTTGGTGGAAAAGAACCGTCTGCCTCTGCTTTTCCGTACCGAAGACCTGTATCATACGCAGGGCATTGATACCGAAACGCAGAAGATTCTCTCTATTCAGACCTACTATGAAGGCATGTGGATTGAGCGCGGACTGAACATCAAGTACATGAAATTCGCGCTTCCGCATGAGGGGATGCTTGTAGAGCCAGACGTTGAGATACCTCTTGATGAGTATCGCAGCTATAAACGTGACAAGAGAAGTACGAAAGAAACTGCAAAATAGAGTTTGTGGTACAGCGGAGGAATCATGAGGCAAGATACATGAATCAAAAAAAGAAACAACCAAACAAACTAAGAAACAAAGTGAGAGGTTATATAGCGTAAATAAAAAAGGAGGAGGAAAGAGATTGGATCAGATAGTCCATATTCTTTCTCTCCTCCTTTTTCTTTCAGAAAAAAGCAAGCAATGCTTGCGAAGCTTGTTGTAAGTTAGTTAGCGTATTTCAGAGATAATCTTCATCAGCGACTCTTTCGCATCGCCCAATTCCAGGAACACACCATTGCCGCGTGTATAGAGTGGGTTTTCAACGCCAGCATAGCCTGGCTTGAGGTCGTAGTTGCAGATGATTACCTGTGGAGCGGCATCAACATTCAGCACAGGCATTCCATAGATCGATGTTCCCTCTGCATTGCGGGCGGCAGGATTCAGCACGTCGTTTGCTCCAATCACCACCACGGCATCGGTTTTTGCGAAGTCGTCGTTAATCTGTTCCATCTCGAATAGTTTCTCGTAAGGAACGTCAGCCTCTGCGAGCAACACGTTCATGTGACCAGGCATACGGCCGGCAACGGGGTGGATGGCAAAGCGTACCTCTGCACCTCGCTGTTCCAGCAGATCAGCAAGCTGCTTGACCTGATGCTGTGCCTGTGCCAGAGCCATACCATAGCCAGGAACGATAATCACACTTTTAGCTTCGCTGAGCACCTTGCCAGGAGTTACTTCCTCATTGGCGGCTGTTTCGTTTTTCTGCTCGTGCTCCTCGATGATTTCACCCAGGTTCTTTACTCTTGCTTCCAGATCTTTTACGATGTCTTCCAGATGCTTTATTTTTTCTTCAAGTATCATAACTCGTTGTTCTAATTGTTTTTGATATTCAGTTGTATCGTTTTGTTCTTCATGAAGTTTAGCCGCATTTTGCGACTTTGGTTCTGCTCCCGTTTTCTTCACGGTCTTCTTCATCGCCCCACCCATCAGGATGCTTATCAGGCTGCGGTTCATGGCGCGGCACATGATTTGTGTGAGGAGTAGACCGGATGCGCCCACGATGCCACCCACGGCTACCAAGAAGATGTCGCTGATGGCCATGCCTGCTATTGATCCTGCTACGCCAGATAGGGAGTTAAGTAGGGAGATGGTGATAGGCATGTCTGCACCACCCACCCGCACTGAGAAATAAAGTCCGAATAGGGATGCTGCCACGGCTGTCGCCAAGGTGAGCATGAGCATCTGGTTGTCCTGCATGGTTGACAGTCCGCATAGAATGCAGCACAAGGTGAGAATCATGAATACAGCAGTAAGGAGTGAGTGCTGAGGCCAAATGATGGGTTTCTGTGGCAACACCCTGTGCAGCTTGCCTGCTGCCACAAGGCTTCCCACCAGTGTAATCATGCCGACAGCCACTGCAAGCAGCGATGTCACCTGTACAAATGGTTCGTAGCCATTCATGTGGATCACACTCATTTGTTCGCTGCTGAAGCCAATGCCTACTGCGGAAAGTGCTCCCACCATGGCTGATGCACCGCCGCCGAGACCGTTGAACAATGCCACTGTTTGTGGCATCTGTATCATCTTCACGCGTCTGGCCATTATTCCTCCTATCAATGCACCAATAACGATGCAGGGATAGATTGTCCATGCAGAAAGAACACCAGTGAACAACAATGTGGCAACAATGCCCAGCAACATGGCAAGTGCAGAGAGAAGGTTTCCGTTTACGGACGTTTTAACCTTGCTCATCATTGAGATGCCTGCCAGCACCATCAGTGACAGCACGATGCTAATGATAATCTGTAAGGTATTCATGGGCAATTGCTACTTTTTCTTGTTGAACATTCTCAGCATGCGATGAGTCACACCGAAGCCTCCGAACACGTTGATGGTTGCCAGGATGATGGCAAGGCCGCCAATAATCTGTGCAACCACTCCCGTATTGCAAAACAGGGCGTAACCTGTTGCGGTGAGAGCACCGACAATGGTTACGCCTGAAAGTGCGTTCATTCCCGACATCAATGGCGTGTGTAGCAGGCTCGGCACATTTTTGATAATGAAATAGCCGGCTATTGTGCACACCAGAAACACGGCAACGAGTATTAATGGATGAATCATATAGTTATATCATTACTGATTCTATTCATCAAACTGATTTGTGGGATATTTCATGCAAGACCCATTGCCTCGCGAGCACCAACATGAACCAGTTCGCCGTCGATACATACCAAGCTCTTGGCAATGACTTCGTCTGTACGGTCGAGAACAACCTTGCCATCCTTCACGAGGTATTTCACGAGATTGTAGAGGTTGTTGGCAAACATCCATGTAGAACTTGTTGGCAGCATACCTGGAATGTTCTTCACGCCCATGAGGGTTACGCCGTATTTCTTCTCGATGCCTCCGGCAGGTGTCAGTTCGCAGTTACCACCCTGGTCGATAGAAATATCTACGATTACAGAGCCGCGCTTCATGCCCTTCACCATTTCCTCAGTGATAATGATAGGAGCCACCTTGCCAGGAATCAGTGCCGAGCAGAACACGATATCCATCTGCTGTATGGTCTCTACCAGATTCTCGCGCTCAACGATCAGGACATCGTCAGGAAGGCGCTTTGCATATCCGCCTTCACCAACGGCAAGTTCTTCAGGAACGCCAGTGTCTGTAACCTTTGCCCCCAGACTGCCTGCGTTTTCAGCAGCCATAGGACGGATGTCGGCAGCATAAGTGATTGCGCCCAGACGCTTGGCTGTTGCCAATGCCTGAAGACCTGCAACTCCAACGCCGATAACCATCACCTTTGCAGGCTCTATGCGTCCCACTGCGGTGAACATCTGAGGCATGAATGTGGTGAGGTGGTCGGCAGCCATGATGATGCCTTTGTATCCAGCACATGTGCTCATAGATGTCAGTGCGTCAAGGTTCTGTGCGCGCGAGATGCGTGGGATACCGTCGAGAGTGATGGCAGTTACGCCCTGCTTGGTGAGCTTCTTCACCATTTCATGGTTGACGGGAGATGCCGGGTGGATGAATGTGATGAGCAACTGTCCCTTGTGCATCATCTCAACTTCGTGTTTTCCCAGTTTTTCGTTAAAGAGAGGTTCCTTCACCTTCAGGATCATCTCGGCGTTCTGATAGATTTCCTCAGGACCGTCAATGAGTTTTGCTCCAGCCTTCAAATAGTCTTCGTCGTGATAGAGGGCACCATCGCCAGCGCTTTTCTCTACCCATACTTCAAAACCATCGTTTACAAACTTGCCTACTGTTTCAGGCGTTGCCGCAACACGAGCTTCGTCGTGCATGATTTCTTTTGGAATACCAATAATCATGATGTTAAATTGTTTAGGTTATACTTGTTTTCAAATTTGTGGCAAATATACAGATTTTTATCAATACATGATTCATATTTGACAAACTTTTATTAGTATGTTAACATATTTTTAACATGAAATCGTGCATACAACTATCAAAATGTATTGTTATCTCTCCATTTCTTAATTTCTTTTTATTCTAATAAGGTGTAGTTCTCCATGCATTATGAATGCTTTTTCTTGTTTTCATAGTGCTTTAAGATAGAAATTGAGTTGTTTTTCACACATCTTGAGTGAGGCGCATCTTGAGTTTCTGCTACATGTTGATGGGTATGATGAGCTTGATACCTATGTTGCGCCCCATGTTGAATACGCCAGTGCGACCAGTTGCCGCATTCTCTTCTGCGTATTTCAGTCGACTGAGATGGTTCTGATAGGCACGGTTGAAAATGTTGTTGGCGAAAAGGAACGCAGATGCCACTTTGCGACCACGATGCATGAGGTCGGTTCCAGTCTTGATGTTGAGCAGGGTGTAGGAAGGCGTACCAGTCTCCGTATCGTAAGCTGCATAGAAGTGTGTTTGCTTCAGGTTACAGTCAATCTCGATGCTGGCAAAGGTGTTGGTAAGCCTCTTCCCGTCGCGGATGAAATCGTAGCGCAGTTCGGAAAACCATCGTGGTGCGGGCGTGAACGGCAGATATCTCGATGCTTCGTTTTGGTGCAGCTGCACACATTTTACGTATGAGAATGTGTTCTCGAAGTGAAGTGCTTCCACTGGATGTATGTCTGTCATGATTTCTCCGCCTATGATCCTTGCATTTCCCGCTGTGTATTTGAAGGCTGGCACATTGTCGATAATCACGCCAGGCATCTTCTCGGCAAAAATGTAGTTGTCTATGTGGTTGGCGAAGAATGCCAGTTGGGCTGATACAATAGGCGAAGAATAGTCGATTCCTGCATCGAATTGCCAGCTGAACTCTGGTTGCAGTTCTTGATTTCCGATTTCATATCTCAGCGTACCCTCGTGCTCACCGTTACTTCCGAGTTCACTCATGTTGGGTGCGCGGAATCCTCTTGATAGATTCAGTCGGAAGTTCATCCTGTTGCTTATGTTCATGATGGCTCCGATGCTTCCAGTGAGTCCGTTGAATGTTCGTGAGAAAGCATGGAACCGCATCTCACCGTCATCGATGAGTTCAAGGCTGTTCAGATGCCTGCTATCGAATCTTGCACCGGCACTCACGTGCCATTTGCCAAAATCGCGGCAGGTGGTGGCAAAGACTCCTGCATCGAAGAGATTGTAAGCAGGAATCAGGTATTCGTCGCCCAGGTTTTCCGATTTCTGGTACATTCCGTTCACGCCGATAGCATTCTTCCATCCATTCCATTCTGGCGAATTGTAATGAAGGTCGTAGTTCAGGGTGTGCAGCTTGAAGTGCAGGTTGCTTTGTTCTTTGCTATCTTCAAACTCCTCGCGGATGTTCTGTTGGTAGCCGACGAGCATGTTCATTCTTCCGTCGCCAATAAGCAGAGAGTTGTCCCATACCACCTTGTAGTGGCTAACTTGCTGGAAGGGGAGCGTTTTCGTATACGATTTTCTGTTTCCTGTGGTTATCAGTTCGCCCGTCAGCTCATCGCGTTCGCCCTCCACAATGCCAGGTGTGAGGTGATAGTATGAAAGTTTCAGGTGTGAGAATCCCCAGTTGCGGTTCACACCGAGCAGTCCTGTGAGTGCTCGTTCTCCGAAACGGCTGTTGGCAACGTAGTGGTCGTATCTGTTCTCGTAGTCGTGAGCCATCTTGCCACTCCACCGCCAGTTCCACACCAGCCCATTTTTGTTGCCGGCAAAGTTAAGAGAATAGCCGAAGAGACCATTGTTTGTTTGGTATTCCGAGGTTGCCTCGCCAGCCATAGATCCTTTGGGCATGATGGGTTCATCGTGGAAGATGAGCACTCCTGCCATGGCATCGGAGCCATAGACGAGACTTGCCGGACCTTTCAGTATCTCTACGGAGTGGACACTCTGCGCATCAACCTCTATTCCGTGCTCGTCGCCCCATTGCTGCCCTTCCTGCCTGATGCCATCGTTTACCACAAGAATACGGTTGAATCCCAATCCTCTTATAACGGGCTTGGAAATACCGCTTCCCGTTGTTATCTGCGAAACGCCGGGCTGGCGTGCGATGGCGTCGATGATGTTGGTGGAAGGTGTTGACCGGAGTTCCTGTGCGGTGACGATAGATACAGGCGATGGCGAATTCTTCATCAGTTCGGTGCCGGTAAGTCCCGTCACCACCACCTCATTGATGGTGGCATTTGCCTCTTCCATCACAAAGTCAATGCGGCTTTCGTTTCTTAGGTTGACGTTGCGCACGATGGTTTGATGACCCACATAGCTCACTTGTATGGCGGTTTGCACTGCCGGCAGTCCTTCAATTTTGTATTCGCCCTTTTCATTGGTGATGGTACCCTCTCTGAGTTCTGGGAAATATATGCTAACTCCGATGAGGGGAGTGTTGTCGATTCGGTCGGTCACGATGCCCGTCAGCGATGATTTGTCAGTCCTCCTTTGCGCTGTTGAGGCAATGCAGACGAGAATCATCACTATCGTGAAACATATTTTTTTTACATTGTTTATAGTCATTTCCTTGATATTGTTAGTGGTTGTAAGAGCGCTGAATGCAGCGGCAAAGGTATAAAAATATCCTTAAACAGTGAATCCATCGACGAAAAATTCAGATTTATTCATATTTTTTTCTATCTTTGCACACAAAAAGAATTTGAAATGAAGACATTATACCCCAAAATGATCATGGATGCCTTGGCAACAGTGACGTATGCTGGTACCAAGAAGAATCTTGTAGAGAGCAATATGGTGGCAGATACTCCGTCTGTTTCTGCACCGCAGAGCGAGGATGAACCCTGGCGGGTGAAGGTGGTGCTTCAGTTTGCGCGCGAAACCGACCCCTTCCTCAAGTCTACCGTTAAGTCTGCCGAGGCTGCAATCAAGTATCATTGCGGCAAAGACGTGGAAGTGGAGGTTCTCACTGAGTTCAAATCAAAGCCGCGCCCTGAGCCTGGCAAGATGCTTCCCGGCGTGAAGAACATCATTGCCGTGAGCAGCGGCAAGGGCGGAGTGGGGAAAAGCACCGTGTCGGCCAATCTTGCCATTGCCCTTTCTCGGCTTGGTTATCGTGTGGGTTTGCTTGATGCTGACATCTTCGGTCCCTCTATGCCCAAGATGTTCGGGGTGGAAGACGTGCGACCTTATGCTGTGAAGGTTGACGGGCGCGACCTGATTGCCCCCGTGGAGCGCTATGGCGTGAAGCTGCTCAGCATAGGATTCTTTGTGAACCCGCAGACAGCAACGCTCTGGCGCGGAGGCATGGCGACCAGTGCACTGAAGCAGCTGATTGCCGATGCTGACTGGGGCGAGCTCGACTACTTCATTTTAGACACGCCGCCGGGTACGAGCGACATCCATCTGACGCTCCTTCAGACGCTTGCCATCACAGGAGCCGTGATTGTGAGCACCCCTCAGCAGGTGGCGCTTGCCGATGCGCGTAAGGGTGTTGACATGTATCGCAACGAGAAAGTGAACGTTCCCATTCTCGGACTTGTAGAGAATATGGCATGGTTCACACCCGCAGAACTGCCCGATAACCGCTATTACATCTTCGGCCGTGAAGGATGCAAGCAACTTGCGGAGGAACTTCAGGTGCCGTTGCTGGCACAGATTCCCATTGTGCAGAGCATCTGCGAGAGCGGCGACGGCGGAAAACCTGCCGCCCTCACGTCGGACACCGCCACGGGAATTGCGTTTGTGAATCTCGCCCAGTCGGTTGTTACCGTCACCAACCGCCGTAACCGCGAGATGGAAGCCACGAAAATAGTGTCGGTAAAGAATGATTCGTCTTCCAAGTATTAAAGTTGCTGACGATCAATATGTTTCTTTCGGTGGAGGTTTTGCAGATAAGCCTCCACCGAATTGTTTCCAGAAGAACCTGCAATCCTTTTTTCATTATGGGTGAAAGTTCATATACATTTTTAAAAACCATAGGTTTCACCCTTCAAAAGATATGTTTTCACCCTCCCAAACCGTAGGCTTCAGCCCTCAAAACCATAGGTTTCAGTCCCCAAAAGATATGTTTTCATTCAACAAAACCATAGGTTCTGACACCGAGACATTAGCCTTCGTGTCAACCTGTCGTTTGTCTGCTTTGCACTGCTCTATTTAGTGAAAAAAAAGAATCATGCCGCACCTTTACGCATCTTTCTCATTTTTAGACGCTTATGTGAAAATATACCCGCACCCGATGCCACACCTGATGCCACACCCAAGCCTGCGCATGTTGCACATTTTATAGGAGTGAAAGAGTGAAGAAATGAAGGAGTGAAGGAATGTTGGCACTTCTCACCTCAAAAAACACGCAATAGGTGCCGGCTTGGGTGTGGCATCGGGTGTGGCATCGGGTGCGGGTATATTTTCATATAAGCGCCTGTATGATAGGAAGATATGCTCAGGTGCTACTAAATGCTTTTTTTCTCTAAGGACGTAGGGCGTGAAGGGGGGGGCGACGGGCGCCCTCATCTGGTCTTAATTCGTGCCTTGGTTAGTGGTTCTCTTGCGTTTTACCTCCATGGCGTGGTTCTTGATCGTGTCTAAACGCTCCATGGCACGGCGACGCGTATGGATGAGCTGATAGCGGTAGACGGCACATGTGGCAAAGAAATAAACGATTACTTGCTCCCACAACGCACGATACTCCGGCGCAATATCCTGAAGAGTGGCTCCCATGCTGTTCAGGCGGATGAAGCCGCGCACGCCGAAAGTGCTTGGGAACAGCCAAGAGAAGCCCTGCCAATAGCCCGGTATGCTGCTTTGGGGCCACGATGCACCGCTGAGAAACAGCAAAGGTATTGAGGCGAAGACCACGAGCAGCATCACGTTTTCGCGGTAGCGCACGATGCAGCTTACGAACATGCCGAAGAAGATGCATGCCAGGATGTAGGGAAGCATGAGCCCCAACAGATCGGCTGGGCGGAAAATAGAAATGAATCCAAACAGACGAGGTATCACCATGGTGAGGTATGCACCCATTACAGCATAGACCATGAAATAGCAGAGCGACTTTCCCATCACGATGCGGAACAGTCCGTTGTAGTGGCGGCTTATCGGAACCAGGTCTTGATAGCGGTTGTTCTCGCGCGCCGTGCCTGCTGACAGGCCAATGCCCAGTACAAGAGTCTGCTGCAAAATAAGCATGAGCACCGCAGGAATGATGAAAGAGCCGTAGCCGCCAGTGGGGTTGAATATCTGCACTTCGTCGAAGGCGAGCGGCTGTACGGTAACTTCGTCTTCGCGCTCAGTGTAATTGCCGCTCAGCGCCACCTGTATCTTGCTGTTCATTGCCGACGAAACGGCCTGTGCCGTCTGATAGATGGCCTTGTAGGTGAGCATCAGGCTCATGTCGCAGTATACGCTTACGTGAGCCTGCTCCATGCGGTTGATCTGCTTTCCGAAGTCTGCAGGGAAGTAGACGATGCCTGCTGCAATCTGTTTCTGTACCAAATCGCGCGCTTCGTTCATGTCGTTGCAGCGGAAAACCACGTTCACGTCGGGCGAAGCGTCGTATTCGCGAATGAACTGGCGGCTCAGCGCACTGTTGTCCATATCCACGACCACCACATTGACATTGCGCACCACCTCGTTGTTGTATGCCCATGAATAGAGCAGGGGATAGAGCAGGGGAACGAGTATGAAGAAAATGAGCACACCCTCGTCTTTCACGGTGTTCTGCATTTCTTTTGCCCAGATATAGCACATGTCGTGCACACCTTCGTTTATCTGTCTGAAAAATCCTTTGCTCTGTTCCATTTCCTTAAAATCGTATTCTCGGTGAAGCCTTATGGAATATATACAAATTCAAGCATTGCCCGGCGGATGCTCTTCATCACCAGAAGCGGCAGGCAGATGAACAGTCCCAAGGCCATGAAATTGAACCACCCTATGTGCCAGGGGTAGCCATTGAACACGCACAGCTGGTAAATCATGTAGTAGTGGCGCAGGGGGAAGAGCTGCGCCAAGGTTCCGATGGCACCGTTCATGGCTGTGACGGGGAACGTGAACCCGCTCGTGGTGAAGCTGAGCACAGCCCACAGCGAGCAAATGCTCATTGACATGCGCAGCGAGGGCATCAGTCCGAAGGCGAAAACGCCGAATCCCTGTGCAGAGAGCACTCCCAGCAACCCTGTCAGCATAATAATCCACACGTTGCCTGCATGAGGGAACCCAAGATGACCGAAGAGATACCACATGTGGGCATACATGATGGTGAGGAAGATGAGCGTCTGCGGAAGCAGTTTGCCTATCAGCGCCACGTAGATATCGCCGCCCGCCACTCTCATCAGCTGGTGGCTGCGCTTGAATTTCAGCTCTGTTCCTATTGAATAGGCCGTGATCAGGAAGATGAAAAGCATCAGGATGCCGGGAATGAGCATCGTGCTCAAGTAGACGTTGTAGTTGATCCACGGGTTGCGCACTGGGTGCAGGTCGATGGCAATGGGCTGCAGGAAGGTGCTGATCTGCTCATCCGTATAGCCCTTGGCCCGCATGGTGGCCTGTCCGATGGCTGCCGATCCGAGCGTGCTGATGGTTTTGAGGTCGCGGTAGAGCAATGCTCCCGAGGTGAGCGACGTTCCGCTGTAGTAGAACGATATCTTCGGCTGTCTTGCAGAAAGCATTCCGTTGGTAGTGCCTTTGGGAATGTAGAGGAAAGCGTATATCTTGTTCTGCTGTATGGCATTGCGCGCCTCGCCCATGCTGTTGTAGTGAGCCACCACGCGGCTGGTTTGGAAAGCATCCAATTTACGGATAAGCGCACGCGTAGTGGAAGTGTTGTCGAGATCTACAACCCCAACAGGCATATCCAACGGCTGACCGTCTTCCATCATTGTGGTGAAAAACAATACAACGGCAATAGGAAACACCACCATGCAAAAGCCGTAAATGGGGTTTCTCCATAAAATGCCGCACTCTCGGCGCGCCACTGTCAGGATTCTCTTGATAATCTCTGCAGCCTTCAAAATGTATTCTTTCTTTTTAAGACGTTAGTTCTTTACTGCTCTTAGTCAACCTATTTATCTGCTTTCTGTTGAAGATCGGGTCTCATCTAACCGTTAGCAGTTAGTTCTTGATAATGAGCGACATTCCAGGGCGCAATCCGTCGAAAGGCTCCACTGGTCGCGCTTTCACCTCAAAAGTCTTCAAGTCGTACTGACCGTTGGCTTTGGTCGCCTTCCATACTGCGAACGAGCCTTGGTCTTTCAGATAATACACTTTCATCTTAACGTCTTTCTTGAATGCAGGAACGAAAGCAGTGAATTCTGTACCCACTTTCATGCCATCAAGCTGGTCTTCGCGCACGTTGAAGGTTCCCCACATGTCGCTCATCACGGCAATGTTCATAATGGGTGAGCCAGTGCCGATGAGTTCGCCAACTTTAGGGTAGATGTCGCTCACTTCTCCTTCAACCATGGACACCTGAATGGTTTCCTTTATGTAGGAGTTCACTTCGGCAACAGCGCCACGTGCACGGTTCACCTGGGCAGCGGCAGCAGCCTTTTCCTCAGAGCGGGCGCCTTCCACTGCCAAGTCGTATTGGCTCTTGGCGGCTTTCTCCTGCGCCTCGCTGGCCTTGTATTGTGCAAACACTTCATCGCGCTTTTGGGCGGTTACAACACCTTCGTTGTATAGGCGCTGAATGCGCTCATAGCTCTTCTTTGTGACATCGGCTGCTGCCTTGGCTTGCTGCCAGAGCTGGTAAGCACCCTGAACCTGCTGGCGGCGGGCACCTTTCTGAGCCATCTCGCTCATCGCAGCAGCAGCGTCTTCGGCACTCTGAGCCTGGGTCTTCTTCGCAGATACTTCCGGTGCGTCAAGAATAGCAAGCGTGTCTCCCACGTGCACATAATCGCCTTCTTTCACTCGTAGCTCGAGAATGCGTCCAGGCACTTTGCTTGAAACGCGATATTCTGACACCTCTACTTCGCCCTGAATCTCATTAGGAGTCTGGTCGAGTGTGAAGAATCCTATCAAGGCTACGACTACTACCACTGCAATGAAGCCAAGAATCGCGAGCAGTATATTGTTATGTTGTTTTTTAGCTGACATCTGTTTAATGTATTAGTTGATTTATATTATGTTTGTTATCTGATTTTCAGCGAGTTTTTACTGATGAAGTATATCTTTTGTTAGTCGTGAGGCGGTCAATTGACAATTCCCAATGCTTTTTGCAGGCCTATTTGACTGAGCCTTACGTCGATTTCTGCGTCAATCTTCTGTGTTTGGGCATCCATCCATGCGGTTTGGGCTGCCATCACGTCTGTTGTCTGCATCACTCCTTCTGCAAATCCGAGATTGGCGCAGCGAAGGTTTTCCTCTGCTTTCTCCACGTTCTTGGATGCCATGGTAAGCTTCTTGTTCGCCTCTTTCACCTTAAACCTGCTTTGGTTCACTTGAAGCTCAATCATCTCACGAGCCTTTTCAATCTCCATGTTGGCTATTTGAGTGGCTGTTTTGCTGGCGCGCACTTTGAATGCGCCCTCCTGCCAGCTCCATATTGGAACGCGCACCATAATACCGATGTTCCACAGTCCGCTGAGTTTGTGTTCAAATCCATTATAGAGGCTGGGGCTTGTTACCAGATAGCCGCCAGTGACTGCCACCTGTGGTAGATAGGCTGCGCGAATCAGCTTTGTGTTCTCCTTAGAGATATCCATCGTGTTCTGCAACATTTTCAGTTCATTACGGTTCTCCCAAGCCGTATGTATGTCGCTATTTGTGTTTGTTCCGGCGATTGGGAACACGTCTTTGTCTTCATCAGCCAGTTTGATATCGCTTTCGATAGGCAGACCGCACAACTGGCAGAGGAGCATCTTCGATAATGCCAATCCGTCTTCTGCCTGCATAACCTTCATTTCGGCTTCGTTTACCTTAACGCTGACTTTTAGTCCGTCGGCGCGTGTGGCAACTCCTTCGTTTATCATTTTCTGCACATCACTGTCGAGCTTCTGCACCAGCGCGAGGAAGCTCTTGGCAAGCTTGTTCTTCTGATGAAGGGAGATGACCATCCAGTATGCATTGTCTATGTTGTACAATGTGTTCTGGATGGTGTTACTCGTACTGTTAGCAGCGAGTTCTTCCGAAATGTCGGCAATGCTGTTGGCGGCTGTAATAGCTCCACCCATGTAAATGGGCTGCCTTACCATGATGGTTGCTCCGAACATGTTGCGGTTGTTTGTGCGGAAGGCTTTGCGGAGGTCGCTTCCGGCATTGTTCAATGCTTCTGCAATGGTTGGTGACAGGACACTGAATACTTGACCAATGCTTTGTGCCTGTTCCATGCCAATGAGGCCTTTTTGCACCATTTCACCCAAAGTGGACGAAATGTTGTTTCCTGCATTGGCCATCGTGTTTGTACCCAGGTTGTTCAGATTGTTCTTCTGATCTTTATTCAGTAAGGATATTTCCTTGCTTACTAATTCGTATCCACCCAGCATGTCGACTTTTGGCAAATACTTGGTGCGAAGTGCCTTGCGGGTATTTGCTGCCACATCCTGTTTGAGGCGCGACACGGCAAGTTGCTTATTGTTGCGCAAAGCCAAAACCCTACAGCTGTCCAGACTTAAAGTTTGTTGCGCAATTGCAGAAGTGTACCAACTTGTAAGCAGGAAAGCAATTGATAAAATCCTGATTTTTTTCATATCACGACAATTAATTAACTCTTTTCTTTTTACAAAGAACACTTTGTTGTTATGTCAATTCAAAGTAATGTTTTTTGACCCAATCATGTTTCCGTCGGCGAAGATACTCACTTTGTAGGATCCTTCAGTAAGGAACTCTTCGATGTTCCAGAAAGTGGTGACGGGTGTTTCATTGCCAGTATATTCCACAGACTTCTTCATGGAATACTGAAGCGAGCGGTTCTCGTAGTTGAATGTACCACCGTTGGTCAAGGTTTGACCTGTAGGAGTCTGGATACGCACATATATTGTTTTTACACCGTTTGATGCAGTTACGTTCTTTGCAATACTGAAACTGACCTGAAGGTTTTTTGCTTTCATCAGCTTTTTCGTAGGTTTTCCCTTCTTGTCGTTCATCGATACGGAAATGCCTATGGCGTCAAGCTGTGCAGCGATGGCAACTTTTTCAGTGAGTGAGGATTTTTCCGCATTGAGTCCCTCAATCTGGCGTGTAGCTTCCTCATATTGTCCTTTCACGCGAGTGTTCTCTGCAGTGAGATTCTGATTCAGACGGTTCAGTGAGTCTATTTCCAGCACATAACTGCGGATGATGGCACGGCATGTGGCAAGTTCTTTCTTCAGACGTGTAATCTCTCTGGCGTCAGAGGCCTTCACATTCCTTAGTTCTTGCAGCAATTGTTGGGTGCGCATCTGCTCCTGAGTAAGCTGTGCAACGATGGAGTCGTTGTTAATCTGGTTCTTCATCTCGCTATACTGTTGGGCAAACTGTTCGTATTCATTCTGCATCTCTTTTTTGTCGAGTTCAGCAAGTTCCTGCATGTCTTGGTTCACCTTCTTTTGTTCATTCAAACTGTTGTAGAGATACGCAATTCCGCCTAAAAGCAGTAGTGTCAGGATTACGAGAGGTATGATAATTCTTTTCTTCATTTTTATTTGTCTTTTGCTAAATTAACGATGCAAAGTTAGTCGTTTTCAATTAAACAGCAAAGAAAAAGCATCCAACAAAAGCTCATTTCCAAAAAAATTAATAGAAATGAGGAAAAAATGACCAATTTTAACCTGGATGAGCCTTACAAGTGCATTATGGGAATATCATCTTTTCAACAGTTTCCCGATACCGTGTTCGAGGCTTTCTGTAGGCTCTATGATGTTATAGTCTTTCCAGAAGTCTGGGTCATCGAAATTATATGTCATGTCATACAATGATTCCTTGTTGCTGAAAGCATCTTTCTTGGCGATGGGCTTTCCCATTCCATCTTCGCGGTCGGTGATAACCATCTCATTGACGGCAGTAAAACTTGTGGCGAAGAATCGTTTTTTCCAGTCGCAATTAAACCTGAATGTAGATCGGACATAGCTGATTCGTGTTGTTCCGTTTTCCATCCGGTAGTTGATAAGGAATGACATCTCTCTTGGGCGAAATTTCACGCCAGCAGGTTTCTTGACAAGCATTACTTGGGTGGCTTTGTCACGGTCGCGCATATCCAGTGAGAGTTCTATGCGTGTGAATGAAAGAGTCTGTCTGTCGATGTAGAATTTACCGTAGAATTGAGCATAGGGTACAGTGAGATGTGGCTCTATGCTGATGACGAACTGTGCCTTGTTGTCAATATTCACAGGGTCTTCCATCTTCAGGGAATACAGATCCAGTTCTTTCTTGTCGAGCAGGAATTCGCTGTTCTTCACGATGTCTAATACTACCGCTTGCGTGGGTCCTCCAAGTACTTTCATAGACAAGGTGTCTTTTCTGTTGGCACTCAGTAGGCGACGCCCTTTTACGATTGCCACACGATCCATTTCCACGCCTTTCGTGTATGATGTCTTATACATGTCGGTAACTGCTTCACTCAGGTAAATGTATTTCTGGCGTTTCTGTGCAGTTTCGCGATAAAAGCAGCGGAATCTCTCAGAATGTCGGCTGAAATTGTCTGGTATTTTGTCGATCGCACTATAGAGTATAGCTTTGGGGTCATCTACAGTAACAATCACATCGTCGAGTATGACCGTGCTGGGGACAAGTCTTATTTTTAACCCTTCAACATGATCGCCATCAATGGGAATGCGTTGTGGTTTGTAGCCGACGTGGGTAAATAATATGTTTTGAGGTCTTTTGGGAGCCTTGATCGTGAATTCTCCATCCTGATTGGTTACAGTGGCAATGTTTGTATTGGATATAAGTACGTTTACGTATTGCAATGGCTTGCCTGAATGGGCATCCTTTACCTGACCGCTGTATACAAACCTCAACGATTCATCTTGTGCCATGGTGCAGAGGCACATTATAGCCATTATCCAGAATAATCCCAATCTTTTCATATAAATGTCTTCTTATGATGTAAATAATTATTACACTTTCATTTGCAAATATATGAATTATCGCTCTATTCTCCAAAAGAAAAGTGGAAAATATCATGTTTATATGCAAAAAAAATTGGCTTATTGAATTCAAATGAAAAAAAATATGTATATTTGTGCATTGAAAAGTAACTGTCTATGGAGAAAAAAGGATTCTTTCACAGGTTTTTCGACCTGTATTATGAGGGTTTCAGGAACATGCGGCTGGGCAAAACGCTCTGGACAGTCATTGCCATCAAGTTGTTCATAATGTTTGCAATCTTGAAGGTGTTTTTCTTTCCTAACTTCCTAAAACAGCATGCTGGGAATGGGGGAGAGGCTGACTTCGTTTCCAAAGAAATTGTTGAACGTGCAGAATAACTATTTATAAATAAGCTTATGACAAATCTCTATTTGGAAATCAGTGCCGGAACAATCGACTGGTCAAGGGCACAATTCGCTCTGACCGCCATCTATCACTGGCTTTTTGTTCCGTTGACATTAGGTCTCGCCTTGATCATGGGTATCATGGAGACATGCTATTACCGCACCAAGAGGCAGTTTTGGAAGGACACTGCCAAATTTTGGCAGAAATTGTTCGGCATCAACTTCGCCATGGGAGTGGCTACTGGTATCATTCTCGAATTTGAGTTTGGTACCAACTGGAGCAACTATTCTTGGTTCGTTGGTGACATCTTCGGTGCACCCCTCGCTATTGAAGGAATTGTTGCCTTCTTTATGGAGTCAACTTTTGTTGCTGTGATGTATTTCGGATGGAATAAAGTGTCAAAAGGATTCCATCTTGCTTCAACCTGGCTCACTGGTTTGGGCGCTACTATTTCTGCTTGGTGGATTCTGGTGGCAAATGCCTGGATGCAGTGTCCCGTAGGTTGTGAGTTCAATGCCGATACAGTGCGCAACGAAATGGTATCCTTCTTTGATGTGGCATTATCGCCTTTTGCTGTGATGAAATTCTGTCACACTGTGATTTCCGCATGGATCATCGGAGCCATCTTTGTGGTGGCAGTGAGTTGCTGGTATCTGCTGAAGAATCGAGAGAGAGAATTGTCGCTACAAAGCATCAAAATTGCCTCAATAGTAGGTTTGGTGGCCTCGCTGGGTGCAGCGCTGACTGGTGACGAGAGCGCATATCAAGTGGCACAGAAGCAGCCGATGAAACTGGCTGCAATGGAGGCTTTGTATGATGGCGGCACGGATGTGAGCCTCACGGGCATTGCATGGGTGAACCCGTTCAAGCAACCTGATTTTATGAATGATAAAGAAGCACCACTCAGGATAGCAGTTCCCAACATGCTGTCGTTCCTTGCCACCCGCGATTTCCATGGATACGTACCTGGCATTCAGCAACTCTGGAACGGATATACCAAGGCTGACGGTACCGTGGAACCATCGTTCGACGAAAAAATTGTGAGTGGAAAGAAGGCGATACAGGCTCTTGCAGCCTATCGCAGCGCTACCGATCCTGTTGAGAAACAGAAGTATTCGAAGATTCTTGAGGATAACTTCCAGTATTTTGGCTATGGTTACATCAAAGACAAGAATGAACTCGTTCCATACATTCCTGTGAACTTCTGGGCATTCCGCATCATGGTTGGACTGGGATGCTTGTTCATCCTGTTCTTTGCACTTGCCATCTGGCTCAGCTACAAGAGCGATTTCACTAAGCACAAGTATCTACATATGGCAGCCATCGTGCTGGTTCCACTGGCATATATCGCAAGCGAGAGCGGTTGGCTCGTTGCCGAGTTTGGCCGACAACCGTGGACAATTCAGGACATGTTGCCGGTCAGTGCTTCTGTTTCTGATATCAGTTCGGGCTCCGTTGCGCTCACTTTCTTCATCTTCCTGTTCCTTTTCACTACCATGCTTGCTGTGGAACTGAGCATCATGTTCAAACAGATTAAGAAAGGGCCAGAATACGGCGAATGAGTGTTTTTATCAACTGAATAACTGAATTAATAAAAAATACGGATATGACCTACGATTTTTTGCAGCATTATTGGTGGTTCCTGGTATCGTTGCTGGGTGCACTGCTGGTTTTCCTGATGTTTGTACAGGGAGGAAACTCGCTGATTTTCAGCTTGGGACGCACTCCTGAAGAACGGCGGATGCTTATTAACAACACTGGTCGCAAATGGGAGCTGACGTTCACCACACTGGTTACCTTTGGAGGCGCATTCTTTGCCTCGTTCCCATTGTTCTATAGCACCAGTTTCGGAGGTGCATACTGGCTGTGGATGATTATACTATTCTCATTCGTCTTGCAGGCTGTCAGCTATGAGTTCCAGAACAAACTTGGCAATTTCCTCGGTCCCAAGACGTTCCAATGGTGCCTTGTCTTGAACGGAATCATTGGTCCGCTGCTCATTGGCGGAGCTGTTGCCACGTTCTTCGACGGTTCTAATTTCATAATAGAAAAGGCCAACTTGATGGATGGCATGCAGCCTATCATCAGCAAATGGGCGAATGCAAGTAACGGACTTGATGCCTTGCTCGACCCGTGGAACCTGATTTTGGGATTCGCCGTGTTCTTTCTGGCGCGAGTGCTTGGATTGCTATACTACATTAACAATATTAAAGATGAAGTAATTGAGAGCAGAGCTACCGTGCAACTGGTAGGAAACGCTGTGACATTCCTCATTTTCTTCCTCTCATTTGTGATTCGCACTTTGCTGAAAGACGGATATGCATGGCAGCCAGAATCTGGTGTAATATATATGGAACCCCACAAATACTTACAGAATCTGATAGACATGTGGTATCTGCTTGTGGTTCTTGTAATTGGAGTTGTACTCGTATTGTACGGTATCTTCCGCACCATCAAGAGCAAGTCATACACAAAGGGAATCTGGCCGACAGGATTCGGCGTGGTGCTCACAGTGCTTGTCCTGCTACTTATTGCCGGATGGAACCACACTGCTTACTATCCATCGAATGCCGACTTGCAGAGTAGCCTAACAATAGCCAACAGTTGTAGTAGCGAGTTCACACTTCGTACCATGGCAATAGTCAGCTTGCTTATCCCGTTTGTGCTTGCCTATATCGCATACGCTTGGTATTCGCTCGACAAAAAGAAGATCGACAAAGCTGAAATCGCTGAGGGTGAGGCTTATTAAAGAAAAAAGACAAATGAAAAAACTATTGTTAATCATGCTAATGGCAGCATTACTGCCATTAGCATCTCTTGCACAGAATTTGGAAGACTGTCCCGTTGTTCAGATTGATACAGACAGCGGAACCATAAAGATTGCGCTCTACAACGAGACACCGCTGCATCGTGACAATTTCCTCAAACTGGTGAAAGAGGGATTCTACGACGGACTGCTCTTTCACCGTGTGATCAGCAATTTCATGATACAGACAGGCGACAGCCTGAGCCGTCATGCTGAGCCTGGAAAGGAACTGGGCGACGGCGCGTATGAGACTTACAAGATTCCTGCAGAGATACGTTTTCCACAGATTTTCCACCGTCGTGGCACGGTGGCAGCAGCTCGCGAGGGTGATGCCGAGAATCCTGAGCGTATGTCATCCATGTGTCAGTTCTATATAGTATGGGGAAAGAAACTGAGCAACAACATGATGGACGATGTTGAAGAGAGGATTGCCCGCAACACGGGGAATATCATCTCTTTCCCAAAAGAATTGCGCGAGGTGTATATGCGAGTTGGCGGAACGCCCCATTTAGATGGTCAATATACGGTGTTCGGTGAGGTCTTGGAGGGTATGGATGTGGTGGATAGAATCCAGTGGGCTGAAACCGATGACAATGCACGACCTCTGAAAGACATACATATCATCAGAGCTACCGTGCTGAAGGATTTGCACCAGCAGTAGGTCTTTCCATTTCGTATCAAGCAGCATGATTGAATCATAACAAAGAAGAGCGGGGTGTGCCATTCGGCGCACCCCGCATCCTTAGAGAAACTCTTATTTAAAATACCTATTGAATCAATATCCTGGGTTCTGATATTCTTCGCCATTGTCCATTAAGTCGATTTCCGACTGCATCACCGGACGGAAATAGTAGTCATCCTTCCAGTTTGTGATTTGTGGATTCAGGGCAACACGTTCTTTAAGCATACGGAAACGTTTCAGGGTTTGCCAGCGCTGCCATTCACCTATCATCTCGCGTGCATTCTCATCGAGTAGCAGGTTGGCATTGATTTCGTTGGCTGTAACATTCATACTACCGTCGTGGCCGATACATGCACGGTTGCGAATGGTGTTCAGTCGCTGTGCGGCAGTGTTGTTGTCACCCAGTCGCCAACTGATTTCTGCTGCCAACAGATAGGTTTCGCCCAGTCGGTAGATGATACAGTCGGCTGCTGAGTAGGGCTTCGAAGCGTTGGTTCCGCAGAACAGGTTGGTGCAGAGATTCTTCTTCAGGGTGGGGAAGAACTTGCCCGGGCTTGCCGGATTTGCGAAGTTGTCTTCCAGATTGTAGCTGCCATAGCGTAGCGCGTTGCGCTGTTCCTTTGTGAGGTGCTTGCCGCGTGCTATATAGATGGCAGTGTCACCTTTCTGGATGTTGTAGCTCGGATTGTTCACACGTGATGCATCAAGTCCGAAACGTGTTGCATCTGCTGCAGTCCATTTATATGCATCGCCGTCGTTGGGCTTGTTGATATACCATGTGTCGATGAAGAATGCTTTATAGCGACCGTCTTTCTCGCCATAGAGGTCGAACATATATTTCGACGGAGTCATATAGCAGTTGCCTTTGGCAAGTCGGTAGTCGTCGCCGTTCACTGTCTTTACGACATTATATGTGGGAGTGATACCCGCCAAGCCTATTCCGTCGCTTGCGTTGTTGTATGAATCCCAATGCTTCCATGCACGGTTGTAGTAGTTTCCACGCGGATTCAGCGACTGGATGGTGCTATGGGTAATGATGAAGAGTGCTTCCTCATTCGTTTTGTTCAGTTTTTCATCGAACACATCCTCAATGTCTGAATAGAGCTTCACGCCCAACGACGACGCATTGTTGATCAGATAGTCGGCTGATTCCTTGGCTTTGTTCAGCAGTTCTCGGCTCTGTGCCTCGCTGATTGCCTCACAGTTTCCTAAACCGTCGGTATAGGTGGCGTAGGTAAGGGCTGCCTTGGCATATAGATGGTAGGCAGCAGCGCGTGTAACATGCCCGCGAACAGATTGGCTGACTGGCAGATTCTGTTTGGCAAAGTCAAGGTCGGCGAGAATCACATCATAGAACTCGTTCACTGTGCTCAGTGGTAGCTCTGTAATGGCCGATGTTGTAGGTGATGTGGGCAGGTATTTGCCTCCCCAATACTCCACGATGCTGTACAGACAGTGTGCGCGAATGAAGTGAGCTTCGGCCACGAGCGCATTCTTTTCTGCTTCTTTCAGCCCTGTTACTTTATCTGCATAGTCGATGGCGGCATTGCACTGGCTCAGACAACCGTAGAAACCGCTGTAGGCTTCTTGGAACATATATGTGTTAGCTCCGAAATCATTGCTGTAGATCAGTGCTTTACTCCAGTTGCCGTTGGAGCCTCCGCGAACATCCTGCCATATATCTGTTCCTCCTTCTGATGCAATGACATACGTGTCTTCTGCCTGACCGTAGACAATGCGCACCAAATCGAAATAGCATCCATTGATCAGCTTTTCATATCCGGCAGCTGTCGACCACTCCTGTGACGTGGAAATCGCTGATGGATTCACCTCTTCCAGGCTACAGCTGTTCATTGTGAATAGTATTGATACAGCTGCAATTGCTATATATAAATATTTCTTTTTCATGATTTATGGAAATTTTTATTTAAAATGTGATGTTGATACCGAATACGAACTGTTTGGAGAGTGGTGAATCGTCATCGTCGCCACCTTTCTCAAGGTCGTAGTCTTTCAGATATTTGCTCTTTGCCCAGATAAACGGATTGTTTGCCGTGGCATAGATGCGCAGGTTTTCAATGCGTGCTGGCTTCAGAAGTTTCTTCGGGAATGTGTAGCCCAGTGTGATGTTCTTCAGTTTCACGTATGAGCCATCGAAGATGTTGAGTGATGAGTTGCCCTGATAGGTATCGAGGTTGCCGTTCATGTTTGGCTGTGGGTAGCGGGCACCTTGGTTTTCGGGAGTCCAGTAGTCGCAGACAGTTGGCGATGGTGCCAGACCGTTCATGCGATACCATCCTGTGAGACCGTAGTTGATGCTCCATCCCCAGCGGGCAATGAACTGGAAGCTAAGGTCAACACCTTTATATGTGAAGGTGTTTGTAAGACCTGCTGACCAATCTGGATCAGCATGACCAAGAACATAGTAGTCGTTGGCGTTGATCTTGCCGTCATCATCCTTGTCTGCTACGTGAATCTCTCCAGGCTTCTGTCCGTATTTTGCTGCTTCTGCTTCTTCGGCTGTTCCCCAGATTCCCACATATTTATAAGAATACATGGTGTGAACGGGCTCGCCCTTGATCAGATAATAGTTTCCAAACTGAAGGGGATCGTCGCTGGTGGTCTTCACCACTTCTTCCTTGTTCGTGGAGAATGTGAACGACGTGCTCCATGTAAAGTCTTTACTTACGATGTTTCGGCTGTTGATGGCAAGCTCGAAACCGGTGTTCTTGGTGTTACCAACGTTTGTCCAGATCTTGAACGGGCTGGAACCATAACCGCCGGTGGCATAGGGAAGGCTCTTCTGGAAGAGAAGGTCTTTGGTCTTCGTCCTATACCAGTCAGCGACGATTTCCAAACGGCCTTTGAACAGACCGATGTCGAGTCCTACATCTATCATCGACGATTTCTCCCAACCCAGATCCAGGTTGGCAATGTTCTGAGAGTATCCGCTGTAAGGTTGGCTCACATCCTGGAAACCGATGTTTCCGGTGCGCGAATAGTCGAGAGTGGCATATTCTGATGCACCTGCATTACCTGTTACACCATAGCTCAAACGGAGTTTTAAGTTGGAAAGCCAGTCTTGTGTGCTCTCCATGAAGGCTTCGTCGCTGATGCGCCACGCAAAGGCGGCGGCGGGGAAGAAATCCCATTTATTGCCTTCTGCAAGCATTGAAGATCCGTCCCAGCGACCGCTGAGGGTAAACAGATAGCGTCCCAGCAGGCTGTAGTTGACACGAGCCACATAGCTCATGGTCTGGCTCTGCACATAGCTTGACCCCACTTTTGGAGTGCCTGTTCCTGCTCCGAGGTTATGGAAGGAGTAGCTGTTCTCATCGAAATTAAAGGCAGTGGCTATGTTGTATTGGCGGCGGTTCTTCGACCAGTCGGTCACTCCCGTAAACACGAAGCTATGAATGTCACCGATGTTCAGGTTGTAGGTCAGAATGTTCTGCCACTGGTAGTTATAGGTGAAGGTGTTCGGAGTCTCGGCTTGAGAGCCTGTGGCAAGGCCGTTGAAGGATTTGTTTCCTATGAAAGTGCCTTGTGCGTTGTTGCGCAGTGTTCCACCAATGATTGATTTGAGCGACAGTCCACTGATGGGCTTTAGTTCTACATAAGCTTGCGGCATTACTGTCAGTGTTTTGCTGTTGCTCACGTATTCACCTTCGTTCAAATCTGCCAGCGGGTTGATGTCTCCTGTGTTTCCACCAACGGGATAGAGCACCATGTTTCCATCTTCATCATACGGCGTTCCTAATGGCGGTGTGCATATAATACGGTTCCAGATACGACCGTTCATGTGGTCATAGTTTTGATAGATGGCATAGAGGTTCAGACCATACTGAAGGTAGCGGTTAGGCATGAAATCGAGTTTGGCACGTGCCGTGAATCGCTTCATCTTTTCGTCTTTGATGATGCCTTCCGTGTCGTTGTAGCCTATCGAGAGATAGCTGCTCATGCGGTCGTTGCTGTAGTTGGTGGATAGATTGTAGTTCTGGGTGTTTCCCGTTTGTGTGGCAAGGTCAAACCAGTCTACCCATTCATTGTTCTGAATATGCCCCCAGATGTAGCTTGGGAAGATATTCGGATCGTCGGCACTGGAATTCCACTGGCCTGCGGTCTTTGCTGCTTCGCGGCGGAAGTTGATGTAGTCGTCGCCTGTATTAATCTTCGGGAACGATGTCACGCTGTTGATTCCGTAGTATGCATCAAAATTCACTTGGAATTTGCCTTTCTTGGCTCCTTTTGTGGTTATCAGGATAACGCCATTTGCACCTGCAGAACCATAGATGGCGGTTGATGATGCGTCTTTCAACACTTCAACGCTTTCAATGTCGCCAGGATTCAGTGCATCGAAAGATCCTTCCATTCCGTCGATGATGAACAGTGGTTCGTTGTTTCCATAGATGGAGCGGTTTCCGCGTAGTGTCATGCTCAGATGGTTTCCCAGTTCGCCAGTCGTACGCGTAATGTCGAAACCTGCCACTTGACCTTGAATGGCTTCCATCACGTTCACTGTAGGAATCTTCTGAATCTCATCGCTCTTCACTGATGAGATGCTACCTGTCAGGTCGCGCTTTTTCATCGTACCGTAACCGATCACAACCACGTCGTCAAGACCGATTGCGTCTGGCTCCATTTTTATGCTTACCGTGTTGGAATTCCCAATCTTGATAGCTTGTGTCTTGTATCCTGTATACGACAGTTCCAATGTGCTTCCCTGCCGAGCTTGGATAGTGAAGTTTCCGTCGATGTCGGATATGGCACCGCCGGTAGTTCCTTTAACAATAACGGTTACGCCGATTAGAGGCTCGCCGTTTTGTCTACTACATGTCCTTTCACAGTGCGTGACTGCTGAATTGACTGGTTTTCGTAAACAACATCACCTGCTACCGCCTCGGTTGCATGTGTCGGAATGCACATGGTTGCTGTAAGCAGAGCAAGCAAAGTGGTTTTCTTTAAGCCAATGCTTAAATGACTCTTTAAATTTCTCATACTGACTGATAATTGTTGGTTATGTTATTTATATATTAGTTATTAATTACAGATGATTTTTAGTTTACTTTGCAAAGGTAAAAAATCGAAACGAAACGAACAAATAATTTAAGAAAAAAGTTCGTTTTTGCCTATAGTTTTTTGTTTATTTTATTCAAAATTGCTTTTTTTACGGTTTTTGGGCTTTCGTTTTCTTGTTTTTTTGTGGCATCGGATATCCCTTTTGTCAATTCTTGCAATTCCGTATCTCCTCCCGTCCCCGTCATTCTTCTTGTTTTTCATGTGCCTTTCCCTTTGATAAAAAAGTAATTTACCAGCACCTGAGCACAAACAGTTGACAGTCAAGTGCTTACAGGGAAATTACCTGCACCCGTACCCGCACCCGATGCCGCACCCGTACCCGCACCCAATGCGTCATTCATTGACCGTTGACCGTTGACCATTGACCGTTGACCATTGACTATTGGCCGTTGACTATTGGCCGTTGACCATTGACCGTTGACCATTGACCATTGACCGTAGGCCGTTGACCGTTGACCATTGACCATTGGCCATTGAGATGATCGTGGGTTGCAAAGTGCTATTGTCGATTGTTATCCGGTCAGCAGGTGTCGCATCAGGTGCGGCATCAGGTGCGGCATCGGGTGCGGGTACGGGTGCAGGTTATTTTCTTGTAAAGGACTGACTGTCAACCGTTTGTGCTCAGGTGCGCCAAAACCTACTCTTTTTACTCCATAAACCTACTCTTTTTATTCCCTAAACCTACTCTTTTTATTCCCTAAACCTATGTTTTTAATTGCCGTAACCTATGCTTTTAATTGCCGTAACCTATGCTTTTAATAGTCAATACCTATGCTTCAGCACATGAAAAGCCAATGGTCACCGTCCAATGTTCAATGGTAAATTGTCAATGCTCATTGTTCAATAGTCAATGTTCAATGTTCAATGGTCAATGTTCTATATATATAATTAAATAAGGTGTATCATTGTTTTTTGTGTATTGAATTGTAATGAAACGTGAAAAAATCGTGTTTTTTGTGATTTTCCGTTTGAAAAATTTTGTATATTCGCGTGGAATGCTTACCTTTGCATCCGCTTTCGCACAAAACGCGGTGTTGA
>JAFUVB010000062.1 GCA_017471245.1 Prevotella sp.
GACACGGCAGGGCTTAAACGCAAGATTGGCAAGAACCAGGTACAGGCCATCCGCATCGTGCTGACTGGCACCCATACGGATATGGAGCGAATAGAACAATGCGGGAAGTTGGACGAATGGTGCCAAGTCAACATTGACTGGCTCCGTAAGACTTATGGAGCGGATAACGTGGTGTCGGCTATGCTGCACATGGACGAGGAAACACCGCATATTCACGCTACAATCGTCCCTATTGTGCAGACAGAACGGAAGAAGCAGAAGAAAGAGCAGACCGTCAAGAAGAAATACAGGACAAAAGCCCCTGCACCACGTCTATGTGCCGACGAGGTGATGAGCCGTGCCAACTTGATACGCTACCAAGACACATACGCAGAGCAGATGGCGGCATACGGACTGCAACGAGGCATCAAAGGCTCGGAAGCGCAGCACATTTCCACGCATGAATATTACCGCAGTCTCATTGCACAGGGCGAGGACTTGCAGACGAACATCACCCAACTGCTGGCAAAAGAAGCAAAGGCAAGAGAGGTGATAGCCGAGGCAGAACAGGCAAAGAAAGACCTTACCCGCATCAAGGCCGAGGCAAAGACGGAGGAACTGAAGAACTCCGCCACGAAGACTGCGACCACTGCACTCAATGGGCTTAATTCTCTTTTTGGCGGTAATAAGGTTAATAGACTGGAGAAAGAGAATGCCCAACTGCACAGGGAGGTGGACGAGTTAAACGGACAGATTGAGAGGCTTCAAACTGATATGCAGAAGTTGAAAGACAGCCATGCAAGGGAACTCAACCGCACCATTGAACAGCACCAGCAGGAGGTGAGCAATCTGAAGCGCATCTTAGACAAGGCTTACAAGTGGTTCCCGAGTTTCAAACGCTTCCTCAAGATGGAACGTGAATGTCTGGATTGCGGCTTTAGCGAGGCGCAGACCGACCAACTGCTGCACGGACAGACCGTCAATTTTAGTGGGTGGCTGCACTCAAACGAGTACAGGCGCAATGTACTTGCCAATAACGTTACCGCAGAGGTGATAAGGGATGACAAACGCAATTTGTTCCTGTTTGTTAACCAGACACTAATTGCACAGTGGTTTAGGGAGCAATTCGGTTTAGGACAAGAACAGCGGAGGGGGTTAAAAATATAATTGCAAATGCCATATTGGCGGAGCCTCGCCTACCGACAGATTTTGTCGGAGCGAGATTCCGCTATGGGGTATAAGGTAATCCCGCAATAAGCACCTTGCTTATTTACTCTTTCTTTACTGCTTCTGTGGGAATCCAGTAAAGTGTGCCATCATCAAACCTTACTTGAACTTTAGTCCAGCTGCCATGAATAACTTTTCCATGAGAACCTTGCCATATATGTTTGGCCTTTCCCGAACTTGTTTGCTCATAAATACCAACGGCATCTCTCGCAACCATAGCATCTCCCAACTCATCGTTATCTTTATCTAATGTCCCCCATGTGTTGTTAACAACGACTATTCTATCCCCTATTTGTGGTGTGCCTGTTGAATCAAATGCCCCACAATAGTAAAGCGCAATACAAACACAAAAAGCCAAGACCCATAGACCGCGTTTTTGCTGTTTGGTCCATCTCGTCTGTGTATCTTGCTTTGGTGCTGCTTTCGGCTTCTCCTCCGGGGCTTCCCACAGGAAGTTTTTGTCGTTGTCGAAGTTCTGATTACACTGACTGCAATGGAGGCGCTTGTCGTTTTTGTACTCGTCGGGCACAGAGAGTGTCGCTCCACAATGAGGGCAATTTACGTATGTCATAATAAAACCGCTTTTAATAGATTGGTTGTAATGTTGCAAAGAAATCATAGAGCCGGGGATTGATGTCGTTGGCGTACAGATAGGCGGTACTGCCGTTGACGACAAGAATGCCATTGGCATTGTTGTCAAAATTCGGTATAACGAATATTTCCTGACCTGCCTTCAGCGTAAAGGTCTGCTCGTTGCGCACATCGTGGAATACATAATCCTTACTGCGCTTTATTTTCTTGAGGATGCACGTATGCTGCTGGAAGAACTGCCCTTGATAGAAATTTTTTAGCACATACCGGCCGTTCAATTTGTCTTTTTCCAAAACCCACGTATGGTTGTTGTCGCCAGTGCCTGTCTCTCGCCACTTACCGACGATTTCTGTCTTCGGCTCTTCCTTCTTGGGCTGCTCCTGCGTGGCTACGGACTTGTGATTGCCGAGAATGGCATCCCGTTCTTCTGTTGACTGGGGTGTACTGTCCTCAACAGAGTCAACTGCCTCTTCAACTGCTGTTTCTGTGGCATACGGCTGCGTATCGCTTTGACGGTTTTTCATGATGATGACAAACAGAAATAGTGCAACGGCAATGCCAATCAGCCACATTACTACCTTGTATGTTGTTTTGCTTACACCTCCCTCGGCAGGATTGCTCTTAACAGGAGCTATATCTTTTTCCGTTTCTACTATCTGCGTCATTGGCATCTGCTCGTCTGCAACAGGCAATACCGCAGGATCATCTTCCACCACTCTTGTTGCCACGCCAACAACTTTCGGCATGGCAGTATTACTCTTGGGTGTTTTCGGTTTAAAGGGCTCGTTTTTAGGCGAATAGATGGTTTTCTTGGCATAAACCTCGCCACTTTCAATGTCGCCCGTAGTAACCTTGAAACTCTGCAACTTCTCTACCTCGTAGATGTCACGCAAAATATCTGCGCATTTCACGGCAGCTTTTTCAATGTTAGTGCCGAAGTCAATGGCATACATTCTTGATCCGAAATCCTTGACCTCTCTAAACTCGCCGAAATCGCTTCTGGTCTTGAAGTGCTCCAACTGCTGTTTCTGCTCCTTCATGCTGAACGAGAAACAGAGTGCAATCATCGGCTCAAATTCCTTGTCAATGTCATTCTGTACCCGTTCGGGAAACACCTCAGTGCCTGTCCGCTCGTCAACGATGGCCGACGGATGCATCAAATGCATCACAGTATCATTCTTCACTATAATCTCCGTGCAGATGTTTTTGTAATAGTCCTGCTCGGACAGATTTTTCTGTAGTTGTTCGCGTAGAACATTTGTTGCCTTCTCCAACATGATATTCTTTTTTTTAGCATTAATCCTACTCATTTGGCGGAAAGGACACTGACCTTAGGACATAAAGAAAGCGCAAACCCCTCCATTTTCTCTGTCAGGCCTTGCACTGCCTCTATTCACAAATGGGAAGTCTGCGCTTATAGGGCGCATATTCCTTGTGAATAGATTTGCTCTTTAGTCCCTTTTTCGAGGTGCAAGTTCGACAGAGAAAGTTTGAGCAATTAAAATAATGTGTTTTAAAACACGTTGCAAAATTACAAAAAAGTTGGTACATTGTGCATGATTTTGAGAAAAAACTTCGTCATCTGTTGCTAATCTCAAGAAAAAACACTAATTTTGCACAGATTATTGACATGTCATTCATGAATAAGACAACACCATATGTACAGAGCGAAAGATTGAGGAGCTATTCTTCAGTCTTTACTCGGAAGGTGTTTTCTGACATCATCAACTATAAAGATTTCTCTCATTTGAATTGGCTATACTCAACGTATGACCAATATCAGAAAGGCATTGATTCATATTTTGACTATCTATTATACCTATATAGATATATTGCGAGATTCTATAGATGCGAGTATGTATACAAGAACGAAATCATAAATCAACTTTTGTTGAAAAAATATAGCACAAAGAACACCATTGCTTTCAATGAATTTCGGGTTGGCAATTCAATTGTTGACTTTGCCATGATGAATGGTGAGAGCAAAGCTTTTGAAATCAAGACCCAGTTTGATTCGTCAAGAAGGCTTTCCAAACAGCTGGACGATTATAAAAAAGTGTTTAACAAATGCTATATTGTTATTTCTTCAGAAGATTTAGGCTATTATGAGAGTCTTGTCGAACCAACTACAGGCATCATAGAGTTATATTATGACAGAGGGAGAATAAAATTAAATGAATACAGACCTGCAGTTAAAAATTCAAAATTCGATTCCGGAATTCTAATGGGTTGTCTGAGAACACAGGAATACAAGGACATCGTGTTGTCATTTGATGGCTGTCTTCCTGACGTTAGTGAATATGAAATGTATGATGCATGCAAAGCACGCATTATGCAAATACCTTCTTTGAAGCTAAATGAACTTTTCCTTTATGAGATAAAAAAAAGAAAAAGTATAACAAGCAAACTGAAGGATGTCCCAAAGGAGTTGAGGCAAATTTGTCTTTCTCTAAATCTCTCTGAAAAAGAAAGATCCGAATTGGCCAACCAATTATGTAACCCAATAAAAAAGTCTGATTTATGTATTTTCCGTATTTAAGAGGTAAGCAGTTTGAGTTATTGGCTTTGCGAGATTTCGCAACAGGAAATCAAAACAAAGAAAAGGTAGTCCCTATTATAGAGCCTGTAAAGCAACAGTTTGGAGGGCTTAACACAGCTATATCTGCCATGTTGGATAGTCGACTCCAATTTGCAATAATTCTTAACCCAAAGGATGGAGATTTCAAGCATCCAAATGTAAATAATGACATTTTAGGAAGCCTGACTTCTTTAGTCTGTACGCATGATGGTTGGATTCCCGCTTATATTTACAAACGAAATGCCAATGTCCTCCTCAGTCATATTGATCAAAATAATCTCCAGCAAGTAATGGTTATACTTCCTAATGGAGCTGATATCAATGATGAAGGTCTAATGGACCTTCTTCACGATGAAAGAGTCACTTACATTGTGAATGGGAATAATGGAAATAGATCAACTCGGGCAAGACTTCTTAGATTAAACAAGCAACTAATCTCGCTTGAAGACAGATTTAACAATAAGTCAAGAAATGCAGATTATGCCGACCCCGATGATGAATTCTTTAGTGATGATTTCGCATATTACAATGCAGATGGCCTATATGGATTTTCTGACTATACTGCCTTGCCAAAAGATTTTATAGAAGGGGGAATGATGCCATATGCTATTGCCATCCACCTGACATATCAAAAGGCAGATGATCAGATTTTTGTACATCATTTTGTTTCAGATAACAATTTTGACCAATCCAATGTTCGTGGTAAATTCCATGAAGCTGCCATAAAGATAGCTCCATTCTTTGGTAATGGTATTGCCCATACTACTGCTGTTGACGAGTTAATTGAAAAAGCAAGCCAAGAAGATGGATATCCAGGACTTGGCTATATAAAAAAGTTATCAATACTGAATCATCTTGAATTAATAAACGGCATTTTGTCAGACTGATATTTAGCTATGTTAATCTGTGGTAACTGCTTTAATGACGTAGAATTGCAAATCGCCGTTAGCAATGAATCATCTGGGTACGGTATTTGCGAAGCATGTGGGCAAGAAGCATATGTTGTAGATACTAATCTTTTTGCAGATTTCTTCAAGGAATTATTACATCTGTTTCAGCCAACCAGAGAAGGGATAGATATAGTTAGCCTTCTTCAAGAGGACTGGGACATATTTGTTGATGATGAAGTTGGCAAAAGAATCATAGGCCATTTCTTGTTATTAGACAATTATGGTTATAATTTAAATGAAAAAGTTGGATATGTTGCGAACATAAAGGACATCATGTCAATATGGGATGATGTTAAAAAGGAAGTACGCGAAGAAAAGAGATTCTTTGCAAATTTATCGTTCTTCGATGGAAACAACATGATTGAGGCAAATACAATAATTCCTCAAGACACGATTCTATATAGAGCGAGGGTAATTCCACCAGATCGAACGTATCTAACCAAAAACGATATGGGTTGCCCTCCGAGAGGAAAGGCTACGGCAGGTAGAGCAAACCCTCTTGGCATTCCTTATTTGTATCTGTGTAAAAACGAAGAAACAACATACTACGAAGTCCGTGCTTTATATTTAGACAAATTGACTATAGGAAGTTTCAAAACTACAAGAGATTTAAATATCTTAGATTTTACTTCGACATTAAGTTTGTATTATGCATATAATAATTCTACGATTTCTCTTTCCGAAGTAATTGCAAAACAAAAAATATTGCAATTTATCAGTAAAGACTTATCAAAGCCGTTAAGACGATATGATTCTGAGTTAGAGTACGTTCCAACGCAATTGGTCTGCGAGTATTGTAAAATTAATGGAATAGATGGAATATGTTTTAATAGTTCATTACATAATGGTGGAGTCAATGTTGTCCTATTCGACTCTTCTTCTGCAAAATGTATAAAAGTAGTCAGTAGAGAGATTCAAGATGTACATATTTCGAGATAGTAGTTCTTGTAAGAATTATAATGCAGAATTATTAGGCTAAGATTTGGTAAAATCATATTTTTTATGTACCTTTGTCACCGACATTGAGCCATTGAAACAGGCTGGTGGCTCAGCGTCGGGAGTTCTTTGATACGCAAATCACAGCAGAATGAGGAAAATAGAAAGGTCTCTTATTCGTAACCCCGATTTTTCTCAATCCTCCGAACTGCCTTTATTTACAAAAGGTTTGCTTTTTCTTCCAGAATTACAAAATAATGCTCAAAAATCAATAATTTTACTATCAGAATTAAGTGCCTTAAACATTTAATAGAAATTAACTTTTTATAAACCACTCATTATCAACAACTTACAAAAATGTTACAAAATCGGACAAAAAAAAACCTAAAAAAAAGAACAACGTATCAAAAAAATGTTTACCTTTGCAACGTTTTAATAAACAAATGATTGTTTTACAGATTTAAAAAAGCAAAGAAAATGAAGAAATTAGTTTTAATGTTCGTGGCTGTTGCAGCTATCTCTTTCGCATCTTGTGGTAACAACAAGACTCAGGCTCCTGAGGAAGAAGTGATCGATACCGCACTGGTTGACACTATCGCTGCTGACACAGTTGCTGCTGATACAGTTGTTGCTGAGTAATTTCAGCTAGAACAGTAAAAGAGAGAAACGCCGCCGGACCTCAGGTTCGGCGGTTTTTCGTATCTACAAACGTCAACACGTCATACCGAAAGCCCCGCTCCCTATACAGAAAACAGAATAATTGTGTCACTGCGCTTAAACAACTGAATAGCAATAGTTTACAGAATTCTATCCGTTACCTGCTGCGTTACCTGCTGCGTATTGCCAGTGCACATTGACCATTGACCGTTGACCATTGAGCATTGTGCTTTGAGTGTTGGCAATTTACCATTGACTGTTAACCGTTGACCAGCTACCAAAGCTATCTTCAATGCTCAATGGTCAATGGTCAATGCTCAATGGTCAATGAAATAACGGTCAATGTTCAATGGTCAATGCTCAATGGTCAATGTTCAATGGCAATACGCAGCAGGTAACGCAGCGAGTAACGCAGCAGAAATCACAAACAACTGATAACCAACACGATACGCGCAAATACAGAAAATATCGTTTTTTTGCGCAGGAGACACTCATACCCTCATGAGCAAATTGTCAACTTGCAACGACAAACAGATAATGGCTTCAAGATTTAAAAGCTATGCTTTTATCAAGCAAAAGATATGGTTTCATGCTTCAAAACCATAGCTTTTGAACCTCAATACCTATGCTTTGCCCGAAGCAAAGCGGATGTTGTGCTTTGATATACCGATGTTATTGATTGTATGCTGCTTACATCACTCAGTATTCCGCCCACGATTTGATGTCTACATCATCCAGTTTCACCGTGCAGAAAGCATTGATGAAGGCACTGGCAAGGCGGCTGTTCGTAATCAATGGCACATTCAGGTCGATTGCGGCACGGCGTATCTTATAGCCATTGGTGAGTTCATGGCTTGAAAGATCCTTTGGAATATTGACAACCATGTCAATTTGATGATTGTGCAAAAGGTCGAGAGCCTGAGGTTTGCGTGTGTCACTCGGCCAATGAACCAGCGTGTTCGCGATGCCATTATCCGTCAGATAGCGCGAGGTGCCATCTGTTGCAAAGAGCTGATAGCCATGTTCATAAAGCATTCTCGCAGCATCCAGCATCTCGGCTTTCTGCTTTGCGCTTCCTGTTGACAGGAGAACGCTCTTCTCAGGTATGCGGTGCCCCACGCTGAGCATGCTTTTCAGCAAGGCAGAATTGGTGTCGTCGCCAAGGCAACCCACCTCACCGGTTGACGACATGTCTACTCCCAGCACCGGATCGGCCTTCTGCAGGCGGTTGAAAGAGAACTGGCTCGCCTTGATACCTACGTAGTCCAGGTCGAACAGGTTCTTGTGAGGTTTCTCCACCGGCAGTCCGAGCATCACTTTTGTTGCCAGGTCGATGAGGTTGATCTTCAATACCTTGCTGACAAACGGGAACGAGCGAGAGGCGCGCAGGTTGCATTCAATCACGAGGATGTCGTTCTGGCGCGCCATAAACTGAATGTTGAACGGACCGCAGATGTGCAGCTCCTTGGCAATCTGCCTGCTGATGCGCTTGATTCGGCGCACGGTCTCCACGTAGAGCTTCTGTGGCGGAAACTGAATGGTGGCATCGCCGGAATGCACACCTGCAAACTCGATGTGCTCTGATATGGCGTATGCAATGATTTCACCGTCTTTCGCCACGGCATCCATCTCTATTTCCTTGGCATGCTCGATATACCTGCTCACCACAACGGGATGGTCTTCGCTCACATTAGCTGCCAAAAGGAGGAATTTTTCCAGTTCTTCCTGGTTGGAACACACATTCATGGCTGCACCGGACAGCACATACGACGGTCGCACCAATACCGGGAAGCCCACCCTGCGGATGAATTCATTGATATCGTCCATACTTGTGAGCGCACTCCATTCAGGCTGGTTGATGCCATTGCGCGACAACATCGACGAGAATTTGGCACGGTCTTCGGCATGGTCGATATCCTTCGCCGTGGTGCCGAGTATGGGAAGATGCTGCTCATCGAGCCTTACGGCAAGGTTGTTCGGAATCTGTCCGCCTGTTGAAATGATGATTCCATGAGGATTCTCCGCCTCAACGATGTCCATAACGCGCTCGAAGGTGAGCTCGTCGAAATACAGACGGTCGCACATATCATAGTCTGTTGAAACCGTTTCGGGGTTGTAATTGATCATCACAGAGCGGTATCCCGACTTGCGGATGGTGTTCAGCGCCTGCACGCCGCACCAGTCGAACTCCACACTGCTGCCTATGCGGTAGGCACCAGAGCCGAGAACCACAACGCTGCGCTTGTCGTTTTCATACCGGATATCGCTTGCCACGCCTGAATAAGTAAGATACAGATAGTTTGTGTGGGCGGGATATTCTGCTGCAAGCGTGTCAATCTGCTTCACCACGGGCAATATCCCGTTGGCTTTCCTCAGGTTGCGGATCACGAGGAGTGCCTTGTGCATGTTGCCAAGCTCCTGTTCAAGCCCCACGGCGCGCGCTATCTGGAAATCGGTGAAGCCATACACCTTGGCTTCGCGCAACAGTTGCATGTCGAGATTGTTCACATGGCGCACGGCTTTCATGCGCTCATCGATGTCGATAATGTGGCGCAGCTTCTGCAAGAACCACTTGTCAATCTTCGTCAGCTCATGAATCTGGTCGATGGTATAGCCCTTGTGCATGGCTTTCGAGATGATGAAGATGCGCTTGTCGGTGGGTTCGCGCAATGCTTTGTCTATGTCGGGGATCTCCAGTTCCTTGTTTTCCACGAAACCATGCATGCCCTGCCCTATCATGCGAAGTCCTTTCTGGATGGTCTCCTCGAATGTTCTTCCTATCGCCATCACCTCGCCAACAGATTTCATACTGCTTCCCAGTTCCTTGTCAACACCGTGGAATTTCGACAAATCCCATCGAGGAATCTTGCAAACCACATAGTCTAAGGCTGGTTCAAAGAAAGCAGTGGTGGTTTTTGTGACTGAATTCTTCAGTTCAAACAAGCCATATCCCATGCCCAACTTGGCGGCGACGAAAGCCAACGGATAACCAGTTGCCTTCGATGCCAGTGCCGATGAGCGGCTCAAACGGGCGTTCACCTCAATCACGCGGTAGTCTTCGCTCTTCGGATCGAATGCATATTGCACGTTGCACTCGCCCACAATGCCGATGTGGCGGATGATTTTGATGGCAATGGCACGCAGTTTATGGTATTCGCTATTGGTGAGCGTCTGCGACGGTGCAATAACAATACTCTCGCCGGTATGGATGCCTAAAGGATCGAAATTCTCCATGTTGCACACCGTGATACAGTTATCGTAACGGTCGCGCACCACTTCATACTCTATTTCTTTCCATCCTTTCAGGCTCTTCTCAACCAAAACCTGCGGAGAAAAGGCAAAGGCTTTCTCGGCCAAACGGTCGAGTTCCTCCTCGTTGTCACAGAATCCGCTGCCCAATCCGCCAAGCGCGTAAGCAGCACGGATGATAACCGGATAGCCAAGAGATGCCGCAGCCCGGCGCGCCTGCTCTATGTTTTCACACGCCTCACTGCTGATGGTCTTTACGTTTATCTCGTTAAGCCGCTCCACGAACAGCTCTCTGTCCTCCGTATCCATAATGGCTTTCACCGGTGTACCCAGCACCCTGACACCATATTTCTTCAGCACGCCGCTCTGTTCCAGCTGCACACCACAGTTCAAAGCAGTCTGCCCGCCAAAGGAAAGTAATATACCGTCGGGGCGTTCTTTCTTGATCACGCGTTCCACGAAATAAGGTTCCACAGGCAGGAAATATATCTGGTCGGCAATGCCCTCTGAGGTCTGCACGGTGGCAATGTTGGGATTGATGAGCACAGTCTCGATATTCTCCTCGCGCAAAGCCTTCAAAGCCTGCGATCCGGAATAGTCGAACTCACCGGCTTCTCCAATCTTCAACGCTCCCGAACCGAGCAACAACACTTTCTTGATACTGTTATCTTTCATTTTTATCTGATATTTTGGATGGATGAAATGGGATAATTACAACGCACCTACGAAGCGGTCGAAAATGAACTCTGTATCTACCGGACCGCTGCAAGCCTCTGGATGGAACTGGCATGAGAACCATTGGTTTTGTTTGTGGCAGATTCCCTCGTTGCTGCCGTCGTTCATATTTACAAAAAGCTCTTTCCAGTCGGCTCCAAGCGTTGTGGCATCCACGGCATAGCCATGGTTCTGACTGGTGACATAACACTTTTCTGAGCCGACAAGCATAACAGGCTGATTATGAGAACGATGACCATACTTTAGCTTATATATGCCAGCACCCGCCGCCTTCGCCAACAACTGGTTGCCCATGCATATTCCGCAAATGGGCTTACGGCTCATATCCATCTGCTTTCGGATAACCTGAACGGCATCACCACACAGATCAGGATCGCCGGGACCGTTGGAGAGGAAAAGCCCGTCGTATTCCAGGCATGTGTAATCATAGTTCCAGGGAACCCTGATCACTTCTACTCCCCTGCCGATCAGGCATCGCAGGATGTTGTGTTTTACGCCGCAATCCACGAGAACAACCTTTTTGCCGGCTCCCTCGTTGTATTTTATCATGCTTTTACAGCTCACCTCGTCAACGAAATTCACACCTTCATACTCAGCAGTGGGAATATTCTCCGGCTCATCATCAAAGATAATCTTTCCCATCATCACACCATGCGAGCGGAGAATCTTCGTCAGTTCACGTGTGTCAATGCCCGTAATGCCCGGCACCTGCTCACGTTTCAGCCAATCGCCCAGGCTCTCGCAGGTATTCCAATGACTGTAATGCTCGCTGTAGTCTGCCACAATAATGGCAGAGGCATAGATTTTGTCGCTTTCCATATAATCGGCGATGCCGTCGGAACGCATGGTAAACGGCGGAACGCCATAGTTTCCCACAAGCGGATAAGTGAGTACCATGATCTGTCCGGCATAAGATGGGTCGGTGAGACTTTCGGGATAGCCCATCATGGCAGTATTGAATACCACCTCGCCAGCTACCGGTTTTTCATAGCCGAAACTGGTTCCATGAAACCGGGAACCGTCATTCAGTACAAGTGTTACTTTTCTCATATATGATTAAAATTTATGTTCAAACTGATAATATTTCTCCACGTAGTTGATGAAAGCCTGATTCACAAGCTTGTTTCCGCCAGGCGTGGGATAGTTACCGGTAAAATACCAGTCGCCATGATAGTCGGGACAGGCACGATGGAGTCCCTCAATGGTCTGGTAGACCAGTGAAATGGGCGTTTGCATTCCCTCTGGCCGCAACAGTTCCACTACCTTCTCATTGATTTCCTCCACTTGGAAAGGCTTGTAGATGTTGCGCACGCGGTTTTGCATCTGCTCTTTCGGCTTTTCAAGTTCCGCCTTGCATTCATTGTAAGTATCTTCAATTAGCTTGTACATTCCACGATCCTTGATCAGTTCAATGGTGGCACGGAACACGCAGAACTCTTCCATGCGGGGCATATCGATGCCATAATAATCGGGATAGCGCACTTGAGGGGAAGAACTAACCATCACGATGCGCTTGGGATGGAGACGATCAAGGATTTTGAAAATGCTCTCCTTGAGCGTAGTACCTCTCACGATGCTGTCGTCTATGATCACAAGATTGTCCTCATAGGGGCGCAAACTTTCGTATGTGATATCATAAACATGCGATGCAAGGTCGTTACGCGAAACACCTTCAGTGATAAACGTGCGCAACTTGATATCTTTCCAAGCCACTTTTTCGCTCCTCACGTAGGTGTTTAGGATCTTTTCAAGTTCAGAGTGTGTAGGAATGTGATCCAGATTGGCAATGGCTTCAACTTTCTTTTCATTCAGATGCTGCTTAAAACCATTGAGCATTCCATAGAAAGCTACCTCGGCAGTGTTGGGAATGAAAGAAAACACGGTCTGAGAGGTTTCTCCATGAATAGCATCATGAATGGAAGGCATGAGCTGTTCGCCTAATCTCTTGCGTTCCTGATAGATGTCGCGGTCGGAACCTCGGCTGAAATAAATGCGCTCAAACGAACATTTTGCATCACCGCGCTGCTCAAGTATCTGTTCAATGCGGGCTGTTCCGTTCTTGCGAACCATAAGAGCACAGCCGGCAGGGAGTTCTTTGACATCGCTGCATTCTAAGTTGAACGTGGTCTGCAAAACAGGTCGCTCACTGGCAAGAGCCACGAACTCATCGTTCATGAAATAGAAAGCCGGGCGTATTGACCATGGATCGCGAATGGCAAACATTTCACCAGAACCTGTAATGCCACACATAACATACCCTCCATCAAAATCTGCCATTGTTGTTCGCAACACATTGCCGATGTCTATATGGTCTTCAATATACCGGGTTATCTCTTGATTCTGCAATCCCTGCGAGCGTGCCTCATCGTAATTGCGCTCTACCTCACGGTCCAAACGGTGTCCCATCAATTCCAACGTGATATAGCTGTCGCTGTAAATGCGGGGGGACTGCCCTTGGAGTGTTATTTTCTGAAATATTTCATCAATGTTGGTCATGTTGAAATTCCCACAAAGACAAAGGTTTTTCGCCCTCCAATTATTGCGGCGAAGAAAAGGATGCACATAGGAAAGCCCGCTTTTACCCGTTGTGGAATAGCGCAGATGCCCCATATACAGCTCTCCGGCAAAGTCTTCACAGCCATGAATCTTGTTGAAAATCTGGGTAATGGCATCCTTTCCCTCTGCCCGTTCACGAAACATATACTCATTTCCCGGTTCAACATTCAGTTTAACGCATGCCATTCCAGCACCTTCCTGACCTCTGTTGTGCTGTTTCTCCATCATCAGATAGAGCTTGCCAAGACCGTAAAGACTCGTTCCGTACTTTTGCCTGTAATACTCAAGCGGCTTGAGCAAACGTATCATTGCTACGCCGCATTCATGTTTCAGTAATTCCATATTATATTATAAAAAAGGCGAACCGCAAATAACGATTCGCCCAAATAACTATTCAACAGTAACTGATTTTGCCAAATTCCTTGGCTGATCTACATTCTTGCCTTTGCAAACGGCAATGTGATAAGCCAACATCTGTAGTGGAATGGTAACAATAAGCGGTTCGAGGCATTCCATGGTGTTGGGTATCTCGATCACTTCGTCGGCAATCTTGCTGATTGTTTCGTCACCCTTGGTCACCAATGCAATAACCTTGCCCTTACGAGCCTTGATTTCCTGAATATTGCTCAACACCTTTTCGTACATCGCATTATGCGTTGCCACCACCACGACAGGCATGTCGGAATCGATCAGTGCTATCGGACCATGTTTCATTTCAGCAGCGGGATAGCCCTCGGCATGTATGTAACTGATTTCTTTCAGTTTCAATGCACCCTCCAAAGCAACAGGATAACTGAATCCACGACCCAGATAAAGGAAGTTGCGGGCATAGGTGAACATACGGCTTAGCAGCGCTATCTGATCGTTCAGTTTCAGCACTTCCTTCATCTTTTCCGGTATCAGGCTCAGCTCTTTCACGATATTGAGATAGTCAACCTCGGCAACGGTACCACGCTCTTTGCCTAATGCCAAGGCAAGCATGGTGAGCACGGTGACCTGTCCGGTGAATGCCTTCGTGGATGCGACACCAATCTCTGGTCCCACGTGTATATATGAACCTGTATGAGTGGCGCGGGGAATGCTCGAACCGATAGCATTACAGATGCCATAAATGAAAGCACCTTTCTGCTTTGCTAACTCAACGGCTGCCAAAGTGTCGGCTGTTTCGCCGCTTTGAGAGATGGCAATCACCACGTCTCTGTCTGAAACGACAGGATTTCTATACCTGAATTCAGAAGCATATTCTACCTCTACGGGAATCCTGCACAAGTTTTCGAGTATCTGTTTGCCAATTAATCCGGCATGCCATGATGTGCCGCATGCCACGATAATGATGCGCTGTGCGTTCAACAAATGCTCTTTGTTGTCAATAACAGCACTCAAGGTGACGTTGTTTGCTTCAACATTCACTCGGCCTCTCATGCAATTTGTCAGGCATTCCGGCTGTTCGAATATCTCTTTCAGCATGAAATGCGGATAGCCGCCCTTCTCTATCTGGCCAAGACTGATGTCAACTGTCTTGATTTCAGGGAAGAGTTTATTGTTGTAAATGTTAACAACTTTCAGCTCTTCTCCACGCTGAATGACTGCGATATTCCCGTCTTCGAGATAGACTACCTGATCAGTGTATTCTATAATCGGGCTGGCATCCGAGCCGAGAAAGAACTCATCGTCGCCGATACCAACCACCAAGGGACTCTGCTTTCGGGCTGCAATGATTGTGTCAGGGTTGCGCTTGTCGAGCAAAGCGATGGCATAAGCACCGATTACCTCATGTAACACGAGCTGAACGGCAGTCAACAAATCCAGATTCTTCCGTTTCTGTACATACTCCACAAACTGCACAAGCACCTCTGTGTCAGTATCGCTCTTGAAACTGATGCCTTTTTTCTGGAGCTTTCCTTTCAGATCAGCGTAGTTTTCGATAATCCCGTTGTGAATAATGGCAAGATTCTTCGATTCAGAATAATGCGGATGGGCATTCAGCGATGAAGGTTCACCATGAGTGGCCCATCGGGTATGGGCAATGCCTACTGTCCCGGAAACATCCTTCTCGGCACAGAAACCTTCGAGGTCGCTGACCTTTCCCTTTGTCTTGTATACATTCAGCTCACCACTGCCATTCAAAAGTGCAACGCCTGCACTATCGTAACCACGATACTCCAAGCGTTGCAATCCTTTAATTAATATGGGGTAAGCATCTCTCTTTCCAATATATCCTACTATACCACACATATTTCTCTGTTTATTTAACGATACTTACTACGAGTGTTGCCATTGATGTGAGGAAACTGATGACCGAAAACCACATCGAAACAGAACTGATGGCCGTTGAATCGATCTTTGTCTTGTTCTGTTCAACATATACAATGTCGTTCTGCTGCAGATAGTAATAAGGCGAAGTGATGATGTCGGCCTTGTTCAGATTCAGGGTATGAATCTCCTTCTTTCCCTTTGCGTCAACACGGATAAGATGAACGTTGTCGCGCTTGCCGTACATGGTCAGGTCGCCCGCCTGGGCTATAGCCTCAAGTATGTTTATCTTCTCTTGATCAACGCGTATTGTACCCGGATGGCCAACCTCTCCTAACACGGTCACCTTATAGCTCGACATCTCAACCGTAACTACGGGATTCTCTGTCTTCGAAAGATATGGCGCAATCTGGGATTTTATCATCTGCTCACTTTCACGCTTGGTGAGTCCTGCCACGTGAAGCGTTCCAACTACAGGAAAGTTGATGTTTCCATCGTTGTCGACAAGGTATTGCAGCTGGTTTCCACCACCTCCTGATGATGCCTGATAGCCGCCTTTACCAGGGTTGAATGGCTTTGCTGCTTCCGGATCGGTAGCACTCACGGTGATGGTCAGCAGGTCTTTCGGCATGATACGTGCATCATACAGATACTGGGATTTGTCCAGATTCAATGTGTCTGCACCTTGTAAATAAATGATTTTCTCCGTGCTTCCACAACTGTTCAGAAGCAATGCCATCGCAAATGCTACAAATGGCAAGATAAATGATGATTTATGTGTCATTGGGTTATCTGATTATACAAATTCTCTGCAAAATTAATCTTTTTCCGCGATTCATGCAAATATTTTGCCGATAATATAAAATCCCGATGAAAAATCACCGGGATTTAGGTTCTTAAAACTTGAAATAGTTCTTGGCATTGTAGTAACTGATGTCCTCAACCATACGATAGAGGTTCTCTTTGTCATCTGGAAGAAGTCCCTTTTCCACGTCGTTGCCGAGCAAGTTGCACAACAGGCGGCGGAAATACTCATGGCGAGGATAGCTCAGGAATGAACGGCTGTCGGTGAGCATTCCCACGAAACGGCTCAAAAGCCCAAGAACGGAGAGTGCATCCATCTGTCGTGTCATACCGTCAAGCTGGTCGTTGAACCACCAACCGGAACCAAACTGAATCTTTCCTGGGCAAGAACCATCCTGGAAGTTGCCCAACATCGTTGCAATAACTTCGTTGGCACATGGGTTCAACGTATATAATATGGTACGCGTGAGCTTGCCTTCAGTGTTCAACTCATCAAGGAAATGAGCCATTGCCTTGGCTGTGGTGAACTCACCAATAGAATCGAAGCCACAGTCAACTCCTAAACGCTGATGCATCACGGTGTTGTTGTCGCGGATTGCTCCATAATGATATTGCTGAGTCCAATTACTATCATAATCCATCTCTGCACAGAGTTTCAGGAAACAGTGCTTATACTGGCGCACTTCCAACTCCGACAAAGCCTGTCGGCGCATTGCCTTCTCGAAAATAGTTTCAATCTGGCTGTCAGTATATGCCTCATCATAGAACTCCTCGATACCATGATCTGACAGGCGGCTGCCATTAGCATGGAAGAAATCGTGACGTTTCTGCAAAGCATCCATCATATCCTTGAACGTGGTAATCGTAACGCCAGCCACTTCACCAAGCTTATTCACATAGTCTGCATACTCAGGTTTGTCAATATTCATGGCTTTGTCGGGGCGCCATGCCGGAATCATCCTGATTTCAAATCCGCTCTCGATAGTCTGTTTGTGATATCTAAGGTCATCGATAGGATCGTCTGTCGTACAAACAGTTTCCACATGATAGTGGCGCATCAGCCCGCGGGCTGTAAACTCTGGCTGTTTCAGTTTCTCATTACACTCGTCGAATATCTCGCGAGCAGTCTTGGGGTTCAACAGTTTATCAATGCCAAAGGCGGTTTTCAGCTCAAGATGTGTCCAGTGATACAAGGGGTTGCGGAACGTATATGGCACTGTTTCAGCCCATTTTTCAAACTTCTCCCAATCAGAAGTGTCTTTACCGGTGCAATACTTCTCGTCAACGCCATTGGTACGCATGGCTCTCCACTTATAATGGTCACCACCGAGCCAAAGCTCCGTTATGCTTCGGAACTGATGGTCATTAGCAACCATTTCAGGAATCAAATGACAATGATAGTCGATAATTGGCATCTTCGCCGCATGATTGTGAAAAAGATCCTGCGCTGTAGCTGTTTCGAGCAGGAAATTTGCATCCATAAACTGCTTCATAGTTTGTTTTTTCTTTTAATTGATATGATTAGATATGATTATTTTTTGAAATAATACGCAAATATACTTATTTTTTTTGGAACTATGAAGTTTTTAAACTATATTTGCACAAATAAATTACGCAAACGATGTCGTACAACAAAAACACATGTGTTATTAACCGAAGCAACCAGGTATTACTCATTTATACCGGTGGCACAATAGGTATGGGACAGAATCCAAAGACTGGAGCTTTGGAACCACTTGACTTTAATCATCTGATATCACAGATCCCTGAGTTTTCATCCATCAAAACAGGTATCGAAGTATACCAATTCACCCCGCCCATTGACTCATCTGACATGAATCCAAGCTTGTGGGCTCAGCTTGTGAAAATCATTTCAGACAAGTATGATCAGTATGATGGCTTTGTCATCCTCCACGGAACGGACACGATGGCATTCACTGCCTCCGCCCTGTCATATATGTTGGAGAACCTGACAAAGCCAGTGATTCTAACAGGATCGCAACTTCCTATCGGGCAATTAAGAACCGACGGGAAAGAAAATTTGGTGACAAGCATTGAGATTGCTGCTGCACATCATGAAGACGGAACACCCATTGTCCCTGAAGTGTGCATATATTTCAGTGGAAGGTTGTTGCGCGGCAACCGATCAACAAAAATGAATGCCGACGGATTCAATGCCTTTGACTCTTTCAACTATCCACATCTTGCTGACGCAGGTGTGTCAATCGTATATCATGAAGAGTATATTCTGCGACCAGATTACAACCGTCCAATGACACCTTACTATGCTACAGACCCGAATGTCGTTGTATTCACCTTGTTTCCCGGCATTCAGGATCACATTGTCAGGCACATGCTTGAAGCACCGGAACTACGGGGAATCGTGATGAGAACATACGGAAGTGGCAATGCGCCCCAACGCCCATGGTTACTCAAGATGCTTAAAGAAGCCAGCGACCGCGGTGTAAACATAATCAATATAAGCCAATGTGCAGCCGGAACGGTAGAAATGGCTCGCTATGATACTGGTTATCAATTAAAGAATGCCGGAGTTATCAGTGGATACGACAGTACAGTGGAAAGTGCCGTTGCCAAACTGATGTATCTGCAGGGACTTTATACTGATCCTCAGATGGTGAGAAATGGCATGAACTGCAACATGCGTGGCGAAATATCAATTTGAAATATCGTATATAAAAACTTTAAAAAAACAAAGCATTATGAAAGATTTAAAAGGAACAAAAACAGAAAAGAATCTTCAGGAAGCATTTGCCGGTGAATCAATGGCACGCAACAAGTACTCATATTTTGCAAGCAAGGCCAAGAAAGATGGCTATGTTCAGATTGCTGCCATCTTTGAAGAAACAGCCGCCAACGAAAAAGAGCATGCAAAGATGTGGTACAAACTCCTCAATGGCGGTAAGGTCAGTGACACAGAGACTAACCTTGAGGCTGCCGCTGGAGGTGAGAATTTCGAATGGACCGACATGTATGCCCGCATGGCAAAGGAAGCACGTGAAGAAGGCTTTGACGAAATTGCAGAGAAATTCGAAGGCGTTGCTGCTATTGAAAAAGTGCATGAGGAGCGCTATCGCAAATTGCTGAAGAACATTCGTGACAAGAAAGTGTTCTCAAAGGATGGTGATGTCATCTGGCAATGTGCCAACTGCGGTCATATCGTTATCGGCAAGCAGGCTCCGGAAGTATGCCCCGTATGCGATCATCCCCAATCTTATTTCCAAGTAAAGCCGGAAAACTATTAACAAAGAAGAAAGGTGAGCCAACCAGCTCACCTTTTACATTTCTTCCAAATGATTGAAAACCATTAAGCTTCTGCGGGAGCTTCTTCTGCAGCAGGTTCTGCTTCAGCCTCAGCCTGGGCAGCAGCCTGAGCAGCTTTCTTCTCTGCTACTTTCTGCGCGATAGCTTCATTGATCTTCTTCTCTGCCTCTAACTCTTTGGCAGCGATTTCTTTCTTTGCCTTCGCTACTTGATCGCGAACTGCATTGAAACCTTTTTCCTTAGCTTCTTTCCATGCATCAAACTTACGCTGTGCTGCTTCATCATCGAAAGCACCCTTGCGAACACCTGCACGGAGATGTTTCATCAAGTATACGCCCTCTTTGCTAAGAATGTTACGAACTGTGTCTGTTGGCTGTGCGCCTGTCTCTACCCAGTAGAGTGCACGGTCGAAATTCAAGTCTACTGTGGCAGGATTGGTATTAGGATTGTAAGTACCAATCTTTTCAGTAAATCTACCATCTCGTGGTGCTCTTGCGTCGGCGATAACAATTCTGTAGAAGGCATAGCCTTTGCGACCACCGCGCTGCAATCTGATTTTTGTTGCCATTGTTTAATTATTAATTTTTAACTTTGAATTTATACTACCATCTCGTGATAGCGGCTGCAAAGGTAGTCTTTTTTTCTGAATCTCGCAAACAAAAAGTCACTTTTCAACAAAAAAACTGCTGCAATCCCTACCAAATATACTGGTTTTTGTGGTTATTCATATCAGTTGACAAACACTATTCCACTAAATTGAATATGTCGGATGGCGTTTTTCGTTTCAGCACATCCAACTTGAAATCTTTACCTGCTATGATACCATAGTCACCTAATACATACTCCACGGTCTTTCGCGCCAGTTCCGGGTGATTGTTCTCCTGACTTAAATGGCACAGCCACACATGTCGCAACTCAGATGTGGCATTTTCAGCCAATGCGATGGCACAAGACTTGTTGCTGAGATGACCTCTATCGCTTTGTACCCTTTCTTTTAAATACTGCGGATAAGGACCATTGACGAGCATTTCTTCATCATGATTTGCCTCAAGCACAAGATAATTTGCCTCTTTGATATAGCCTTTCATCTCTTCTGTGACATGACCCACATCCGTCATCAGACAGAACACAATTCCCTGACACTCAATTCTATATCCCACATTATCACTACTGTCGTGCGGGACATCGAAGGGAGTGATTGTAAAATCGCCAAGACGGAATGATTCTCCTTTTTCTATCCGATGTACATTGATAGGCTGAATCTTGCGCCTTACACAATAATTATTATCAATGCCACGGTGTACTTCTTTCGTGGCATACACAGGTACATTTAAATCTGTACTCAGTGACCCTACCGATTTCACGTGATCGGCATGATCGTGGGTAATCAGTATGTTGTGAATATTCTGTAATCGCAGTCCGTGGTCATGAAAATACTTTTTCAGCATGCGGACACCTATTCCGGAATCTATCAATATACCATCTGTTTCAGTGTATAGGAAATAGCAATTTCCACTGCTGCCACTGCCAAACGATATGAATTTAAGCATTATTGTTATTATTTTTATGCAAAAGTATGAAAAATACTGGGTAATGCCAAAGATTTTATTTACCTTTGTATGATTTTAATCTTTTTAATATGAAAATGAGTCACTATTCATGGATTTTCTTGCTTTTTCTTGCCTCATGCATGACAAATCGCAACGGAAGTGAGGAGCAACTGTATGAAGTAGCCGATAGCTTTGCGACCAATTATTTCAACTTGCGATATAAGAATGCCTGCAATTTTTGCACTGGTGACACTCACCAGTGGTTGCGATTTGCAGCTTCAAATGTGAATCAGGCAGATATCGACATGCTTCACAAGACTGATGAGCCGGCGCACATCGAGATTAACGAGGTGAACTATACGAGCGATTCAACTGCTGTTGTTAACATGACAGTGAGTAATTTCCTCAAGATGGACTCCATAGAATCATGCGGGCATATCGTGGAATCAGCCACATTCCGTCTCAATGCCGTTATCGACAATAACAAATGGCTTATCAGAATGGAAGCCCTACCGCGAAGTGGAAGGCGAAATCACGACTGAATTTTGGATGCAATATGGCATAATGCTCGTTATTGTTTTCATAGGCAGGGTTAATTGCCTTCATTCCCAGGTCGAAACGAAGGATGAAATAGCCAAAATTTAGACGGAAACCTGCTCCATAAGCAACAGCTATCTGTTTATAGAACTCATCCAGCCGAAACTGCCCATTGGGTTGTTCCTCATAGTCACGCAATGTCCAGATATTGCCGGCATCCACAAATAATGCCCCATTGATTTTCCAAAACAAGAATGTACGCCATTCCACGTTGAGGTCGAGTTTCATATCTCCAGTCTGATTGATAAAGTCAATCGCACCGTTGTTTCCTTTGAAAGCTCCCGGTCCCAGCCCGCGCACGCTCCAACCTCTCACAGAATTGGCTCCACCAGAGAAATAGCGCTTTTCGAAAGGTAGCACATTGCTATTGCCGTATGGATATGCTATACCGAAGCCTGCATGAAGTGCCAGTTCATTATGCTGGTCAATGCGCATCAGGTGTGTGTATTCCACGTCACCTTTCACGTATTGCGCATACGCTATATTAAATAAGGTATACTGCCCTCTCCCATTCTCCTTGAATCCAAACAAGTGCCTTGTTGAATTGAGCAGGTTTCCCGCTGTTTCAATGTTACCGCGAAACGCATGGTTACCTCTGTTATAAGTCATCGAGAAACCAACTTTCATCACGAACAAGTCTTCGTAATTGTATCGCAGTATGGCATTCCTGTTGCTTACGCTGTCAAGATAATCATGCTTGAACGTACCCGAAACCCACGGCATATAAATATAGTTCATGTCTGGCAGGTCGATTCGGTAAGTGGTATGATTAGAGGCATCACTCCAGCGGTATCTCCATGCTGCGGAAAACAGCCGTCTGTGGAATTCAGGGCGATTCTGAATATTGTAACTAAGCGACAACTCCGAACTGGCTGCGCTTTTTCTGCGATAGCCTTTAGATACAAACGGAGCAATAAAACGTGGAAAAACAAGTTTTGTTTCTAAGCTATACTCTTCATAGTCTTGGTTCTGATAGCCTTCCAATCCTGTGATTGCCTCAAACGCGCCACGTAGCTGCACGCTGAATGTTTCAGATCCGCGGAAGATGTTGCGGTTCTCATAGGTGAGCGAGGCAGCAGCTCCAAGGTCGCCAGCCGTGTTCGTTCCCTCGGGCTGGAAACTGATGCTATTGGGCTTGTTCGTACTTATCTGAATGCGACAGTCAAGAAGTGTGGTGTCTGGCAGTTCGGTAAACTTAATGCTTGTATATCTCACGGCAGGCAGTTTTCCGAAATTGTTATAGGTCTTCTGTAGATTAGATGCACTGAAAGGTTTGTTTCGTTCAATCCTCGTGTTCTCTTCCAACACGCTGGGACGTAGGTGCAGCACACCGTCATCACCGCCTACAAATTCAATATTTCTCACCGAGTAGCGCGGATGCTCCTGTGGTATTGCATCACTCGTGAGCCGATATGGAAGGATATGCATGGTCAGGTCCACCATCTTCGAGCCTTTTAACGTATCAGCAGTAAAAGTAATGTTGTCTTTATGGAAAAGATAATAGCCGTTGTCCATCAGCATCTGGGTGATCCGCTTGCGTTCTGCATCCAGTTCATTGATGGAGAAGCGCCGCCCTTCTCTCAGATATTGGCTTGATTTGATATAGCTGCCCATGCATTCCATGATACCACGGTCTTTGATATCATAGTCAACAGAACGGATAAAGAACGGAATGCCTGGCTTCAAGTCATAGATCAGGGTGAGTTTCTTGCCTTTCACGCGCTGTTTCACATCCACATCAGCATTCATAAACCCCATGTTCTGCAATGCTGTGAGGAGATCAGTTCGCGTGAGTTGTGCCTGAAGCGTATCATAGAGAACAGGTTCTTCGCCCAGGTTCTTCAATGTGCGGTTCATCCATTTTGTGGTATCGGCTCCAGCCAGTGAATAGGCACCGAGGGGAACTTTGAACAAAGAAAACCATTTTGAGTTTGCCTGCTGCCTGATATAAGGCTGCAAGAGCGAGAGGTCGAGTGCTTTATCGTCAGTCTTAATCTTCACCTTGTGTAGCAGATACTGCTCTTCGGGAACGAATTTTGTGACTGAGCATGAGGTTGCTACCCAGCCAAAGATGACGGCACATATAGCACAAACGATGTATTTTGAGATAATTCTGCTCACTATTCTTCAATTATGGTGCAAAAATAAGAATTTTTTTTGTACTTTTGTCATCAAAAGGAAAGAAATGATTAGCAAGAACCAAATTAAATACATAAAAAGCCTCGAACAAAAGAAGGTGCGCTATCGTGAAGGCATGTTTGTGGCAGAAGGTCCCAAAGTGGTTGGCGACCTGCTTGAAGCAGGCTATGTTCCCGACAGAATCATGGCAACGCCAGAATGGTTTCAAAACGGAAACTGGCAGGAAGAAGGCTGCTCTCAGATTGTTACGGACGAAGAACTGAACAGAATCAGTTTCTTGCAGCATCCCCAACAAGTGCTTGCCGTGTTCCCGATTCCCGTTTTTCAGAATCAGAATCATGATTTCTCAAGCCACCTGTTTCTTGCGCTCGACAACGTGCAAGATCCCGGCAACCTCGGCACAATCATCCGTATTGCCGACTGGTTTGGCATAACCACCATCTTCTGTAGTCCAGATACTGCCGATGCCTACAACCCCAAGGTGGTGCAGGCCACCATGGGAAGCATCGCAAGAGTGCATGTTGTTTATACAGATTTGCAGATGCTTTTCTCCGAGATACCCGCAGGCACACCTGTCTACGGCACATTTCTTGACGGGAAAGACATCTACGAGCAGACACTTTCACCCAACGGCATCATCATCATGGGCAACGAGGGTAACGGAATATCTCACGATGTGGCTAAATACGTAAACAAAAAACTGCTCATTCCCCACTATCCCGCAGAGAAGGAGACTGCCGACAGTCTGAACGTAGCCATCGCCACTGCCATCACCTGCGCAGAATTCCGTAGGCGCAAGGCATCATTATAGCAGATCAGCTATGGCTACATTTTTTGCAATTCGGTATAGATGCGCTGAACAGGCAGCCCCATCACATTGAAATAACTGCCTGTGAGAGAGGTGACTCCCACATACCCTATCCACTCCTGTATGCCGTAGGCACCTGCCTTGTCGTATGGGCGGTATTTCTCAATGTAAAAGTCAATCTCATTGTCGGTCAGTTGTTTGAATGTTACATCGGTAATCACAGAGAAACACTTCTGCTTTCCCTTCACCATGAGGCAAACCCCAGTAATCACTTGATGCGTTCTTCCACTGATCAGCCGCAACATGCGGCGCGCATCTTCTGCATCATGCGGCTTACCAAGTATCTCTTCATCCACCACGACAATGGTGTCGGCCGTTATCACAAGTTCACTCTCACCTATCAGTTCACGATAAGCAGCCGCCTTCGACGTGGCAATCACCTGTGCCACATCGGCCACGGGAGTGTTTTCCGGATAACTTTCATCAATGTCGGGCAGCACTTTCACCTCGAAATCGATGCCCAATCCCGCCAACAACTCCCTACGCCTTGGACTGTTACTTGCCAGAATTATATGGTAATTGTGTTTCATCCTGCCTCTTTTTTATTCACCATCCGAAAGCTTTCTCACTGCTCAGCCACTTTCCCTGAACACGCAACACCTGCTCAATCACATCCCTGCCACATCCGAAACCGCCTTTCATGCCGCTCACATACAGGCTAATGTCCTTGATATCAGGACAGGCATCGGCAGGACAGCACGGACAACCACAGCGTTTCATCACCTCGTAGTCGGGAATATCATCGCCCATGAAGATCACTTCCTCATCGCGCAAGCCATATTTTTGCAAGAATCGCTCATAAGTTTCTATCTTCACGGCACACTGCATGTATATGTCTTCAACGCCGAGATGCTCATAACGCAGGCGCACACTCTTCGTATTGCCGCCCGTAAGGATAGCTATGCGAAGCCCCATTTTCTGTGCAAGCTGAATGGCATAGCCGTCTTTGATGTTTACGGTGCGCATGGGTTCGCCGTCGGGATGCAGGGTGATGGTCTCTGCACTCAGCACTCCGTCGACATCGAACACAATTGCCTTTATCTTGTTGAGATCGTAATTAATCATCTTTCCAATAGTTAATCATTCTCCTTTTTTCATATTCCGGTTGATCGACCGGCTCATCAACTCATACAGCTCTTTCACTGGCGGATCGTCGTTGAGCAGATTTGCCTGCGCCTTGATGATCTGTTCATCATAGCGTACAGCAGGACCTGTCTGCGCATCCATAGGACTGAGCACGTGAACCTTGCTGGCTGTTTCGTCGATAAGTGGCAGCATTACTTCGAATGGAACGCCATGTTTAGAGAGAATATCTGCACTGAGCGCATAGCAATGGTTGGTGAAGTTACAGGCAAAGACAGCAGCCAAATGGAGGTATCGCCGATCAGCCGACGACAATTCATACACGCTGTTGCTGATGCTCTCTGCCAGCTGCCTGACAGTTCGCCGCGCCTGCTCATCATTAGCTTCAACAAAACATGGTATTTCGCTGAAATTCACAGCCTTTTCCTTTGAAAAAGTCTGCATCGGATATAACACGCCATAATGCCTTGCGTAAGGTTTGAACACATCGACAGGCACACTTCCGGCAGTATGGAGCACCACTGCCTCACCCTTTCCACTGCATATATCTGGCAACAGCACAGGCATGGCATCGTCTTTCAAGGCAACGATGTAGACATCGGCATCGGTTATCACTTCCGACAACCGACACACTGCCTCACATTGCAGCATCGATGCCAATGCCGAAGCTGACGCTTGCGTGCGGCTAAACACCTGCGCCACGCAATGACCAGCCTCATGCAATGCCTTCCCCAGATTGGTTGCCAAGCGCCCTGCGCCTATCAGCACGATCTTCATTGGGCTTCAATACTTGTCGATATGCACGTTCTCCCACTTCAAGCGGTCTTCATTCTGAGGCTTGCGCTCATCGGCCTTGTGACCGAAAGCCAATATGCAGAGACAGCTCAGGTTCTCAGGAATGTCGAGAATGCCGCGTATCACGGTGTCGGCACTTGTCCCGTCGCTGAGTCCCCTGCCACGCATCTGCGCCCAACAAGACCCCAGTCCGAGGTCTTCAGCCTGATATTGCATGGAGATAGCTGCGATGCTGCCGTCTTCCACCCAGCAATCGTTCTTCATGGGGTCACCTAACACCACGATGGCAAGCGGTGCTCCCTTGATGAACTGTCCGCCAAGGTCTTTTGCATCCGACAGTTTCTCAATGTCGAGTTTGTCTTCCACTACCACGAACTCCCATCCGCGCTGCCCCTTAGAGGTGGGCGACATCAGACCTGCACGCAGAATCAGCCTCACGTCATCAGCGCTGATTTCTTCTTCAGTGAACTTTCGGTGGCTCCTGCGAACCTGTACCAAATCCTTAAAATCTTTCATTGCGTATCAAATAAAATCAATAAAACACGGCAAATATACATAAAATAATTAAAATAAGCTGTATCACTTGCATTTTTTTAAAATAATTATTACTTTTGTTGCATGAAAGAGGAACAGCAGCACAGCAGCAATCAGGAAGTGACAATCGACATCATTACCAGCAGTAAGAACCTGCCCGAAATGGAATGCCGCGACTTCTTCCATAGCAACGAGCTTTTCCGGATTGTGGAAAAGACGCCCGGGCAATGGCCGTATATGGTGATTGCGCGCCAAGACGGCATCATTAAGGCTCACCTGCTTGCGCTGCTCCGTCGCAGGGGTTCGTTGCTGCCGCCTTACATCTTCTCTCAGGGAAGGGTGTATGGCGAAGGAGAATATGAAGAAGGTGCCGACAGGCAGTTGCTTTTCTCGAAAATGCTTCATGCCATCACGCAGAAACTGAACAGCAAGCTATGCCTGTATATAGAATTCAGCGACCTCTCTGCCAAGATGTTCGGCTATAAGCACTTCAGGCAGCAGGGCTACATACCCGTGCAATGGATGAAGGTGCACAACTCGCTCCACTCCATGCCGCCCGAAGACCGCATCAGCGAGAAGGTGGCTGCGCGCATCAGCCATGCCGCCGAGTCGGGCATTGAGGTGAAAAAAGTGGAGACTGAAGAGGAATTTTCCGACTTCTACCGCATGCTGCGCCGCCATCTCTCCAACAACACGCGGCGCTATCTGCCAAAGCCGAAGATGTTCTCACTGCTGCAAGACAGCGGCCACTGCTCGCTGTTCATCACAAAATACAAAGGAAAGGCCGTAGGTGCATGCTCGTGCATGTATACTAATAAGAACGCGTACCTATGGTATATGGCGGCGAAAAACAAGAGCCATCCCATATTGCACCCAGCCACGGCTACCGTGTGGGGTGCCATCACCCATGCCTACGAGCACCACTACTGGCATATTTACTTCCTCGACGTGGGACTTCCTTTCAAGAAAAACGCCTATCGAGACTTTATTCTCAGCTTTGGAGGCAAGGAAGTGGGTACCTACAGATGGTTCCGCTTCTCGCTTCCGTGGCTCAACCGCATCATCGGATATATCTACAAGGAATAGCAATTCGCTATATTCAGAAAAAACATTCAGCGCACCATCGGAGGAAAACCGCCGCCATGGTGCGCTGAACATTATATCACCTCAATGCCCTGCTCTGCACAGAGCTTCAGACTCAGCTCTTTCAGCTTGAATTTCTGTATCTTGCCCGAACCTGTGAGCGGGAATTCCTTGACGAAAAACACGTATTTGGGTGTTTTGTAGCGGGCTATCTTACCCTTGCAGAAGAATCTCACATCCTCGGGTTCCATCTTCACGCCTTCGTTGAGGATGATGAATGCACCCACTTCCTCGCCGTATTTCTTCGACGGAACGGCTGCCACCTGCACATCTTTCACACCTGGCATGTGATAGAGAAACTCTTCTATCTCGCGGGGATACACATTCTCGCCGCCGCGGATGATCATGTCCTTGATGCGACCTGTGATGCGGTAGAACCCCAGCTCGTCTTTCACGCCGAGGTCGCCCGAATGGAGGAACCCGTTTTCATCGATCACCTCGGCGGTTGCCTTGGGATTCTTATAGTAGCCTTTCATCACGTTGAAGCCGCGGCAGCACATCTCGCCCTGCACGCCCACAGGGCATTCCTCGTGGGTTTCGGGGTCGAGCACCTTCACTTCTACGAAGGGGTAGTCGCGCCCCACGGTTGTGCAACGCTGTTCGAATGAGTCTGCCAGGCAAGTCTGTGTCATTCCCGGCGACGATTCTGTGAGACCGTAGACGCTGGTGATGGTCATGAACATCTTTTCGGATACCTGCTTCATGAGTTCTACGGGGCAAAGCGACCCCGCCATGATGCCTGTGCGCAGCGAAGACATGTCGAACATGGAGAACATCGGGTGGTTCAGCTCGGCTATAAACATGGTCGGCACACCGTAGAGTGCCGTGCAGCGCTCCTTATGCACCGATGCGAGCACCACCAAGGGGTCGAATTTCTCGACCATCACTTCGGTGCAGCCGTGGGTGAGGCAGTTCATCGTGGCAAGCACCACGCCGAAACAGTGGAATAATGGGACGCATACGCACAGCTTGTCATCCTGCGTGAAGCCCATATTCTCGCCGGTGAAGTATCCGTCGTTGGCTATGTTGAAATGAGTGAGCATCACACCCTTTGGGAAACCTGTGGTTCCCGAAGTGTATTGCATGTTCACCACGTCGTGGCAACTCACGTTTTTCTTCATCACGTCGAGCTCTTCGTCGTCGATATTCTGCCCGAGGAGAAGCAATTCTGCCGTGTTGTACATGCCGCGATACTTCTCCATGCCGATGTATACCACGTTTTTCAGGAACGGGAAACGCACGCTTTCCAGATGTCCGCGCTCACATTCGCGCAGCTCGGGCAGCATCTTATAGGTCATGTCAACATAGTCGCACTCCCATGTCCCATCCGTGATGCAAAGCGTATGCATGTCGGAATCCTTGCAGAGATATTCCAGTTCGGCCTGCTTGTAGTTGGTGTTCACCGTGACGAGCACGGCTCCGATCTTCGCCGTTGCATAGAGGAAGGTGAGCCAGTCAGGCACGTTGGTTGCCCAGATGCCCACGTTGGAACCTTTCTTCACGCCGATGGAAATCAGTCCTTTGGCGAGATTGTCCACCCGCTCGTTGAATTGTTTCCACGTAAACCGCAGGTCGCGGTCGCTGTAAACGATATACTCACGCTCGGGAGTTGTCTCTGCCCAATACTCTAACCACTGTCCCAGTGTCCGTTCCGACAATGAGTAACCCTCACTGCCCGTTTCTGCCGGATAAGTCCGCCTGTGTATTGCCTTTAAATCTTCACTCATCACTCTTAATTCTTCACTTTTCACTTAAAAAGGAATATACACCACGGCGAGAATCTTTGCCGAATGCCCGGGAATGCCGTGCACATGATGCCTCACAATGCTGTCGTAGAAGATGCTGTCGCCCTCAAAAAGTGTATAAGTCTCCTTCCCGTAGTCTATTTCAATACCGCCTTCCATCACATAGATGAATTCTTCGCCTTCGTGAGCCGACAGCTGAAACTCCTTTTTCTCGGCTGGAGCAATGTCGATGATGAACGGCTCCATGTGGCGACCGGCTTTCTGCTGTGCCAGCGGATGGTATTCCATGTGCTTCCGGGCATCAACGGCACCGTTTGAAAAGCTCAGGCTATGGTCACTTTCGCGGTCTTTGGCACGTGTAACCACCGGACCGAGCGAGTCGTTATCGTCCATGAATGTGCCAAGACGCACGCCCAAGGCACGCGCAATCTTGATCAGCGGACCCAACGAGGGCAGATTCTGACCGTTTTCAATCAGACTGACCTGCTCAACAGATAACCCGCTGCGCGATGCAACCTCTTCTATCGTGATGTTTTTGCTTTCTCTGAGTCCCTTAATCTTTGAACCTACAAATGAATTACTATTAGACATACAATCTTTTCTATTTAATAACTTCCTGACAATTTGGGCGCAAAATTACAAAAAAAATATAAAATAATAGGTAATCAGACATAAAAAACTTCATATCGTCATGTTTTTTTCACCATCTTTATCATTTTAGCACCTTTCATCACGCCAGTTCTGGGATTTCATGGCATATTTTTTGCAGTTTCATAGCATTAGTATAGCAATCTCTTGGAGTTCATTCTGTGGTTTCATGCCTTTGCGAAGCGGAAATTCCGGTTCCACTCCCTATGCTTAAAAAGAAAACATGCGGCACCTGGCTTAATTCACTGTAAATCAGTCGATTGCACATTTTTATCTGACACCTGCTGCGGCACCTGATGGGTATTTTAGTGGTACTTTCTTGACGAAATGCCCATTTTGTCAATATTTTTGAACCACTAAACGCTTGATATTCAGTCGTTTGAGAACACAAAGTAAAAATCCACGACATTTCAAAGTAGTGTATTTCGCCTGTTGTTTGCGAGCACAAGAATGAATTTTTATTCGCAAATCGAATAATTCAGTGGAAACATCGAACAAAAACAGCATTTTAGATGCTCCAAACCGTCAGTAGGTGGCGCAGCGGGTGCGGGATCAGGTGACGCAGCAGGTGCAGGATAATTTTGTGTAAGCACCTGAAACACTGTGTTTTAGGCTCAGGTGCCGCATAATTGCATTTTTTGCTATAGGAGAGCTGGCTGTGATGACTACTCAGCATCACTTTCCCCTTCGCTGAAACCTATGTTTTCACCCTCCAAAATCTATGTTTTCATTCCTCAAAACCTATGCTTTCGCCCTCCAAAACCTAAACTTTCACCCATCAAAACCCATGCTTCCTCACCCCATCAGTCCCATTAGCCTTATTTGTCTTATTAGCCTTATATGCCTTATTAGCCCCATTAGCCCCATTTGCCCCATTTGCCCCATTAGCCCCATCAGCCCCATCAGCCTTCACTCTTCAAAAAAACCATGCCTTCACCTCCCTAAGCCCATGCTTTTGCCATCAAAAAGAGAAGAAATGAGTTTGAAAATTTCAGCATTACACAATAAAATCGTAACTTTGCCGCCACAAAAGAAGGAATCATTCACATGAAATCGTTAAAAGAAATCTTCAAGATCGGCAAAGGACCGTCGAGCAGTCATACAATGGGGCCTCAGCGCGCCGCACGTATTTTTTCATCAAACCATAAGGATGCCAAGCGATTCGAGGTCACACTCTATGGCAGTCTGGCAGCTACCGGCAAAGGACACATGACCGATGTTGCCATCAACGACGTGCTGAGCCGCATCGCTCCATTGGAAATCATCTGGCAACCGGAGGTGTTCCTCCCCTACCACCCTAACGGAATGATGTTCAGGTCATACGACGAGCATAACCAAATCACCGATGAATGGATTGTCTATAGCGTGGGCGGAGGCGCGCTGTCGGAAGGAAAGGAGAACGATATGTTCAACTCCAAGGACATCTACGACATGACAACACTCGCGCAAATACAGAAATGGTGCGAAAAACGAGGGTGCAACTATTGGGAATACGTAAACAAATGTGAGGATGCCGACATCTGGGACTATCTGAGAGAGGTGTGGAACGTGATGAGAGCGTCAGTGGAAAGCGGACTCGAACACGAAGGCGTGCTGCCCGGTCCGCTGAATCTTGCCCGAAAGGCAACCACTTATTATGTGAAAGCAAAAGGCTATCGGGCTGCCCTGCAGTCGAGAGGATTGGTTTATGCCTATGCTTTGGCGGTGAGTGAAGAAAACGCATCCGGCGGAACAATTGTCACAGCACCCACTTGCGGCTCATGCGGTGTGCTGCCAGGAGTGCTCTATCATCTCGCCACAGCCCACGAATTCAGCGAAACCCGCATACTGCATGCCCTCGCCACGGCAGGTCTCATTGGCAACATCGTGAAGCAGAACGCATCCATTTCGGGTGCCGACGTAGGCTGTCAGGGCGAAGTGGGCGTGGCATGTGCCATGGCATCCGCTGCCGCATGCCAGCTCTTCGGAGGAAGTCCCGCACAAATAGAATATGCAGCAGAGATGGGATTGGAGCATCATCTGGGCATGACATGCGATCCCGTCTGTGGAATGGTGCAGATTCCATGCATCGAGCGCAACGCCTTTGCTGCCGCACGAGCCTTAGACTCCAACCTTTATGCATCCTTCTCCGACGGCAAGCATCGCGTATCCTTTGACCGGGTTGTAAACGTGATGCGGCAAACCGGTCATGACCTGCCTTCACTTTACAAAGAAACAAGTGCCGGAGGACTTGCAACCATCACCGAATAAACCTGCAAACGCCGCTGAATGGTGCTTCAAACGTCTGTTTGCAATCCAATGATTAGTATCCGTTTCAGCTCTCAACACGCAGTCTCAGCGTGTAGACTCAGCACGTTTCTGCACTTTTCAGCATGCAGACTCAGCACGTTTCTGCATGTAGATTCAGCACGTTTCAGCATTTTTTCTACGCGCTATAGACCCTATATTCTATGCGCCTTGTGAGTTAACGGATAAAAAAGTTCAAGAAAAATTTGGCTATTTACAAAAAACATATTACCTTTGCACCGCTTTTTCGACCGAAAGCCAGTCACCAAGACTGAAGGAGAGATGGTAGAGTGGTCGATTACAGCGGTCTTGAAAACCGCCGTGCTGAGAGGCACCGGGGGTTCGAATCCCTCTCTCTCCGCAAAAAGAATTTGAAACCCGCTGATTTTCAGCGGGTTTTGTTTTTCTTTCAAAAATGGGTCCCCCCAAAGGGTACCCCGAAAGATTTAAGTTTATTTAATACGCAATCTTGCTTGACTACCCGATTTCTAGCAAAATCGATGCTCTGTTTCCGTTTTTATGCTCAATTTCATGTTGTATCAGGATGCCGCCTGAAAAGCATGGGAGAGCCTTATATTCGATAAAGAATAAATAGACCGATGCAAGGCGCGTGGGCGAGGGAAGCCCACCAAAGCAAATCGTCTGCATCAAATTATAATGTCTGGTCGCATGGTGGAGAGCCGTGATGACCCGACATTTGAGCGAAAATATATCCGCTGCATGATTTAAGTGGTGCTAATGCCGCCGCTTGGGTTGTGTTGTCGGATGCTCATAAGTAAAGAGACAGACTCCACATAGATTAAGGAGTTTGCCTCTTTATTTATTTTCATTCTGATGATGGTCGCCAGTTTGCGATAGCAGCAAGAACACGCCCCTTTATGATGGGCTTTATGTTGACTTGTTATAGTTTAATTCTATTCGTTGAATAATCATATTTGTATTCAAGCGCAGATTCGGCCTCGTCATAGTTAGTGATTTCCGCAGTAGTAATTATCACATAATTTCTATCGTCTGTGAATTTTGCATCAGCACAACCTTCTGCTATTGTTTTCCATTTGCCTGTCTTTATGTTGTATTGACTAACGTTAGTGATAAAGTTTCCTGTTCCAAACCCATTACGACCTGCATCAACGAGAACAAAAGTAATCTTGTCATCGGCAAAATTGTAAGAATTGATGTTGTATGGTTCGCCTGATGGAGTGCGTATGCGCTCAAAAGAGGTTGTTCTGTTGTTGACATCATATATGCCGATTTTTCCACAATTTGCTCCCTCACTATCATAGACATCATCAGAATCCGAATTACTAAGATAATAGACTTTATCGTCAGAAGTTGCAATAACGGTCTTCCCATCACTGGCAATATAGAGAATTGCTTCTGACAGTTTATCATCGCCATCCTTCTCTAATCCCAGTTTCTTTGCAGCACTTTCTACATCTAATGTGCTTGCTGGGTTGATTGTGTCCACAGAATCACTAATAGTTGTTTCTGCGGGGGCAGATGCTTCATGTTGCCCTTTGTTGCTTGCTATGAAATATACAAGAGCGAATGCAGCAATTACCCCAAGAGCGATAAAACCATATTTGTAAAGGTCATTCCTAATGTTGTCAGGTTTCGGCGAATGGTTAGCCTTTGTTGGCGACAAGGGTGTTGTGGGAGAATTGCCCTTATCCAGCCACTCGCCACAATGTTTGCATTTCTTGGCAATTGCTAATATTTCCTCCCCACAGTAGGGACACTTTTTCTTTTCTTCCATAATGTCATTTATCAATTACGGTTACTACTTTTCTTATATATCGCATCGAACAGGTCGGGATGTGGTTCGGGATGCTTCGGGTCTGCTTTCCTCTCGGTAAGATATGGGTTCCTTGTCATCCTAAGAGTTGTTCGGCTTTTCAATTCGGCAAGTTCTCCAATTCTGTATTTCGCACCATCATAACAGGCTCGAATATTGTCAGTATCTTCTCCTTTAACGACATCAATATTTGAAATCGTCATCCAAACAGCCGTATCTTGCTCTTTACTCGTGTCATCTAATGAGATTAACTTCTCTCTATGGATGGCTTCTCTTAGTGTGTAAGTGAACTTAAACTCAATTCCTTCCCCCTCATTACTGACCATGCGCCCCTTGCCGTCAGCAAGCGATAATTGGTTATCATAGCCTATGCCAGCCCATTCTCCGTTGATAAGTGAGGCAGAAAGCGATGTTCCCGTTTCCTCGTTAGAAATTTCTTGCATTTCTTCTAACTCCTCCTGTATGCGTTTATCTTTATAGCCGTCACTATTCAAATAGAATGTAACACAGATTAACAGCAGCGCAATAATTCCAATTGCAGAAAGCAATATGCGTTTTACAGGAAATGATGATTGAGCGCGGTCAGTGGCAAGCCACTTCCCACAATGTTTACATTTCTTTGCTACGGCCATTATCTCCTTGCCGCAATAAGGACATTTCTTTGTATCTTCCATATTATGACAAATTTAATTAGTTATCATTGGAACTGCCAATTCAATTAAGGCAATAATAACCAATATAATGATGGCAATAATAGCAATGAATACTTTTATTCCGTAGCCAACGCTTCGCTTTTGTTCTTGATAATTTTCAGCTGGTTGCGATTGCCTTACAACGCTATCAAGCCATTCGCCACAATGCTTGCACTTCTTGGCGACAGCAAGAATTTCATTTCCACAATAGGGACATTTTCTCGTTTCTTCCATATTCGCAATAATATTAGTTTGACATTTCTGAAAGTTTTTCGCCACAATGCGGACAAACATCCAGACTTGCATCAGCATCTTCTCCACAGATAGAGCATTTAATCATTGTTTTAGGCATTGCTTGATTTTGCCATTCGCCACAGTGCTTACACTTCTTTGCAACGGTTAGTATTTGTTCGCCACAAATGATACAGGGCTTGTAAGTTTCTTCTGCATCTATTCCAATATGTGAAGGGTGAAGTGGCTCATTGCACAACGGACATCTTTCCTGTCCTTTTTCCACTTTCTCACCGCAGACAGAACACCTGACGTATTCTCTTGGTTCTTCTTTCAACCACTCACCACAATGCTTACACTTCTTGGCAACCGCCAATATTTCTTCACCGCAATAAGGACAGCGTTTCGTTCCTTCTGCTGGGTTTGGTGCTGGGGAGGGTTGAACTGAATGATATGAATGTGAGGTGTTTTCCGCAATCTTTGTAATATTCTTCACGACAACACTCTGTATGCTCTCATTGTATTTCGACCTATACATTCTTTCAACTGCCGAAGCAAAAGGACACTGAAAGTAGATGAGAGTACCGATAACGATTATTGCGCAAATCCAGAAAAACGGTCCCCCTATATACGCTCCATATCCAGAATTTATCAGCATTATGGCAGATATGATGTGGACAAGACCAACTATCACAGCCACTATCGTGTTGGCCATTGCTAAAGTTGATATTTGTTCTTTGTCGGTTTTAGGGAAATTAAATATCTTGTAGCACAACAGGATGGAAACTATGGTCATGACGATTCCGCCTAACAGGGAGGCTATGCTAATAAAGCCTGCTGCATTATCTGCTGCTTCTGGTACAGGTCTATTGTAGAGATAGGCCTCCACCCCTATCCCCATGATAACTTGTATGGACATAAAGAAGTACACAATAGTTGCTATTTGCACGACCGCCAAAGAGATAACTTGACCAGATTCTACTTCGGGATACTTCTTCCCAAATTGGTGACGGAGAAAAAAGTTTGCAGCCATAGCAGCAATTCCAAACACGATAATCAGCATAAATGCGCCCATATCTTTTTCTTTTTTACTGCCAGCAAGCCCAATCAGGCAAATTGTTATTACTCCGTGATGTATAGATACAAAAAAGACGTGGGCTTCATACATCTACTTGTCCCACTGTCAAGGTCTCGCATTACCTCCTCGTCTAGAACAAGCAATGCGAACCCACGCCTAATATGATAGTTAGCAGCACCGTTATAAAAACGATGAGGCATAGGCATATCATACCCAGAGTGGCATTCACTATTGCTATCATTGACGAGGATTCAAAGTTGCGAGTTTTGACAGTCAACTCAAGCGTAGTAAACGCCAATTATGTATATGCTTCCTGTCCCTGCCTTACAAGTGGTGGGCGCAGTCTGCGACTGCAAAGGTAGTTAATTTTTGTCAAACAGCAATAGGAATGGCCTGTTGCTGACGATTTTATATGCTTTTTTAACTCCGACCGCACATTTTGACACAAATAATGGCACTTTTCAGCACGCCGCCCACGACCATAACGAGAGCCTTATATTATAGAGACAAAAGAACAAATATATCATTAACAATTTAAAATCAGTAAAACAATGAACGTAAACAATGAAATTTTGAAAAAGTCCCTGCGTGGGATTAAGTATGTTGGCGAGGTCGTTATCCTGTTAGACACCCTGCATCATGGGTACAGACTTTATAAGGAGTACGTCGCGCCGAGAATCAAACGTGGAAAGGGCAGTACCGATGAACCAGTAAATGACAAAAAATGAAACAATCGAAGCCCTAACCATCATCTTAGGGGCGGTTTTGGCCTTTCTCAAAGCGATTAAGCAATTTGCGACTTTGCTACAGAAAACCAAGAAAGCGAAGCCGTGACAGTAAACAACCTTTTAAATCATAGACATTATGACAAAGAAGAAAACAAAATCAGAAATGGAGATTGTTCCCACATCGGGAACTGTCACCTCCCCTCTTGTCATCCCTGCTGATGACGTAGAGGGAACTGTGGTGCTGGAAGAGGAAACAACTATCGACCCAGACAACCACCCAAACTTCATCGAGAGCAACACTTCGGCTATCACGCTTGGAGAACTCTCGGAAAAGTGTATTGTTCCGACCTTCGCAGACAACACTCTGACGATTGCAAACCAATCATTCATAGAGAGTGTAATGGAGGCTGGAAAGACCGTATTCGGGGAACTTACCCCTGTGGAGATTCGGGTCAGCCATCAAGTAAATGGTAGAATCCCGACTGCTCTGTACAAAAAAGCAAGTGAACTGACGGACGAGGAAAAGACAGTCTATTATCAGCGTTTAGCATTTGTGTGCCACGTTGCCGCGCTGTCTCGTTCCGTGAATGGCCAGTTGGTGCATCTTTGCATCGGTGGCGTACGTGCTTACAACGAGGACAAACTATATGGCCGCCAAAGCCCGATGAAATTCAAAATCTTCTGTGGCTGGCAGGTGAGAGTTTGCTCAAACCTCATGTTGACCTGTGACGGATTTACAGGCAACTTGGAGTGCATGACAACTTCCGACATCAAGGAAAAAGCACTAGAACTTTTCAATGGTTTCGACCCCAAGAAGGACGATAACCTGCGAACTCTGGAAGCACTGGGTAACACCAGCATTTCCGAAGAACAATTCTGCAAGGCTGTAGGCCGTCTGAGATTATATCAGGCACTACCTACAAACACCAAGACAGAACTCGGCCTTCCCAACGTAACTTTGGGCGACCAGGCCGTTAACGCCGTTGTGCGTGGTTACGTCGATAACCCCAATTTCAAGAAAGAAGATGGAAGCGACACTATCACACTTTGGCAACTCCTTCAGCTTTTCAACGAGGCCGTCAAACAGACGTATATCGACCGTTGGCTGGAGCGTAACCAGAACTGCACGGACTTCGTGTTTGGACTGGAGAAAACATTGACTGGCGAGAGCCAAGAATATGCGTGGTTCCTCAACTAAGGAGCCGTTCAGGACTGAGAGGCACAACAACCTCAAATGTTCGCTGTAAATTTATCTTTTCAGGTATAATCATGTATAAAAGTAGTACCTCGATGATGATTTTCTCAAAACTTTTGCTTAACTTTGCAGCGGAGTCCACGATGGCCTCCTTGCATATGCCCGTATATTGGTCGAGTGCTTCTGATATTCTATTCATAACCTAG
>JAFUVB010000063.1 GCA_017471245.1 Prevotella sp.
AATTGTCGGAAATCCTTGATAAAGATCCTGCTGTCATATCAAAATGGGTGACTAATGCCGCCCAGCCCAATGTAGAAATGTTCATCCAGTTATCAAAGATATTGGGTGTGAGTGTAGATGATTTACTTTGGACAGAAGAAGGATAGTGTTTTAGAAGTGTTATTATGGCAAGAAATTACGATACTACTAAAAGCCCGATATTAAATAATCCATACGAGGAACCGCGTTTGTATTATGATACGGACATGGAGGGAAATTTGGACTACTCCCACGTCATTGAGGGACGTCGGCCATTTACGACCTCTATTGACATTGTGCCTAAAGGCCACGAACAGATGCAGATGTTCGGCGGCTCCGATTTTGAAAGTACAGATGCCAATGCTGCATTTATCAATGAGATTCGTGCGCAGGTAAAGCAATGGCGTGATAGCAATTATAATGGTGTAACACGCATCACCCGGGAACTTCTGAATTATTGGTTTAAGAATCCCGAACGTCAGTGGCACCTTCAGCTATTCTTCTGTCAGCGTGAAGCTATTGAAACGGCTATCTATCTTAACGAAGTAGCAGACCTTGACCCCAATATCGGACGCGACTTGTTGCGCCAGCTAAATGAAAGATTGGCGACAGTATCAGATGACCCACAATTCGTCCTGCCTCGTACAGCCTTTAAGATGGCAACAGGTACTGGCAAGACAGTTGTGATGGCTATGATTATCCTGTATAATTATTTGAATAGAAAGGACAATATACAAGATACACGCTTTGCAGATAACTTTCTGATAGTAGCACCTGGCATTACCATTCGCGACAGGTTGAGTGTGCTCTATTTGGATAATAGCAATAAGGCAAGATATGAAATGAACGACTACTACCATAAGCGGGATTTGATTCCACGTCATTTCGAACCGTTATTGGGTGGTCTGAATGCTTCCATTACGATTATCAATTATCAGCAGTTGGAGCCAAAAGTGCTTTCCGGGAAGCACACATCTCCTCTTGACGGCAAATTGCAGTACGTGGACGGAGAGCAGAAAAGACAGACGGGTAAGGAAGATTATAGCGTTATGCTGTCGCGCATTCTTCACAAAGGAGCCAAAGGCAAACGTATGCTTATTATCAACGACGAAGCCCACCATTGCTATCTGCCCAAAAAGAATAATACGAAAGGAAAGAAAGACGAAGAAACCGCTGAAGGCGAAGCCGAGAACCTAAATGCAATGGTTTGGTATGAAGGCTTACGACAGATGAAACTCTGTGGTTATAAGATACAGCATGTCTACGACTTGTCAGCTACGCCCTATTATCTGAAAGGCTCTGGCTATGAGGCTTATTCGCTTTTCCCATGGGTAGTGAGCGATTTCGGTTTGGTTGATGCTATTGAAAGTGGGTTGGTGAAGATACCATTCCTGCCTTCGTTTGACAATACTCACGATTTGGAAGAGCCAAAGTTCCGCAACATATATAAACACGTGAGTGGAGAACTATCCAAAATGGGTGTGCGGACAGCTAAGAAAAAAGCAAAGGAAGAAAGACTACGGGTTGGCGAACAAAGTTCGGGAATGGGAAAGGCAGAGGAGAAACGAGAAGCACAGCCAAACCTACCTACATTGGTCAATACGGCTTTAGAACAGTTTACCAAAGACTACGAAAAATATGAGCAAGGCGTAAGAACCGAAGGTGAAGAAAAGGCCAATCTCTATACAACACCTCCAGTGTTCATTGTTGTCTGCAACAATACAATGGTTTCCCGTGAAGTATTCAAGTATATAGCTGGCTACGAAACGGTTAACGAACAAGGAGAAACCATTTACGTAAAGGGCCATTTTCCTGTGTTCAGTAACTATGATGAGAACAATCTCCCTAAAGCCAAGGCTCCGACACTTTTGATTGACAGTAATGCTATTGACGAAGCATCACTGGTCATCACCGACGAATTCAAGAAGCTCTATGCATCTGAGATTGAAAACTTCAAAAAAGACTATGCTGTTCTTCACGGTTCAGGCAGTGCTGACCAATTGACAGATGCGGAAATACTGCGTGAAGTAGTGAATAGTGTAGGTAAGCCTGGTACGCTTGGCGCGCATATCCGCTGTGTTGTCAGTGTGTCGATGCTGACGGAAGGCTGGGATGCAAATACAGTCACTCACGTCATGGGTATCCGTGCCTTTGGCTCACAGCTGCTTTGTGAACAGGTGGTAGGTCGGGCCCTACGCCGCCGCAGTTATGATTTGACGGCATACGATTTAGATGGAAACGAGCTTGACCCGAAGGTTGCCGCCAAGCGAAGCAAGAAAAATGTAGTTTACAAATTCCCGCCCGAATATGCCCACATCATTGGTGTGCCTTTCAAAACCTTCAAAGGTGGTAAGGGTGGCGTGCCTCGTCCGCCTAAGCCCAAGACGGTAATTAAGGCACTGAAGGAGCGATGTGAACTGGAGATTCGTTTTCCCAACATCGTGGGTTATCGTAGCGAAACACCTGACGGTGAAATTCGTGCAGACTATCAGAATGTGCCAAAGTTTGTCATCAACTTCAACGAGATACCTACAAAGACCGTTCTGCAAAGTGCCATAGCGCCTACACTCCAAATTATGGAAGTGGAATATGACGACTTGCGCGATGCTCAGGTCATCTATTATCTCACTTGGCAACTCATTCGTAATTATTATACCGACCGTGACGGTGGTCAGCAGTTTCAGCGGTTTGCACCCTTGAAGAGGATTGTACAACAGTGGTATGACGAACAGATAGAAGTAGTGGGAGGCGATGAAGAGCCTCAAGAAATGAAACGTCTGGTCATTCTTTGGCAGCAGTCCAAGATATTGAGCAGCATTTATGAGGGCATCCGTCAGGCTAACCGGCAAGAAGAACGTATTACGGCCATCTTGAATTACTACAATCCTGAAGGCTCTACTGCTCATGTGTTTGGTGCTACAACCAAGCCAGTTTGGCCCACCACTAAGAGCCATGTCAACTATGTGGTGGCTGATACGCAGTCGTGGGAACAGATTGCAGCTAAGACATTAGAGGAAATTCCAGAAGTCGTCAGTTACGTCAAGAACCATTTCCTGGGTTTCCAGATTCCCTATATGGTGGGAACTGAGGAACACCAGTATATGCCCGACTTCATAGCACGTGTCAATACAATGAAAGGTGAGCAAGTCAACTTGATTATCGAGATATCTGGTTTCAGCGATGACCGTACAGGGCATAAAGATGCCAAGCGCCACTACATGCTTGACTATTGGCTGCCAGCAGCCAATAATCTCGGGCAGTATGGCCGCTGGGCTTTTGTCGAGGTTTCAGATATTGATAATATAAAGCGAACACTCATCTGTAAAATTCAAGAACTATAAATATGACAAAGAAACAAGCAATACAACTGTTCCAAGAGCGTAAAGTGCGCACAATATGGGACGACCAAGAAGAGAAGTGGTACTTCTGTGTAGCTGATGTGGTAGAAGTGCTGACTGATAGTACTAATCCAACGGATTATATTAAGAAAATGAGGAAAAGAGACCCAATGCTCGCAGAAGGGTGGGGACAAATTGTCACCCCCCTTGTTGTACAAACTGCTGGAGGCAAACAAAAAACAAACTTCGCAACTATAGAAGGAATTTTCCGCATCATTCAGTCTCTCCCTTCGCCTAAAGCTGAGCCTTTCAAACAGTGGATGGCTCAGGTGGCCAGCCAGCGCATTGACCAGATGCAAGACCCGGAACTGAGTATCGACCAGGCCATTATCGACTACAAGAGGTTGGGATATAGTGACGCATGGATCAACCAGCGCATTAAGAGCATCGAAGTGCGCAAGGAATTGACAGACGAATGGAAACGGACGGGCGTAAAAGAAGGTCTGGAGTATGCTTCGCTGACTGACATCATCACCCGAGAATGGAGCGGTTTCACGACGAAGCAGTACAAGCATTTCAAAGGATTGAAGAAAGAAAATCTGCGCGATAACATGACCAACCTTGAAATAGCTTTCAACATCCTTGCTGAGGCTTCTGCCACAGAGCTCTCCAAGCAGCGCGACCCTCGCGGTTTCCGTCAGCAGGCTCAAGTAGCAAAAGATGGCGGTAGCGTGGCAAAGGCAGCCCGCAATCAACTGGAGAGCCAGTTAGGGCATAGCGTTATTTCGCCTGCCAAGGCAAGTGACTATCTGTTGCCGGAAAAAGATCAAGAAGAACAATAAAAAGAGCAAATTATGAGCAACAAGCCATACGACCCAAAGCATCCTGTCTCGCATATAGAGCATCAGCAGGAGAAACGTGCCAGCATCCCTACCACCGAGCGGCAGGGAGAGGAAAGTGCCATCGTTGACGGTGAACCGCAACAGTCAGAGTACGACATCTTCCGTCATGAGTTCCGTCGCGGCAATGACCCCGAACTCTATTGGCTCAACAAATATCGCAACGACAATGAGGACACGCAGCATCCGTCACTGAAAACAGACATCCGCAGTCTCTATGTGCATGAAAACATTAATCCAGAACAGTTGATTAACCGCCTGTATCGGGTGCGTGATGAAAAGACTGCCGGATTTGAGAACCAGACAGAGCTTTTCGAAGAGATGTTCCGTGAGCAGGACGAAGAGGACGAACTGGAGCGTGTGGCAAGCTATTATCAGCACAACGAGAACTGGAAGAATCGTCTCATCTTGGGCGATTCCTTACTGGTGATGAACTCGCTGCTAAATCGTGAAGGGATGCGCGGACAGGTGCAATGTGTCTATATCGACCCGCCTTACGGTATTAAGTATGGTGGTAACTGGCAGATGCGCATCAACAGTACCAACGTGAAAGAAAATGATGGCGGCATCTCTGGTGAACCAGAAACTATCAAGGCTTACCGTGACACATGGGAGTTGGGCATCAACAGCTATCTTTCTTATCTCCGCGACCGACTTGTGATGGCTCGTGAACTGCTCACGGAAAGTGGCTCTTGCTTTGTGCAAATATCAGATGAGAACGTGCATCTGGTTCGCAATCTAATGGATGAGGTGTTTGGAAGTGAGAACTTTGTTTGTTTAATTACCTTTAGAAAGCGTTTGATGCCATTAGGAAGTAAGACATTGGAAGAAATGGCAAACTTCATAGTGTGGTATGCAAAAGATAAAGAACTAATAAAATATAGGCAATTGTATAAAAAGGTGACTCCTAATCCTAAAGGAAGATGGACTGGTGTTCATGAAAATGGCAAACTGAGGCGGTTTACAAAAGAAGAAAAACAAAACTTTGCAATTACACTAATGACAAAGAATGTTTTCCAAACTGTTTCTCAGTGGGCACCATCATATTCTGAAGGCAATGTCTACGATTTCGAATTTGAAGGAAGAGTCTACAGTCCATCAAAAGGCCAATGTTGGTTGACACCTAAAGCCAAAATGGAAAAATTAGCAAAAATGGGGAGACTCTTTGTGGAGGGTGATAGTCCAAGATATGTAATGCTTCATGAAGACTTCCCCTATTCAAAACTTACCAGTCCATGGGACGATACAGCTCCTGCACAAGATAAAGAATATGTTGTTCAAACATCAACAGAAGTTATAAAGCGCTGCATCCTCATGACCACCGACCCAGGCGACTTAATTCTTGACCCGACCTGTGGCAGCGGCACAACGGCCTACGTAGCAGAGCAATGGGGACGCAGATGGATAACAATTGATACCAGTCGCATTGCACAGAACATTGCCAAACGGCGCCTGACAACAGCACTCTATCCCTATTATGAAACGTATGACGAGAATATCCGCCACGGTTTCCGCTATAAGAAAGTACCGCATATCACGCTGAAGTCTCTGGCTAACGACCTGCCTGCCGAAGAAGAAATACTCTACGACCAGCCAGAGATTGACAAGAAGCGCATCCGCGTCAGCGGCCCCTTCACGGTGGAGACCTTGCAGAACTATAACGTGCAGTCGCCTGAGTCGCTGGTAGAGCGGAAAAACGAAACCGAGGACAACCAGCAGTTTGTGGAGCGCATCTTCAGTAACCTGCGGGCCAATGGCATCCGCAACGGGCTGAAAGGTCATGCAGCCCTTTTCTACGGCTTGCAGCCTGTTGCCAATCCCTATCTGAATGCCCGTGGCTACTATAAAGACGAGCAGGGCAACGAAGTGCTGGCCTACCTGATGATTGGCCCGAAGTTTGGCACTGTCAGCAAGCAGTCGGTCAATATGGCTATCCGTGAGTTTCGGCAGAAGTTGAACGAAGGAGCCTCTACTTTATATATATTAGGCTTCTCATTCGAGGATGACATCAAAAACGAAGACATCAAAGACTACAACCTCGGCACCTTCCATGTGGTCAAAGTACGCATGAACGATGACCTGTTGCAAGACGGACTCCTGAAGAAAGACAAAACCGCCGGCTCATTCATCATCATCGGTGAGCCTGACATCCGTTTAGTGCGCGACGATGACGACACTTGTCACGTTGAGATACAGGGTATGGACATGTACGACCCCATCCAAGACCGGGTGGCTGAGCGCAATGTGGCCGACATAGCCTATTGGGAACTGGACGACCGCTACAGTGGCACGGAGTTTGTGGTGCGCTCCATCCATTTCTGCGGTGGTGACAAGAAGGAGTTCAACGCATGGAAGAAAGGCTTGCAGAGCGTTGCGCCCAGACAAATCAAGAGGGATATAGGACGCACCCTCCGTATGGAATTCCCCGAAGAAGTCTGGGACACCCTCTACGACTTCCGTTCTGCTCCCATCAAATATGAGAAGGGCCGCAAACTTGCCGTCCGCGTCATTTCCCAGTTCGGCGAAGAAAGCACAAAGGTCATAACGCTGGATTAAATATACAGAGTTACTGCTTAACTCTCAGGAGTTAGTGGGAAACTATAATACACTTAATGGTTAACTCGAAAAGAGAGAGTTTCAACAGAAAAAATAGAAACAATATGAAAGAAGACAAAGGACAAATATTGCTCTATCAGACCCCAGACGGAGAGTCACGTATAGAGGTTACGTTGCAGGGAGAGACCGTGTGGCTCAGTCTTGACCAGATGGCAGAACTGTTTCAGCGCAATAAGTCAACTATCTCCCGACACATTAAGAATGTGTTTGAGGAGGGGGAACTGAATAAGGATATGGTAGTTGCAAAATTTGCAACCACCACTCAACATGGTGCAATTGAGGGGAAAACGCAAAGTCACATGGTTGACTTTTACAACCTCGATATGATTATCAGCGTTGGCTATCGTGTTCATTCTTATCGGGGTGTTCAGTTCCGTATGTGGGCTACGAGGGTCTTGAAAGAATACATCGTAAAGGGATTTGCCCTGAACGATGACCTTTTGAAAAGGGCTGGTGGTGGCAATTACTTCGATGAACTGTTGGCCCGCATCCGTGACATCCGATCATCGGAGAAGGTTTTCTATCGCAAGGTACTGGAAATATATGCGCTTAGCATCGACTATGACCCAAGAGTTGAGATGACACAGGAGTTCTTCAAGACGGTGCAGAACAAGATGCACTTTGCTGTACATGGACATACAGCGGCTGAAATCATCTTTGACCGTGCTGATGCTCAGAAAGATTTCATGGGCCTGACTACTTGGACTGGTGCATTACCCAAGAAGGCAGACGCAGAGATTGCCAAAAACTATCTCTCTCAAGAGGAGATATCAACACTAAACCGTATCGTCAGCCTCTATCTCGACTTTGCAGAACTTCAGGCAGAGGAGCACCGACCTATGTATATGAAAGACTGGATTGCGATTCTTGATGATTTTCTGCGTATTTCTCGCAAGGACATCCTGACACATGCCGGACGAATTTCCGCACAACTCGCCAAGGCAAAGGCTGATTCTGAATATGACAAGTTCAAAGAGCGGACAAAGAACGAGCTGACAGCTGTTGAGATACATTTCATAGAACAATTTGAACGGGAACAGAAGAAACTGAGTGACAGGCGTAATCAATGTCAGAACAGAAGTCCGAAATAATTGATTAACTTTGCAGGCGAAATATGAAAAAAGTAGAACAGACAGAAGGGGCAACAAGCCTCATGAAATATAAGGAAGAGTTTGAAACTGTTTGCAGCATCATTGCAACTCATCGGAAGAGGGTTATACGTGCTGTTAACAACGAGTCAATGTCTATGGTGTGGGAAGTTGGAGGATTTGTCTCGCACAAACTAAAGACATCTGCATGGGGTGATGGAGTCGTCAGACAATTATCTGATTATATACGGACAAAATATCCGGCAGCAAGAGGCTGGAGTTATCGTACACTATATAAAATGGTTCAATTGTACGATACCTACACCACCGCATCTTTCTC
>JAFUVB010000064.1 GCA_017471245.1 Prevotella sp.
CCGACATTCATAATTATGCAGTTTTGAGACTGCAAAATTACTCTGTCTTTTTCAAATCAAAAAATCAATGATCGCTCTGAAACCCTTATTAACAAAGGGATATATGAAGTTGAACTAAAATTTATCGCATCACTAATAGTTGAAAATATATATAGGTGTAATCAAGGTATCTACGAGTAACGCATAGTTGCAGGTCAAGGCAATGCCGCACAGCACCATGCCAATATATGCCATCCATTTGATATAGAGTTGTTTCATCAGCAAATGCTGGTTATTCTCCTCAATCTGTTGGTGGATGAGCTTGTGAGTAGCAAATGAAAACGCAATGCTAAATGCCGGGGCGGCAACCACCGATAATGCGATAGCAATCCAGAGCATCGTACTTACTGAATTGTTCTTTATCACTGAAATGGCAAGCAAGGCTCCCCAAAAAGCTGTAATAGACGAATAGTGGCAATTCACCGTTGTAAGAATGGCGAAAGTGATCAGCATCGATACAACTGCCACAATCAGCTCATCGGTGCCAGCGAGTGAGATGCTGTTGTCGTGCAGGATAATTAATCCCATGCCGATAGTCATAGATATGAGCAAGCATATCACAAAAGGCCATATCCTCATGATATCTGCGATGTGGATATCTGAGTAGCTATAGGCTATTTCTTTCCATCCGAAGCAAATGCCTAACGACATAATCAGTATGATGGATACTGTCAGCATGGGCAGTGAACAATTACGAGTAATAAACAGTCATATAATATATAGTCAGATAATGATTCAGAATCGTTGCTTCACAGCTAATACAGAGAGCAGGTCGGCGGCTTTCATCGCCTCTTCTGCAATCTGTTCTACGTGAAGAGTAAAATAGCGCAGGTGGATTTTCTGGCTGAGCTTGAAGTTATCCATCTCATGGAACACCTTTCGTTTGATCGCCTGAGCCAGTTTGTCAGCTTCCTTCTCATAATAATAAATGCGGTGTATCTTCTCCTGCAACAGTTGTGGCGACCGGAAATTATCTCTGATGGCTTGGGCGGTTATCTCTACAGAGAGCGATGCAAGCTCCACTAATTTCAGAAACTCCACATTTAGTTCTGAAGGGAAGAATGGGATTTCAATTTCATATTGTACGAGATTCTTGTAGAGTTGGCCTACAATCATGTCCATGTGTTCCAGTAATTGTAGGATATCTACTCGATTCTCAGATACAAGGGTGTATGAATACAGGTTGTTCTCTATACTGCGGCGCAGGTCGGTGGTACTCTCCCGGATGGACATTACATTATTGATGTTTTCATGAAATGCCTCAGAATTGCCTTCCAGATAGTTCTTAATACCATTTTTGTAGATGAGTACGCATTCATCCATCTTGTCGATGAACAAATCAAGGTCTGCTATTATTTGTTTAACTTTGTTTTTTCCGAACATGTCATTGTAAGTTTATGATTGCGAGTACAAAGATATAGAAAAATTTTAAAACCTCAAAATGGAATATAGAGTTTATTAAACAGCAATGTTGGGTTGATTATTCTGTTTTATTTTCTGTAATTAATTGAACGACAAATAGTTGAATTTAAAACATATACATTGGAAATTAAGAAGATAAAGGTGTGATGTAGAGTTTTTGTATAATTATTATTTGTCGATGTAAAGACTTTTTTGCGTTTTCGAGGTGTTAGTTTTCCTAAAATAACCGCCTTTACATCGCGCACCTTATCAAATTAGTTTTAGTCAGATTTGGCAGATTGATGGATTTTGACTAACTTTGCGCCTGAAAAAAGATTTAACAAGGTTATATCATTTATATGCAGCAAAAGATTATTATTCTTGATTTCGGAAGCCAGACAACACAGCTTATCGGAAGACGTGTACGTGAACTTGATACATTTTGTGAGATATTACCGTACAACAAATTCCCTGTAGGTGATGAATCTGTGATTGGCGTTATCCTCAGCGGTTCTCCATATTCTGTTCACGACCCTGAAGCGTTTCAGGTTGATATGAGTCAGTTCGTGGGAAAGATACCGGTGCTCGGCATCTGCTATGGTGCTCAGTTCATATCCTATAGCAATGGAGGCAAGGTGGAAAAGGCTGGCAGCCGCGAATATGGGCGGGCGCACCTTGAGACAGTAGACACTTCGAATCCGTTGTTTCGTGGTTTCGACCAGCATTCGCAGGTTTGGATGAGCCATGGCGATACCATCACTGCCCTTCCCGAAGGTTTCCAGTGCATTGCATCCACCAAGGACGTGAAATATGCTGCCTATTGGAGCGGCAAAACCAATCTCTCTCATCTCTCTTCTCAGCAATCACCACTATTTGCGGTGCAGTTCCACCCCGAAGTGTTCCATACCGTTCAGGGTTCCCTGCTGCTGAAGAACTTCGTTGTTGACATTTGCGGAAGCAGACAAGACTGGAGTGCTGCTTCATTTGTAGATACCACCGTTGCAGAACTAAAGAATCAGATTGGCAACGACCGTGTTATCCTCGGTCTTTCTGGCGGAGTAGACTCCAGTGTTGCCGCTGTGCTGCTCAATAAAGCCATCGGAAGCAATCTCACGTGTATCTTCGTGGATCATGGAATGCTCCGCAAGAATGAGTTCTCGCAGGTAATGGACGATTATAAAGTGTTGGGACTGAATGTGATAGGTGTGGATGCTTCATCAAAATTCTTTGCCGACCTTGCCGGGGTAACCGATCCCGAACAGAAACGTAAGATTATCGGGCGCGATTTCGTGGAGGTTTTCAATGCCGAAGCCAAGAAAATCACTGATGCCAAGTGGCTTGCCCAAGGCACAATCTATCCCGACCGCATTGAGAGTCTGAACATTACGGGCAAAGTAATTAAGAGTCATCATAATGTGGGCGGACTTCCCGAAGAGATGCATCTCAGCCTTTGCGAGCCGCTGAAATGGCTGTTCAAGGACGAGGTGCGCCGAGTGGGGCGCCAGTTAGGCATGCCCGAGCATCTCATCACCCGTCATCCCTTCCCCGGACCGGGACTTGCCGTGCGCATATTGGGTGACATAACGCCTGAAAAAGTGCGCATTCTTCAAGATGCCGACGACATCTATATCCGTGGATTGCGCGACTATAAGGTGAAGCTATCTGGCGATGAGGCTCGCCGTGTGTTGGCTGCTGGTGTGCCTGTAACACTCTCAAACAACCAAACAACCAATTCCCCAGACGACCAAATAGAGGTGTCGCTCTACGATCAGATATGGCAGGCAGGTGCAATATTGCTGTCAACCGTGCGCAGTGTCGGCGTTATGGGCGACGAGCGCACATACGAGCATCCCGTTGCTCTGCGTGCCGTGACCTCTACAGATGCCATGACGGCCGACTGGGCGCATCTTCCTTACGATTTCATGGCGAAGGTTTCCAACGAGATTATCAACAAGGTGAAGGGAGTGAATCGTGTATGCTATGACATTTCCTCAAAGCCCCCGTCGACGATAGAGTGGGAATAATACGATACCCCTTTGATTTCTGGGAAAAGTATTTTTAATTCACAGTAAATCAGTAATTTAGACCACTATTTTGCGTAATCGCCTGATTCTCAAAATAGTGGTTTTCTTGTACAAAGTAGTCGAAAACGACCCCTAAATTTGACCCCTCACGACCCCTGGGATTTGGTAGATTCAACTATTTTTCGTACCTTTGCACCAAATTCTAACGGATATGGCAAACAAGAAAGGAATAATCAATCTCAACTACAATCTGAAAGACAAGTCAGAGGAACAAACACTGGTGTACTTGATAGGCTACTTTAATGGCAGGTTTAAGGTTTCCACTACGAGAAGCGTATATGTCAAGACATGGGATAGTGAGAAACAACGCTGCATTATTTCAACAAGTTTCGCTGACCGTATCAATCGAGCAAGTCGTAAGGTCAACAAGTTCTTGGATGATTTGGATGCTGCCATTAACAAGTATATGGCAGACATCTATCTTAACCCAAATGACAAGTCATATTTCGGTACGCCCAACTTTGTGAAAGACCGTGTGAAGTTGGCTGTCGAAGATGTGGTTAATGCTGATAAGGAGGCAGAAGAAAAGAAAGCTATCACACCGTTAAAGTTCTTCCGCTCGTACGTAGAGAACATGCACAAGAAGGTTGACGTTCACACTGGTCGTTATATCTCTGACCGTACCATCGTACACCACAAGACGGTTTTAAAACGATACGAGGATTTTTTTGCAGAGAAACACTTGAAGGATGATTTCTCTGTGTTTGACTTGCACTTTCAAGAGTTATTTATTGATTGGGCTTATACCAGCAAGAACTACCGTTACAACACAATTCCAGCGTCATTCTCGCTTCTGAAAGTGTGGCTGAATGAAGCTGCACGTCAAGGCCTGATTAAGGATGAAACATACAAGTCCTATCGGAGCAAGTCGGTTGAGGTGTTTAACATTTATTTGACTGAGGATGAAATATCTCGTCTCTATGCCTTGGATATTCCCATGCTGAAAAGTAAGGGTGTCATTGATGCAAAGAGTACCATCGAGGAAACGAGAGACCTATTTATTATAGGTTGTTGGACTGGGCTCAGACAGAGTGACCTTAATCACTTGGAGAAGGCTTTGTTTGACGTTGAGGCTAAAGAGCCCACTATTACGGTGCTAACCGAAAAAACTGCCGAAATGGTGAAAATACCTATGCACCACTATATAAGGGAACTATATGTAAAGTATGGCGGCAAGTTCCCAAAGATGTGTTACAAGTCACGTTTCAATGAGCATTTGAAGGAATTGGGGCGGCTGGCTGAAATTGATGAAGAAGTTATGGTTCCAATTAAACAAGGTGGTAAGTCGAAAAGTGTTAAGTATAAGAAGTATCAGTTAATCAAGAGCCATACGGCACGTAGAAGTTTTGCAACCAATCTCTACTTGAAGGGTGCCCCCACCATTAGCATAATGAAGTTGACAGGTCACACGACAGAGGCAAACTTTATGAAATACATCAAGGTTACGAGAGAGGAGAACGCTCAACTGATGCAACAGTTCTTCAAGTAGCCTCAACCATCACTTGTTGATGTGTCGATGATGAACAAGTCCATGTTTTTTCGGAAATGTGGGCTTTATTTGTTAATTTGTGTTAAAGATATTTGGAACTTAAAAACATTTTCTATATTCTTGCACATGTAAACATGTTGTTTACAGTGATTTTTGATATATTTAATAACTAAAAGTCTAAAATTATGAGTAAAAGATTAACTCAGGATGACAAGCTCGTATTAATGAAAAACATGTGCAGGAGCTTTAGTAAGGAACAGGTCGAACACCTTGAACGTATTGAGAATGTGGAAGCTCGTTACAAGTGCGCACAGCGGTACATGAGGGAGCTGAATGAAGGTGAGAGGGGTGTGCGCAAGAGGGCATTGGAATTGTACAAACGGTACAGTGAAATCCTTGAAGGGTTGGACTGCATTGACAATCGTCTGTGGACTGACGAGGAAAAAATCACGGCTTTTGGTCGCTTGTTGGATGGTTACGGTGAGAAATGCCTTAAACTCATCGAGGACAACAACCGCAGGCATCTTGAACGTCTCAGACTCCAACGTGACCAATATCGTAAGGAATGCGAGGACGGGCAAGCGAAGTTTGATAGAGAAATCGCTGAACTCGAAAAAAAACTGGGTAGGGAGTAAACCCTACCTCAGTTCTTTTATTGTGATTGGTGTCAGATATTGTTCTCTTTTTCAAATTTCTCTAATACTCGTTCGTCAATATTTCCTTTGAGAGCAATATTCTTGATAACATTCCAATAGTTTTTTCCATTGTGGATTTGCAGCAAGGCGGCAAAATGACGTTCATCAAACGACCCCTCTTTGATAGAGTAGAAACATTTTATGAGAATTTCAAACTGCTCATCGTCTGTAATTGGAAACTTACTTTCAATTTCTTTAATCGAATCGGCAATGAAAGTTCTTTTTTTCTCATCCGATAACTTTACCCAATTTGGCATAATCTTGTGTTTTACTTATTTGACAAAAATTTTCTTTCCGTTCACGATGTTGATACCTCTACTTGTTGACTGCATCCGCTGGCCTTGCAAGTTGTAGATGATAGGCGTGTCGCTTAGACTTGTTTCACGGATAGCCTCAACATGTGAAGGTATGTCTGATTCGCTCCACTCAATGCCGTATATCTTCAATGCGTTTTCGGTAGATTCTGCCCTACGCATACCCCTTGCATTGGCTGAGGCTGTTTCACCGCCATAAATGTAAACATAAGTGGGTTCTGTTACGGTGTAGGGGAACGAGGCTTTCATCTTTCCTTCAAGTTCCATCGTGACAGGCTGATTATTGCCAATCTTTACTTTAAGGGTCATGCTGCCAACCGTTTCAGCGTTCACCTTGATAGTTCCATTACCTTGCACCATGAAGATAATGCCAGTGAAATTGATTTTCAACTCTTCATCGAAGAGGTCTTTACCCTCCATAGAATTGTCCGTAGATGATTTCTTCAAGATGATACATCCTTCCGTAGAACTGTATTCACCGTTTTCATCGGAAATGTTGTAGTAGATATTGCCTATGACATTGCCGTTAAGGTCTGTGTCATCATTGATTCCACCGCCATTGCCATAGTCAGTGTTGTCGGCTTCGCTTATTGGCTCTAATTCATCATTATCGTTTCCACTTCCAACTTCAATTATAGTCTTAAATTCTTTCCAACCTTCGGTTGAGGCATAAAGTGCTTTTGTGTTAGTAGGCACATTTAGTGTTGCGTATTTATAAACCGTTTCACCGAAAATATTAGTGGAAAAAGGGAATGGATTCTCCACATGCGAGTTAATATTTCTGATGTTTTGGCAACCATAGAAAGTGTAGTCACTAAATAACGAGAAATATTTACCTATTGTGACTGTAGTAAGTTTTATACAGTCTTCAAACATTGCATAAGTACAACGATATGGTTGACTTGTGTCAAGTCCTTCTGTATTAAAAGAACTCATGTCAACACATTCCAAACTGTAGCATTTACTAAACATGCGTACCATAGCCGTAACATTTTGGGTGTTGAAATTACTAAGATTAATATCTTTTAGACCACTGCATTCAAGAAATAAACCACTCATTTCAGTTACTTTACTTGTGTCAAAGTGGCTGAGGTCAAGGGCTGTTAAACTACTGCATCCTTTAAACATCCCAGCCATATTAGTTACATTTTTTGTGTCGAAGTGGCTGAGGTCAAGGGTTGTCAAACTGCTACATCCTTCAAACATATATGCCATAGTCGTTGTTGCATTGTTTGTGTCGAAGTGGCTGAGGTCAAGGGCCGTTAAACCACTACACAAACGAAAAACACCTACCATATTAGTTACATTTCTTGTGTCGAAGTGGCTGAGGTCAAGGGTTGTCAAACTACTACACCTATTAAACATCTCACTCATATTAGTCACATTTTTTGTATCAAAGTGACTCATGTCAATGAATGTCAAACTGCTACACTCACGAAACAAACTACTCATTTCTGTTACATTACTTGTGTCGAAGTGGCTGAGGTCAAGGGTTGTCAAACTACTACACCCACGAAAAGCCGCCATCATATTAGTCACATTACTTGTATCGAAATGACTAAGGTCAAGGGTTGATAAACTACTACATCCATCAAACATACACGACATATTCGTTACGTTACTTGTATTAAGATATTCAAAACCGTCAATTTCCTTTAGGCTCTTAAGCCCTCCGCTAAACCAAAATGCAGTAGATGTCGGACGTGCTTCGGAAAAAGAATTGTCAAAAACAATCTTCGTGACTTCTTCTCCATATTTAAAAATTCTATTTACGGTAGAAATAGTACGGACATCACCGCTTCTCTCCCAACGCAGATTGTCGTAATAAAGTGTGGCAATGCCATCATTGATAACTGCATACATTTCTTGTGCCTGTATCTTCACTGACGGCAAAAACAATAACAGAGGGAGAAAGACATGTAATAGATGGGTTGACGGTGCAAGAATCTTCTTGCTCTTCGCTTTGAATGAGTTTACTTGTGCCATAGGCGTTAAAAAATTCTGCACCTTCGGCTCAGTGAGTGCGGTTAATATTTTGCCTAAGACATACGAAAAAAGTGGAGCCTCCATCTGCCTTATCCTCCGTGTGGGGCTTGGACTCCCTTGTAATACAGATAAGGAGAATGAACATGCCCCACTTGGATGTATTTCGTGCCATACGAGATACAAACCAAGAGAGCGTTCTTCCCATTATTCTGATATTACAATAGCCTATCGGCTACTTGTGAAGTGTCCAAGTTCACACGTCAGAATAAGCGAAATGCGCTTTCTCAATATGTCACAGCCCTTTTCAGAACTGCGCTACAAAGTTACGCATTTTTCCTGGGAGAACGCTCGATATAGTGACAATTTTACAAAAATTTGGCTAAAAATGTCGTTATGTCATAGTTCAAACTCAGTTTTCAACCGTTGTACTGTTGCAACGCTGACGTTTGTAAGTTTGGCAGTCACACGGATGGAGTAGTCTTTGCGGAGGTATGCAAGCACATCTTTGTACTGCTTTTCCTTCTGCTCCTTTGTCTTGATGCTACCCTTCTTTCGACCTAACTGACCGCCATTCTCCACGTACTGCTTACGTCCGCTGTTGAGGCGAAAACTGATGCTGTCTCGCTCCAACTGGGCACATGTTGAGAGGGTGGCAATCATAATCGGTGCAAAGAGTGTCGGCTCACCACTATCATCGAGCAAGGTCAACTGCTCCTTCTGCATGAACAAGTTAATCTTATGGTCAACGAGTTCTTTCACCGTAGCAAGCACCTCAAAAGCATTACGACCTACACGGCTCAACTCCGAGACAAGCAACGTGTCAACATGTTCACGCTTGCAGTAGTCGATAGCCTCAACAAGTGTAGGTTTCTGTTTGCTTGCACCGCTCACATGTTCTTCGTACACCTTCACTACTTCCAACTGTGCGTAGTCTGCGTATGCTTTGAGGTCTGCCACTTGTCTTGTGGTGTCTTGACGGTTGACTTGGTAGCCGCTCGAACTTGTGCGAGAATAGATAACTGCTGTTTTCATATTAGTCTTTGATAAATCTGTGAACACGTTTTATATTACTTGTTGAACTTGTTGAGAGATATATTTGAGTTTTTTGAGTACACCCCATTTTTTGAGTACATTGGAGGTGGAGGGTGTTACCCCTCCTTGACCTCAAAACACCTTAACGATGCTCTCCCATCTGAGTGACCGCCACCCACCTCTTTCGATGTCGAAGTAGGCTGTTGTCTTATACACCTCTCTTGATACACCGTTGCCATTGATGTGCTTGGCTGACAATGAAGGGTTGGTAGTTCCCCAAGCCTCACGAACTTCTCCGTTCTTCTTGATGAAGATGAAGTGTGCCACACCGTTGGCAAGTTTCTCTTTCAATTGTGCAATCATCATGGCTTTGATGATGCCGATTTCTTCACTGTTGGTACGCTGGGCGATAACGGTTGCCCTTACTACTGTGCTGTTGCTGATGGCTAATGCTTGTATCATTGTCGTATGAATTTTGAAGTTATACATCTGTTTCTTAATCACGGTACAAAGGTACGACATTTATTCAATATATGCAACTTTTTAGCGTTAAACCCAGTTAAAAAGATTACATTTATTTGGTATTTGCAATATTTTGACTACCTTTGCACGAAAATCGGAGATTATGGAGAAAGAAAGAACTGTCATTCACTTGGAGATAGACGGTGAACACCACTACTACGGCTCTATCGCCAACATGTATGAGTTTTATACGAGCGAGCAACTGGGCATCACTTATGCGAGCCTCAGAAACTTTGGACTGTCGAGTGAACACCCTTATCAAAACAAAAAGTGTATCATCCGCAAGGGTGTGCTACTGTCAAAGAGTGGGAATCGAGGCATCCGCAAATCTGCACAAGTCGAGTGAAGATAAAGACGGAAAACCGTTTTTAATTTGCCTTATATATGGCTAAAACGCCCATAAATAAAGAACTTGTGCAACGTAGAGGCTGCACAAGTTAGTTTACACTGCGTGAGAGAAAACTCTCGTCTTACTCCTTCCATATCGCTTTGTCGATTTCTTCTCTGATTAGTGAACAGATGTACTCCCTCATGGGCTTGCTGCCAAGAAACTCATCCATCGTAAGATGTGCTTGGCTGTCCTTCCATTTCTGGTACTCTTGATGTCTTTTCTTTGCTGCCTCGCTCTGTTTTCTACGAGCCTCATCACTGTGTTTTCTACCCCACATTGGGTTGTTTGCTCCTTGCCTTGAAGGTCGCTGATTAACATTTGTGTTACTATCCATTGTCATTTATGATAATTACGTTATATTTATTGATGAAGTAGAAATGAGTTTACTTCTACTCAATAAATATCATAATAATGGTAAAAAGATTTGGAAATAAAGATTTTTTTCGATATATTTGCTTAAAAGGGTAAACATTATGAAGAAAGACAGAGAGAAAATAATCATCGCTTACTTGAAGGACATTCCGCTTGAAACCATTTACGAGCGTCATGTGCTGTCCTTTTGTGACGGTCAACGGAAACCATCAAAGACCATTCTCATGCACAAGTATCAATACTTGTTGCACGTAATCATTACACGTTGCAAACAAAGTGACGAGGGGCATTGCTACTTGAACACTCAGTTCTACCGTGACAGCATCTTTTACGACCACTACAATGACATGCTGCTGAACTTGTGCTATATGGGAGTTATTGACATTGGAGGGTATGTAGTAGGTAAGCACAGCACCACCATCACACTCTTGAAGTGGAGCATTGACTACATGACAAGTCACAATGTCAAGTTCATCAAGTGGGCAAAGGTCGAGGCTGAACGGAGAAAGAAATATGAACACGTTGAGGCTACCCCCTTCACACGTAAATACATGGAGTCGCTGACTTGTTTACGGCTGACGAGAAAAGAGGATGCACTGGTTTACATTGACGAGACGATAAAGGACAAGCAATCTCACAGTTATCAATATCATCGGAGTTGTATTGAAGATTTCAATGAGGGGGATATAAGGATATACAAGATAGACGAGCAAGGGCGAGTGTATCATGCGCTCACTTCGTTGCCTCGTTCACTACGAGAATACTTCAATATCAAATTTGAACTTGACATATCCAATTCTCATCCTCTCTTATTAAATCATTACCTTCTTAAATATTATCATATTCCATTTAAGTTTATCAGAGAGGCTAACGCCCAATATCACTATGATGTGGAATGTACGTGTAAATTATTGAAAAACAACGGAATAGATATTCCAAAAGATATTGTCGAGTACATCATAAACACACAGCGAGGAACGTTCTACGATGATTTCGTGTCTGTCTTTGGTGATATGGAGCGTAGTGAGGTGAAGAAGCGTGTATTCAGTCAAGTGTTCTACAGTCACATCACGGATAGGTACGTCAGCAAGTTCTGCAAAGCATTCATAGAGCGTTATCCGAGTGTGTGGGCTGTCATTAGGAGTATGAAACTCAGAACGGATGATAAGTTGCCACTGACGATGATGAGGGCTGAAAGTCTGCTATTTCGTCTGATACTCAAAGAGTGCTGGAGTAGAGGCTACAGAGTAGTTAATCTGCATGATGCGCTCGTAGTCTTTGATGTTGAGGCTAACGAACATGTGACCATAGACGAACTGACTGCCATCGTTGAACATGTGTACCACCGTTTCGGACTGTTCCCAACCGTGAAAGCCGAGATAGGAGGATGAATGAGTTAGGGGGCCTCATCCCTTCCAGTGATTGGCCCTCAGGTTTTTTTGTCACTGAGACTGATGATATTGATGAACTGTTCACTTCAAAAGAGACATGGGGTTACTTACCACCTTATATTATATGTAGGGTAGCCGACTGTTAAATGATGTTGTTTTGCTGGCTGATTTCTTTTTAATTCAAAATAAAATGGTTCGTTTTGCATAACGAACTGAAAATGAGCATGAACGAAATGAGAGAATACGACCACCGAAAACGACCTCTTACGCAGCGAAAAATGCTGCAAGTTATTGATATTCAATCTAAATTGACAGTAGAGTGGGAGTAGCCTGTGTGCTGGTGAATTACGGTTCGTTAAACTTTATTATAATGTGGCATGATTTGTGCGCAATGTGGTGAAGTTTGATTATTTTTGCAACGTTAAATAATTGGATTTTGAAACCATAAAACAGAAAGATATGAAGACAAGAACACTGATTGTTGCCATGATGATGGCAGCTGCCACGACGACAATGCTGAGTTCATGCGCAACAAAGGAGCGCGCCATCAACCGGTTGGAGAGATTCTCTTATGAACTTCGCGACCATAGTGCCTATTACGACCTTGACGACTGGAAGAAAGCAGCTGAAAAATTCGTTGATATCCGCAAGGATATCAGCAAACACGAGCTTGAATATACTTCAGAACAGAAGGCTCGCATCGGTAAACTGGAAGGAAAGTGCGCCGGTTATATGTCGAAGGGTGCAAAGGAAGGTATCTTCGACAAGATTAAGGGATTCGGAAACGAGATCAACGGCATCCTTAAAGGAATCCTGAACTCAATAACCGAGTGAAAACGGTATCCTGAAAGGCATCCGGACTTCACAAACTGAACAGCGACAATAATAACACGAAGGTATGTCAATACAGATATTCCTATAGAAACAACGGATTTCACGGATTTTACGGATTTAAGTCATGCTGATAATCAAGAACTTAATAATCCGTAAAATCCGTGAAATCTGTTGTAGTTTCTTTTTGAAACGCCTCTTGTTGTTTCATGATGCCGTGGTGCCGAAAGTCACCGATGGCATTTGTGCTTTTGGGAAAGAAGCTTTATTTCTTGTCTTTGCAGCATTCCTTTTTCTCGCCATTCTCGCACTTGCCGCAGCATTCTTTCTTCTCTGCTCCTTCGCATTTGCCGCAGCATTCTTTCTTTTCTGCGTTCTGGCATTTGCCGCAGGCAGCCTTGTTTTCTGCATTCTCGCACTTGCCGCAGCAACCTTCGCCTTTGGCATTCTCGCATTTGCCTTCCATCTTGTTCTCGTTCTGAGAAGCGGCAGCAGGCTCTGTGGCCTTGTATCCGAACTTGTTGAAAGCCTTTTTGATGTTCTCGGCATTGTTCTTGTCGGCATCGTAAGTGATGGTTACTCGCTGTTCTTCCACATTGGTTTCAATCTTCTTGATACCTTTCTCAAACTTCAGGTTCTCCTTGATCTTGTTTTCACAGCTTTCGCAGTGCATCACTGGATTGGTGGTTACCACGAGGGTCTTGATGTCTTTTGCCGTTGCTGCAATTGTTGTCAGCACGCAAACCATGGTTAAAACTAACTTTTTCATGTTCTTTTTTGTTTAAATGGTTTATTTTTTATTTGATTCTAAAACTCTATGAAGGTTTAATTTCAGATACTGTCTTTCTTCTCCAAGTTGAAGCGGATGCCAAGATAAAACATGGCACCTTGCACCGGACCGTAGATCAGCGTAGGGTCGAAACCTCTTCCCCACGGGTTGGAGGCGTTGATGATAGGGTTCTTCTGCTTGAAACCGGTGAGGTTCTCGCCGCCGAGATAGATGCTGAAGTGGCGGAACCAGCGTGTCACCTGCGCGCTAACCTGCTCAAATCCTTTGAAATTCTCATCCCACGACATGTTTCCGTCTGCCATTCTATAGGGTTTAGGCATGCGCCCGCCGCCGTTGAGTTGCAGTGTGGCATCGAATTGCCACAGTCCCACGCCGGGTTTATACGACACGGTGAACAGTCCCTTATACTTGCTCTGCAGCGGTTTGTCGAGCAATTCGCCTCCGTATGTGCTCTTCACGATGTTTCGGCGATAGGCAGCCGTAACGGTCATGCCCTGAACGAGCGGGTAGGTGGCATCAATCTGGAAGGTGTGAGAGTAGCTCTTGTCTCTTGTGCTCACGATGAACAGATAGTCGGGATCCGTATCATAGTCGATGATGGTCTGCTGCTTGAAGTCGGTGTAGTAGTATTCAGCATTCAGCTGCATTGTTTTTCCGAACAGGGGAATGTTCATTGCCGTGCTCACACCGTAGTTCCATGCTTCTTCGAGCTGTGTTTCTCCCGGCTCGAAAAGAGATTGATAGCTCAATCCGTAAGGATTCGTGTCGTTCACATACCTTGCATCATAGTTATAGGCAATTGACCTGCTGGTCCCTAAGAGATAGCTGTTCTCGGCGAGCGGATGCACATAGCGGTGACCTTTACCTAAGGAAGCGCGCAGCGAGATGATGTCGTTGGGAGCCCATTTGATGTGGGTTCGCGGTGTGAAGAACGACTTTCCGTCGACGGTGTGGTCGCCTCTCACGCCCGCCATCAGTATCAGCTTGTCGTTCAGGTTGAAGGTATACTGTGCGTAGGCTCCGTATGTGGTTTCCTTGGAGGTGATGCCGCGATTTGGCTTTGCTGATGGAGCGACATAGGAGGAGGCTGAAGTTAAAATGTCGAGATAGGGGTTGACAAACCACTCATTATAGTAATCGTGGTTCAGGCTGAGCCCCGTTGCCAGGTTGTGCATCGGTGTGAAGTCGGTTTCAAACAGCAGCTGTGCGTAGAAATTGCGCTGAATCACGTCGAAATCCTTGACTCCATACTCTGAATTCATCTGATGGAAGCTGCCGTTGAGTATCAGTGCGATGTTGCTGTTGTGCTCCTGGTCGAAGATGAACGCGTTCTTGGCGAATGTTTCATAGCGCTGCGTCTCAATACCTATTTTATATAGCATCCCATTGCTTGCCATGGCATGTCCGCCGTGCATGGTCTGCCCGCCGTTTCGGTCTTCTTTCATGGCGCGTATGCCCGCCTGATAGATGTAGTTGGGTGAGAAATAAGCCCATCTCAGCTGGCTGTTATACTGCCTCACGTTGGGTTCGTCCATGAATCCGTCATCATTGTTGTCGTGATCTTTGTATTTATCCTCGTAGTGAAGCATCATTCCGATGCTCCATTTGTCGGTCAGGTGGACGCTGCCGTCGGCATTTGCCTCGAATTTTGCCATGGTGTTGCCGTAGATGTTGGCGTTCACCTGGTCGGTGAGCTGCGGTTTCTTATATTCCACGTTGATCTGCCCTGTAATGCTCTCATACCCGTTTTTCACCGAAGAGGCACCTTTCGACACCTGAATGCTCTGCATCCACGGTCCGGGAATATATCCGAGCGAGTAGGGGGCAGCCACTCCGCGATAGTTGGGAATGTTTTCAGAGAGCATCTGCACGTATGTTCCCGACAGTCCGAGCAGTTTGATCTGCTTGGCACCTGTGGCGGCATCGCTGTAGCTCACGTCTACCGAAGGGTTGGTGGTGAAGCTTTCGCCGAGGTTGCAGCATGCCGCCTTGGTGAGTTCGGCACTTGTGATGGTTGCAGCGTTCACTGCGCCTCGGCTTCTGATCATTCCCGGGCGGCGCGTAACCACCTGCACTTCCTGCAGCGTCTGGTCTTTCAGTTGTTTCACACTGTCTTGCTGTGCGCTGGCTTCTAATGTGGCGGCCAGCATCACGACTGTGTATATCAAGATTTTATTCATTTCTGTTTCCTTATTTTGATGTGTTTCGCTTTCGTCAATAATATGTTTATCATTCTTGTTGCATCCATCCGGCGCGGTTCTATGGTATTGCCGTATGGACACGATGATGCTTCAAGCCGAAACAATCGGCCTGCAAAGGCGAAAATCAAATAAGGAGTGAGCGCTTGAGCGCAAGATACCGTCGGGGCGGTATCGGCACTTTGTCGGGGATATAGGGTTCCCCGGTGATGATATTATTATATAATGTGGAAACGAATTCTGCCGGAACGATGGTGAAAAGCAGCGGCTGGTCGATGGCGAAGTCATGGTGGAACGATGTGGCTTGCAGTGAGGCCGACAGCTTTTCCATAGACACCTTCATGCAGTCGGGCGATGAGATCATGGCTTCGGTCATCTTTGCGCACTCCGGTTCCATCATCATCCTGTTGTCAGCATAGTTTTTCGTGTCGAGCGGATTCATGAAATGAGTTTTCCCTGTGCAACGGCACTGCACGTAAGTTGCGCCCACTGCCAGGTAGATCACCAGCAGCGAGAGCATGGCAGCCACAATCGTATTGCAGATTCTTCTCATTTTTCCGTGGTATTTTCAGAATTCGCCTGCAAAAATAGTAATATTTCTGATACGTGGTATACTGTCCTCTCTTTTTTTATACTTTTTTAATGCTGATTCAGAATAATGTAACTACTCAGCACCCTCAAGAAGAGTGCCCCCATTGGGGGCAGAAATCATACAAATCTGAACAAATCTTACAAAAAAGAAAAAGAGATTTGAAAGATTTTGAATAGATTTGTAAGATTTCTCGCCGTAGGCGACTCCTTTGAACCGATTTGCTGAATAATTACAGAATAATAAAAAGCCCGCAAAACATTTTCATCGCATTTCGGGAGAATGATCTTCCGCTGTGAACGAAATCATGTCTTGCGAGCCAAACACCTCTCCTGTCGCAGGGTCGGTGACTTCAACTATGATAAAAACTTTTTAGAGCTTACTTGTTTTTCAGCAAGTCGCGAATCTCAGCCAGCAGCTCTTCCTGCGTGGGACCTGCGGGTGCCTCGGGAGCGGGCTCCTCTTCCTTCTTGCGGTTCAGCTTGTTGATGCCCTTCAGCATGAGGAAGATGCAGAGTGCAACGATGATGAAGTCAACGACATTCTGAATGAATGTGCCGTATTTCAGAACGGCTGCCGTCTCGCCATCGCCGATTTTGCACACGAGGTTGGTGAAATCCACATTGCCAGTCAGCATTCCGATAGCCGGCATGAGCACATCGTCAACCAGTGAAGATATGATTTTACCGAAAGCACCGCCGATGATCACACCGACTGCCATGTCCATTACGTTGCCCTTCATGGCAAACTCTTTGAATTCTTTAAAAAATCCCATAGTCTTAAAATTTTAAATTATTAATTGGTGAATGATATCATGCCATGCGGGTCCTGAATAGCTGCATTTTGCAAACTTCATTTTGCAATCTTCCGCCTGATGCTTCCAATTTGCACTTTTTTCGATCAGGAATCCTCAATTTTCAATTTATTAATACTCAAATCTGATGCAAATATAGAAAAAAAATAGTAACTTTGCACTCGAAATCAGAAAAAAATGCACTGAAAGCATGAAATTTCTTACATTTTGTCCGATTTTCGGCATTTAAGGTAACTTGATTTGAGATATTTGAGGATAATTTTTTAACCAATTTAATAAATAAAACAAAAAATGACAAAAGTAGCTATTAACGGTTTCGGCCGTATCGGTCGCCTCGCTTTCCGCCAGATGTTCGAGGCTGAAGGTTATGAAGTAGTCGCTATCAACGACTTGACAAGTCCCAAAATGCTTGCTCACCTGCTGAAGTATGACACAGCACAGGGTGGATTCGCCGGCAAGTTCGGTGAAGGAAAGCACACTGTGGAGGCAACAGAAAACTCTATTATCGTTGACGGTAAGGAGATTACCATCTATGCAAAGCCCAACGCTGCCGAACTGCCTTGGGGCGAAATCGGTGTTGACGTGGTGCTCGAGTGCACAGGTTTCTACACATCCAAGGAGAAGGCTTCTGCCCATATTCAGGCCGGTGCCAAGAAAGTTGTGATCTCTGCTCCCGCAGGAAAAGACCTGCCAACTATCGTTTACAACGTGAACCACAAGACTCTTACCCCGGAGGATACCGTTATCTCAGCTGCTTCTTGCACCACAAACTGCCTGGCTCCTATGGCTGACGCACTGAACAAGTACGCTCCCATCTGCAGCGGTATCATGTCTACCATCCACGCTTATACTGGCGACCAGATGATTCTCGACGGTCCGCAGCGCAAGGGTGACCTCCGCCGCAGCCGCGCAGGTGCTTGCAACATCGTTCCTAACTCAACAGGTGCCGCCAAGGCCATCGGTCTGGTGATTCCCGAGCTCAACGGAAAGCTCATCGGAAGTGCACAGCGCGTTCCCACTCCCACAGGTTCCACCACCATCCTCATTGCTGTTGTGAAGGGTAAGGACATCACAGTGGAAGGCATCAACGCCGCTATGAAGGCTGCCGGAAATGAGAGCTTCGGCTACACAGAGGATCAGATCGTTTCTTCAGACATCATCGGTATGAAGTTCGGTTCACTCTTCGATGCCACTCAGACCATGGTCAGCAAGATCGACGACGACACCTATCAGGTGCAGGTTGTTTCATGGTACGACAATGAGAACTCATACACTTCTCAGATGATCCGCACCATCAAGTATCTTGCAGAGCTGAAATAATCTTCATTTTCAAGATAGTGCAGCGGCCTCCCGACATTCTCGGGAGGCCGCCGTTGTTTTTCTTTTGATGAGAAAGGCATATAGGCCTTATAGGACTTATAAGCCTTATAAGCCAAATAAGATTTTTTGGCGCGAGAAAGCATAGCTTTTATAGGATGAAACCATATCTTTTGAATGATGAAACCATATTTTTTAATGGTTAAAACCATAGCTTTCAATGCGCGCAAGCCAAATGCCGAGAATCCTATACCAGCAGCTCTCCCTTAGCAAAAAATAGCAAAGAAGTGGCACCTGAGCCTAAAACGCTGCATTTCAATCGTTTACGCAAATTTATCCGTTACCTGCTGCGTCACCCGATCCCGCACCTGATGCGACACCTACTGACCATTTTCGAGCCTTTTTCCGTAATTTTTGTTCGAAGTTTCCACAGAACTATCCGATTTACGAATGTTAGTTCGATTTTGTGCGCGCAAACAACGGCGTAAATACACTACTTTGAAATGTCGTGGATTTTTACTTTTAAACCATAAACAATTGAATATCAGACGTTTAGATATTCAAAAATATTGACAAAATGGGCGTTTCGTACAAAAAGTTCCACAAAAATACGCATCGGGTGACGCATCAGGTGCCACTTGAAAATTCGCAAACGGCTGGTATCCAGTAGGTTACGCGCAAATACAGATAAATGTTTTTGTTCTGCAAGGTAGTGGAACGGTTCTTCGCCGTTGTGTTCTGCTGATTCCATGGTGCCGGTTTCAGTGTTGCCAAGCATGCGAATGATGTCAGGAAAAGGAAAATGCGGTTGTCTGCCCACGAAGTGAAAAAATAGTTGAATTGCCTTGCAAATATCAGGATTTATCAGTATTTTTACAGAAAAGAAATGGATATGCAGAAAAAGATGGTGACAATCCTCGGTCCCACTGCTTCGGGAAAGACCCGGATTGCAGCCGCTCTTGCCGACAGAATAGGCGGTGAAATCATCAGCGCCGACAGTAGGCAGGTGTATCGACGTATGGATATCGGAACGGGCAAAGACCTGAGCGACTATACCATCACAAGGAATCGCGAGTCAATCGACAATAAACGCGAAACAATCGAGCATAAACAGGATGCATTAGGTAATAACCGCGAACCGATAACCGCGCATGCAGAGGCGAGAACCATCCCATACCATCTGATCGATATCTGCGAGCCGGGAACGAAATACAATCTTTTCCAGTATCAGCAGGATTTTCTCGATGCCTACAACGACATCGTGAGCCGGGGAGCCGAGCCGATTCTCTGTGGCGGAACGGGGCTTTACATCGAGTCGGTGCTCAAGGGATATGCCTTGTCGCCTGTGCCTCAGAATGCCGAATTGCGCCGTCAGCTTGCCGGAAAGTCATTGGAGGAACTGACACAGATGCTTGTGGAGCTGAAGCGGCAGACCGGTTCCGCGATGCACAACCATACCGATGTGGATACGACACAGCGGGCAATACGCGCCATTGAGATTGAAACGCACAATCTTAACAACCCTTTGCCCGAAAGAGAATTCCCCGAGATACCCTATCTGATTATCGGAGTGGACATCGACAGGGAGGAGCGCAGAAGGAAAATCACACGCAGATTGGAGCAGCGACTGCGTGAAGGCATGATCGACGAGGTGAAATCGCTGCTCGACAGCGGCATTCCGGCCGACGACCTGATATACTACGGGCTGGAGTACAAGTATGTAACGGAGCACATCATCGGCCGATTGTCGTTCAACGAGATGTTCCGCCAACTGGAAATTGCCATCCACCAGTTTGCCAAACGGCAGATGACCTGGTTTCGCGGCATGGAGCGCCGGGGCTTCGAGATACACTGGATCGATGCCATGCAGCCCATGGATGAGAAGATACGTAAGATTCTGGAACTAAGAGATAAAAGTTATGTCAGTGGAGAACAATAGATGGGGCATCCTTTATTGCCCGAAACGCGATATCTTCCGCCCCCAGAAGCGGTGGGAGAAGATAGAGAAATGTCTCAACGCGCGCGGTATCGCATTCGATAAGGTGCAGAGCGAGAGTTCATCGAGCGTGGAGCGCATCTGCAAGATGATGATCAACAACGGCTATCACACCATTATCATCGTCGGCGGCGACTCTGCGCTCAACGATGCAGTGAACTGTCTGATGCAGTCGCCTAAGGAAGTGCGCGAGCAGATTGCACTCGGCGTGATTCCAAACGGCGTGATGAACGACTTTGCCCATTTCTGGGACTTCAAGGAAGGTGAGATTGAGCAGACCGTCGACTGGCTGATGGAGCGCCGCGTGAGGAAAATCGACCTGGGATGCATACGCTATACCAACCGCAAAGGCGAGAAATGCCACCGCTATTTCCTCAATTGTGTCAACATCGGGCTCATTGCATCCATCATGAACCTGCGCAGGCAGACACGCCGACTGTTCGGTTCGCGCACCCTCTCGTTCATTTCGTCGTTCCTGCTGATGATTTTCCAGCGCATGGAATACAAGATGCACCTGAAAATCAACTCCGATGTGATCCAGCGAAAGGTGATGACCGTGTGCATCGGCAGTGCGCGCGGCTACGGCCAAACCCCCAATGCCGTACCCTACAACGGCATGCTCGACGTGTCGGTAGTGTATCATCCGCAGGTGGCACAGCTGATTGAAGGCTTTTATTTGTTATTTACCAATAAGTTCCTGAACCACAGAAGCGTACATCCATATCGTACACGAGAGGTTGAAGTGATAGAAGCACCGCATGCATTGGTGGGAATCGACGGTCGTTTGATGAATACGCCCGAGGGTTCTTTCACCATCGGCATCGAGCAGGAGGTGATCAATTTCCTGATTCCGGCATAATCCCATCTGCGCCCGATGGCCGCTTTCGGCTTCCAACAAGCCAACTCCTGCACCCCCATATCACCGAAAAGCCATGCCCGGCATGGCTTTTCTGCTTTATTTCATACCATAAAACGCAAAATATATCCTTTTTTTTCAAAAACCCTGCTATTTATTTTGTCTTACGCAAAAAAATGATTACTTTTGAACGTTAATTTACAGTCAATTAATAATAACATCAATCATAAATAATAACCTATGAGTTATCTTCGTTTCGAAAAAGCTCTGATGACGAATCTGGAGGAGGCACTGCCGCGCGAGTTGTTGCGTACAAACCGCTCGGGAGCCTATTCCTGTTCGACGATTGTAGACTGTAACACGAGGAAATACCATGGATTGCTCGTCGTTCCCATACCGGAACTCGACGACGAAAACCATGTGCTCCTTTCCTCGTTGGATGTTACGGTGATTCAGCATGGCGCTGAATTCAATCTCGGACTTCACAAGTATCAGGGCAACAATTACAGTCCCAAAGGTCACAAATACATCCGAGAGTTTGATTGTGACAAGGTTCCCACCACGCTCTACAGAGTGGGTGGCGTTGTGTTAAAGAAGGAAGTGGTGTTCCAGCACTATGAAGACAGGATCCTCATCCGCTATACGCTGGAGGATGCACATTCTGAAACGACACTCCGTTTCAGGCCTTTCCTCGCCTTCCGCAGTGTGCGCCAGTTCACACACGAGAACTCCGTGGCAAGCCGCGAGTATCATCTCGTGGATCACGGCATCAAGACTTGCATGTATGCAGGCTATCCTGACCTCTACATGCAGTTCAGTAAGAAGAACGAATTCATATTCCAGCCCGACTGGTATCGCGGCGTGGAGTATCCGAAAGAGCAGGAGCGGGGCTATGCTTCGAATGAAGACCTCTATGTTCCCGGCTATTTCGAGATGAAAATCAAGAAAGGCGAGAGCATCGTCTTTGCCGCTTCCACATCTTCGATCAAGGCAAGCGGACTGAAGAAGCTGTTTGACGAGGAGGTGGCAGCGCGCTCGCCACGCGACAATTTCTTCCATTGCTTGGTGAATGCAGCCCATCAGTTCCACAACCGTTCTAAGAACGACGACCGCTATTTGCTCGCCGGCTATCCGTGGTTCAAGTGTCGCGCGCGCGATACATTTATATCATTGCCCGGCCTCACGCTCGCTATCGAGGAGCAGGAATACTTCGAACTGGTGATGAAAACTGCCGAAAAGGGACTGCGCGACTACATGAAAGGCAAGCCCGTGTCGGTTAAGATCTATGAAATGGAGCAGCCCGACGTTCCGCTTTGGTGCATCTGGGCGATTCAGCAGTATGCCCGCGAGTGCGGCGACGATAAATGCTTCAAGATGTATGGCAAGCTCGTGCGCGACATTGTGGAGTTTATCGAGAAGGGCAAGCACCCGAATCTCACCGTCGAAGCCAACGGACTGGTGCGCACCGAGGGCAAGGATCGCGCCGTCACTTGGATGAATTCCACGGCAAATGGTCGCCCAGTGGTGCCTCGTACTGGCTTCGTCGTTGAGTTTAATGCACTTTGGTATAACGCGTTGAAGTTCTGTTCAAAGCTCGCGAAGATGAACAACGACGAGAAGGCAGTGGCTCATTTGGATGAAATGGCTGCCAAAGTGAAGGAATCTTTCGTGGAAACCTTCCTCAACGACTACGGTTATCTGTTCGATTACGTAGACGGAAACATGATGGACTGGAGTGTTCGGCCGAACATGATATTCGCTGTGGCACTCGATTACTCACCGTTGTCGCAGGAACAGAAGAAGAGCGTGCTGGATATTTGCACACGTGAGCTGCTCACTCCCAAGGGTCTGCGCTCGCTTTCACCCAAGAGCGGAGGCTACAATCCTATGTATGTGGGGCCGCAAACCCAGCGCGACTATGCTTATCACCAGGGTACGGCGTGGCCGTGGCTTGGCGGATTCTATATGGAAGCCTGCCTGAAACTCTACAAGCGCACGCGAATCAGCTTCGTGGAAAGGCAGATGGTGGGCTATGAAGACGAGATGATGCTCAACTGTCTTGGCACAATTCCCGAGATGTCGGATGGCAATCCGCCATTCCGCGCCCGCGGTGGCATGTCGTTTGCCATGAATGTTGCCGAGATATTGCGCACGCTCAACATGCTTGAAAAATACACTTATAACAGATAGGAGGCGAGACGATGAAAGTATTAATGTTTGGATGGGAGTATCCCCCTCATGTTTTTGGCGGACTCGCCACTGCTAACTATGGAATATCAGAAGGACTGAAGGCGCAGGGAGACATAGAGATTGCGCTCTGCCTGCCTCACCCCTTCGGCGACGAGGAGCAACATGCTGCCCGCATCATTGCCATGAATGCCGTGCCGATAGCATGGCGACAGGTTGACCGCGACTATGTTCAGCATCGTGTGGGCAATATCATGAACCCCGACTATTACTATAAGCTGCGCGAGCATATCTATGCAGACTTCAACTACATGAACGTGAACGATCTGGGTTGTATGGAGTTTGCAGGAGGCTATCCGTCAAACCTGCACGAGGAAATCAACAACTATTCTGTGATTGCAGGTGTGGTGGCACGCACCGAAGAATTCGATATCATACACGCTCACGACTGGCTCACCTATCCGGCAGGCATTCATGCCAAGAACGTTAGTGGCAAACCGTTGTGCATCCACGTGCATGCCACCGACTTCGACCGTAGCCGCGGCAAGGTGAATCCCACCGTTTACGGAATCGAGAAAGACGGTATGGACAATGCCGACTGCATCATGTGCGTGTCGGAACTCACACGTCAGACGGTCATCAACCATTACCACCAGGATCCGCGCAAGTGCTTCACGGTGCACAATGCCGTATATCCGCTGCGCCAGGAACTGCAAGATATCCCGCGCCCCGACCACACCGGCAAGGAGAAAGTGGTGACTTTCTTAGGGCGCATCACCATGCAGAAAGGTCCCGAATATTTCGTCGAGGCTGCCAATCTGGTGCTTCACAGAACAAAGAACATTCGCTTCTGCTTTGCAGGAAGTGGCGACATGATGGAGGCAATGATCAATCTCGCTGCCGAGCGCGGCATTGCCGACCGTTTCCACTTCCCCGGATTCATGCGCGGAAAGCAGGTATATGAGTGCCTGAAGGATTCCGACGTGTATGTAATGCCATCTGTTTCAGAGCCTTTCGGCATTTCTCCGCTTGAGGCAATGCAGTGCGGCACGCCGAGTATCATCTCAAAGCAGAGCGGTTGCGCAGAAATCCTGAACAACTGCATCAAGGTTGACTACTGGGATATACATGCTCTGGCCGACGCCATGTACTCCATCTGCAACAACGAGAGCCTTTTCAAGTTCCTGCAAGAGGAAGGAAAGCGCGAGGTTGATCAGATCACTTGGGAGAAAGTGGGTGCTTGGATCAGGGAACTCTATATGAGGACTCTCGGATGGAAATAACAATTTAAATAGAATAGTTGATAATTTGAAAATTGGAAAATCATGAAAACAATATGTTTATATTTTGAGATACATCAGATCATCCATCTCAAACGATACCGTTTCTTCGACATCGGTACCGACCATTACTATTATGATGACTACGAGAACGAGCGCAGCATCAGCGATATCGCAGAGCGTTCCTACATGCCGGCACTTAACACGTTCCAGCAGATGATTGCCGAGAACGGGAAAAAGTTCAAACTGGCATTCAGCCTCTCAGGTGTGGGCATCGAGCAGTTGGAAATGCACGCCCCGCAGGTGCTGGCAAAGCTTCAGGAACTTAACGAAACGGGCTGCGTGGAATTCCTTGCTGAGCCGTTCAGCCATGGTCTTTCTGCACTTGCCAATGAGGAATGCTTCGCCGATGACGTGCGCAAGCAGATGGTGAAAATCAAGGAATACTTCGGAAAAGAGCCCACCATCCTCCGCAACTCTTCGCTCATCTACAGCGATGACATAGGTCATCAGGCTGCAAAGCTCGGTTTCAAGGGAATGCTCACTGAGGGAGCCAAGCACGTATTGGGCTGGAAGAGTCCGCATTATGTATATAACTGCGCCCTCGCGCCCAATCTCAAGCTGCTGCTTCGCGATGTTGAGCTGTCAGACGACATCTCTTTGCGCTTCAACGACAGCGAATGGGACGGCTATCCGCTATTTGCCGATACATACATGAACCACATTGCCAACTTCCCCGATGAGGAACAGGTGATCAACATCTTCATGGAGCTGTCGGCATTAGGCGTCGCACAGCCGCTCAGCAGCAACATCCTGGAGTTCATCAAGGCGCTTCCGGCATGTGCAGAGAAATTAGGCATCACCTTCTCAACACCTTCTGAGATCTGCGGAAAGATGAAAAGCGTGGGCAATCTCGACGTTCCCGACACCCTTTCGTGGGTTGACGAGGAGCGCGACGTGAGTTGCTGGTTGGGTAATCCCATGCAGCGTGAGGCGTTCAACAAGCTTTACAGCATTGCCGACCGTGTGCGCATTGCCAACGATCCGCACATCAACCAGGACTGGGACTATCTGCAGGCAAGCAACAACTTCCGCTTCATGACCACCAAACCCAGCAACGTGGGATTGGATCGCGGCATCTATGCCAGCCCGTTTGATGCTTTCACCAACTATATGAACATTCTCGGCGACTTCATGAGCCGCGTGAACAGTCTCTATCCCGATGAAATCGACAACGAGGAACTTAACGCACTGCTCACCACCATCAAGAATCAGGGCGACGAAATCTCGATGAAGGACAAGGAAATCACGCGTCTGCAGGCGAAGGTTGCCAAGATGCAGGCCGAGGAAGACAAGCTGAAGGCAAAGATTGACAAGGCTAAGGAATCGCAGAAGAAGAGCGCCAAGGCATCAGAACCTAAGAAGGCATCTTCAGAACCAAAGAAGGCAGCGCCTGAAAAGAAAAAGGAAACGGCTGAAAAGAAGGCTCCTGCCAAGAAAACTACAGCCAAGAAATAGTTGCTTCCGGGCATTTCTGCACGCGGTTTTCTGTCTGTAGAAGGTTCTTCTCAGATGTTTCAACCCACTGATTTCTGTCAAAAGGCAAATCTTTCAGCGTAATTCTGAACGCTGATTTCTGTCAAAAGACGAATGATTCTGGGCTTATAAACACTCAGATTTCTGTCAATAGACGAGTGATTCCGGGTGATTTGAAAGGTGAAAACCTTCGATGGCAGACTGCCTGATAACACAAAAAAGGAGCGGGAAAATGCAGTTTTTGCTTTTTCCCGCTCCTTTTTTGGTTTCCCGCAATTGATGCCATAGTTATCAAAAACAATGCTTTCTCACTCTATTGTCTATGGTTTCAACCCCTTATTAGTCCTATAAGCCCTATAAGTCCTATAGCTTTTTCTTCTCAAGACCTATGCTTTCATCTCTCCAAAACCTATGCTTTCGCCTTCCAAAACCTGTGCTTTTAGCCTCCAAAACCTATGCTTTTAGCCTTCAAAACCTATGCTTTTACACGCCAAAACCTATGGTTTTGCGACCTGAAACCATAGGTTTTGAAAAATGCGGCATGATTTCTGCGTTTTCGGGCGATGAAATTCCGATTGTCGAAACGCTGATTTTGCTCTTCTAACTCGCGATTCTGCTCTTCTTACTCGCGATTTTGCTCTTCTAACTCGCGATTTTGCTTAAGGAATCACCACCTTTGTCTTCTGCAAATCCTTGTCGAGCGACGATGTTCCCACAAACAATTCGTAGGTTCCCGGCAATGCGCGCATGGTGTTAGAGGCACTATCCCACAGCTCGAAACAGCTGCGCGGCATGTCGATGCTTATGTTTTTCGTTTCACCTGCTTTCAGATTCACGCGCTGGAAGCCACGTAACGTCTTGATGGGACCGTCTGTGTCTTTCGGATTCCGTATGTATACCTGCACCACTTCGCTGCCTTCGCGGCTGCCGGTGTTCTTCACGCTCACCGAAACCTTACCGTTGCGATAGGCAGGTTTGCCAATCTGGAACGTGGTGTAGCTCAGTCCGAAGCCGAAGGGGAACAGCGCATGTCCCTTGAAATAACGGTATGTGCGGTTGTTCATGCGGTAATCCTCGTAGTCGGGTAGCTGATCGGCGCTCTCATAGAACGTTACGGGCAGCTTTCCGCCGGGATTATAGTCACCAAAGAGCACGTCGGCAACAGCCTCACCGCCTTTTTCGCCGCCATACCATGCCTGCACGATGGCATCGGCATACTGGCTTTCGCTCACCATACCCATGGCACTGCCCGAGCAGTTCACATAAACCACGCTCTTGCCTGCGCGCTTCAGGTCGGCAATCAGGTCGCGCTGCACGCGCGGAAGCTCAATGCTCAGGCGGTCGCCACCCTTGAATCCTTCTTCGTTCACCTTCATTTCCTCTCCTTCGAGGCGCGGTGATATGCCGCCAACAAACACTACCACGTCGGCATTTCCCACTTCTCGGATTACGTCCTCGCGTGTTGTCTTGATCTTTTTCGTGATGTCGAAGCCGAAAAGCGCAAGCCCCATCTGCTGAACATAGTCAATCTGGATGGTGTATTGCCGTCCTGCCTTTACATGTTTTTGGAAATCCTTGTATACAACGCCATGTCCGTTCCACTTGGTGAACAGGGTATCGCCGTTGAAAACCACGTTCAGGTAGTCTTCGCCTGAGATATTCAGCGTGATGTCGGTATCTTCGGTTGGAGTGAACACGGTTTCATACTTGCCGGAGAAGTGCTCCAGGTTAACGCCCGCGGCAAAAGCGGTGTTGCCGCCATTGTCTAATTGTATGCGCGAAGTGTTGGTAACCACTGCCGCAGGCTCGCCTTCTGCCTTCTCATTGTTCCAGTATGTGGCGCGCACACCCTTCTTTCCGTCGGGGGTCTTCAGCTCGTTGAACAGGCTTTCCGACACTTCATTGCGGGTGAGACCGCACCCTTGTATGAAGCGCACATTATGAGCTTTGTCCTGAATACCCTTCAGAATGGTGACCGATGATGTGGGTGCGCCGCAGTAGTTGCCCCAAAGCATGGTGGAATCGTTGGCATTCGGTCCCATCACAACTATCTTCTGGTTGCGGTCGAGTGGCAGTATCCGGTTTCGGTTCTGCAGCAGTACGATCGACTGGCGTGCGATGTCGCGTGCCAGTTGCTTGTGTTCCTTGCCGGCAACCACACTCATCGGAATCTTCGTCCACTCCACTTGGTCGTCGGAATCGAAGTCGCCCAGCTCGAAACGCGCCTGCAACAGCCGCTTCAGGCTCACGTCTATCTGCGCCTCAGTGATCTTTCCTGCCTTCACGGCATCAGGCAACGTCTTGTAGTCACCGCCACATTCCACGTCGGTTCCTGATATAACACCGCGTGCGGCGGCATCTGCGCGGGTGGGAGAGAAGCCGTGATAGCCCGGTTTCCAGAAGTCGCTGATGGCTCCGCAGTCACTTGTCACAATCCCTTTAAAGCCCCATTCGTTGCGCAGAATCTGCTGCAAATAGCGCGTGTTTCCACAACATGGCTCGCCGTCGATGCGCTGATAGGCGCACATAATCTCCTTTACGTTGCCTTCCTGCACCAATGCCTTGAAGGCAGGAAGATAGGTTTCCCACAGGTCACGCTCAGGAAGGTTCTCCAGATTAAACTGGTGTCGGTTCCATTCGGGACCGCTATGCACGGCGAAATGCTTGGCACAGGCAAACAGCTTGGCATATTTCGAACCGGGTTTGGTGCCGTCGTAGCTGTAGCCTTGCAGTCCGCGCACCACGGCAAGTCCCATCTTTGCGGTCAGGAACGGATCTTCGCCGTAGGTTTCCTGCCCGCGTCCCCATCTCGGATCACGGAAGATGTTGATGTTCGGCGTCCAGAACGACAGACCGCGATAGCGGTTCATCTCGCCGTTACGTTTGGCTTCCATGTTCTTGGCACGTGCTTCATCGCTTGTGGCAGTGAACACACGATGCACCAAAGCATCGTTGAACGATGCCGCCATGCCCATGGTGATGGGGAAAACAGTGGCAAATCCGTTGCGCCCAACACCGTGCAATGCCTCGTTCCACCACTCAAACTGTGGGATTCCCAAGCGTGGAATGGCGGGTGAACGGTCCATCATGAGCGATGCTTTCTCTTCTAACGTGAGCCGGGAGCACAGGTCCGCGGCTCGCTCTTCTGCCGACAAGTTCGGGTTCTGATAGGGAAGCATCTGTGCCTGAGCCGATATGGCTGCACCAAACAGGCATGCGATGAGTATTCTTTTCATGATTCTCTGTAGTTTATGAATGATTAGTATTTTAGATTCTGTATTTATCACCCTGCAAAAATAACAAAAAATTACCATATATGCAACAGGAAGGTGTTTCAAATAACAGATATTCCTATAGAAACAACAGATTTCACGGATTTCACGGATTATTTAAGTTCCTGATTATCAGCATGACTTTAATCCGTAAAATCCGTGAAATCCGTTGTTGTTTCTTTTTGAAACGCACTCCTGTTATTGTCAGGTGGGTTGAAAAAATGAACTATTTCACCACTTTCAGTGTGACAGTCTTACCGTTTTTCAACTTCATCACCTTCAGAACCACACCTTTTGCCTGGCTTCCAACCTCAATGCCGGCAGTGTTGAAGTAGTGAGTGCTCACCACATCCTCTGTTTCTGCCACCTCGCGGATGCTTGTCTCTGTGGTAGGTTCTGCTGCTTCGCCCAGTCCGCCCATCTCGTTGGCAGCGCGAACAGAGTAAGATGCCGTTGTGTCATCTACGGTATACTCGGGCGTTGTGGTGAATGCAACGACGCTTCCATTCTTGCAAACAGCCCAGCAAAGCACGTAGTCGCTGCCGTTCCATGTCAGGGTGTTGCCCGAAAGCGCGACATTAGTTGGCGTTGGTGCCTGTTCGGTGCTCAGTTGCGGGTTCCATCCGTCGCTGCTTCCCATCACGTTGGCGATGGAAAGCTCAGCCACTTGCTCCTCAGTGAGCACGGCACTTTCCTGAGTACCGCCTTCGAAGGTGAGCTTTCGGCCGGAAAGGTCAACGGAATTGCCCGATTTGTCGGTGCTGTTATACTCAGCAAACACCGCGGGAGCATTGCCGCTCATCTCCGTCCAGCCCGAAGCGTAGGGCAGGATGTTCATTCTGGTGTTGATATACTGTGCGCGGCATCCTGCACCCCATGGCCTTCCGAGGTGGTATTTGCCGTTTTCGGCATCCTCGCCGTTAATCTCGCAGTCGAGGAAAACATATCCATACTTGCGCTGACCGTTAGGAGCTGCAATCACATCTCCGCCTCGTGTCTCCACAACAATGTTGCAACGGTTGTAGAAAACATCGCCGCCGCCGCAAAGGAAGTCAACAACGCCGTGAAGCTCAGAGTCTTCCCAATAGAACCGTCCGTTGGAATTGTTGCTGTAGTAGGTGTCCTGATACGACAGCAGTTTCACTTTCTTGCTGATGGTTTTGTCACCTTTGTCTTGCAAGCACACGGCTCGCCCGGTGGTGTTTCTGTATGGATAGGCGTTCTTCAGGGTGATATCCTGCATGTAGACATTGCTACCGCTGATGAAAAGCGTAGCCGTTGCACCGATTCCTTCCTCTTCCGGCGTGTTCATAATGATGGTGTTGTCCATGCTTTCGCCAATCAGCGAGATGTTTCCCTTCACGTTTGTCAGGCAAGCATTGCCCAGATCATAGGTGCCGTTGTGCACGAAAATGCGGAAGCGGGATGATCCGCTGGCTGCCTGGAGTGCGTCTTTCAGTTCCTGAACGGTGGTCACTTCGCGGTCGTAGGTGCCTTTGGTGACCGTGGGACGTTCCATGGTCGTGAACGAAATGGCGATTTCGTCGGTGAGCACATTATCTGTCAGGTCGGCAACCGAACTGCCGGCGAGCTTGAATTCGTAGGCAGTGGCATATTCCAGGTTCTTATATTCGGCTGTCAGCGTCTTTCCACTGATGTTCAGGGCGATGTCTACGTTGTTCAGAGTAGCCTTTGCATTGTCTGTCAGCTTGATTCTTTCGTCGAAGTTGAGCACGATTCGTCCCGATGCTGATGCTCCGGTGCCGTTGTTTACGGGCAGGGTTGAGAGCAGGGCGGGCGCTTTTCCGTCGTTATAGATATCGGCATCTGCCAGGATATAGATGTTGCTGATGGCAGTACCGTCGTTTCCTTCCGATCCGTTCACCGTGCTGTTCAGGTCGGGACGCCATCTGATGTAGAGTTCTTCTGCATGATTGGCTTCTTCTGGCAGCTGTCCGTCAACGTCGAAGATGGTCTTTCCCGATGTCATGGTTACGGATGTCACCTCTTTCCAGTTCTCATTGTCGAGTGAATATTCCAGCACCTGCGTGGTATAGACATTGTAGTTGAAGAGCATCTGCGACTTCACCTTGATGTTGGTGTAGTTCAGCGCGTTCACTTTAGTCTGGTAGTAGTATTCGCCCAAGCCTTTCCAGTTCACGGCAGCACCTGCAAAGTTCTCATATCCGCCAGCTGCCACGGTTGATTTGTCAAGCCATGACTGGGTGCTACCTTCTGTATTGCGGAGAATGAGTGTAGCACTCGTGTTCTCGGAAGCAGATACGAAGTCGGCAGGACGCCCGTTGTTGCCTGCATTATAGAAATCCCATCCCACGATATAGTCGATGGCGGTGTAGGTGGCAGTGATGTTCATGTTCTCGTTCATCACCACTTTGTTTTCTGAAGCAGTGCTTCCGTCGCTCCAGTTGGTGAATGTGAGGATGGTATTGTTGCTTGCCGTGAGCGTCACTTGTGTGCCTTCCTCATACATATTCTTGCCTTCAACGATGGTGGGGGCGGGGTTGAGCTTCACCATATAGTCATTGGCACCGCCTTCAACCGTAAGTGCCAGTTCGTAGGTGTTCACTTGTTTGAAGTTGGCAGTTAGCTCTGAATTGCCGGCAAGTGTATAGGTGAATTTCGCATCCTTGGATACCTCCTGTCCGTTGCCGTCAGTCCAGTTCACGAATTTATAGCCGAAGTTCTCCGTAGCGGTAAGCGTTATCTCTGTTCCTTCATCAAATTCGCTTCCGTTGGGATAGATGGTGGCCGTTCCCGCCTCAGCAAGCGAGGGTGCGGCAGTGAGTGTATATTTCGTAACATCCTGCATCGTGCCGTTCACAATGCCATGTATCACCACGTTTCCGATACAGATGTCTTTGTCGTTGGCAGTGTCTGAGATGTAGAAACGTATGGCAAAGGCATCCGTTGCATCTGCTGTTATCTCCAGTTCATGGTCAATCTTAGCAGTAGCACTGTTGTTTCCGTTGTTGCGGAGCGTGGTTGCTGCGTCCACTTTGGTGATGCTGCTCTCTTCGTTGCCTGCCACATAGCTCCATGAATAGGTGGCTCCGTCGGTGCCAACCTTCACGGCATCGTAGGTCACTTTTGTGGGTTTGAATGTGAGACCGGCAGAAGGCTTCACGCGATACTCAATCATCACGCCAGCCACAGCGCCTGGATTCTTCGTGTTAGGACGGTATTTCACCATCTTCGTATCGAAATAGGTGGCTTCCGAGATAGTCATCTCGCTGCCCGTGCTTACGGATGTGTTCGAGAAAGCGCCTTCGAGAGCTGCCGAAACGGTGCCGTTGGCTTCATTTCCTACAGTCCACGTTACTGTTCCTTCCACGTTCTCGAATGTCTTGCCGCCGCTTTGAGCCACTACAGGTAAGGTTACGGCGATGTCGCTGTAGTAGCTGCCGTCGCCGATGACAATGTCAACGGTCTCAGAAGTGCCGGCAATGGTATACGAAACGCTGGTTCCGCTGGCATAGTCGCTCTGTCCGTCGATGGTTGTGGTAGAAATAGCGCTGTAAGCATCTAATGCAATGGTTGCACCTTTGCAGGAAGGAACGGTGAAAACAGTGCCGCTGTTCACCTGCGCCCACTTGTCGCCGCGCCCGGCATTGCTGAACTTGCCGTTGGCGGCATCGATTCCGAGCTTCACGTCAATGGTATTGCCGTTGACGGTGGCCTGTGTCACAATGATTGCAGTGGCATTTGATGCGCCTTGTTTGGTGATTGTCGGTGCTCCGTTGCCTTCTCCGAGTTTCCATGACAGCTGAACTGTCTCTGTGCGGTCACCGAGATTGGCGCTGTTAGCTGTGAAAACGGGTGTCAGTGTGGCACCGCCTTCGGGCATCTTCATCACTTCGCCCACTTTGTAAGAGTTGGTTCCGTCGCTCCAGGCTGTGAGTGTGCTGCCTTCTAAATAGAGTGTTCTGTTCAGTGGAATGGTTACGTCGCTGCCCACTTCGGCCTTGATTGCTGCCGGGGCAGTGCCTTCTGCGCTGGCATTGCTTATGTCAAACGTGATGGTTGCATCACTTCCGAGCGTCGAGGGATCTACCGCCTCTACCGAGAAATAGGGCGTATATCCGGCACCAACCAGCTCCAAAGTGGTTGCTTCACCTTTGTAAATGAGGTATGTCACCTTGTCTGTCGGACTCTTTTTGTCCCAACAAACAGCTTCCGTTTCGCCCGAAAGCAGCGTGTTTCCGTCGGCATCATTCACTTTGACGGCATGATTGCCGTATGTGCAGTTGCCGAAACCGATCTTCACCGGACCGTTTACTTTCACTTTTGCCTTGGCATTTGTCCATCCGTGTTGCCCATCGTGCCACACTCCAGACAGCACGATGCTGGCAGAACCGTCGGTAGCGTCAACCCGCTTCTGGGTTCCGTCGGCTGCAACGGCAACTCCGAATGACAGTTGAGTGCCTTCTGTCTTCTCGTCATCATTCACGATGCTGCCAGTGAGGTCAACTTGGATGGTGTTGAACTCGTTCTGGGCATGCGAAAACGATGCCACAATCATGAGCATGCACAGCATGCTGATTCTTTGCAGTTGTTTCATCATGTTGATATTCTTTTGATTTATTGATTAGTAATTATGATTATATCTTCGGGTTAGTGGTTGCAAAGATACGAAAAAAACGAGAGCGGAACAAGAAGAATGCATAAAAAAGCATCCGTTTCCTTTCAAATGAAAGCGAAACGGATGCAAAATTCGACTGCCTGACCATGAAAAATGTGTCAGACATGCTGTGTCAGGTTTCTTTCTTGATTCACTTCTTAATCACCTTCTTGCCATTCTTGATGACGATTCCTTTGTAAGAAGCATTTACTTTCTGACCGGCAATATTGTAGGCAGGAGCATCTTCGGCACCTTCAACTGTTGCCTTGTTGATACCTGTAGTGCTGCCATTGATGGAAACAAGCTGGCAAGTGGATACTTCTGGAGTGGCATCCGTACCCTTTACATATATCTGAAGCGCGCCTTTCACCACAACCAAGTCGCCCACTTTGATCTTGTCGGCATCAGTGAAATCCTGATTTTCAATGTCCTTGCAGCGGAATACGGTGAGCACTGGGCTACCTCCCTTGGTGTCGGCGATGGTGAATGTGGCATTGCCGTATCCGTCTGGTTTCGGTGACATCTCAGAAATCTCAACAATATATCCCTTTACTTCGAACACAGCCTTGTTGTCAACGTATGCCGTTTTTTCTGTTCCGAGGGCGTTGATCTTCTCAAGGGCAGTAGAAACGCTAATCTCTGTGGTTGTAGAAGGATTGTCACCGGGATTATCCGAACCGGCTTCTGTTGAGCCGTTGATGGAAACGAGCTGGCAGGTGGATACTTCTGGAGTGGCATCCGTACCCTTTACGTAAATCTGAAGACAGCCTTTCACCACAACCAAGTCGCCCACTTTGATTCTGTTTGCATCGGTGAAATCTTTGTTCTCGATGTCTTTGCAGCGGAATACGGTGAGCACGGGGCTACCTCCCTTGCTGTCGGCGATGGTGAAAGTGGCGTTTCCGTATCCGTCTGGTTTCGGTGACATATCAGAAATGTCGACAATATAGCCCTTCACCTCAAATACTGCCTTGTTATCAACGTATGCAGTCTTTTCAGTTCCGAGGGCATTGATCTTCTCAAGGGCAGTGGCAACGCTGAGTTCTGAGCCTCCTTGAGGATTGGGATCGCCTGTTCCTTCCTTCACAGTGAGTTCGTATGACACTTCGCCTGCCTCATACTCGCTGTTTCCGTCAAATTTAGCAGTGATGGTAGTCTTTCCTGCTGCTTTCAAAGTGATGTCACCATTTGAATTGATGGTAGCAACGCTTTCGTCGGAGCTGCTGTAAATGACAGAAAGATTGTTTCCGTTGGTGAGTGTCGGGAATGTGTTATCTTCGCCGATTGTTACGGTTCTTGAAGCAGTACCCCATGAAAGACCTGCCGGTTTCTTTGCTGTTCCGCTGAAAAGTTTGGCATTGTCGAAGCGGGCATTAGCGTTGGCACTCATCTTGAATGTAATGCTGATGGAGGATGTGCCTGATGCCACTGTCACAGGATAGCTGTAGTCGTTGCCTAATGCTGTTACGTCGCCTAAAGTGGCACCTTCAGCTGTCACTGTTAAGTTGCTTTTGTTGCACTTAAACTGCAAAGTGAGGTTCCCGCTTACACCGTTCATGTTGATTTTTGCAGTGAAAGAACCACCATTTTTAGCAATCAAAAGCTCGGGAGCAGTGCCGCCAGCGAGATTCGCATTGTAGATTTTCGTACCGCTTTTTACCGTTCCGTCATCATTCAGAACACTTCCTTCAAAGGTGTAGTTGCTGTTTACATTAGCTGGATTGGCATTTGGATCTGTGTATTCAGACCAGTCTTCCTCCCAGACTGTAGTCTGCGCAAACATGTTTCCGCACACCATGGCAAGTGCTAATACTAAAGCTAAGCGTAAAGATTTCATCATAATGATAATGTTTAAATAGTTAATAATTGATAGTTAGCGGCAAAGGTACTCAAAAAAAATGAAAATGCGTCGTTTCGTCGATAATTTTTTTTTGCTAAAAACAATTAAGGCACATCACTTGAAAAGTGTGTGCCTTAACGGGTGTTGATGACAGGCAGTGTTGCAATGGTTATGACATGACTGCCTGAAAGTGGCCTTTGCTTATTTCATGATCACCTTTCGGTTGCGCGTTGTTCCGTCAGCCATCTTCTCAACAACGATGTTCACACCCTTGTCGGGAACCGAAAGCTTCTGCCCCTTAATATTATAATAGGTACGCGAGACGGTGACATCGCTGTCCGTTTGACTGATACCTGACGATGTTTGGCTTAGTTTTCCGCTCACGGCGATATTTCCCAAGCCATAGTCTTTCAGGTTATCCGTGCCGTCATCTTTCTTTTGTCCGAGCGCATAGATGTTGATTACCAATGAGCAGTCACCCTCGGTTGCCGTGGAATTGAACTCTTCGAAAGAGTAGTTGGTATATGGCTGGTTGGCATCATTGTTGCGGTTCGGGGTCTGTCCGGTAGTAAGCACCGTCTTTCCGCCAGCATCCACCCACGCAGCATCCAGCTTTCCGCCGTCGGTTCCGAGCCTTGTGGCAGCGAAAGAAATCTTCTTTGCCTGGAACTTGGTGCCGCTTTTGGTGGTGAAGGTGAAGGTTACGGCATTGGCATCGGTGGCTTCGCCCTCATTCGGAACGTTGGCTCTGATCTTGGTTTCGTTGAAATCGCTCAGTTTCTGCACACCGTTGTAGGCGAGGCTGCTGCCTAATGTCACCTTGTTTGCATCGAGTAATGTTGTTGCGGCAGATGAATATGTTGCCGTCTGACCCTCGCTTCCGTTGTCGAAGACCCATGTCACGGTGGCATCTGTCGTCTCACCCGGATTGGTATCTGGGTCGGTATTGGGGTTGGAATCATTGTTTCCACCTCCCGTTGCGGGAAGTTCCACCTTGGTGCATGCGGGATAATACTCATTGACACCTGAGATGGCATCGCCGTTACCGTTCTTCATGATGTCTTCCACCAGACTGTTCAGGTAGACTTCCAGGTTGCAATACCATTGCTTCTCACTATCTAACGTGAACAAGGCGGCATCTGAAGCATCGTTGGGATTCAGTCCGTTGGCAGTCTCCCATACGTCGGGCATGCCGTCATTGTCAGTATCGAAGCCGCTTGGGCGACCACCTGTTCCGAAGTTTTCTTCCGTATAGCCGTTCACATCCGACACTTTGTCGATGATCCCAGCCTTTTTCGTCACTGATCCAGTGTAGGTTGCCGTTCCGTTTTTCACCTCTGTCGCATAGCGTGAATCCACATTGTCGCGGTCTAAAGATGCTCCGGCGAAAGCCAAAACCTTCTCAAGACTCTTCTCTGCAGAGTGGGTTGTCACCTCGCCGGCGAGTGTCGGTTCCTCCAGTTTGATGCGTACGCAAGCCTTGCCATTGACGTTGTTGTAGTGGGGAACAGCGTCGCCGTAATAGTTAAAGGTATCGAGCGAGCACACATAGCCATCAATCGTGTAGGTTCCGCTATCATAAGACACACCGTTCCAGTCGTAGTTGGCGGCATTGGCGCCTGCCGAGGTCATGGTATTGCCGTTGATGTAGTAGCGGCTGGTCATTCCCCAGGCTTTCGGTTGGCCTTCTGAGTTGCCGCTTGCACCCACTGTCACCTGCGTGATGTTCTTTGATGATGGCTTGGATGGTCCTGGTTTGTAGTAGTTGTTCACGATATTGATGTATCCTCCGCCAGGTCCGCCGTAGCATCCGGTGCCAGCCCAGTTGTAGATCACACAGTTGCGGAAGTCAACAATCTCCGACTGCACGTGGTTTTCCCACTTGTAAGTGTTGTAGAGCTTGTTGTTTTTATATCCCGTCCAGCTATAGCGTGCGCCGCAGAAACGGGGCGAGCGGTTGTTCACGTGTGCGATGAGGTTGTGGTGAAAACTGGCAAGCTTTCCTCCCCAGATGCCTCCGTAGCCATGCGCACTCTTGGAATGCCCGGCATTGTTGAGGCTTTCGCCGAGTGTGCACCACTGCATGGTGAAGTTGTTCATGTCGTAGAACGATGCCACTTCGTCGATGCTCCACGAGAAAGAGCAGTGGTCGAGCATCATGCCCGTGTATTCGCGTGTCCAGATGGCATCGGCACCGTCATCAACATCCTTTTCCTGACCGCGGCGGATGCGGATAAAGCGCATGATTACATTGTCTGCATTCGGACGCACCGTATAGTAGCGCAGCGTGATGCCGGGTGCCGGAGCCGTCTGTCCGGCAATCGTCGTGTTGGCTCCGATAATCAGATTGGATTTCAAAGCAATCACTCCGCCTACGTCGAACACAATGATTTTCTTTGCACTCCCGCTGACGGCGGCACGCAGAGAGCCTGTTCCGCTGTCGTTCAGGTTGGTTACGTGGATCACTTTTCCGCCTCGTCCGCCTGTGACATAGCGTCCGTGACCTTCGGCACCTGGGAAAGCGGGTGCCTGCTCTTGTGCGATGGCAGCGACAGACAATGCTGCTGCCATGATGGTGAATATCAGTTTCTTCATGAATATATTATTTCTCATTTGTTGAACGAATTGACATCATAGCCCAGTTGCTCCATTTCGAGGCTCGCCCAGATGAACGGGCCCACGCCCTTACCGTCGTTGTCGCGGATGGGTTCCGACATATAGTAGTCGAAAGAGCCGTCGCGTTTGTAGTTGGGCTTGGTTACGTATGGACCGGGAGCCGGGCCCAGGCCGCTCACTTCGCAGCAGCGGGTGAGCGAGATGGTCTTGTCGGCATTCACGCGGATGAACTGCTCGATGATACCTTTGTAGCCTTTGATGCCGGCTTCGCGGAATTTTTCGCCGAGATAGCCCTTCCGCGCACCTTTCAGCAGGCAGTAGGTGAACATCGACGAGGCAGTAGACTCCAGATAGTTGCGCGGATCCTTCACGTCGAGAACGTCGTACCACACACCCGTTTTCTTGTCCTGATGCTTCACCAAGGCTGCCATTGCGCGCTGGAACACATCAATCACCTCGCCGCGGCGCTCGAAATCCTGGGGCAGTTCGTCAAGAACTTCCACCATTGCCATCACATACCATCCCATGGCTCTTGCCCATGTGTGCTTCGACTGGCCTGTTTCCTTGTCGGCCCAGAATGCCGTGTGGGTCTCGTCCCATGCGTGTTTCCACAGTCCGGTCTTGGCATCGAAGGTGCGTTTGTCGGTCTTCACCACCTGGTCAACGATGTCGTTGTAGTATTTCTTCGCCTTTTTCGCCTTCTTCAGCAGCGGAGTGGCTTCGGTGTAGTAGGGGAGTCCCATGAAGATACCGTCGAGCCACACCTGGTTGGCATAGATTGCCTTGTGCCAGAACACACCTTCCTTGGTGCGTGGCTGCTTTTCGAGCTGCTTGTAGAGGGTCTTCAGCATCAGCAGATGGTTGGGCTGCGGGTCTTTCTTGTACATGGCGATGAGGAATTTTCCCGGTCGCACGTTGTCAAGATTGAAGTCTTCATACTTGTAACCGTTGGCACCGCCCTTCTCGTCGATCATCTTGGCGGGATATTCTTTCAGGTATTCATAGATGCTCACGTCGTTGTATTGCTTGTAGGTGTCGAGCATGGCACCCATCTCCGTACCGCTGGTATAGCTCCACCGTGGGTTGGTCTTTGCAAAATCCAGCATGTAGGAATGCGGCACGCGCTGCATCTCAGAGTGAGTCATCCACTGGCTGTAGGTTTTGTAGGGCTTTTCGCTGAGCACGAGCGAACCGTTGATCATCAGGTTTTCGAAATACAGGTTCTGCGCCTTACCGGTCTGGTGGATGGGTTTGTTATAAACACCGTCGAAAGTGCAGTCCTTCACGTGGATGTTGTTCACCGTATAGGCGAGCTTTTCGTCATCATAGCCCACGATCATCACGCCGTATTTCGACTTCTTGCATGTCACCTTCTCCATGTAAACGTTCCTCACGATGGGGTAGAAACCGCGGCAGCAAACCTCCTTAGGCTCGTAGTCGGTGTTGATTTTCAGCACTGCCTCGCCGCATTGTCCCACGGTGACGTTGCGGAAATAGATGTTCTCGATCACACCACCGCGGCAGGAGTTGGTCTTGATGCGCAAAACGCGGTCGAGACTCGGCGAGTCCATCTGGCAATTCTCCACGAAAACGTTCTGGCAACCGCCGGAAATCTCTGAGCCGATCACCACTCCGCCGTGACCGTCCTCCATCACGCAGTTGCGGATGATGAAGTTCTTGCTCGGAATACCGGCATAGCGCCCTGTGGCACCTGCGCGCCCGTCGGCATTGCGGCCGCTTTTGATGGCGATGCAGTCATCGCCCGTGTGGAACACGCAGTTCTCTATCAGCACGTTCTCGCACGACTCCGGGTCGCAGCCGTCGCCGTTGGGACCCTCGTTCCACACCTTCACGTTCCTCACGGTGATGTTCTTCGACAGCAGCGGGTGCATCACCCAGAACGGGGAGCGCAGCATGGTGACGCCCTCGATGAGGATGTTCTCGCACTGGTTCAGGTTTACCAACTGCGGGCGCAGTCCTTTGCCGGCACCGAACACGCGCTCGTCCATGTCTACACCGTCTTCGGCATATTTCAGCAGGTCGGCGCGCCCGCCGGGATTCTGCTGTTTCTCAGGCACTGCAATGTCTCTGCTCTTCGGCGTTTTGCCGCTCATCAGCCACCAAGTGTCATCGCTGCCGTTGCCGTCGATGGTTCCTTCACCAGTGATACCGATGTTCTGCTGCTGATAGGCATATATCAGCGGCTGATAGTTCCAGCAGTCGAGGCCTTCCCAGCGTGTGGGAACGTTTGGATAAAGCGAGCGGTCGAAGGCGAAAAGCAGCGTTGCGCCCTTCTCAATCACCAGGTTCACGTTGCTCTTCAGCGTGATGGCACCCGTGTTCCATGTGCCTTCGGGCACGATCACCCTGCCTCCGCCGGCCTTCGAGCATGCCTCGATGGCTTTGTTGATGGCTTTCTGGTTCTTGGCGGCATCGTTCACCTTGAGCGAAGCGCCATACTTTGTGATGAGAAACTCCCGGTTGGCAAACTGCGGCTCCGTGATGCTGCTCTCAATCTGCTTATACTCTGTCTCCCATACCGATGCCATGAGCATTGTGGGAAACAATAATGCGATGATTAATGTCTTGAATTTCATTCTATTTGATGATTTGTTGTTTGTTCGATTAATTTGCTGCAAAATTACAAAAAAATATGGAATAATCGGTATGAACTGCTGAAAAACTTCACATTGTCATGTTTTTTCACTGTCTTTATCATTTTCTCGCCTATCATGACATCTGTTTCGGCTGTTTCATGGATTCGGTTCTGATGATTCATGGAAGTGACTCTGTCGATTCATTGAATTGGATAAGTCGTTTAGTTGCATTGTTTCTGCTGGTTCATGGCATTTTTTCTGCTGTTTCATGGCATTGGGTGCGGAAACTTCATTGTAACTCCCTATGATAAAAATCAAAACATGTGTCACCTTGCATAATTCGTTGTAAATCAGCTGATTGCGCATTTTTATCCGACACCTGATGCGTCACCTGATGCGCATTTTTGTGGTACTTTTTTTAAGAAACGCCCATTTTGTCAATATTTTGAAACTACTAAACACCTGATATTCAGTCGTTTGAGGGTATTAAGTAAAAATCCACGACATTTCAAAGTAGTGTATTTTCGCCGTTGTTTGCGCGCACAAGAATGAAAGTTAATTCGCAAATCGGATAGTTCTGTGGAAACTTCGAATAATAATGATAGAAAAGAGGCCGAAAATGGTGAGTAGGTGTCGCATCAGGTGCGGGATCGGGTGACGCAGCAGGTAACGGATAAATTCTCGTAAACGTTTGAAATGCAAGGTTTTAGGCTCAGGTGCCGCATAATTGCATTTATTTGCTATGGGAGAGAGGCTGATATGGTGTTCCGTCATTTGCGCTTGCGCTTGCTGAAAGCTATGGTTTCAACCATCAAAAGCTATGGTTTCTTCTTTCAAAAGATATGATTTTGCTCATCAAAAGCTATGTTTTCTCGCCCTATTAGTCTTATAAGACTTATAAGCCTTATATGCCCTATAAGTCCTATAGGGCTTCACTCACCAAAACCGATGCTGTTTCTCCTTCCGAAAGCATGCTTTCGGTTAAAATAGCGTTGCCTATATCGCTCTCGAAATGCACCTTCGAAGATGGAATTATCGCTTTATGCGCCGTTGAAGTGTTAAAAAATGCACTTTTTTGTATTTTTATTTGGAACTTTCGATTTAAAGAACTATATTTGCCACATCTTATTTATGATTTCTCGGTTAAGAAATCGCCTTGAGGTTGATAGCATCCTGCATCAACCTCTTTATTTTATTCTCACCAATCCCTTGATGTATACCCCTCAATCTCTTGATTTATACTCACCAATCTCTTGATTTATACTCACTAATCCCTTGATATATCCCCATCATAACCTTCATTTTTGCCGCCCGGAACACAATGCTATTGCATAGAGAAATGAAAAGAGCGATGCTTCTCGCACCGCTCTTTCAAAAAACAACTTATATAATAATACACGTACGGTTAAAAACTTTCCCGTAGATATGATGCTGCAAACCCTGGCATAGGGATACACATCAATTGATTCTTAATACTTTCTGGTTTGCCAGAACCCCTTACATCGAGAGGCGAGGCATGATAATCATAAGGCAGGTCTTCTGACTCTGTTCCACCCTCAAGCACCTTCCCGTCGTATTCTTCTGACAGTGGCTATTTCGCTCGTGGGCATAATGGAACTCACAGCTGCGGGACAGTCGGGGATTCTCACCCCATTCCCTTATTAATCGCGTCTATAGCGAACCTTAATCGATGCAAATTTACCAATATTCTTTTAAATATGCAAGAAAAACACGATATTTTGCAAAAAATATTTGCACAGATGAAGAAAAGTGTCTATATTTGCACCGGATTAATAACAAATACATAATTTTTTGCCTATCGGAACAATGTTACTTCAATAACCAAATTTCAAATAATGGAAAAGTTGCAGGAAATGACTGACGAACAGTTGGCCATTGCGTATATTGAAGGAAACAACAGGGCGTTTGATTTGCTATTATCGCGCACTCAGTCTAAATTATTTTCATATATCCTGTTCATCGTGCATGATCAGGAGATGGCTAACGACATCTTCCAAGAGACATTCGTGAAGGCGATCACCAAGCTGCATCAGCGGAAATATACCGATTCGGGCAAGTTCTCGGCATGGCTGATGCGCATTGCCCATAATGTGATTATGGACTGGTATCGCGACCAGAAGAACCTGAACATCGTGGAACCCACCGAGGGAAATGATCTCTCGAACATCAAATCGTCGGAACTGCTCGACGTGAACGTGGAGAATCAGTTTGTGAACAATCAGGTGATGGACGATGTGAGGAAGATGATGAACCTGTTGCCGGCACCTCAGCGCGAAGTGGTGTATATGCGCTACTACCAGGAACTGTCGTTCAAGGAGATTGCCGAGACAACGGGCGTGAGCATCAACACATCGCTCGGGCGGATGAGATATGCGCTTATCAACATGCGCCGAATGGCAAGAGAGCATCATCTGGCGCTCGATCTTGCTTAGAAAAAGTGCTGAAGCTGCGACTTTCTGCATCATTCTCATGTCTGTATTCCTGCTGGTATGAACCGCCGGGAATGCTGACATGAGAATTTTTTGGCATATAAGCCTCTACAATTGTTTCAGTTCGTGAATGGTCTGATAAGGATCCTTTGCCTTGAACACATAGCTGCCGCTCACCAATACATCCACGCCGGCTGCCACAAGTCGTGGCGCCGTTTCTGCCTGAACGCCTCCGTCAACCTCGATGAGTGCGCGCGAGCCGCTCTGAGCAATCATTTCCTTCAGCCGTTTCACCTTGGCAATGGTGTTCTCGATGAACTTCTGACCGCCGAAACCCGGATTCACGCTCATCAGCAGCACCATGTCGATGTCGCCCAGTATGTCTTCCAGCACGCAAACGGGCGTGGAGGGATTGAGCGTCACTCCCGCTTTCATGCCAGCATCATGTATTTCCTGAACGGTGCGGTGCAGGTGTGTGCACGCCTCATAGTGAACGTTCATCATCATGGCACCGGTCTTTGCAGTCTGAAGAATGTATCTTTCGGGTTTCACAATCATGAAATGCACGTCAAGCGGCTTCTTGCAAATCTTTGCCACAGCCTCCAAAACGGGAAAGCCGAAAGAGATGTTCGGCACGAAAACGCCATCCATGATATCCATGTGGAGCCAGTCGGCCTCACTGTTGTTGATCATTTCGATGTCGTCGTGCAGGTTCAGGAAGTTGGCTGCAAGCAAGGATGGAGAAACGATTGTTGCCATGGTTCAGTTCAGACTATACAATTCATACTTCCCGTTCAGCTCGATGGAACGGCAGCTGTAGGCTATTTGTCGGATAATGTTCAGCGTCTGTTCAGACGGTCTGGTTTCTTCTGGAGTAAAATACTGCATAGGCATTCTTTTAAATGTTTCTATCTCTATAACGCAGTTGTTCATGATTTATTTCACCATTTGCATTTTTTTATTCATTCTTTTAGCAAATCATAATTCTTCCAACAGATACTGTTCCTTTTCTTCTGCCGTAAACGGGCGGTTGCTGAACCGTTCCCGCTGTTCGTCAATGAGTTCCTGCAAGGTGGGATGGTGCCAGAGGTAGATGGACTGACCGAGATGTGTGTAGATAGAGTGTCCGTCTGAGCTGAAACGAGCCCCCAGCACTTCTGTCTGATAGTCAATCAGCAGTTTACCGGTAGCCACGTCGTACACCTCGATGCAACCTTTGTTGGTGTCGGTGATCAGTGTCCTTCCGTCGGGACTGAACGACAGGTGCTCCGTTTTTTCCACCATTATCTTGCGGATAGTCTCCAATGTGGATGTATCCATGATGTGGATGCCATCTTTGAAGTGCATTGCCATGAGTGCTCCATCCGGACTATAGGCGATGTTACTGTCTATGGAGTAGCCCTCAACCTCAAATTCCCGGAACGTTTCTGTCTCGATATCCCACACGAGATTTATGTAACCATCCCAGTTACTCCCCTCTGCTGCAATGTGGCGATTGTCGGGCGAGAAGGAAACAGTTGTGAAAAAAGTGGGCTCTATCCGGGGATTCTTCCCCTTCATGTCCTCTCTCAGGATTTTCGTTTTGCCGCTTTTCAGGTTCCAAAGGTAGAACCTGCCCCAGTGGGAAGCTGCGAACCATTGGTTGTCGTATGAGAACATGAAGTTCTTCAGGTCGTCGGCCGTGGCTGGCAGTTCATGCAGGATGTCGCCGTTCCAGGCATCTGCCACAATGATAGTGCCGTAGATCACTCCCGGTTCTGGGTCAGGGCTTCCGTTCTCGCGCCAATCCGGTCTTTCCTTGAAGTAGGCGATCAAACTGCCATCGGGGCTTAGGGCGAGGTAATTCTCATATTCGAAGTATCCGTCTTGCTTTTGTTTCGACACGAGGGTGCCATCGGCGGTGTTCCATATCATCTTCCAGGCACAGTGGTCGCTGATGTTCCATGAGTAGGCAAGCAGTTGCTGGCGGTCGGGAGAGAAGTGCGACAGGTAGGGATAGGAATCCCCGTCGGTGTATTCCGTGATGAACGGTTTCTGATGCCATCTTCTTATATAGATACAGAACTCACCCTCACATACAAGGCGGCTGTTGTCGAGCGTCACGTGGCATGTACCCGGCAAGTCGTTTCCCACCATCAGCAGCTGCTCGCCTGTTTCCATATCCCACAGGGCAGAGCCCGAGTTTAGGGAATAGGTGGAAAATGCCTTTCCGTCGGCACTGAACCTTATCGTGAAAATGTCAGGAATAGGGAAAGATTTGTAGTGCCGGAACGGGTCTATTTCCCATATCTTTACTTCCTCCTCGGTCGTGAAGATGATTTTCTTTCCGTCGGGACTCACGTGGAAAGGCCAGCCGAAGAGCGTACTCTTGTCAGACAGCTTCATCCCCGTGGCGGTCATCCATGAGGCAACGCCATACTCGCTTGCCATATAAATCTTGGAGCCGTCTCCGTTAAAGAATATCGGACCGGAGCTCTCATTTTTCAATGGAATGCTGCGCTTGAGCTTACGCGTGCGCGTGTTCCATATCATGATCTGGCTTTTCTGTTGCATAGCTATCAATTTGCTGTCAGGACTGAACGCGAGATAGTTGGAATGGTAATAGTTGATGCCGGCATTGGCGAGGAGGATGCAGCCTGCCATCTGTCCGCTCTCCACATCCCAGAGGATGAGAGACTTGTCTACCGATACGGTGGCTATCAACCGGTCGTCGGGACTGATGGCAATGTCGGATATCATGGGCTGATGGGATTGCAGGGTATGGATGATTCCGCCCGAAGAAAGGTCGTAAACGAGTGTCCTGCCGTCGTGCAGGGCGACGGCGCACCACTTTCCGTTGGCTGCAATCCTCATGTGCTGTACACTCTTAGGCAGATGGATGATGGCATCTTCGCTGGCTGCTGCCATGCGCAATGCCGCTTCTGCTTGTGCCACATAGGGGCGGTCGGGCTCAGAAAGGTTCTTGGGCAATGCCTCCAATGCCAGCAACCGGGCGGTGAAAGAATCGCCTTGCTTGTTCACGGCGATGGCTTTCTCGGCGAGGAAGAAGCTCTGCACCTTCTGCAAGTGGTTGCGCTCTCTGAGGATACGCTCCTTTTCTTCCTCCTCGGCGCGCAGGTAGCGCTGCCACAGTTTGTCAATCCGCAGCCCCAGCATGGCGGCCACCAGTTTCACGGCAGCATAGTCGCGGCTCAGTTCGTTCACGTTGGCACCGAGCTTTTCCTTGTTTTCCGTTATCCTTAGCAGGCTTTCGGGCAGGCACTCCTCTTCCTTGTTGTCGGCGTGGGGGATGCCTTCCACGATGAAGGGGATTACTCCCGATTCCCCGTTATAGTGGGCGAATGTCTGTATTTCCAGGTCAACCCACTTCGATTTTACGGCGTTTGGCGAGCAAATCACTATCAGGAAGCGCGATGCTTTGAGGGCTTTCTCGATGTTTTCCGAGAGATAGCCCGGCTCCAGGTCGGTCACATCGCGGAAGATGGGGCGCAGATGGGTGGGCAGGTCGGGGCGTTCCTCCCTCACGTATGCCGGCAACTGATAGAATTCCAGTTTGTTTTGCAGCCACTCTGCCCATTTCTCGTCTTTCCTGCTGTAGCTGATAAAGGCAAGATACTCTTTCTTTTCTTTCATGCTTTCACAATTTTGAATCCCGATTTCAGAATCACTTTCAGCGTTTCCTCAGATGACCTGCGGTCGTAAACCTTCTCTTCCTCCGGCAGTTCCTCGTATGCCACGAGGCAGGGATGCTGTTTCAGTTCGTCGTTGCGCTTCTCGCCGTAGCTCCAGCCTTGGCGCAAACGCTCCTCAGCCCACAGTTCGTGAACGTTCTTGGCCATCATCTCTAACAGCGGTTTCAGCGATTCGGGCAGTTCCACATCCGATGTGTCGATGGGATGAGGCATGTAGTTGTCTTTTGTCTTCATTGCTATGATGATTTGTTGATAAGCAGTTCCACGGTTTTTTCCATCACGTTGTAGTCGTAGTCTTGAATTTCCGGCGACAGTTCGTGCCACGGGCGCAGGCAAGTATGCGTTTTTTTCACCTCGTTGTCTTCGTCGCCGCAAACATATCCCAGCATCTCGTGCGAGGCAACCCATCTCAGGTGCTCACAAACAGCCATGTTTCTGATCACTTGCTGCATGGGCATTTGCTGCAGCAGCTGCTCGTCTTTCACGTATTCAGGCTTTTCTTCCGAATTGAAAGAGTTGATGAAGTCGAGCAATGCCTTCTTTTCCTGCTGCTCATTGCTGAGCTGTGCCGCCGGGGCGTATAGCGCCTTTGCCTCTTCCATGGTAAGTCCGATGAGCTTGAGCTTCGTTCTTGCGTGCTGGCTGTTGGCAATGTCCTGACTTTCGCGGCGTATCAAGGCGTTGATTTGCGCGATGGTGATTGCCGTTTTGTCGGTATTGATTTCATGCCTTGCGTCCCATGTCTTGCGGTTTTCTTCCTTTGAGGCAGAAAGGTTGTACTTGCTGTAGTATTGCATGGCCTCTTGAATGGTGTCTTCTGCCACGATATGCTCATAGGTATACGTGTCCTGTTGGTTGCCGAACACCACGATGTGTTCCAATTTCTTGCCATTGCGGTCGCAGATACCGCTCTTTTCGTTGTAGAAGGAGGCAATTTGGCGGAGCTTGCTCTCGTTTCCCTGCTGGTGTGAACGGATGAAAATCTTGAAGTGCTCCATGTCTTTTCCGTCAATTCTGCATGCCGTTTCAAACAGGTCGATGGCGAGTTGTATGTTTTCATCGTCATTTCCTAATGCGATGCATACATAGTTCAGTTGGGGCAGGATGGTGTTTGTCCACGTCCAGAATTGCGGATCCTTGGTGGAATATTGCAGCAGTTCCACCTCGTTGTTGCCTTTGAGGGCAGGCATGTTGTGGTAGAAGTCGCCTCTGAGCGTGTCCATCCGGCTGTCGATGGCGTAGCATCTTACCGGGCACTTGTCGCCTTTGCTGTTGGGAAAAGCACTGAATTCATAGAGGAAACGCAGCATGTCGCGCCCTGTTTCGCCAAATCCCACGATGAGCGAAATGAAGGGATTGCTGACCGTGGCTTGTGCCGTGTCGGGCGAAACGAAGCTTACGGGCTGGTATTCCACATGGTTCTTCAGTTGGTTCACTGCCAGTTCAGAAGAGTCGATGATGTGTATGTTCGGGTGAACGGTGCCACCTTTCACATACGCCATCTTCTCTATCGCCCCGTTGGAGTCGGTTTTTCGGGCGTGGCAATAGATGTCTATCGATTTGCCTACGGTGCAGATGTCGTCGGCAAGGAAGTTCACCACCGACTTGATGTTGTCGTCCTCGTTGTCAGAAAGGAAGTAAGCGCGCACCTTATGGTGGTTTTTCATCAGCTGTCGCAGCCCGTGAAGTCCCAGTTTGTCTAACAGTTTATCATCAGCATTGTCTTCAGTGGCAGGGTGGTGGTTGGCATTTTGCAAAACATACCTGATGTCGGACAGCTGGTTAACGTATTCCCGCTTGTAGGGAAATATGCCGAATATCTGGCTGAGGCTTGCCGGTTCGGGCGATACGATGTCGTTTTGGGGCATGTCAACGAACACGAGATGGTTCGCTTTGCGATATTCCCGTTTGCCGGTGATGCTCTTTGCAAGAAGCAGCGTGGGCTCGTTGAAGCCGAAGAACACGTTCAGCGTCTTCCCTTTGAACAGCCTTTGCCGCGTGATTCTACAGAAAAAGCCTTCAATGTTCCAGCATTGGCACCAGAACCACGACTTAACGCGTTTCCAGAAAAAGCTGATTACGAATGTGGCACTGATGAGTATGGCGGAAAGATGCACGATGGCGAAGCACGTCATGTAAAAAGCACTGCCTGTACACTCCTCGCTCACTTCCTGATAAGCCGTGTTTCCAACAAACATACCTATCGAGGCAATGAGCGGTCTCACGAAATAGGCGGGCAGCGAGGATGCCGTGCCGCTGGTGAAGAAACCGATATAGTAGAGCACGCAGCCGCTTACCAATGTGAGCACTGCCATGATGCGGAGTCCTCGGTGGCGGTAGTGGGCAAGGTGTTTCTGCTTTCGGCTGAGGCGGCTGGCAGTGAAATGATATCCCAACCACAGCAGATACAGCAAGATAATGGTGAGTGAGCAGTAGAGCAGTGACTTTCTGATGTTGTTCATCTGCGATACTGCCACGATGGCATCGTTGGCTTTCTGGATGATTGCCACATCTTTAAACGTGCTGTCGGCAATCTGCACCATTTCGTTTTCTGCCGTTTGTGCTGCTTCGGCATATTCCTTTCGCTCGCCCAAGGTGTTTCCTGCAGTCAGGGTGCATGCGGCTATCAGGCAGTATAACAGTAGATACAGTTTCTTCATAATCATGTACTTTCCTGTGCAAATATAGCGTATTTCGGCGGTATTACCAATTATTTTCCATACTTTTTTGTGCAACAACGGGTAAAGACAATATCCATTAACGGGTAAAGACAATAGCCATTCAGCGTGAACCAATAACCGTTAATCGTTTTTCTTTCATTTCTTTTATTGGTGAGCATTGCTCTATTTATAAATAATGTGTATCTCACTGCTGAAGAAAAAATGGAAGAAAAATCAAAAATAATAACAAAAAAGTTTGTCAGGTTGCAGAAAATGTGTAAATTTGCAACCGATAATCAAAAATAAAGAATAAAATGACAGTTAATGTATTCACAGCATGGTGGTGGCGCTACTCAAGATTCAACAAGTCGTGAGCAACGTAGCCGTGTGGATATTAGCATAAAAGCATAAAGGCCTGCCGTTCTTACGACAGGTCTTTTTTCTTTATTACGATTCCGTTATTGAGGATAAAAGAAATCAAGACAATACACAATAAAAACAGAAAAAGATGGAAATGAAAGAAATTCTCAACAGAATGTTGAATCACGAGGAACTGACACGTGAGGAAACGAAGAACATCTTGGTGGGCATTACCAAGAGCGAATTCCCCAATGAGCAGATCACTGCCTTGCTCACAGCACTGCAAATGCGCGGCATAACGGTGGACGAGCTGCTCGGCTTTCGCGATGGAATATTAGAAACAGGTGTGAAAGCCGCGCTTGATTGCGACCGTTATATCGATGTGGTGGGTACCGGGGGCGACCGCAAGAATACGTTCAACATCTCTACCACCAGCTGTTTCGTGATTGCAGGAGCAGGCTACAAGGTGGCCAAGCACGGCAACTACGCCGCTACATCCACCAGCGGAGCATCGAATGTGATAGCCCACCACGGCATCAAATTCACCGACGACATCGACAAACTGAACCGCAGCATCAACGAATGCGGTATCGTTTATCTTCACGCACAGTTGTTTGCCAAGGCGATGAAGTTCGTAGGTCCCATCCGCAAGGCACTTCAGTTCCCCACATGCTTCAATCTTCTCGGTCCGATAGTGAATCCTTCACAGCCGCAGTGCCAGTTATTGGGCGTTGCCAACCTTGATCAGATGCGCCTATATAATAATGTGTATCAGAAAATAGGCATCGATTACGGAATCGTGAACAGCATCGATGGCTACGACGAAATCTCGCTGACAGGTGATTTCAAGGTAACAACCAATCAATATGAGCGTGTTTTCAAACCCTCCGATCTCGGTTTCGAGATTGCCAAACCAGAGGAGCTTGTTGCCGGTGCCACCGAAGACGAGGCAGCAAAGATATTCGACAGCGTGCTCGAAAACCGCTGCCTGCCGGCGCAGAAGAACATTGTGCTTGCCAATGCAGCCTTTGGAATCCAGGTGATGGAGAAGGGAACGAAAAGCATTGAAGAATGTGTGGAGATCGCCCGTGAGAGTATCGACAGCGGCAGTGCACTGCACACCTTCCGCAAATTCGTGGAGCTGAACAGCTGATCAATATGTCGTTTTTTTCACAGGAAACAAAATAAAATAAGGATGAAAGACGTTTTAGAAGAAATCATCGCATGGAAACGTGAGGAAGTGATGCGTTTCAAGGAGGTGATGCCCGAGAAGACGCTACGCGTGAGAGTTGACGAGCTGATGCAGGAAGATGCCTTCGTTCCGTCAATGCGGCAGGCATTGATGTCATCGCCCACAGGAATCATCGCGGAGTTCAAACGGAAGTCACCCTCAAAAGGATGGATCAAGCAAGACGGTAGTGCTGAGCTGATACCGCTTTCATACCAGCAAAACGGGGCTTCAGCACTGAGCATCCTCACCGATGAGCACTTCTTCGGCGGCAGCGACCGCTATGTGGTGGCAGCGAGAAAGAGTGGAGTGGTGCTGCCAGTGCTGTATAAGAATTTCATCATCGACGAATATCAGGTGTTCCAGGCACGCCTTTGCGGTGCATCGGCTGTGTTGCTCATTGCCGCCGATCTGCAGAAGAGCGAGTGCAAACGTCTCATCGAGACGGCGCATGGCATCGGTTTGGAGGTGCTTTTGGAGATGCACAGCGAGGAAGAACTGGAATATGCAGAACTGGAACCCGACATGTGCGGCATCAACAACCGCAATCTCGGCACGTTTGTCACCGATGTCGCCAACTCATTCCGGCTGTCGGAGCAGTTGCCAAAGGATGTCTGCAAGGTGAGCGAGAGTGGCATCTCGTCGCCGGAGGTGGTGAAACAGCTGCGCGAGGCAGGCTTTCAGGGATTCCTCATTGGTGAGAACTTCATGAAAACCGATGATCCGGGCGGTTCGCTGCGTGATTTCATTGAATCGATTTTGTAAAAATTAATGACGATATGATAATAAAGGTATGTGGTTTGCGCGAGCCTGAGAACATTCGCGCGGTAGTTTCCCTGAATGTGGATATGATTGGTTTAATATTCTGGCCTCAGAGTAGTCGTTACGTGCAGATGATTTCTTCGCGTGCTGGTATTATTCCCGATTATTCGCAAGACCGTTTACACAAGCTCGAAAATGCAAATGCCGAGGCTGTTCCCTTACGTACTCCCAGCCGTGTGGGGGTGTTTGTAGATGACATGCCGCAGAATATAGTGACCCGCGTTTATAATTACAGTCTTGACTATGTACAGTTGCACGGTGAAGAATCGCCCGTGATGATTGATAATCTGCGCAGAACCATTGATCCGGATATTCATCCCAATCTGAAGATTATCAAAACGTTAAGCATAAATACTAAAGAAGATGTTTTGAGCTGGCATGCCTATGAAGGGTGTGTGGATATGTTTCTCTTCGACACGAAGTGCGACTCCCTTGGCGGAAGCGGCAAGAAGTTCAACTGGAGTCTGTTAGAGGCATACGACGGAAACATACCTTTCCTCTTGAGCGGAGGCATCGGTCGCGATGATGTTGATGACATAAAGTCGTTCAGTCATCCGCAATTTGCAGGCATCGACCTGAACAGTTGCTTTGAAACATCTCCCGCAGTGAAGGATATTGATAAGCTGAAGTCGTTTATCCAAGCTGTCAGACAGTGAGCATAACCAAATAACGATCAGGTGTTTGGTGCGATATTCAGCAACATGTATCATGACATTGTAAAAATTTTAGATATTTTTTATGCAGACTCAAAATAGAATTAACCAATTGTTTTCAGAACAACGCGAAACGGGGCGCAAGCTGTTGTCGCTGTATTTCTGTGCCGGTTGTCCCTCACTCGATGGTACGGCACATGTCATCACGACTCTTCAACGGCGCGGAATCGATATGATTGAAGTAGGAATACCCTTCAGCGACCCGCTTGCCGACGGTCCTGTCATTCAGAGTGCAGGAACTGTTGCATTGAAAAACGGCATGACACTCGCCACGCTTTTTGCGCAGTTGCGCGCCATCAAGGATGAGGTGAAGATTCCTTTGGTGATGATGGGTTATCTGAACGTCATCATGCACTACGGCATCGAGCAGTTTTGCAAGAGTTGTGTTGACAGCGGCGTGTCGGGAATGATTATCCCCGACCTGCCATTTGCCGATTATTTGAAGGAGGTGAAGCCCGTTGCCGACAGATACGACCTGCGTGTGATCATGATGATTACTCCCGAAACGAGCGAGGAGCGCATCCGTTTCATCGACGAACACACCGATGGGTTCATCTATATGGTGAGCTCCGCCAGCATCACCGGTGCTCAAAAGAGTTTCGACGATGCCAAGCAAGCCTATTTCCGTCACATCAACGGCATGCAATTAAGGAATCCGCGCATGATAGGATTCGGCATCAGCAACAGGCAGACCTTGGAGAGTGCGCAGCAGAATGCCGCCGGTGCCATTGTCGGGTCTAAGTTTGTCACCTTGCTGAACGAAGCCGGCGGCGACGCAGATGTGGCAATGGATCGCCTATACGAGGCTTTGGAGAGATAGAGACAGCACTTCGTGCGTGAACAATAATCAGAAAAACAACCGACAATGACACTGAAAGATTTCTTAAACAACGGCGATGTGTTCGCCAAAAACAGCGGTGCGCGCATCGTGGAGATAAGAGAAGGCTATGCAAGGGCTGAGATGACCGTCACCAAAGAGCATCTCAATGCCGGCGGGGTGTGCCAAGGCGGTGCCTTGTTCACATTGGCTGACCTCGTTTTTGCTGCCATTTCCAACAGCCGTGGCAAGCTAACTTTCGGTCTGGAGAATACCATCACGTTCCTGCATAGTGCCTTCGTGGGTGACCAACTGACAGCCGAAGCCACCGAAACACTGAACCATCACAAGATTCCATATTGCGAGATCAAGGTGAAAAACCAGCATGGCGACCTCGTATGCAGCATGACCGGCATTGCCTATCGCAAGGAGATTCCTACGGAATTGGATGGTCTGGAATGACCGTAAGGGTGGCGTGATGTGCCGCTCAGTATGGAGAGATTAAATGATAATGATAATAACGTAATTAAATTTGTATATATGAAAGAGAGCTTTCTGGTTGACGAAAATGGCTTTTACGGTGAATTCGGAGGGGCCTACGTGCCTGAGATATTATATAAATGTGTGGAAGACCTGCGCCAGGCATATCTTCCCATCATCGAAAGCGAGGATTTCAAAAAGGAATACCATCTTTTGCTGCGCGATTATGTGGGGCGGCCGTCGCCGTTGTATTACGCCCGGCGCATGAGTGAGAAGTATGGCTGCCGCCTATATCTGAAAAGGGAAGACCTGAACCACACTGGCGCACATAAGATAAACAATACCATCGGTCAGATTCTTATGGCGAAGAAGATGGGGAAGACACGTATCATCGCCGAAACAGGTGCCGGACAGCACGGAGTAGCCACTGCAACGGTTTGCGCATTGATGAATATGCAGTGCGAAGTGTTCATGGGAGCCACCGATGTGGCACGTCAGCATACCAATGTAGAGCGGATGAAGATGCTCGGTGCTACGGTGCATCCCGTGCGCACGGGCAATATGACACTCAGCGATGCCTGTTCCGAGGCGATTCGCGACTGGTGTTGCCATCCGAAGGATACCTTCTACATCGTGGGATCCACCATGGGGCCGCATCCTTACCCGGATATCGTGGCGCGTATGCAGAGCATTATCTCTGAGGAAATCAGATGGCAGCTGCAGGAAAAGGAGGGGCGCGACTATCCTGACTACCTGATGGCATGCATCGGAGGCGGCAGCAACGCCGCAGGAACCATCTATCACTATATAAATGATGAGCGTGTGAAAATCGTTCTTGCCGAAGCAGGAGGTGCGGGGATAGATACCGACCGCACGGCAGCAACGATTCACCGAGGAACAGTTGGCATCCTGCATGGTTCGAAGATGCTGGTGATGCAGACAGAAGACGGTCAGATAGAAGAGGCTTACAGCATTTCGGCTGGTCTCGACTATCCCGGTGTGGGACCCATGCACTGTAATATGGCAGTGAAAGAGCGCAGTAAGGTGCTCGCCATCAACGATGATGAGGCTATAAAGGCAGGCTATGAGCTCACCCGTATGGAGGGAATCATTCCGGCAATCGAGAGTGCGCATGCCGTTGCTGCCCTTAGCAAACTGACTTTCAAGCCTGATGACGTGGTCGTACTTACCGTCAGCGGTCGCGGCGACAAGGATATCGAGACCTATCTGAACAACAAACCCGAATGAAAGATATGATTTTCAAGTATACCACATGCAGCAAGTCGCTCCTTGGCGACCTTCACACACCCGTGGGTGTTTATATGCAGTTGCGCGATCTCTATCCGCAGAGCGCGCTCATGGAGAGTTCCGACTACCACGAATCCAGCAACAGCCGGTCGTTTATCGGCGTTGATCCGATGGCAAGCGTGGCTATCAGCCATGGTGAGAGCGTTGCCACGTTCCCGGATGGCAGCGTTGTAAGGCACAAAGTGAATGCTGCTTACCGCAGCGACCATGCCATCAACGACTTTCTCTCACGTTTCGAGGTCGAAGGTGATGATTCTTGTCATTGCGGACTCTATGGTTACACTTCGTTCAATGCCGTCAGGTATTTCGAAAACATCCCTGTGAAGGACGAGACGATGGAGAAGAATGATGCACCTGATATGTATTACATACTCTATCGTACCGTCATCGTGTTCGATCACCACAACAGCAAGATGAAAATCGTGAGTCTTTGCACTGCCGATGAGGAGGGGCTGCAGACAGGCAACGGCCGTATTGATGCCATCTACAAGGCAATGAACAGGTCAAATGCTCACACTTATGGCTTCCATCCGGTAGGTGATACCACGTCATCGCTCACCGATGAGCAGCACAAGGCAAATATCCGAAAGGGTATACAGCACTGCAAGCGCGGCGATGTGTTCCAGATTGTGCTCTCGCGGCGGTTCATCCAGCGGTTCGAAGGAGATGATTTCAAGCTCTATCGCGCCCTCCGCAGCATCAATCCCTCACCTTATCTGTTCTATTTCGACTTTGGAGGATTCCGCATATTCGGCTCTTCGCCCGAGACCCACTGCCGTATCGTGAAGGAAGAACATGGCGACGGCGATGGCAAAGCACTGTTCAAGGCATATATCGATCCCATTGCAGGAACCACGCGGCGTACTGGTGATGCCGCAGAAGACAAGATCAACGCCGACTATCTGCGCAACGACCCGAAGGAAAACGCAGAGCATGTGATGCTCGTTGACCTTGCGCGCAACGATCTTTCGCGCAACTGCCACCACGTGAAGGTGGATTTCTATAAAGATCTTCAGTATTACAGCCACGTGATACATCTCGTTTCACGCGTAAGTGGCATACTCGACGAGGGGGCAGACCCCATCAAGGCTTTCATCGATACTTTTCCGGCAGGAACACTTTCGGGTGCTCCCAAGGTGCGAGCCATGCAGTTGATCTCTGAATATGAGCCTCACAATCGTGGAGCCTACGGCGGTTGCATCGGCTATATCGGGTTTAACCGCTCGCTGAATCAGGCGATTACCATCCGCACTTTCGTCAGTCGCAACGGTGAATTATGGTTCCAGGCAGGTGGCGGAATCGTGGCAAAGAGCAACGAGGAGTATGAACTACAGGAGGTAAACAATAAATTGGGCGCTCTCCGCCGTGCCATCATGATGGCGGAAAACATGTAGAATAGGGAGGAAAAGTGATATGAAAACAGTAATCATCGACAATTACGACTCGTTCACATACAATCTTTCGCACTTGCTGAAAGAGCTCGGTGCGGATGTAACGGTGTATCGTAACGACCAGTTTCAACTTTCGCAGCTTGAAGAATACGACAAAATCGTGCTCAGTCCAGGGCCGGGAATCCCGTCGGAAGCTGGTCTGTTGCTCGACGTGATCCGCACTTACGCCGGGCGAAAGCCCATCTTGGGTGTCTGCTTGGGTCATCAGGCCATCGGCGAAGTGTTCGGTGCGAAGCTTGAAAACCTGTCCGACGTGTTTCATGGAGTTGCGACAACAGGCACGCTGACCACACCTCTCGATCCCATTTTCTGCGGTTGCGATGAGCGGTTCACCATGGGACGCTATCACTCATGGGTGGTTTCAAGGCAGGATTTCCCCGATTGTTTGGAGGTAACAGCCGAGAGCGACGAAGGACAGATCATGGCGCTGCGCCACAGAACGTATGATATACGCGGCATTCAGTTCCATCCTGAAAGCGTGCTCACCCCTGACGGGAGGCGAATTCTTGAAAACTGGCTCCGTTTATGATGGTTATGTGAAAGAAAAATCGTAATTTTGCAGCGACAATGAGCACAAGGCATACTGCAATAAGCTATGTGCAAGGCAAATGATATGAAAAAACAATTACTCGTTTTCTGCCTGTTGGCAGTGTTTTCGCAGGGCGTTTCAGCCCAGTATAAGGAGTATCACGGCGACGGTCCCGATGATTGGCTGCGCCTGTTGCCCGTTTCTTCGGCATTCGTGCTGAAGGTTTGCGGCGTGGAAAGCAGCAGCAACTGGAAGTCGTTTATAGTGAGTGCCGGAGCATCAGGACTGCTCACATGCGGTGTAACCTACGGACTGAAGCATGCCGTTCATGATATGCGTCCCGACGGAACCGACAATCATGCCTTCCCATCGGGACATGCTGCAGTGGCATTTGCCGGTGCTCACGTGCTGTGGAAGGAGTATCGGGGAACGTCGATATGGATTCCGGCGGCTGGTTACGCCGTGGCTGCAGCCACAGCCGTCGACCGCGTGCACCGAAACCGCCATCATTGGGATGATGTAGTTGCCGGAGCAGCTATCGGTGTGGCATCAACCGAGCTTGGTTATTGGCTTTCTCACAAGCTGTTGCCGCAGAACGGTCAGTGCCAGATTGGTGTTTCCCCGGGCGGAGTGACACTTCTGTATACGCTTCATTGAGTCGGAATCACGATTTGAAGTCAGCTTTTGCGTGCTTTCAGATGCTTGAACACAAACCTGACAAGCAGGAAATTCACGGGAACAGCTATGCAATAGACCGGCAACGGCGCCCATTCCTTGCTGATTCCCATCCATAAGAAGAGGTTCAACAGCCCCATCTGCAGCAGATAGTTGCACAGATGCGCACCGGCAAAGCCTATTCCGTTGCCGGCAGTGGTCTTTTCTTTGAACGTGAAGCGAGCTGAAAGGAAGTAGTTAGCGATGAAACTGATGAGATAACCGATGGTATATGCCACGTTCTCGTTTATCAGGCGTTGCAAAAACCAGTATATCGCATAGTGGATAGCCGTTGCCAGTACGCCAACAACGACAAAGCGAGCCATTTCTCCTATCTTTTTCTTCTCAATCATGCGTGCAAATTTACACAAAAATATTAGAAACAGCATGTCAAACCGCAGGGAAAACGCATTGAGAGTGAATAAAAATCTCATTTTATGGCTGTTGTTACAAAAACAATTCGTAACTTTGCAGACATTAAACATTATATATAATAACTATGGAAAGAATTAAATTGGAAGAATTGTACAAGAATCGTGGTTACAGAGCTACCATAAGTGCTGCTTACAACACGTTTATTGAGAACTATAAGCAAATTTTTCGCCACACTTGGCTATGTATGGCGCTGATGGCACTGCTGATACCAGTTGTGTTTGTCGTGGCTTTTGCTCAGGTAGGCGGTGATTTTAATCCGCTTGTAGTTGGCGGTTATTTCTTGGTTAGCTGTCTGTTGCTGGTAGTAGAGATGTTCTATTACGGCAGGGTGGCAATGCTTTTCAACGAGAAGGCATACGGTTGGAACATAGGTAGAGTGGTGAAACTGTGGCTGTGGACGATGTTGCTGTTTTCAGTCATCATGCTCGTCGTCGGCGGATTCGTGGCATTGGCAGCCATAGGTATTATACCTGCTGATCAATCTGCAGCCCAGTCGGTCAGTCCCATGGCAGCAGAGGCCGCAAATGACATGGCTTATTTCAAGATAATGTTACTGACCTACTTGCTTATATTCGTCGTTATCCTGTTGCTTTTGCCATATACCTATGTATCGATGAAGTATATCGCTGAGCCGCAAACCCACATGTGGAAGCTATTCTTCAAAAACTTTAAGGTGGGAATGCGCCACTGGGGATACATCTTCCTTACGCTTTTCGTGATGTATATCATATTGATGGCTGTGTCATTCATTATTGCCCTGCCGCTGCTCATCTTGTTTGTGGTCTTCATATTATTTATAATTGGCACGCCTTATGGTGATGAAGCCGCCATGCCGGGCTACTTTCCATGGCTGCTTTACATCGTGGGAGCCGTCACGGTGTTTGCCTCAATGTTCATCAGTATCATCATGTTCTATGTGTTATATTATATATATGGTAGCATCGAAGCCCGCGAGAAAGAGCGCGAAAGCCTCGGAACCGTGGCAGAAGAAGCAGCCTTGGCCAATCAATAGACAGTATCAGAACGTATCATAGACAATATCAGAACGTCTCAATAGATACAACAGAACGTATCAATAGTGCAGCAGAAGTATCAATAGACAGCAACAGAACGTATGAAACCACAGAAAATCTTGTTCATCGACCGCGATGGCACGCTCATTGAAGAGCCTGAAGACGAGCAGATAGATGCCTTCGAGAAGCTGAAATTCGTGAAGGGCGTGTTCCGAAACCTCGCTTTCATCCGCAAAAACCTTGATTTCAGGTTTGTGATGGTGAGCAACCAGGATGGGCTTGGCACTCCCTCGTTCCCGGAAGATACCTTCTGGCCAGTTCATCGGTTCATTCTTCAGTCGCTCGAAGGCGAAGGAATCACCTTCGATGATATCAAGATTGACCGCCATTTTCCTGAAGACAACCACCCGAACCGCAAACCCGGAACGGGAATGCTCACTGAATATATCGGCAATCCTGCCTATGATCTGGCGGGGAGCTATGTGATTGGTGACCGGGAGAGCGACCGTCAGCTGGCAGAAAACCTCGGTTGCAAGGCGCTGATCATAGGTGACGAGCGCGGCACCACATGGGACAGCATAGCAGAAACGCTGTTTGCCGGCGAGCGAAAGGCGGAAGTGAGACGCACAACGAAGGAAACAGACATTCACGTGGTGCTGAACATCGACGGAACAGGGCGTTGCGACATTTCAACAGGGCTGGGATTCTTCGACCACATGTTGGAACAGATAGGCAAACATGGTATGATGGATCTGATGATACATGCCAAAGGCGACCTGCATGTGGACGAGCATCACACGATAGAAGACACTGCTCTTGCCCTCGGAGAGTGCATCTTGAAGGCTCTTGGCGACAAACGGGGCATTGAGCGCTATGGCTATTCGTTGCCGATGGATGACTGTCTGTGTTCCGTTTGTCTCGATTTCGGCGGTCGTCCATGGCTTGTCTGGGATGCAGAGTTCCGTCGCGAGCGCATTGGAGAGATGCCCACGGAGATGTTCCTCCACTTTTTCAAGAGCCTGAGCGATGCTGCCCGCATGAACTTGAATATCAAGGCTGAAGGCGAAAACGAGCATCACAAGATTGAAGGTATATTCAAAGCCTTGGCAAGAGCTCTGAAAATGGCGGTCCGTCGCGACATTTATCACTATGAACTGCCATCAACTAAGGGAACGCTTTGACAAAAAACAGCAACGGGAAGCAATAAGCGCGAAGCGTAGAAGTGGGGATGATGATTCGTTATATCGTTATTTCGAAATAACGATATAACGAGATCAATGCGACAAATCGGCCGAAAAAGAAACAACGCATCGCATTCATTCCCTCGCTAAATAGCTTTTTTGTTCCCCAAAGCATCAGCTTTTGAAATTGTCCCAAATCAATAAAAAACTTAAAAATTGTATTTTTTATTACATAAAATTTGCATAAGTGCCTGATTTTTCGTAGTTTTGCATCGAATATGCAGAATAGTATGCAATACATTCTGTGATTAATAACTGGAACTGAGACGTAGCCTGTTGTGAAGATAGGTATCGTTGTGAGCAGTAAGAGCATTGAGATGATGCGTTGTTCAGGTTCCAAAAATCAGGTAATAATGGATAGAATATTTAAAGTATTATGTTTAATTACATTAATGACTATCCCTATTTCTGCCAGTGCAGGTAATAAAGGGAACAAGAAATCTTCTAAAGTAGACTGTGAACCGGTAATGAACGCCATCATTCAAGTGGAGAGCGGCGACCGGAAAAATGCCAAGAACGGCAACCAGTGCGGTGCGATGCAGATTACGCCGATACTTGTTCAGGAGTGCAACAATATCCTGAAAGAGCGGAAAAGCAAAAAGCGGTATACACTTTCAGACCGTTTTAACCTTGCCAAATCAAAGGAAATGTTTCTGCTGATACAGTCTTATCACAATCCGAATAATGATATCGAGAAGGCCATCAGGTCGTGGAACGGCGGTCAGCAGTACAGTATTAAGAGGACGCAACGCTACTTTGAGAAGGTGATGAGTTATCTCTAAGGGATAAGAAAAACAATTTCCGGTTGCCAGGATGCTGGCAACCGGTATTTTTTTATCCCGTTAATATGAAGCGGCAATGGTGGTCGGCTTCACCGAAATTTGCATTCACAGATGTTCAAACCTTCGTAATGGCAGAGCTGGTGTATGTATTGAATTGTTCAAACCTTCGAAACAGCTGGAGATAGTGTATGTATTGAATTGTTCATACCTTCGTAATGGCGGAGTTTGTGAGTGTATTCAAATGCTCATACCTTCGAAACAGCGGGAGATAGTGTCTGCATTTCTGGCACTTGCTTGATGTAAACGTCCTGCTGCGGGAACGGTATTTCGATGCCGTTGCGATTGAGAACGTCGTAGATACATTGCATCACGTCGCTCACCACGTAGATTTGCTTCACCGCATCCACCCAGCACAGCAGCTTGAAATTGATGCTGCTGTCGCCGAAATCGGTGAAGACCACCTTCACTTTCTTCTCTGGGTCGAGATATTGATGGTTCAATTGCATCACGGCATCTTCCACGAGCGAGGTCACTTTCTTCATATTCGTGCCGTAAGCCACGCCGAATGGGATGAGCGAAAGCACGTAGCCGTGGTTCTTCGTCAGGTTTTTGTAGTTCTTCGTGAACAGCTGCGAGTTGGTGAAAGCTATCACCGAGCCGTCGATGGCCTCAAGCATGGTGCTCGTATAGCTGATGCTTGCCACCTTTCCTTTGATGCCGTCGCACTCTATCCAGTCACCTACTTTCACGCGTCCTGCCATCAGATTGATGCCGTAATACAGGTTTTCGAGAATGTCTTTCGACGCAAAACCGATACCGGTAGACAGACCTCCGGCTATATAACCGAGCCAGGTGCCGCCGATATGCAAGATGCTGAGGCTGATGAGCAGCCATGCGCCCCACACAATCACCTGCATGACGTTCTTTCCCATTACCTCTCGCGACCCCACATTCTGCAAATTCTTGTTGCGGAAGTGTATGTGGAGCAGCTCCAAGCACAGCTTATTCAGGTATTTGAACAGGAAATAGAGTCCCACAACCTGAATCATGCTGAGGAAACTGAGCCTGAAATTGTTCACGTCGATGAAGTTTTTGGTGAAGATGCTCAGTGTGAGGTCGCTCAGATTGAACACATCTGCCGCCATGTAAATGCTCAGTGGGATGGAGAACAGCGCCATCACGGGCAGCAGCACCTCATAGATGAGCCGGAAGAACCATGTGTCGGTGACCGGCTTTCTGTAGATGTCGTGGCGCTTGCTGTAGTTTTTCATCCATCCGGCAATACAGGTGATGGTGAGAATACATGTGAGCTGCATGATCCACCAGATAAGCAACTGCACGCTGAGCAGTGTGTATCCGATCCACGAACTGATGGTGCTGGCGATGAAGATGGCAAGCGACACGTAGGTATAGAGCATGTCGTTTCGGGGAACACGCTTGTTGTGCTTGCGGATGACATACCATTGCCAAACGGTGCATATCAGCAGGATGGGCGGGAAAATGAGGTTCACCAGGTCGTTGGGTATCAGAATGATGCGGAACGTGATCACGATGAAGCCCATGAAGATCAGCGGCGAGTAGATGTGGAATGCGCTTTTGATCTGATTGCCGTCAACTCTCAGCAGCAGCGAGATAAGAATCACGCCCAGCAGCCATGCATATTCCACCAGCAGATTGCTCGCCATGATGAGGAAATTCTGCTCCACGGTGGCGAGGATGATGCCTTGGATGATGGCAAAGGTGATGGCTGTGGTGGCGAGAATGATGCATGTGCGCTTCTTCATGAACTCTTCCGTGCGGAAACGGCGTGGCATGAGCACCCTGATAGCCAAGATGTTGAGCACGACTGACACCAGTCCGTAGAAGGCGATTGCCAAGAACAGGCCGATGATCATTCTGGAATCCCACTGTGATTTCAGCTTATTCGAGATGCGATACTTGTCGCTCACGGCCTCCACCGTTGCGTTCAGGTTCTTCTGCAGACCCGAAAGGATGGCGAAATAGTTCTCTCCTCCGTTCTTGAAGATATTGCTTTGTATCTCACCGTAGCGCAAGTTGGCATAGTCGTTCAGATATTTCAGTCTGTTTTCCGTAGTGTCGTAGTAGCGGATATAGTCCTGCATGGTCTGCTTGTTCTCATACATTGAGCGCCTTATGTTCACTGCAAGGGTGAGACAAACGTTGCGATCGGTCTTCGCTTTGTCGTCTAATGTCATCTGCGGCATCTTCTGCAGCGATGCGATAAGGCTGTCGTAGCGTGCTATTTCCGTATCCATCTTGCTGATGAACGATCGGAATGGCAGTGTCTTTTGCTTGAAATCGTGAAACTGGTTGGTGGCTTCGTGGCAGGCATAGGTAAGGTCGAACACGTAGTCAGGTTTCTGCGAGTAGAGCATCAGCGAGTTCTGGTTGCTCCTTCTGATCACATCCATCAGGTTGTTTCTGATGCGCTCGTTCTGGTTAGCAAACGATTTCACTCGTTTTTCTTGCTCATCGTGAACGTTTTGAAGCTCTGTGCGCAGTATGGAAAGTGTCTGGCTCAAGTCTTTTTCCTTGAGTACGGCATTCGCATTCAGTGCAAATATAACTGATAAAATAAGCAGAAGTTTTCTCATTGTGTGATAATATTTCTTTAATTTGCTTGCAAAAATACGAATAATTCATACATTATGATTATATTTGCGTGGTTTTTTATAAAAGGTTAATTAAATTATGTTGATTATAGCAGACTCTGGCAGCACCAAAACCGACTGGGCTTTGGTTGAGAACGGGCAGATTTTGAGCCGCATGCAGACACAAGGCCTGAACCCGGTGGTGAGTGATGAGGCGTTGATGACGGGCGAAATGCGCAAGGTGGAGATACCTTCTGAAAGCGCGGTGAGCGGGATTCGTTTCTATGGAGCTGGCTGCCGGGGGCAGTGGAGCGACAAGGTGAGGAGCGCGTTGCACACAGTATTCCCCCATGTTCAGCAGATAGAGGTGTGGAGCGACTTACTTGGTGCCGCCCATGCCGTATGCGGACACGAGCCGGGAATTGCCTGCATACTTGGCACAGGCTCCAATTCCTGCCTCTACGACGGTAGTGAAATCATTGCCAATGTGCCGCCGATGGGCTACATTATCGGCGATGAAGGAAGCGGCGCGGCACTTGGAAAGCTGTTCATCAATGCGCTCTATAAGGGCATTCTACCTGTTTCCATGCGCGAAGACTTCCTGAAATGGGCATCGCTCAGCTACGACCAGCTCATCAGCCGCATCTATCGCGAGCCGCTTGCCAACCGTTTTCTGGCTTCCACCTCTTTATATATATATAGCCATTTAGACGTGGAGTCGCTCCGAAACCTGGTGAAAGAGAACTTCAGAAGTTTCTTCCGCTGTCAGCTTAGCAACTATTCGCGCCGCGATTTGACCGTTGGCGTGGTGGGCAGCATAGGCTATCACTACCGGGAATTGCTGGCTGAAGTGGCTGCCGAAGAAGGTTATCAGATGGGAAAGATACTCAAGGAACCACTGCCGGGTATGGTTGAATTCGGCTGAAAAGTATGTATGTCAAGGCAGAATCATATCTGTTTTCTGATATAGTGTTGAATCATGTCAAAAAAGTATCAGTTTGTTTGCCGGAAAATGTGTATCTTTGCAAGCAAATCATACCGATGTGAGATGAAAAGAATCATACTATTAATAATAGGTGTAGTATCATTGTTGACGCTTCAAGCGCAGAATGGCTTTGTGAAAGTAGACAACGGGCATTTCATGCGCGAAGGAAAACCATATTATTTTGTGGGAACCAACTTCTGGTATGGTGCCATTCTCGGCAGCGAAGGGCAGGGTGGCGACCGCCAGCGCCTGTGCCGTGAGCTCGACGAAATGAAGGCCATCGGCATTGATAACCTGCGTATTCTCGTTGGAAGCGACGGAGAACGCGGCGTGAAAACCAAGGCTGAGCCCACGCTGCAGATAGCTCCGGGCGTGTATAACGACACAATCTTCGCCGGACTTGATTATCTCCTGATGGAAATGGGTAAGCGGAAGATGGTCGCCGTGTTATATCTGAACAACTCTTGGGAGTGGAGCGGGGGCTACGGATTCTATCTTGAGCACGCCGGAGAGGGCGTTGCCCCGCGCCCAAACGAAGATGGCTACCAGCCGTTCATGCGCTTTGTGAGCCGCTATGCTACCAACAAGAAGGCGCACGAGCTGTTCTATCAGTACGTGAAGGACGTGATCGGCCGCACCAACCGCTATACCGGCAAGCCCTATGCTGAGGATCCCGCCATCATGTCGTGGCAAATCGGCAACGAGCCGCGTGCCTTCAGCGACGAGGGAAAGCAGCCTTTCGCCGCGTGGTTGGCAGAAACATCGGCGTTGATCCGCTCTCTCGACAAGAATCATCTCATTTCCATAGGCTCGGAAGGCAAGTGGGGCTGCGAGGGAGACATGCAACTGTATGAGCAGGTGTGCTCCGACAAGAACATAGACTATATGAACCTGCACCTCTGGCCATACAATTGGAACTGGGTGAGAGAGCGCACGCTGCGCAAGAACCTGCCGATTGCCTGCAAGAACACGAAGGAATACATCGACGAGCACATAGTTGTGAGCGAGCGGCTGAATAAGCCCTTGGTGATGGAAGAGTTCGGTTTCCCGCGCGACGGCTTCTCTTTCTCGCTCGAAAGCACCACCACCGTGCGCGATGATTTCTATCGTTACGTGTTCTCGTTGGTAGCCGACAACGCGCTAAAAGGCGGTAATTTCGCCGGTTGCAACTTCTGGGGATGGGGCGGACTTGCCAATCCCGTGCACGACCAGTGGCAAGTGGGCGACGATTATACGGGTGATCCCGCCCAGGAACAGCAGGGATTGAACTCCGTTTTCCTCTCCGACAAATCCACCATTGATGTGATTCGCGAACAGGTTCAGCGCATTGCCAATGCCGGAAAATAAGCGCGAAGGATGGCGAAAGTAACATTGCGTGCATGAAAAAGAAACAAATAAGAGCGTGATATCTCAAATAAAAATTGTAATTTTGCAGCAGATAACTTAAAAATAAATGCGTATGAAGAAAATTTTTACTCTGTTTATACTGGCAGCAGCTGCCTTGACGGTGAACGCACAGACAAGAACCACCGTGTGGGAAGGCTCGAAAACCATGGATTCCACATGGCCTGCGGTGCAGATTGCCGCATCTCAGTTCAGCGATGCACGTGCCGGTGACCAGATCATCGTTACGGTTTCGAAGGCCGACAACAGCATCAATTCAGGTTGGGAGTGGGGACCTCAGGTGTTCATCAAGCTGGATTGGCAGGATTTCTTGAGTGCCAAATATCTTACAGATGGTGCAACTGATGCCGAAGTAGCTTTCGATCTCTCTGCCGACGACGTAGATAAAATAAAGGCAGGACAGGAGATTGAGATTCAGGGAATGAACGTTATCGTGGCGAAATGCGAGCTTCTTACAGCCGCAGAAACCACTTCTTCCACCATCTGGGAGGGCGAATGCGCCTTCGGAGACTGGGCCGCGGGCTTCAGCATCGACGCTGAAAAGTTTGCAGATGCATCTGCCGGCGATGCCATAGTGTTCAATTACACGGTAACGAAGAATGAAGAGAAGAACTGGTATCAGTTTAAAACCATCTTCGCAGGTACTGATAGTGAAACGCTTACCAGCAATGCGAGCGACCTGAACGAGTATGGTTGCGCCAGCGTTACGGTTGATTCAAAGTCGTTCAAGATCACTCTCAATGCCGAAGACGTGGCAAAGTTGAAGGAGACAGGTCTGTATGTGAACGGCAAAGACATCACCGTGACTTCCGTAAACCTGCTGAAAGTGGTTACGGGAATCAGCAATGCAGCCGCCAAGCAGGAGAAAACCGCCGACGCCTACTATTCTTTAGACGGCGTGAAGGTGGCATCTCCGCAGAAGGGCATGTATATTTATAAGGGCAAGAAAATCGTAGTAAAGTAGCATTTTCATAGTTTTAATATAGAATCAATAGGTTCATTTAATTTTTTTCAATAGGTAATTTAAGTAACTCAAGTTTGGGGCTCCGCTTCGGCGGGGCCTTTTTGTTTCCGGAAAAGCTATGGTTTCAGGTCGCAAAACCATAGCTTTCGAGCTTTAAAACCATAGCTTTTGAGCTCCAAAACCATAGGTTTTAATGTTCAAAACCATAGGTTTTAGATATCAATTCCCATGTTGTTTTGTTTTTGTTAACATCCTATTTTGATAAAGTATAAAGAAAAAGCAAAAAAGTATCATTATTCTTGCAAAGAAAGTATTAACTTTGCAAAACAAAACTAATAAAAATCTATTAAGCCAAACATGAAGAGAATAATAACAACGCTGATGGTTCTGATGATGTTCACAGTAGTATCATCACAGATTCGCGGCACTGAAATCAATGTGACAGTTACCCCCGACCATAAAGATTGGAACTATCAGGTGGGCGAAAAGTGCAAATTCGTGGTAAATGTCTTGAAGTCAGGAACGTTATTAGATAACGTTGAAGTAGACTATGAGGCAGGTCCTGAGATGTATCCCGAGGTTAAAAAGGCGGGTGTAACGCTGAAAGACGGCACGATGAAGTGGACAGGACAGATGAGCAAGCCCGGTTTCTATCGCCTGAAGGTGACCGCCCATGTTGGCGGAAGAGACTATACGGGATGTTGCACGGCGGCTTACAGCCCCGAAAAGCTCAGTCCAACCACCGTAGACCCGCAAGATTTCGATGCATTCTGGCAGAAAGCGCTCGAAGAAGCGCGCTGGACGTCGCTCCAACCCACACGTGAGCTGCTGCCGGAACGGTGCACCGAGGAGGTGAATGTCTATCAGGTGAGCTTTCAGAACATCCGATGGGGCAGCCGAACCTACGGTATCCTCTGCATTCCCACTAAACCTGGCAAGTATCCGGCACTGCTTCGGGTGCCGGGAGCTGGCATTCGGCCCTACGAAGGCGACAAATGGACGGCCGCCAAGGGATGTATCACGCTCGAAATCGGCATCCACGGCATCCCTGTAACCATGGCGCAAGACTATTATGACAAGCTTGCACAGGGCGCATTGAACTGTTATTGGCAGTTCAATATCAACGACCGCGATGCCAATTACTACAAGCGCGTGTTCGTGGGGGCTGTTCGCGCCATCGATTACATAGCAACCCTGCCCGAGTGGAACGGCGAGAAGCTGGGCGTTACCGGCAGTTCGCAGGGCGGAATGCTGTCGTTGGTGTGCGCCGCATTGGATAAACGAGTGACCTGTTACGGTGCCGTGCATGCTGCCATGTGCGATCATACCGCCTCATTGCAGCACATTGCCTGCGGATGGCCGCATTATTTCTACGGAAAACAGCATGTTGACCAGAAGGAAGTGGAAGCTTCGCGCTATTACGACGGTGTGAATTTCGCCCGCAGAATCACCTCTCCGGGCTGGTTCTCATTCGGTTACAACGACGATGTGGTGCCTCCCACCACGGCGTTTGCCACCTATAACACCGTAAAAGCACCCAAGGAGCTGCACGTTTACCAACAAACAGCCCACTTCTGGTATCAGGAACAGTGGGACGAATGGTGCGCTTGGCTATACAAGCAGTTAGGAATCAACAATTAATCATTTAATCATAAGATAGCAATGACGAAGAAAAAGCTGGCATGCATTGCCGCTGCCATGGTGCTTGTCGGATGTTCCACAACGAAGGAGCAGCCGAAAAGCATTGCCGGACAGTTGGAAGACAGAATGTGGAAAATAGCAGAAAAAGGATACATGATGGGTCACCAGGACGATCCTTTCTACGGTTTGACGTGGGAATGGGAAGAAAACCACAGCGATGTGCTTAGCATCGTGGACGACTATCCTGCCATCATGGGCTTCGACCTGGGCGGTATTGAGATGGGCGACGAGAAGAATCTCGACAGCGTACCGTTCACCCGCATCCGCGAAGAGCTGGTTAAGCATCATGAAAGAGGCGGTATCGTGACCATCAGCTGGCATCCGCGCAACCCGCTGACTGGCGAAACGGCGTGGGATGTGGAAGATACCACGGTGGTGAAGAGCATCCTTCCCGGCGGCGAACAGCACGAAAAGTTCCAGACATGGATGCAGCGCGTGGGCGATTTCCTGAAGAGTTTGAAGACTTCCGACGGCACGCCCGTGCCTATTATCTTCCGTCCGTTCCACGAAAACAATGGCTCCTGGTTCTGGTGGGGACAGAAGTTGTGTTCCGACGAGGAGTTCCACGCACTGTGGAACATGCTGCAAGACTATCTCGGAAGTGAGGGGCTGGACAATCTCTTGTGGAGTTATTCGCCCAATCTCGACGGCAACTGGACTGAGGAACGTTTCCTTCAGCGCTATCCGGGCAACGATCGCGTGGCGCTGATTGGTATAGATGCCTATCAGTGGGGTACGGAAGAGGAGTTCAATACCCAGCTGAATGCCGACCTGAAGTTTATCAGCAAGTTTGCCGAAAAGAACAAAAAGCTCTTTGCCTTGACCGAGTGCGGCTATCAGAACATACCCGATTCCACATGGTTCACGCACGTGTTGAAGCCCATTATGGACAATTACAAAATCAGTTATTTCCATTTGTGGCGCAATTATAAGAAAGAATACTTCGGACCGGCACCCGAATTGCCATGCGCAGCCGACTTCAAGGCGCTCTATGAAGCACCAAACACGCTGTTCCTGAAGGATATCGCAACGACGAAAACAGAATAAAAAACAGAAGATAATGACAGATTTTGCAAGTAGAGTAGAGGCTCTCAGAGCTCATCACGAACAACTGCTGACGCGCAGAAACATACCCATGGAGTGGGGGAACGGCATTTACGACAAGTATCAATATCCCATCCTGACGGCAGAACATACGCCCTTGGAGTGGCGTTACGATTTCAACGAGAACGACAACCCCTATCTGATGCAGCGAATCATGATGAATGCCACGCTGAACAGTGGTGCCATCAAGTGGAATGGCAAGTATTTGCTCGTGGTGAGGGTAGAGGGCGCCGACCGCAAGAGCTTCTTTGCCGTGGCAGAAAGTCCCAATGGCATCGACAATTTCCGCTTCTGGGAGGAGCCGATCACCATGCCCGACGACGTGATTCCTGCAACAAACATCTACGATATGCGCATCACCGCCCATGAAGACGGGTGGATCTACGGTGTGTTCTGTGCCGAAAGGCACGACGACAGCCAGCCCGGCAACCTCAGTGCAGCCACTGCCACGGCGGGCATAGCACGCACCAAGGACTTCAAGACATGGCATCGGCTGCCCGACCTGAAGACCAGGAGCCAGCAGCGAAATGTGGTTCTGCATCCCGAATTCGTTGACGGCAAGTATGCTTTCTATACCCGTCCGCAAGACGGATTTATCGATACAGGTTCAGGAGGTGGCATCGGATGGGCGCTGGTCGACGATATCACCCACGCCGAGGTAAGGGAAGAGCGCATCATCAATGCCCGCCACTACCACACCATCACAGAAGTGAAGAACGGAGAAGGACCGCATCCCATCAAGACTGCTAAGGGATGGCTGCACCTCGCCCACGGTGTGCGCGCCACGGCCGACGGTCTGCGCTACGTATTATATATGTATATGACCGCACTTGATGACCCTACGCGCGTGATAGCTCAGCCCGGAGGCTTCTTCCTCGTACCCGAGGGCGGCGAATACATAGGCGATGTGATGAACGTAGCATTCGCAAACGGATGGATTGCCGACGAAGTGGACAGCAATCACTATGCCAGCGGCAAGGTGTTCATCTATTATGCATCGGCAGATACGCGCATGCACGTGGCTACTTCCACCGTTGACAAACTCATAGACTATTGCATGAACACGCCGGAAGACGGACTCTATACGGCATCGAGCGTGGAAACCATCAAGAAACTGGTGGCAAAGAACAGGCAAAACAATCAATAATCATCATTAAAACCATCATAAATAATGGCAAGTTTAAAAGAAAAGATCGGCTATGCACTCGGTGATGCAGCCGCCGGAGGTATCACTTGGAAAATCATGTCTATTGCTTTTCCGCTCTTTTTCACCAATGTATTCGGACTGACAGTGGCTGATACCGCCACGCTGATGCTCATTGCGCGCATGTTTGATGTGGTTACCGATCCCCTGATGGGCTCTTTGGCCGACCGCACACAGACAAAATGGGGTACTTATCGGCCCTGGCTCATCTTCGGAGCCGTGCCTTTAGGACTCATCTTCGCGCTTCTGCTCTATACGCCCGACTTCGGACCGGTGGGAAAGCGCATCTATGCCTATACGTTCTATCTGCTGATGATGGCTGTCTACACCGCTGTCAACGTGCCTTACGGCTCTTTGCTCGGCGTGATGACTGACGATGACAACGAGAAAAACCAGTTCTCCTCGTTCCGAATGGTGGGAGCCTATGCCATGGGATTCATCACCCTGCTGTCGTTTCCTTACCTCCAGAAGATGGTTGGCGGCTCTGATGCCCATCAGTATGCCGTTCTCGGTGCCGGTTTCGGCATCCTGGCAACGCTCGGAACGCTTGCCTGCGGCCTGTTAACCAAGGAACGGCTCAAGCCGGTGCGCGCTGAGAAGTTCTCGTTCAAGCCTTTTGCCGACCTTTTCAAGAACAAACCGTGGATATATCTTACGCTCATCGGCATCTGCACCAACTTTTTCAACGGCTTCCGCTATGCTGTTGCAGGCTATCTGCTCGAATATTGCCTCCACGGCGACGTTACCGTGAGCGGACTGATCATCAATTACACCGTGTTCATGACCTTCGGCGAGGTTACATGTATGATTTTCGGCGGCATATCGCCCAAATTCACGCAGTGGGTAGGCTCCAAGAGCAAGGCATTTGTCATCGCAGCCCTCATCTGTGTTGTGTTCTCGGTGTTGTTCTTCTTCATTCCCATGGATCCGTCGTATATCTGGATGATGGTGGCAGTGGTGGTGCTCACCTCTGTGGGCGTGGGTCTCTACTCGCCGCTGCTGTGGTCTATGTATGCAGATGTGGCTGACTATGCCACGGAAAAGAACGGAACGTCTTCAACCGGACTGATTTTCTCCTCGGGAACCATGGCTCAGAAGTTCGGAACAGCTATCTCCGGCTCTCTGGTAGCCCTGCTCTTGGGCGTGGCAGGTTTCATTTCGGGCACCGATCCCGCAACAGGCAGCACCATTATCACCATTACCGATGAGGAATCAGTCAGGAATATGATATGGGCATTGTTCTCATTGTTCCCCGCTGCCATCGCCTTGATCATGATATTCCTTATTTATAAGTACCCCATCAAGAAGTAACCATGGACCAGCGAGTGAAAAAACTGAAGCAGGAAGTGCAGGATGTGCTGGAGAATAACATCCTGAAGTTCTGGCTCGACAATATGGTTGACCGCGAAAACGGCGGGTTCTTCGGGCAGATGACCGGCGAAGGCAAACTGGTGAAGGATGCCGAAAAGGGCGGAATACTTGCCGCCCGCATCCTCTGGTCGTTCTCTGCCGCTTACCGTGTGCTCGGAAAACAGGAGTATTTGGATGCTGCCACGCGGATGAAAGACTATATCCTGGAGCATTTCTACGATGCGGAGTATGGCGGAACCTATTGGAGCGTTGACTATAAAGGGCAGCCCAAGGATACCAAGAAGCAGTTCTATGCCATCGGGTTCATGATCTACGGACTGTCGGAATATGCCCGTGCCACCGGCGACCGCGAAGCTCTCGACTATGCCATCAATCTGTATGAATGCATCGAAGAGCACTCGCTCGACCGCGAAAACAACGGTTACATCGAGGCATGCACCCGCGAATGGGGCGCGATTGCTGACATGCGCCTGTCGGAACTCGATGCCAACTATCCCAAATCACAGAACACTCACCTGCACATTATTGAGCCTTACACCAACCTTTTCCGATGTATCAAGGAGATGCAGGCTGCTGAGCAGTGCAATTATGTGCCGGTTTTGGGCTCAGTGCTGCCTGTCGGCATATCCGTTCCGCAGGAAATGGTGACCAGGATTGAGGGTTCGCTGCGCAACCTGATAGGAATATTCACCGACAAGATACTGAACAGTGAGACCCATCATCTCGACCTGTTCTTCGAAAACGACTGGACGCGCGGTGCCGGGGCATTGGAAAGCTACGGACATGACATAGAATGCTCGTGGCTGATGCACGAGGCGGCACTCGTTCTCGGTGATCCCTTTGTGCTCGAAAGGGTGGAGCGCATCGTGAAAGAGGTGGCGAAGGCGAGCGAAAAGGGGCTGAACGCCGACGGATCGATGGTTCATGAGGCGAATTTAGACACCGGACACGTGGATTCCGACCTGCATTGGTGGGTGCAAGCAGAGACCGTGGTGGGCTTTATCAACCTTTACCAGTATTTCGGCGATGAAGACGCGTTGCAGAAAGCTCTTCATTGCTGGCAATATATCAAGGACAACCTGATTGATTACGCCCATGGCGAGTGGTATTGGAGCCGCCATGCCGATGGAACACTGAACACCGTTGACGACAAAGCGGGCTTCTGGAAGTGCCCCTACCACAACAGCCGCATGTGTTTGGAAATCATTGAGCGCGAGTTCTGATGGCTTTCAGACCGCGCTCTAATGAAAAAATATAACATATTATGCTTATTTTCTGGTAATCTGTATCCTTTTTACAAATATTTTTTATATATTTGCAACCAAATAATTTTAATAACTAACATTAATTAATCTATTATGAAGAAATTATTTACTTTGTTAATGGGGGGGGTATTTTTCCTTTCTAACAGTGCTCAGGCAGAAGATTTACCTGTAGCAGGTGGTTGGAACTGGTCTGTTCCTATGTACAGCTGCTCTGTGACTTTTAATAATCAATGGAGCGAATTAGGATTGTGTAAGGCTCTCAAAGACAATTCATTGCCTTTGGCAGACTATAAAGGAGTAACAGTTTATTTCGACGAAAATGCCATTCCCGCAGCTGATAAACTTCAGTTTAAAGTGCAAAATGCCACACAAGATGGTCAGTACAGCAGTAACGATGGATCAGAAACAATGTCAATTACATTTAATGCTGACAACTTTGGTGATGACCAAGTCATCATCCGTGTGAATCTTCAGGCTAAAGAGGCAGGAATAACTGCCAAGATCGACAAAGTGGTCCTCATTAAAACTGACGGCACAGAGGTGGACAGCGAGTGCACAGCAGATTGGGACATTGCGCATTCATGGGGAGTGACAGCCGAAAGTACATCCAAAGTCACCACATTCCAGCAATGGGGGCAGCTTGGCAATTGGAATAATACATTGGAAGAAGGCTATGCTCATGTATACACATTCACCTTTGGCGGCAGTGGTGTAGCTGAAGGCGATTTGCAGATTAAGTATACAGATGATAGTGCGATTGATCATTTCTCTGATGTGCCTGCTGGAACATCTTTCTCGTATGAAGTAAAAGAGACTTATACAAATTTCTCTCTTCAGGCAAAAAAGGCAACAGAAGTTGAAATACTTTCTATCACTCGTGAGGCACAGGCTGCCACTCCGCCTATTGAGTTGGATGAATACAAAGAATTTCCAGAGTTAACCCCAGGTGATGTAGTAGACTTAAAGATTATACGTACTTTCAATGTGGGATGGAACACAATCAGCGTACCCACCTATTTGACACCTCTCTACATTAAGAAGTTTTTCGGTGCCAATGTTAAAGTTTATGACTTTATCGACTATTCTGATGGTAAGCTAAACTTCTCTGAGATGGATTTGGTTTCAAATCCAACTAATTGGACAATTGATGGTTATAAGGCTTACTTGATTTATATAACTGATACAGATGCTCGTGCCTTGACTGGTAAATTCACGATTTATGGTGCTACAGTTCGCGGTAATGCAGATGAAAATGGATTTGTGGTGCCTGGCGGTACTTATGATGAAGCTTCCAACGTTACATTCAAGGGAACATACGCACCTCTTTCTGGCTCCGATCTCTCTGGAAGCTATGGTGTGCTTGCTGACGGACATGTGAAGAAGGCTGGTCCGAATGCTTACGTTGGTGGATACCATGCTTATTTCACTGGCATTCCTGCCGCAGCAGAAGCCAAGGGAGTGAAATTGGTGATCGACGGTGCCGAGACAACAGGCATTTCTCAGGTTGTTGCAGCGGAGGAAGTGTTCGGCAACGGTGCCGTTTATAACCTCAGCGGTCAGCGCGTAGACGGCAAGAACCTTGCCCCTGGCATCTATGTGCGCAACGGAAAGAAATTCATGGTGAAATAATTAACACTCAATAAAGCGTAACAATTATGGAAAAGAAATTATATATTGCTCCATTGAGCACAGTGAAAGCAGTTGAAGTGGGAAATTTGTTGGATGCTTCTCCCGACTCAGTGTTGGATCCGGAGCTTGAAAACACTTTCGTGATTCCCTCTGACGAAGAATACAACGGACGTTTCTCAACGAAGAAGAAGTCCATCTGGTTCTATCTTGATGACTGATAAGTGATTCACGTTGAGTGAAAACGATAAAATGAAATCAACTTCCGCAGGGTTTTCCTTGTGGAAGTTGATTTTTTTTATCGATAAAGGATGTCTGCAACGTCAAGTTTGGGATGGATTGTGATGCGGATACCCTTGTGTAAAAACCGAATTATAGTGTATTTGCGTGTAACTATATGACTTTTAATCGTTTATCAAAATCGCTGCGTTACCTGCTGCGTTACCCGCTGCGATTATTTCATTGACCATTGACCATTGACCATTGACCTCGCAGCGGGTAACGCAGCGGGTAACGCAGCGATTTCGATAAGGTTCTGATTATGAGCATTTTACGCGCAGCGACGCATCGATTTCGTTTTTCAAGTAGGAGAGCGCGATGTGGATTGCGGAAAAAACATTATCTTTTGTGATGCGAAACATTATCTTTTGTGATGCGAAACATACGGTTTCAAATAGCAAAAGCATAGCTTTCGGAGATTGAAAGCTATGCTTTTGCTTGTTCTTTTCTTTATGACGATATAACGTTATATCGTTATAACGAGGGAAAAAATTCCAATAACTTTGCTTGTTTCATGTTTCTTGTTCACGGTCTTCTGTCGCGAATCTTCCTGACATTGCGGAACTGCGCCCACGGACTCTTGGGATCAGACGTGTAGGGAGATTCATTCGGCACGTAGAGCATGCCGTCTTTGATGAATGCCTTTGAGAAACTGTCTTTCTTGATCTTCGGCGGAATGCCGCTCTTCATGGTTACTGATTCCAGCGAAGAGCATCCGTTGAAGGCATCGCCGCCTATTTCCTTCACGCTGTTGGGTATCTCTATGCGGCGCAGCGAGGTGCATCCGCGGAACGAATTGCCCGATATCGACTTGATGGAGTTGGGGATGGTGATGTGTTCCAGGTTGCTGCAATTGCGGAATATGCTCGACGGGATTGACTTCAAACTGCTTGGGATGTTCACAATGCGCAGGTTGGAGCAGTCTTCAAAGGCACTCGAACCGATGTCGCTCACGCCATTTGGAATATAGATAGAGTCGAGGCTGGCACATCCCTTGAAGGCATCGTGGCTGATCGACTTGATGTTTGTGGCTATTTTCATTTCCTCCAGGCTTGAGCATCCTTCAAACGTGCTGCTCGCAATGCTGCTCATGCTGGTGGTGCAGGAGAATGACTTGAGCGACACGCATTTCTTGAACGCTTCGCTGCCAATATATTTCACGCTGTTGGGCAGGCTGATTTCCTCTAACGAGGAGCAGTTCTCAAAGGTGGAACTGCTGATTCGCTCCACGGTGTTGGGCAGGTTCACGTGGCGCAGACTGGAGCAGCTGTTGAACAGGTTGGCTGGCAGTGTCTTCACGCCGTTGGGAATGGTGATGTCTTCCAGTGCCGTGCATTTCTTGAAAGCACCGGTTCCGATGCTTCGTATGCCGTTGTGGAGCGTGACTTCCTTCAATGCTGTGCATCCTTCGAATAGTCCTGTGGCAATCTCTGTCACGCTTGTGGGGATGGTAATGCTTTCTAAGCCCGAACAAGCATAGAAGGCATTGCTTCCGATCTTGGTGACTGTGGTAGGAATTGTCACTGATGTGAGCGTGGCGCAGTCGCGGAATGCTCCGGCATCGATGGCTTCCACATAGTATGTGATACTGTCTTCAGTGATTTTTTCCGGGATAACGATGTCGCCTACGTAGAGGTTCTTGCCCGCAATCACGCGTGCCTTGTTGCTTTTGGCATTCACTGCATAGTTGATACCGTCTACATTGATCTTATCCGACTTCTTGACGGGTGCCGCAAGCGCTGTCTGGCAAGCTGCCAAGGCTGCTATGGCGAGCATAATGATGATGGGCTTTTTTCCAATTCTCATGATTTCCTGTTTTAGGTTCGTAAAAAAAACTTTTGCAAAAATAATCAAAAAAGGGAAAACGACCAATAATTTTCAATATAAATTGCAAATGTTTGCAAATTAATTGCTACCTTTGCACGCGTTTTAAAACAACTGTGCGGGAAGCACACATAATTAACAATTACACATATATGTATTTTACTTTGTTTATTACCGTTATCCTAACGGCCATTACCTTAGTGGTGGCAGCCTATGCCATTGCAAAGTTAGTGGGACCACGTTCATACAACAAGGTGAAAGGTGAACCATACGAGTGCGGCATACCCACTCGCGGATCATCCTGGCTGCCTGTCAGCGTGGGGTTCTATCTCTTTGCAATCCTGTTTCTCATGTTCGACGTGGAAACAGTGTTCCTCTATCCATGGGCAGTGGTTGTTAAGGAATTCGGTGTTATGGCAATAGTCAGCATCGGATTCTTCTTGTTGGTTCTTGTATTTGGCTTGGCTTACGCCTGGCGGAAAGGAGCGCTGGAATGGAAATAAAGCCAAAAATCAAGAGCATTCCCTACGAGGAATGGAACGACAACTCCTCTTTGGAGAAGTTGGTAGACGAACTTCACGAAGGTGGAGTGAACGTAGTGACCGGCTCTTTGGACAAACTCATCAACTGGGGGCGTGCCAATTCGTTGTGGTCGCTCACGTTTGCCACGTCATGTTGCGGTATTGAGTTCATGGCGTGCGGATGTTCGCGCTATGATTTTGCCCGTTTCGGTTTCGAGGTAACCCGCAATTCACCCCGCCAGGCCGACCTGATCATGTGCGCTGGAACAATCACCCACAAGATGGCTCCTGCCTTGAAGCGTCTGTATGATGAAATGGCAGAGCCGAAATATGTGATTGCCGTGGGCGGATGTGCCATCAGCGGCGGTCCGTTCAAGTCGAGCTATCATGTGGTGAAGGGCATCGAGGAAATCGTACCCGTAGATGTGTTCATCCCGGGATGCCCTCCGCGTCCCGAAGCCATTATGTATGGCATGATGCAGCTGCAGCGCAAGGTGAAGATCGAGAAGTTCTTTGGCGGTGCAAACCACAAGCAGAACCGTGCCGAGCGTGAGCTTGGCGTTTCCAACGAAGAGCTGACTGCTCGCCGTTTGGGCGATCATCGGCGTGAACCCATTGTGGTTAAGGATGTGCCCCAGGAGTTTATTGATGAATTAAAGAGTAAGGAGGAGCAAGCATGAAATTAGAGTTCTTATCATTTCCGTTTGAAAAGTTCGCTGACGAAATGCGGAACTTAAAAGAGAAGAAGCACTTCGACTACCTCGTGACCATCATCGGCGAAGACTTCGGTGCTGAGGAAGGGCTCGGATGTATCTACATTCTTGAGAATACCAACACCCATGAGCGTTGCTCGGTGAAGATGCTTGCACGCACGCAGGTGTGCGGCGACGGTATCGCATCCAACGGGAGCGGCGAGACCGACGGGCAGCTCATTCCTTATATCCCCACCGTTTCTGCCATCTGGAGAGTGGCCGACCTGTTAGAGCGCGAGGTGTATGACTTCTTCGGAATCGTGTTCCTCGGTCATCCCGACATGCGCCGCCTCTTCCTCCGTTCTGATTTCAAAGGCTATCCTTTCCGCAAGGACTGGAAGTTCAATGATGAATATACGCTTGAGGATGATGTGGAACCCGACTACGGGATGGAGTATTATTTAGATGCTGAAGGCAATCTGCAGAGCAAGAAAAACATGCTCTTCACCGACAACGACTATGTGATCAACATCGGTCCTCAGCACCCAAGTACCCACGGAGTGCTCCGTCTGCAGACAGTTCTCGACGGAGAGACCGTGAAACGTGTTTATCCGCATCTCGGATATATCCATCGCGGTATTGAAAAGATGTGCGAGAATATGACATATCCGCAAACCCTTGCTTTAACCGACCGCCTTAACTACCTGAGTGCCATGATGCACCGTCATGCGCTTGTAGGTGTCATTGAAGAGGGCTTAGGAGTTGAGCTAACCGACCGTATCAAGTATATCCGCACAATTATGGATGAGTTGCAGCGAATCAACTCACATCTGCTCTATGTGGGGTGCTGTGCTCAGGATATGGGTGCTCTTACGGCATTCCTATATTCAATGCGCGACCGCGAGCATGTGCTCAATTGCATGGAAGAAACCACGGGCGGGCGCCTGATTCAGAACTATTACAGAATCGGCGGATTGCAGGATGACATTGATCCGAACTTCGTGAAGAACGTGAAGGACCTGATCAAGTACCTGAAACCTACAATTCAGGAGTATGTGGATGTGTTCGGCGACAACATCATCACCCACAACCGATTCGAGAAGGTAGGTCCGATGAGCCTTGATGACTGTATCAGCTATGCAGTAACGGGTCCGGCGGGCCGCGCTTCAGGGTGGAAGAACGACGTGCGCAAGAACCATCCTTACGATATGTATGATAAGGTGGAGTGGGAGCAGGTTCTCATGAGCGGATGCGACACGATGGATCGCTATACATGCCATATCAATGAGATGTATCAGAGTCTAAGCATCATCGAGCAGCTGATTGACAACATCCCGGAAGGCGACTTCTATGTGAAGCAGAAACCGGTGATCAAAGTGCCAGAAGGACAGTGGTACTTCTCTGTTGAGGGTGCCAGCGGTGAATTTGGCGTATATCTTGACTCACGTGGCGACAAGAGCCCCTACCGTTTGAAGATGCGCCCAATGGGATTATCTCTCACGGGTGCTCTCGATCCTATGCTTCGTGGTCAGAAGATTGCCGACCTCGTGGCAACAGGTGCTGCCATCGACTTTGTAATTCCCGATATCGATCGTTAACAATAAACGTTAAACAATAACCAATATAGTTATGTTCGACTTTTCTATAGTAACACAATGGTTCGACACTCTCCTGCGCAACACGCTTGGGCTGGGAGATTTCTGGTCGATATTGATAGAATGTGTGCTGGTTGGTGTAGCCATCCTCGTGGGATATGCACTGATAGCCATCGTCCTGATATTCATGGAGCGCAAGGTGTGCGCATATTTCCAGTGCCGATTAGGCCCGATGCGCGTAGGCTACTGGGGCTTGCTACAGGTGTTTGCCGACGTGCTGAAGATGCTCATCAAGGAAATCTTCTTCGTCGACAGGGCTGATAAGCTGCTTTATGCCGTTGCGCCCATTCTTGTAATTATCGGTTCAGTAGGTGCCTTCTCGTTCCTGCCGTGGAACAACGGAGCTACTGTTCTCGACTTTAATGTAGGAGTGTTCCTTCTCACTGCCATTTCATCAATCGGCGTGGTTGGTATTTTCCTTGCAGGATGGAGTTCCAACAACAAATATTCTGTGGTTTCTGCCATGCGCGGAGCCGTGCAGATGATATCATACGAGATGTCGCTGTGCCTTTGCCTGATAGCAGCAGTAATCCTAACCGGTACTATGCAAATGTCTGGTATTGTGGAAGCACAGACGGGACCATGGAAATGGTTAATCTTCCAGGGACATATCCCTGCCATCATTGCATTCTTAGTGTTCCTCGTGGCAGGCAATGCAGAGGCCAACCGCGGTCCTTTCGACATGGCAGAGGCTGAGAGCGAGTTGACCGCTGGTCACCATACGGAGTATTCTGGTATGGGATTCGGATTCTTCTATCTTGCTGAGTTCCTCAATCTTTTTATCATTGCAGGAATAGCAGCTACTGTTTTCCTTGGAGGATGGGCTCCGGTCAACATCGGAATCGGTGCTTTCGACACTGTGATGAACTACATTCCAGGCATCGTATGGTTCTTTGGCAAGTCATTTGCTCTTGTCTGGTTGCTGATGTGGATTAAATGGACGTTCCCGCGCCTGCGTATCGACCAGATCCTGAAGTTAGAGTGGAAGTATCTGATGCCGCTGTCGCTCATCAATCTTGTATTGATGACAGTTATCGTAGCTCTTGGCTTATACATAAAATAAGACTTATACGACTAATATGACTTATAAGACATATTAAGAAATGGAAGAAAATAAAACATATTTTGGAGAAATCGGTCATGGTCTGAAGACATTGGCTACTGGCATGAAGGTCACTTGGAAAGAGTATTTCAAGGACTTTTTCACCAACAAGTCTACAGAGCAGTATCCCGAAAACCGCAAGACGACTCTCCATGTTGCCAAGCGCCATCGCGGGCGTTTGGTTTTCAAGCGCAATGACGATGGCTCTTACAAATGCACCGCCTGCACATTGTGCGAGAAGTCTTGCCCCAACGGAACCATCAAGATTCTTTCCTACATGCAGGAAGATCCTGAAACGGGAAAGAAGAAGAAGGTTTTGGACGATTATCAGTACGACTTGGGCGACTGCATGTTCTGCCAGCTTTGTACAAATGCATGCAATTTCGATGCCATCGAGTTCACGAATGATTTCGAGAATGCAGTGTTTGACCGCAGCAAGCTGGTGTTGCATCTTGACAAGGAAGTCTATCAGGGCGGTTCCCTGCCTGATTTGATTGATGGCGGCGCACCGTTTGAAGTGGGCAAGTTTAACACTAAAACCAAATAAGGAGCAGAATTATGGCTAATATCATTGTATTTGCAATTCTCGCCGTTGTCATCCTCGGCTCTGCCGTTATGTGTGTGACAACCAAGCGGATTATGCGGGCAGCCACTTTCCTGCTGTTCGTATTGTTTGGCATTGCAGGTATTTATTTCCTGCTTGACTACACCTTCCTGGGCGCTGCACAGATAAGCGTGTATGCCGGTGGTGTTACGATGATCTATATCTTCGCAATCCAGCTGGTGAACAAGCGCACCCTTCAAGGACTTGTAGAGCGTATGAAAGGAAGCCGTGTTGTTTGCGGCGCACTTCTCTCGTTGTTAGGACTCGCCACCGTAGTTGTGGTGTTCCTGAAGAATAGCATGATCAACAGTTTTTCCGGCATGCCCGATCAGGAAGTGTCGATGGAGATTGTCGGTAATTCGCTTCTCGGTGCCGAGCGCAACGGCTATGTGCTCCCGTTTGAGTTCATTTCCGTGTTCCTGTTGGCATGTATCATCGGTGGTTTGTTAATTTCAAGAAAGGAGTAAGCTATGGTACCAGTAGAATATTTCTTCGTGCTCAGTGCACTGTTGTTCTTCATCGGAGTGTTCGGATTTATCACACGCCGCAACCTGATTGCCATGCTCATCTCCACTGAGTTGATTCTCAACGCCGTTGATATCAACTTTGCTGCTTTCAACCGCATCCTGTATCCTGACCAGCTGGAGGGCTTCTTCTTCACGCTGTTCGCTATTGGTGTGGCAGCCGCCGAGACGGCAGTGGCTATTGCTATTATTATTAATGTATACCGTAATGTTCATAGTGACAATGTGAACAGCATTCAGGAATTGAAAAATTAGAAATGAAAATCAGTTATGGAATATAGTTATGTATTTTTAATTCTTCTTCTTCCGCTGCTCTCGTTCCTTTGTCTGGGACTTGCGGGTATGAAGATGTCACATAAGGTGGCTGGTATCCTTGGAACCACGTCGCTTGCAATTGTGACTATATTGAGCTATTATACGGCAATTGAGTATTTCCTCGTGATTGGCAGGGATGCTGCAACGGGAATGTATCCTGTTGTCACCCCGTTCAATTTCACCTGGCTCGATTTCGGTACGATCAACGGAATGCAATTGCTGTTTACTCTCGGCTTCCGCCTCACTCCAATCTCGGTGATGATGCTGATAGTGATCTCCACAGTCAGCCTGATGGTTCACATTTATTCATTCGGCTACATGCATGGAGAGAAGGGTTTCCAGCGCTATTACGCATTCCTGAGCCTGTTCTCTATGTCGATGTTGGGTTTGGTTGTTGCCACAAACATCTTCCAGATGTATCTTTTCTGGGAGTTAGTGGGAGTTAGTTCCTATCTGCTTATTGGATTCTATTATCCGCTGCATGCAGCAGTTGCAGCCAGCAAGAAGGCATTCATCGTAACTCGCTTTGCCGACCTGTTCTTCCTCGTTGGAATTTTGTTCTATAGCTACTACGTGGGTACGTTCAGTTTCGACCTCAATGCGATGCCTGAGCTTGCATCTCGCCTCGACGGATGCTATTGGTTGCTGCCGATGGCGCTGTTCCTGATGTTCATCGGAGGTGCCGGCAAGAGTGCAATGTTCCCTTTGCACATCTGGCTGCCCGATGCCATGGAAGGTCCGACACCTGTCAGCGCACTGATTCATGCTGCTACCATGGTGGTTGCAGGTGTGTATCAGGTGGCATGCCTGTTCCCCATCTGGGTTGAATACGCCCCCGAAACACTTCATTGGGTGGCATATATTGCTGCTTTCACTGCTTTCTATGCTGCCAGTGTGGCATGTGCGCAGAGCGACATCAAGCGTGTGCTTGCCTTCTCAACCATCTCTCAGATCGGTTTCATGTTGGTAGCACTTGGCGTTTGCCTGCCAGATGAAGGCATTGCAGCTCTTCCTCTTACCGAAGAATATGCCGATGGCAACGGTCTCGGCTATATGGCAGGTATGTTCCATCTCTTCACTCACGCCATGTTCAAGGCTTGCCTGTTCCTCGGTGCCGGATGTATCATCCATGCCGTTCACAGCAATGAGAAGAAATATATGGGCGGATTGCGCAAGTATATGCCCATCACCCATATCACATTCCTCATCTCTTGTCTTGCAATAGCCGGAATACCTCCGTTCAGTGGGTTCTTCTCGAAGGATGAAATCCTCGTGGCATGCTACAACTTCCACCCTGTGATGGGTATTGTGATGAGTGGAATCGCCATGATGACGGCATTCTACATGTTCCGTCTCTATTACGTGATATTCTGGGGCAAGAGCCACTATGAGACTGAACTTGCCAAATACGAAGCCAATCCAGCTGCTTTCCATGAGCCTCACGCACCTCATGAGGCACCGTTGACTATGACAATACCTCTGATTGTGCTGTCGGTGATCACCTGTCTGTGTGGCTTCCTTCCTTTCGGCGAGTTTGTGTCAGCCAACGGAATAGGTTTCCATACGCACATCAACTGGGCTGTTGCCGGAACAAGTGTGCTTTTGGCTGTAATAGGCATCTGTCTTGCCACATATATGTATAAAGGCGAGGAGACTCCGGTTGCCGACATGTTGGCAAAGAAGATGCCTCGACTGCATAGAGCTGCCTATAAGCGTTTCTACATGGATGAAGTGTGGATGTATTTCACGCATAAGATAGTATTCCGCCTGTTCTCTTACCCCATTGCATGGTTCGATCGCCACATCGTAGACGGCACATTCAACTTCATGGCATGGGGTGCCAATGAGGCAGGAGAGAGCATTCGTCCGTGGCAGAGCGGCGATGTGCGTCAGTATGCCGTGTGGTTCCTGACGGGTACAGTCGCTTTGGCGCTCGTGCTGTTGGCATTGTAACATCGAAATGTCGAAATAACGTAATAGTGAAATGAGTATATTAACATTATTCGTAATAATTCCCGCCCTGATGCTTTTGGGATTGTGGCTCGCCAAGAATCTCAGTCAGGTGCGTGGCGTGATGGTTGCCGGAGCATCCTGCTTGCTGGTACTATCCATCTGGCTCACCATTTATTTCATCCAGCAGCGAGCTGCGGGCAATCAGGATGTGATGCTGCTTACCTATGCTGTTGACTGGTTCAAACCGCTGAACATCAAGTATTCAGTTGGTGTCGACGGTATTTCAGTGGTCATGTTGCTGCTGTCGAGCATCATTGTGTTCACCGGAACATTCGCTTCTTGGCAGCTGAAACCGCTCACCAAGGAGTATTTCCTGTGGTTCACCCTGCTTTCAACTGGTGTGTTCGGCTTCTTTATCTCTGTAGACATGTTCACCATGTTTATGTTCTATGAGGTGGCTCTGATCCCGATGTACTTGCTGATTGGTGTTTGGGGAAGCGGCAATAAAGAATATGCGGCAATGAAGCTTACGCTGATGCTGATGGGAGGTTCTGCCTTGCTCATCCTTGGCATCCTCGGCATCTATTTCTTCAGTGGTGCCACCACGATGAACGTGAATGAAATAGCTGCTCTGCACAACATTCCCGTAAACATCCAGAAGGTGTTCTTCCCGTTCATCTTCATCGGATTCGGTGTGTTAGGTGCCTTGTTCCCGTTCCACACATGGTCGCCCGACGGTCATGCCAGTGCGCCTACAGCCGTTTCAATGCTCCATGCCGGCGTGTTGATGAAGCTGGGAGGCTACGGTTGCTTCCGTGTTGCCATGTACCTGCTTCCTGATGCAGCTCAGGAACTGGCATGGATATTCCTGATTCTGACAACGATCTCTGTGGTATATGGTGCTTTGAGCGCATGTGTGCAGACCGACTTGAAGTATATCAATGCCTATAGCTCTGTGTCTCACTGTGGTTTGGTGCTCTTCGCCTTGTTGATGATGACGAAGACATCCTGCACGGGTGCCATCCTTCAGATGCTCTCTCACGGTTTGATGACGGCTCTTTTCTTTGCCCTCATCGGTATGATCTATGGCCGTACCCACACCCGTGACATCCGCTATATGAGTGGTTTGATGAAAATCATGCCGTTCCTTGCCGTAGGCTATGTGATTGCCGGACTTGCCAACCTCGGTTTGCCGGGATTCTCTGGCTTCATTGCTGAGATGACAATCTTCGTGGGTTCATTTGCAAATGCCGATGTTTTCCATCGCACATGCACGATTATCGCCTGCTGCTCCATCGTTGTGACGGCAGTCTACATCCTTCGAACAGTGGGATTCATCCTCTTCGGCGATGTGAAATATCCGCATTGCGATACCGTGAAACTCACCGATGCCACTTGGGATGAGCGCGTTGCAGTGATCTGCCTGATAGCTTGTGTTGCCGGACTTGGCTGTTTCCCGCTTTGGGCAAGCCGTGTCATCGAGAGCGGCGTATCATCTATTCTTGGCAATATCTTGATAGCAGGAATGTAATGTTTCATTTATAATTCAAAGATTTAATTGAAATGAATTACGGACAGTTTTTAAATATGGTTCCGGAAGCCACCTTGATGGCTATCCTGATAATTGCGTTCATCGCCGATTTCGCATCTGCCAAGAAAGCGGAGCGCAGGTGGTTCAATCCGCTTATGTGCATCATGCTTCTTGCACAGACCGTGGTGACACTCTATTGCAATGAACCCGCTTCCGTGTTTGGTGAAATGTATGTAACCACTACTGCTGTTTCGGTGATGAAAACCATTCTCACCGCCGGCACGTTGATTGTGGTGATTCAGGCTCGCCAATGGCTTAGTCGCCCCGACACCTCGTTCAAGGAGGGTGAGTTCTACATGCTTGTCGTTTCCACATTATTGGGAATGTACATGATGATGAGTGCTGGTCACTTCCTGATGTTCTTCCTCGGGCTCGAAATGGCAAGTGTTCCCATGGCATGCCTTGTGGCGCTCGACAAGTATCGCCACAATAGTGCTGAGGCATCTGCCAAGTATATCCTCACGGCAACATTCTCCAGCGGCATCATGCTCTATGGTATCTCGCTGATCTATGCAGCTGTAGGAACGCTCTACTTCGACATTGCCGCCGCACGTATACAGCAAACAGAGCACATCACATTGGCTATAGTTGGTCTGGTGTTCTTCTTCAGCGGACTGGGCTTCAAAATTTCGCTCGTGCCGTTCCACTTCTGGACTGCCGATACCTATCAGGGAGCACCCACAACCGTCACTGGCTATCTCAGTGTGGTATCAAAGGGTGCTGCGGCATTCACGCTCTGCGCCATCCTGATGAAGGTTTTCGGCTCTATGGTTCGCGAATGGGAGTACATGCTCTATATCGTTATCGTGCTGAGTATTACCATTGCCAACCTCTTTGCCATCCGTCAGAATGAGCTGAAGCGCTTCATGGCATTCAGTTCCATCAGTCAGGCGGGCTATATCATGCTGGCAGTGGTAGGCAATTCGCAGTTGGGCGTTGCAGCCTTGTCATATTACGTGTTGGTATATGTTGTTGCCAACCTCGCCGTGTTCACTGTAATCAGTGTCGTTGAGGAGAATAACAACGGACGCACAGACATGGCAGCATACGACGGTTTCTATACCACCAACCCCAAGCTCTCGTTCCTGATGACCATTGCCTTGTTCTCGCTCGCTGGTATTCCGCCGTTTGCCGGTATGTTCAGCAAGTTCTTCGTCTTCATGGCAGCTGCTCAGCAGGGTTCAACGATGGCATATTTCGTGGTGTTCATTGCCTTGATCAACACAGTGGTGTCGCTTTACTACTATCTGCTCATCGTGAAGGCGATGTATATCAGGCAGACCGACACTCCGCTTCCTACGTTCAAGAGTGATTTCAACACCAAGTTGGCATTGACAATATGCACTGTCGGCATCGCCATCTGTGGTGTATGCAGCCTGTTCTACAACTGGATTGCTTCAGCAGCACTTTAGTGCTGCAGCACATTTTCATAGTTTCCAAAGAGGGTGCTCCGTTTTTTTTCGAAGCATCCTCTTTTTTTCGTGAATCTAAAGCCATGGTGTTCAGGTAATCATTGAAATTAGTCATCCATTTTTTCTGTTTTCTTAAATAATATGCTTAACTTTGCAGATTGAGAAAAAATGCCGTTTTTGTAGGCATGAAATGAACTTTACACATAATCTTTAACGACCGATGAGATACAAAACGTATGTTGTGGGCATGCTGCCTAAGCTGCTGCTTTCGCTTTTGATGTTTATGGCAACTGAAGCATGGGCAGGTAGCGATAAGGAAGCTTATCTCGATTTCCTTTATCAGTATATGCCGATGCCCGACAAGACAGATTATCCCCGTGACTTCTATCAGAAAAACATCGAGCTATCACTAAAGGCAAGAGCAGAAATGCCGTGGGGACAGCGCGTTCCAGAGCGTGAATTCCGCCATTTCGTGTTACCTGTCAGGGTGAACAACGAGACGTTGGACAATGCCCGTGAGGTGTTTTTCTCTGAGTTGAAGGACAGGGTGAAAGATCTTTCCATGAAAGATGCCATACTGGAAGTTAACCACTGGTGCCATGAGAAGGTGACCTATCGTCCTTCTGATGCGCGTACGAGCAGTCCGTTGGCATCCATTAAGACAGCATACGGCAGGTGTGGTGAGGAAAGCACGTTCTTGGTGGCTGCCCTTCGCTCAGTGAGCATCCCTGCGCGGCAGGTGTATACACCGCGCTGGGCGCATACCGATGACAACCATGCATGGGTTGAGGCGTGGGCAGATGGCAATTGGTATTTCCTTGGAGCCTGCGAACCGGAGCCTGTTTTGAACTTAGGTTGGTTCAATGAGAGTGCTTCACGTGGCATGCTGATGCATACGAAGGTGTTCGGCGACTATCAGGGACCTGAGGAAGTGATGAGCAGAACGCCTTTCTTCACGGAGATCAACGTGATTGATCATTATGCTCCCACGTCGAAGCTTCAGGTGAAAGTGGTTGACGGAAAGGGATTTCCCGTGAACGATGCCACCGTGGAATTCAAGGTTTACAATTATGCGGAGTTCTATACAGTTGCCACCAGACAGACCGACAGTCGTGGTATTACATCGCTCACAGCCGGTCGCGGCGATATGTTGTTGTGGGTATCTAAGGGCAGCAGGTGTGCTTGTAAGAAGGTTTCGTTTAAGAAGAACGCACTGGTGGTAGTGACATTAGACGATAAGAAACTGGAAAAATCCATGGACTGGGACATCGTTCCGCCTCCCGTCAGTGTGGCACCGCCGGCCGTAACGGCTCAGATGCGCGCCGAAAACAATAGACGACTGGCAGAAGAAGATGCCATCCGCCAGGCTTATGAGGCCACGATGCCTGTTGAAGAGTGGCGCGGAAACCATGCTGTTATTCAGCAGTTCCTCGATGAAACGCGCAATGAGGTGATGGCGAAACGCCTTCTTACTGTGATTTCGAAGAAGGATTTGCGCGACATTCCATTAGAGGTGTTGCGCGATAATGAGGTGGAAGAGGTGAACACATCTGATGTATATTGCCGCTATGTGCTGAATCCACGAGTTGAAAATGAGTGGCTCACACCCTACAAGCATTTCTTCCGTGATAGAATGAGCGGTATTCACTCTCCAAGCGAGTTGGCGGAATGGTGCAAGGCTAACATTCGCTTGGTTGAAGGGCGCAATCCACAACAGCTTCGCATGCAGCCGATGAGCGTTTACGAGAATCGTTTCACAGATGAATTGGGTTTGAAGATATTCTTTGTGTCTGTTGCCCGAAGCCTTGGCATGCCCTCGCGCATCAATGAGGTGAACGGCAAGTTGCAGTATTATGAGCATGAACGATGGGTGGATGTGAATTTAGATGCTGAGAGCGGCACGGCGACAGCCGGAAAAGCCGGCAAAGCAGTGCTGAAACTCGATTACAAGCCAGTGGAATACTACGATAATCCCAAGTATTACATCCATTTCACGCTGAGCAAGATTGAAAACAGCAGGCTCCAGTTGCTCACTTATCCCGAGGAAGCCACATGGAAGAGCGATTTCGAGAAAGGCATTGAACTGGACGAAGGCACCTACATGCTTACTGTGGGTACGCGCATGGCAAGCGGAAAGGTGCTCGCTCACACGCAAATATTCGAAATGAAGGAGGGCGAGACACTGCGATTGCCATTCACGATGCGCGAGGATAGAGAGAATGTTCAGGTGATAGGCTCTCTCAACGCAGAGAATCTCTATCATGATCAGGCTACTGACACTGACAAGAGCCTGCTTTCAACCACCGGAAGAGGCTATTACGTGATCGGCATCGTAGCTCCAAACCACGAACCCACCAACCACACGCTGCGCGACATCAGTCTTTATAAGGAGGATTTCGAGAAGTGGGGACGCAAGATTGTGCTCCTGCTGAATGGTAATGACGATAATGGTCGCTTCAACTACAAGGAATTCAGCCAGCTGCCATCAACAGTTGTTTGGGGAACCGACCTCGACGGCAGTGTGATGAATGAAATCAGGGAGCAGATGAAACTCACTTCTTCCTCATTACCTGTATTCCTGATATGCGATACCTTCAACCGTGTGGTCTATATTCATCAAGGATACACCATCGGAATGGGTGAACAATTGCTGAAGGTGATCAGAAAACTCTGATTCAACGGCATACAAGAAAGCAGGATGAGGGCGTGTCAAAAAGAAACTACAACGGATTTCACGGATTTCACGGATGATTTAAGTTCTTGATTATGAGCATTACTTAAATCCGTAAATTCCGTGAAATCCGTTAAAATCCGTTGTTTCTACAGGAATATCTGTATTTTGACGCGCCCTTATTTTATGTTGTTGAGCACCGCCTTCACGGTTTCAGCGCTGGTTTCCTTCCTCCCGTTTTCCTGAAGCGAGGAGCAGGAACCATGAATCTCCACTGCTCCCGTCTCATCTAATATGCGACGTGCATTGGCGGCATTCACTCCGCCTCCTGGCATCACGATGAGCTGATGCGTTGCATCAGCTTTTCCCGCAGCAACCAATTCGCGCAGCAACGGGATTCCTGATTCGGCAGTAGCCTGCTGACCCGAGGTGAGAACACGGTTCACGCCCATTGAAATCAGCTGTTGTATGGCTTGGAGAGGCTCTTTGCAACAGTCGAAGGCGCGATGAAATGTAAATGGCTTACCGCCCGATGCCTCTATCAGTCGGCAGGTAGCCTCTCTGTCGATACGATTCTCACGAGTCAAGGCACCGCTCACTATGCCGTCGGCGTATGGCAGGGATGCTTTGATGTCGCGAATCATCACCGAAAGCTCTTCATCCGAATAGACGAAGTCGCCTTCTCGCGGTCTGATCAGCACATGAATTTTCAGCTTTGGGAACATTTTCCTCACTTCCATCAACAATCCGAGTGAAGGAGTCAGTCCGTCGAGCGATAGGGCAGAGCATAGTTCGATGCGCTCAGCACCGCCTTCCACGGCATTCATCACGCTCTGAAGCGAACCAGTGCATACCTCCAGAATTCTTTTTTCGTTGTTCATCACTGTCGGTTGATTTGGATGATAAAGTCAGGCTGTGCGGTATAAGATGCCGGCATCTGCACGGTGAGTTCCTTTTTCTTCTTGTTGAAGGTATATCCTAACGGCTGCTTGCTGTCGAACACCACGACGGTCTTAGGTTTCTTGTCAATCGGCAGGGTGATGCTTTTGGTTTCTTCATGAAGTATATGAAGGAACAACCTGCTGTCTTTCTGTGTGACGACTCCCCATGATGGTTCTTCGGCATCGTATCTGTGTGTGCCATAGATGGTTTCGCCATAAGCGTTCAACCATTTTCCCATGCCTTTCAGCCGGTTCAGTGCCGTGGCAGGCAGTTCTCCATTGGGTTGCGGACCGATGTTCATCAGCAAGTTACTGCCTTTGGCAGCAGCTCTCACTAATAGTTCGATCAATTCTTCCGTGGTTTTGTAGTTCTGGTCTGCCACTTTGTATCCCCACATGCCGTTCATGGTCTGGCACATCTCCAATGGGAGCGCACTGATTGTCTGATTCTCGGATAATCCAGCCTTGTTTTCTCCAGGCAGGTCGCGCTCGAACATTTGGAAATCTTCACCATCTATGGGGGTGATATGATGGTTGTTGCCCACAAGGCACTCCGGTTTCAGCGTGTGGATATAGTCGTAAAACTCGCTCATCTTCCAGTCGAAGGCGATGCTATCGCTGTCGTGATCCCAGTACCCATCAAACCAGAGCGCGCCAATGTCCTTATAGTTCATCAGCAATTCTCTCACTTGATTCTTCATAAACTGGAAATAAGAGGGATATTTCTCCTTGTTTATTCGTGCTTTCTCCGTTGCCGGGCGGCCGTTCCAGTTCTTTGCCGACTCCCTTCCCGTGAAAAGCCCAGTCCTTCCTAATGGATAGTCTTCTCTCATCCAGTCGAGAATGGAATAATAGAGGTGCAGTTTCACGCCCTGTTCGTGGCAGGCATCAGCCAGTTCTTTCAGCACATCACGCTTGAACGGTGTGGCATCCACGATGTTGTATTTGTTTTCTGCCGTGTGGAACATGGAGAATCCGTCGTGGTGACGGCTGGTAAAGGTGATGTATCTGGCACCCGATTCCTTGATGGCACGCACCCATTCCCGTGCATCAAAGCGGATGGGGTAGAAGCAGCTGGCTGATTTTGCATACTCCTCCTGTTGCAGCTTTCCGCTATTCAGATACCATTCTCCTTGTGCAAACTCGCTGTATATGCCCCAGTGCAGAAATATGCCGAAGCGGAATCCGTCGAATTCTTGGCGTGCTTTCAGGTTTTCTTCCGAAGGAACATATTGTGCCGACAATGAGATGCATATCCCCGTCAGGCAAAAAAGCATCAGTAGTTTCTTTTTCATGATGTTTCAATTATCTTATGCAAAGATACGAAGAAGCGAATGAAATACAAAATAATACTCTCTTTTTGTTCAAAAATCATGGAAAATCACTATCTTTGCTGCATGAAAGATTTTGCGGCGATTGATTTTGAGACTGCCAACAACGAGCGAACCAGTGTTTGCAGTGTTGGCGTGGTTGTGGTGCGCGATGGGGAGATGGTTGATTCTTTCTATTCGCTCATTCAGCCTGAGCCGAACTATTATCTTTACTGGAACACCCGTGTGCATGGACTGACTTGTAGTGATACGGATGATGCCCCGGTTTTTCCCAAAGTGTGGGCAAATATAGAGCCAATCATCGAAGGACTGCCGCTGGTTGCCCATAACAAAGCATTCGATGAGAGTTGCCTGAAGGCGGTCTTCCGCTGCTATCAGATGGATTATCCCGACTATCCGTTCTTTTGCACGTGCATCGCATCGCGCCGCGCATTCCCCTTTGCACCAGATCATCGTCTTGATACCATAGCAGAACTCTGCGGCTATCATCTGAAAAACCATCACCATGCCCTTGCCGACGCTGAGGCATGTGCCTGGATTGCGCGCGAGATATTATAAGGTGTGGCTGGAGCGTCATATTTTTTACCTCCCTTAGTGTAAAAAAGCAGTTGTTGTGTAGATGAGTGTAAATTCTTGATTATCAATAGTTTTTATGTTTTTATGTGTTACCTGCTGCGTTACCTGCTGCGTTACCAACTGCGCGTTTGAAGAGTTAAGAATTAAGAGTTAAGAATTAAGAGTTAAGAATTAATTCACCAAACGCGCAGTTGGTAACGCAGCAGGTAACGCAGCGGGTAACGCAGCGTTTTGCATAAGTGACTGTGTAACAGTATTTTGTGCGTATCAACGTAGCAATTCCGTTTTTCTATAAGGAGTGTTGGAATCGGCACATTTAAAAAACCTAATGTTTCATGTTGCGAAACATTAGGTTTTGGAGTGCAAAAGCGTATGTTTTAAAGCCTGAAACCTATGCTTTTTCGGGTTGAAAACTTATGTTTTAAGTATGTGAGCACAATGATTTGATATATTAACAACGGATTATGCGGATTATACGGATGTTTTCCAGTGCAGCCTCAATGCGTTCAATCCGTATAATCCGTTGTTCTTAATAGAAAAAGCTGCTATTCTGCCGTGAGTTCAAACACGCAGCTGTTGTAGTCTTTTTCCAACGGGAGATACAATCCCTGCTCTTTGAGCAGCTTGCCGCTGAACACTTTGCCGTCGAGTGGTGACGGATCGCTGCCCACTTTCACATTAAGCTCGCGCAGCCGGTAGTTCTTCGTGGCATCGAGACCTGCAAGATGGATACGCGGAGTCTTGATGTTGAAGAGGTACTGAATGCGATGTGTGAACAGCACGGCCTTGGTTTTCTGGTCGTTGGTATACATCAGCGAGGCGATGCCTTGGTTGTCGTAGGGCGAGATAAGGCGGTAGAGGTTGCCCAGCTGGATGAGTTCGCGCAGCGGTTTGTAGTCGTTGATGGCGCGGCGGCACTGCTCTCGCTCGTCGTCGCTCATCTTTCGGGGCTGGAGTTCCATGCCGAGGCGTCCCGACATGGCCACGTCGGTGCGGAACTTGATAGGTGTGGAGCGACCGGTGTTCCAGTATGGCGAGTGGCCGATGTGCTGTGCCATGGCGTTTGAGGGGAAGAAGTAGCTGGTTCCCCACTGTATGAACACGCGCTGATAGGGGTCGTTGTTGTCGCTTGGCCAGAATTCCTCGAAGTAGGGCAGCAGTCCGTAGTTCACGCGACCACCTCCGCTGGAGCAGTCTTGTATCACCAGCTTGGGGTATTTGGCACGTATGCGCTCCAAGGTCTTGATGAGTCCGCGGTGGTATTCTATGTAGAGGTGGCTCTGTTTGTTGGCAGGCAGATAGCTGCTTCCGAAGTTCTGCAGGGAGCAGTTGGCATCATACTTGAAGTAGTATATGTCAGGATTCTCGGTCATCAGGTCGTCCACCACCTTGAAAACGAAGTCCTGCACTTTGGGATTGCAGAGGTCGAGGAGCATCTGCGTGCCTCCGCGCCCCAGTTTCAGGTCGCGGTTCTTCTCCTGTAATACCCAGTCGGGGTGTTTTTCGAAGAATTCGCTCTTGGTGTTCGAGCTTTCCGGCTCTATCCAGAGCCCGAACTCTATGCCCAAGCTCTTGGCCTTCTTCACTAAAGAGGCGATGCCGTTGGGCAGTTTCTTCTTGTCTACCATCCAGTCGCCTAATGTGGTCACATCGTCGTTGCGCTGATACTTGTCGCCAAACCATCCGTCGTCCATCACGAAGAGCTCTCCGCCCATCTGCTTGATGTCGTCCATCATCTGGAACATGCCCTCTTCCTTGATGTCGAAGTAAACGCCTTCCCACGAATTGAGCAGTATCTTGCGCACCTGATCACCCTGATGGAGCCATCCTTCATAGCGCGCCCAGCGGTGGAAGTTGCGCGACACGCCGCTCATGCCCTCGTTTGAGAGTGTGAAAGCGAGCTTCGGAGTGGTGAAAACCTCTTTGGGTTCGAGGATATACTCAGTGGTCTGCGGGTCGATGCCTGCATAGAAATGCGCATATCGGTTGTCGCCGGAGTTGTTTACCCGCAGTTCGTAGTTCCCGCTCCAGCAGAGCGCCGCGCCGATAACGCGACCGCTGTTTTCAGAAGGTTTGCCGTCGAGCGAGATCATCATCTCAGGCGCGTCGTTGTGGGCATTGCGCGCGCCGTCGGAATTGCGCACGATCTTCAGTCCTGTTGTGATGGGTTCGCATGTCGGATAGGTTTCTGCACTCCAGTTTCCGTGCATGTGAATCATGTAGAGGTTGCCTTGCGGTATGGCGAGATGACCAGAGTCGTAGCGTTTCAGGGTGATCGGCTTCTTCTCCTGGTGCGAAATCTCCGTCCATGTCTCAATCATGTCGACGGTTGAGTATGCTTTGTAGAAGATTTTCAGCGTCACCGGATACTTCTTATCGGTCATGGTGATGGTGGTGAGCGTGGCATTGCCTTCGGTGGAGGTGGTCACGTTGTCAACGGAAGGGTAGAGGGTCCATTGTCCGTCGGCATGCAACACCTGGATGGCTGGCAGGTCCATCATGTCGTTTTGTCCGAATGCGGGGTACACTGTCTGTTTCAGGTCCATGCCGGTAGCCTTGATTTGCTCCACTTCTGCACCGTTGAGCTTCTCGCCGAAATAGGCGTAGCGCGGGCTTCCTCCTTCTTCCGCATACATCACTAATGATGTTTTGGGTGTGTTCACCACGATATTTCCCTTCCATGCATTGGCTGGAAGAATGCCGAACATGGCTGTAATCGCCATTGTAATGAATGTTTTCTTCATAGGTTGTTGATTAATGAATAATGAAAACGGCATGCCGTTGTTGATGAAACGGGGCGTGCTGTGTTTTGCAAATATATAAAATAAATGTGAAAAGCACAAGGCGAGAGCCGAAAAAAATCAAAAAAAGACAAATTAGTATCGGCTTTTGGTATTATATTATCAGTGGCGGTCAGGGCAGGGGATGCAGTCCTTCCCAGCGCACATCCCACGTCCCGTCGTCAGGAAAGCCTGGATTGTGGTCGCTGCACCCATCCCACCCGGCACACATCAGGGCGATGGCAGTGAGCAGACCGCCGTTTCCGGGGAGGTAGAGGCGCAGTCGGTCGTCCTGATAGTTGTGTCCGCTTACCAAATAAGTGTTGGTGCGGTTGTTCATCAGCAATGCTCCCACGGCTTTCTCCCTGTCTCCCAATCGGGCGGCACACATGGCAGTCATGGGATAATCCCATCCCCACGTCTTGTTCCAGTTCCAGTTTTCCCATACCCAATCGAGCGTATGCTGCATATATTCGTTCTCCACGAGGCGGCATTTCGGCAGGATTCCTATTGCGCCTAATACTGCCATGTGGTCGCTGGTGAACCGAATGTCCTTGTATGTATCGGGTGCCGTCTCGGCAGCAAGGTATAGTTTGTCGCTGTTATAGGTAAGAGGGGAGAGAAGGTTGATTATCTTGTCCCACTGCTTGTTGCGCGGTTGCTGCATGCGTTCACGCCATTGCTGTGCCAAAGAAAGTGCAAAATGCCAGTAGGAAAGTTCGAAAGGGGCATTCACCGTCTCGTCTGCCTTCAGCGTTTCCTGTGCAGGAATGAATCCGCGGAGGGTGTAGCGCCGGTTCTTCTTGTCGTAAGTGGCGAAGTCGGCCATAAACTCTGCCGTCTGTTCAACCAAGGGATAGTATTCTTCAAGGAATGCTTGCGAAGGCTGTGTGCGGTATACCAGCTCGGCGAGATGGATGAGATGGGGCTGCTGCCAGATGAGGAAACTGCCCACATTCGATGGTGCTTCAATGGCTGAAGGGTCGGTCATCTTCATCCATCTAATGCCTTTGAACCCTTGGCGCATGGCAATTTCCTTGGCGACAGGCTCTGCCTTGTGATACCATTTCAGCGTTCTGGCGAGCAAATCAGCATGGTTCCACAGCGGTTGCCATGCCTGATGCCAGTAGATCATCTCCAAATGGTATTTGCCGAACCATGAATTGTAGGTGAGACCAGTCTCCTGCGGCGGCAGGCTACCGGCACTCTGGATGGCGAGCAGGTATTGGCTGAGCACCACGCGGCGCTCCAATTCTCTTGCACGCGGGTCGGTGCAGTGGGAGAAATCTACCGCTGCACCGCTGTTCCAGAACCTTTTCCAATGAGCAGCTGCAGCTTCTGCCGTAGCCTGATAGTCGGGTTGTTTTGTGGTTTGAGGCTTTTCGTTGGTGAAATGCGCGGTGAAGCAGAACAGGTTGTCTTTGGGAGTGAGCGTGAAATGGTGCTTTCCCTTGGCGGAGAACACGGCATCGCCCTGCCATCTCACAGTGATGAAATACGTGGTAGTGTCCAGTTCGCGCTTCAAAACCACGTGCCGGTCGTCGCTTTCCACGATGGTTGTCGCGTGAAGCTCCTCTTTCTGCCAGTCGCAGGCATCATCCGAATGTCCGCCGGTGGGATAGGCAAACCTGAAAGCGATGGGTGTATGTGCAGTGGCATAGATTTTCACGGCAATCATGTCGAGATCGGGATGGCAGGTGGTAGCCACGTCATAGCTGTTTTTGCCTAACGAGAAATGGCTGTTGATGGTTCCTTGCCACAGGTTGAGTGTCTGGTGGATGTTTGAGATGTCTGCCGGTTTCACATTATTACCGAAATCAAAGCCGATGATGCCCAAATGCAGTCGGTGAGGGTTCTCGCGATACCAGTCGTAGGCAGCCAATGAGCGCGGATTATCGTTGATTTTCGTGGCATACAGTTCTCGATGGCCATGCCTGAAATCATAACTCTTCAGCGTTTCCTCAAACTTCAGGTTGTCGGGATTGGGGAAACTGTGCCAGCACCACTGGCTCTGAGTGCCCAATGGAACACCTTTGGAGTAGCAAGCAGGGAACGACTGCATGCCCGTTGCGTCGACGGTGTAGGCAAATTCGCCATTTCCCACCGTCAGTGATGACAGTGAATCAATGCCATGAACCTGCGGATTGTTGCGCGAAACAAGTGCCTGCCGGTCTATTTTCTCAGCACTGGCGATGGCTACGGATGCCATCGTCAGTGCAATGAGTATGATGAATCTCTGCTTCATGGGTCTCCACTCCTTCACTTCTTTATTCTTTCACTTCTTGACGAGTCACGGAATCACTTTAATATTCACGTTTTTCCTGTTGATATTCTTGCAGTTATAGAATGCAGCATCCTGCTTGGCGGTGATGCAGATGTTCTTCAAGTCGATGTTCTCTATGGGCATTTCAGGCAGACCATTGAAGAACATGGCTCTGCCGGCACCCTGACAGATGATGTTTTCTATGTGAATGTCGCGGAATTGTGGCGTGGTTTCGTCAACGGGCTTGGCATCCACGTTGTTCGCTTTCTTGCCGCTTTCCATCATTTCCACTACCGACTGCCCGCCATAATACAGGTTGAAGATGATGGCATCTACCTTGATGTCGGTCATACTGATATCTCTGATGAATATGTTCTCAACAATTCCTCCGCGACCGCGGCGACTTTTAAACCTCAGACCTACGTCGGTGCCGAGGAACTGGCAGTTCTTCACAAGAATATTCTTCACTCCACCACTCATTTCACTGCCTACAACGAATCCTCCATGGCCTGCAAAGACGGTGCAACCGTCAACAATCACATTCTCGCAGGGTCTTCCGCGCTTACGCCCTTCTGCATCCTTGCCGCTCTTAATGCAGATTCCATCGTCTCCTGCATCGAAAACGGAGTTGATAATCAACGCATTGCGGCACGATTCAAGGTCGAGTCCGTCACCATTCTGTGCATAACTCGGATTGCGGGCTATGACATGGTCGATGATAATGTTCTCACACATCAACGGATGGATGTTCCATGCAGGAGAGTTCTGGAAGATGATGCCTTGCAGCAGCACATTTTTGCAGTTTACCAAACTGATCATTACCGGACGGAGAAAACGGCGGACTGCCAACCAGTCGGCCTCTGTGCGCAAGCCCGTTGGCACGTTCATATTGGCAAGAGAGTCGGCTTTGAGATAGCCTTTGGAAGGATACCACAGGTTGTCACGCTTGAAAACGCCGTTGGGATCTTTCGTCATTTCCTTCCATTGGCTCTCTGTCACTTTCTCTTTCTTTAGCGGGCGCCATGCCTGACCGCTGCCATCGATCACTCCTTCGCCAGTTATTGCCACGTTCACAAGGTTGTGACCGTAGATGGGAGAGTGGCAACGGCGCGTTTCCAGTCCTTCAAACGAAGTGTTGATAAGGGGATATTGCTCTTCATCGGGTGAGAAAAGGATGATGGCTCCTTTCTCTAAATGCAGGTTCACATTGCTCTTCAGGTCAATGGGACCGGTGAACCACACGCCGGCAGGAACCGTCAGTTTGCCTCCGCCTTTCTGCTCTATATAGTCGAAAGCTTTGCGGAAAGCCTCTGTGCAGAGTGTCTGCCCGTCGCCAATGGCACCGAATTGCTTGATGTTTGCTTCGGTATCGGGAAACACCGGTGCACTGAAAGTCTCCATTTTGAATGGTACGTCGTTGAAATACTCTTGGTAAGGGTTCGTCTGAGCATACATTCCTATGGGTAATACCATGAGGATTGAAAGCAGGATTTGTTTAGTAGTTTTCATTTTTCGCAGCAATTAAGTTGTTAAGTATTATACTTGTACGCAAATTTACGAATAAAAAATGGAATAATCGAACAAATACGCGAACATTAACATTATTCAACTATCAGCACGTATGAAATATAAGTTGCAGCATTAGAAACGGATTCGGCGCACGGTATAGGCATGAAAAAACCCTGCCGCAACCGAAATCACAAGCAGGGTCCAATGAAAGGAGGAGTGGTACCACCAGGAATCGAACCGGGGACACACGGATTTTCAGTCCGTTGCTCTACCAACTGAGCTATGGCACCATTGGTTTTCATTAGCGGGTGCAAAATTACAACATTTTCTTGAACCACAAAAACATTTCTTAAAAAACTTTACTGTTTTAACGTTTTGTAACAATGCAAACGGCTCCTTATATACTACTGTCCGAACATACCTAATCAAGGTGTGTTAGGAACGGAATCCATTGAAGGATTATTTCAACGGATTCCATCCCTGTGCAGTAATTTCAAACTCCTGACTGTCGCGCGATATGAGCATGCAACCGAGTTCCGGGCGTGTGATATGGCCTATCAGCTTCACGTCTTCCAATGCTTCTATCTTCTCATGGTCACCGATGGGGACGGTGAAAAGCAGTTCATAGTCTTCTCCGCCATTCAATGCGCAGGTGGTAACATTCATATTGAACTCTTCAGCCATTACCGCAGTCTGGTAATCGATGGGGATATTCTTCTCATAGATCCTGCATCCTGTCCCGCTTTGACGGCAAATGTGGAGCAGTTCGCTGGATAGTCCGTCGCTGATATCCATCATCGATGTCGGTCGGATGTTGGCTTCCCGCAGTCGGTTGATGATGTCACCACGTGCCTCTGGTTTCAACTGGCGCTGCAAAAGATACTCTTTTCCCGCGAAATCCGGCTGAAAATCGCGCAGCAGTTCGCTTTGTTTCTTAAACCAATCTGCCTTCTGGCTGTATGTACCGTCGGCTTTTGCCGCCTTGATTTTTTGGTTGAGCTCTTCAATTTGCTGATAATAAACGGCTTTTTCGCGCTCCAACAGCTGCAGTCCCATATAAGATGCGCCCAGATCGCCGCTCACGCAGATGAGATCGGTGTCGTTTGCACCGTTGCGGTATACGATTTCTTCCTTCGATGCTTCCCCGATGCAGGTGATGCTGATGGCAAGACCAGTGAGCGAAGATGTGGTGTCGCCCCCAACGATGTCGATATTCCATTTGTCGCAAGCCATTCGAAGGCCGTCATAGAATCGCTCCATGTCTTCCACCGTAAAGCGTTTGCTCAGCGCAATGCTCACTGTCATCTGTCTTGGGGTGCCGTTCATAGCGAAAATATCACTGATGTTCACCATCGCCGATTTGTATCCGAGGTGCTGCAAGTCGATGTATGTCAAATCAAAATGCACGCCTTCCATCAGCATGTCGGTGGTAATCAGCACCTCTTTATCCGGGTAGTGCAGCACGGCACAGTCGTCGCCAACACCTTTTACTGTCGATGCGTTGGCGGGCTTGATATTTTTCGTGAGGTGGTCTATCAGTCCGAATTCTCCTAAATGTGCTATTTCCATTCTTGTTTTATTCATAGGAATGGATGCATCAGCAGCCATTCCTTTTCTTAAATGTTCTCAGGTGAAGTGATTTAATGGTCATTCATGGCAGGGCAGCTGCTATAAATCATTCGGCCGTCAGCCTGATCATCTCGCGCATGATCTGTGTCATCAGCGGCTGAGCCTTGTTTGCGGCTTCCTGCACCTCCTCATGGCTCACGGCAACAGGCACATCGAAACCACCCAGGTCTGTGATAACGCTCACTCCGAATGTCTTGATGCCGCAATGATGTGCCACGATAACCTCTGGCACAGTGCTCATTCCCACGGCATCGCCACCGATTGTGCGATACAGTCTGTATTCTGCTGGAGTCTCGAAAGTTGGTCCCTGCACACCCACATATACGCCATGCATCACGCGAATGCCCTTTTCTTCGGCAATCTTGTCGGCTAATTCAATGAGCTTATGGTCGTAGGCTTCGTGCATATCGGGGAATCGCGGACCCGTGGGGAAGTTCTTTCCGCGTAAAGGATGCTCGGGGAAGAAGTTAATATGGTCTGTGATAATCATCAGGTCGCCGATCTTGAAGTCGGGATTCATACCTCCCGATGCGTTAGAAACGAACAACGTCTTGATGCCAAGCTCATACATTACTCTTATTGGGAATGTTACTTCTTTCATGGAATAGCCTTCATAGAAATGAAAACGTCCCTGCATGGCCATGATGGGATTGCCTCCCAACTTTCCGAAAATAAGCTTTCCGCTATGACCTTCAACGGTGGAAACCGGGAAATTGGGGATTTCGCTATACGGAAACTCGTAGCTGTCAGTTATTTCTGAAGCTAATTGTCCGAGTCCTGTGCCCAGAATGATGGCTGTTGTTGGGCTTGTTGTCATCCTTTGCTTTAGCCAGGATGCTGTTTCGAGAATTCTTTCGTACATATCCAATGATTTTTTCGTTAAATTCTTCTTGTTGTCCGAGCATGAACTCTATCTCGACAGGTAGTATATAGAGATGTTTCCTCACCTCATCTGACAGTCCTTCCTGACCGAAAAGTCGCGCATTGTCCTTTTCTGTAGTAATAATGATTTTCGGTTCAGGCATTTTTGCGAACACTTCATTGATGTGGCGGATGTCTTTTTTCTTGAAAAGGTGGTGATCCGGATAGGTGAGGGGAGTGATATGCTCAGAATACGGTTTCAGGTCGAGTATCATCTGCTTGGGTGAAGCTATGCCGGTGAGCAGCAGTATGTTCTCTTCGGGCTTGATATCCTCCAGTTTTCGGTCTTCACCATGGTACATGGGTTTCAGGCAAGCGTATTTCAGTGTCGTGAAATACAGCTTCTGATAGGGGTATAGGTCAAGAGCCCTCATGAGCACACGGTATTCCATGGGTTTGAGATTCCTCGGACACTTGGTCACGATCACGATGTCGGCACGGTTCTTTCCCTGTTTGGGTTCGCGAAGCCTTCCTGCCGGCAGCAGCTTGTCGTAGATAATCAGTCGGTGATAGTCAACCAGAAGGATGTTGATACCTGGTTTCACGTAGCGGTGCTGGTATGCATCATCCAGCAAAATCACATCTGTGTCCTTTGTTTCCTCATCGGTTGTGAGTCGTTCAATACCATTGCAGCGGTTTTTGTCTACGGCGATGTAGATATCCGGATACTTGGTCTTCATCTGGAACGGCTCATCGCCAATCTCTTGCATGGTTGTGCTCTTGTCGGCAATCACGTATCCCTTGCTCTTGCGCTTGTATCCGCGGCTGAGGACGGCAACTTTCATCTGTTTGCGAAGCAGGTTTATCAGATACTCTACGTGCGGAGTCTTTCCGGAACCGCCCACGGTGATGTTGCCGACCGAGATTACCGGTTCCTTGAATGAGCGGCTTTTCAGTATTCCCATTTGGAAACACTGGTTGCGCACCCATACTCCTATGCCATAGAGCCAACTGATTGGCAACAGCCATTCGCGTATCTTGATGAAGTCACCTTCCATGTTGCTTTGGGTTATGAGTTTTATTTGAGCTTGATGTAGATGTTATTTGAGATTGATATAGAAGGGGATGCGTGCCTGGATGGCATTTTGTTCGTTGATGTTCCTCAGCAGCATGAACGGTTCGTAATAGGTTCCGAGAACAGTTCTCAGCTGTGCGTCCAATAAATTGCCGCCAGAACCGCTGGTCTTTTCCATCAGTTGATCGATGAAATCAGCCTTTCCGGGGTATGCCCTTGTGTGATATTTTTCAAGCTTAGCCAGTTCTGCTGCTTTCTTCACGGCGTCGTCGAGCCCTCCGAGCTGGTCAACGAGCTTGATTTTCAGTGCATCCTGTCCGAGCCATACATGTCCTTGTGCCACTTGTTCCACAGCATCGACCGACAGTTTGCGGCCGTCGGCAACGCGTTTGCGGAACAATTGATAACCACGCTGTATGTACATGTTCAGATAGCTCATCTCTTCATCGTTGAAGGGGCGCGTTCTTGTTCCGAAGCTGGCATTCTTATTGGTCTTCACCTCGTCGAAAGTGATGCCTAATTTCTTAGTAAGCAGTTCGCTGACATCAGGGAACATACCGAAGATACCGATGCTTCCGGTCAGCGTGGTGGGCTCTGCAACAATCCAGTTGCCCTCGCAGCTGATGTAATAGCCACCCGATGCTGCCATGCCACCCATGCTCACCACAACCGGTTTCTTAGCTTTGAGCTTCTTCACGGCATTCCATATCTGCTCAGAGGCGTATGCTGAGCCGCCGCCACTGTTCACTCGCAGCACCACAGCCTTGATATCATCGTCGGCTGCCAGCTTTTCCAAGTCGCGGCAAACCTGGTTCCCGACAATCTGATGTGAACCATAGCCGGTGATGTTTGATGAAACCTCGTCAACGATATCACCATAAGCATAGTAAACAGCTATGGGATCGCCGCCCGCGCTCTTCTCTTTCACGTTCTGCATCTGCGCCACGCTCACTTGGTTGATGTCTTTATCTTCATCAATCTTGAGCAGTTTCTTCACCTCAGCTTTCACTTCATCCGTGTAGAGCAGCTTGTCTACGAGTTTATATTTAATGTAATTCTGCGGATCTTCGAATGTAATCAGTCGGTCGGCGTATGCATTCAGCGTGTCGGCACTGATCTTGCGGCTCGCAGAAACATTCTTCACCAAGTTGTTCCAGATACCGGTCACGTAGGCGGTGATCTGTTCGCGGTTCGGATCGCTCATGTGATCGGAGGTGAACATCTCAGGTGCACTCTTGTAGGAACCCACCTTCGCAAGCTGCATCTTCACTCCGAACTTCGCCATAACGTCCTTCAGGTAGTAGTGTTCCGACGCCATTCCGTGCCAGTCGATCATTCCCTGCGGGTTAAGCCATATCTTATCTGCCACGCTTGCAAGATAATACACCCACTGAGTGTACTGCTCGCCGTAGGCAGCAATCCATTTTCCGCTCTTCTTGAAGTCGGATAAAGCATTCCTGATGGCAAGCGACGAGGCTGGGGAATCTGAGCTGAAGGGTCCCGCTTCGATATATATACCTTTGATTTTATCATTATCTTTCGCCTTGTTGATGGCTGAAATCACATCGTCGAGGCCTAAACTGTTCGTGCCTCCGCCCATCAGCATGTCGAGCGGACTGGTTTCCGACCGTTCTTCAAGCGTTCCTTTCAAGTCTAAAACCAATACGCTGTTGTCTTTCACGTCGGTTGTGGCATTTGATGAAGCCACCATTCCCACGAGACTCATTGCTCCGAGAATGCCCATAACCATAAAGAACACGATGATGCCCACTACCGTAGCGAGCACGTTTTTCAAGAAATCTTTCATATCTTTTGCTTATTTGATTATTCCGAATGATGCATCTACTGAACTGCAAAGTTATTAAAAAAACTTGAATTGCATGCATTAAATAAGCATATTTTACAAAAAAACGATATAAATGAGACATTAAGTGCCGATTTTTTTGTATTTTTGCACATCATGAAACGTGCAATAGTGATAGGTGCTTCTTCAGGCATGGGGCGTGAAGTGAGCAGGTTGTTGTTGGCCGAAGGGTGGCATCTCGGCGTTGCCGCCCGCAGAATTGACAGGCTCGAAGAACTTGAAAGAGAGTTCCAAGGGCAGGTATGTGTGGAGCAGATCGACGTTACGTCAGACGAAGCGCCTCATCAATTGCTTCAATTGATTAGTCGTCTCGGCGGAATGGATTTTTATTTCCATGCTTCGGGCATAGGAAAGCAGAACATGAACCTCGCTGAAGATATTGAAAGTCAGACGGTTCTGACCAATGCTTTGGGCTTTACTCGAATGGTGGATGCTGCCTTTCAATATATGGCAGCGCATCAGGGCGGGCATATTGCCGTCATTTCTTCCATCGCAGGAACGAAAGGATTGGGTGCAGCACCGTCGTATAGTGCAACGAAATCATACCAGAACACCTATATCCAGGCTTTGGAACAGCTGTCGAACATGCGGAAACTGAACATTGCATTTACCGACATACGTCCCGGTTTCGTAGATACAGCGCTGTTGGGCGACGGGAAAAACTATCCGTTGCTGATGAAACCGGAGCGCGTGGCATGTGAAATCGTGAAGGCGATAAGGTGCAAACGTCATGTGCATGTCATCGACTGGCGCTACCGAATCATCACTTTCTTCTGGCGCCTGATACCCAATGCCGTTTGGCGCAAGCTGAACATCAGCAACTGAACTTAAGAAGCAGGAGATTTGTTTATTAGAAGCAAGAAGCAAGAGGCAAGAAGCAAGAGAATAGAACTATGCTAACGGCATAATTATTGAGTATCGTATCTCAATTCATACCTCTTGCTTCTTGCCTCTTGCTTCTTGCTTCTAATAAACAAATCTCTTGCTTCTTGCCTCTTGCTTCTTGCTTCTAAATTTCTTGCTTCTTGCTTCTTAATCTTTAGCTTCTTGTTTCTACTTCATGGAAAGCGAGATGCGGTTGCGCCTTCTGTCAACTTCGATGACCTTCACCTTCACATGCTGATGCAGGTGAACTACGTCGTTGGGGTCTTTTACATACTTGTTTGCCAACTGGGAGATGTGAACCAGTCCATCCTGATGCACGCCAATGTCGACGAAAGCACCGAAATTGGTGATGTTTGTGACAATGCCCGGCAGGATCATACCTACCACGAGGTCGTCAACTTCTTTCACATTCGGGTCGAATTCAAACACTTCTATCTGTTCACGAGGGTCGCGTCCGGGCTTCTCAAGCTCGTTCATGATATCATTTAACGTAGGAAGTCCAACATCCTGATTTACATATCGTTTGATGTCTATGCCTTCGCGCAGTTCCTTTTTCTCAATCAACTCCTTCACAGAGCACTGCTGATCCTTCGCCATTTGTTCCACGATGTGGTAGCTTTCGGGATGTACTGCCGAGTTGTCGAGCGGGTTCTTGGCACCGGGAATGCGCAAGAAGCCTGCGCATTGCGTATATGCAGCCGGTCCAAGTCGCGCTACTTTCTTCAGTTCTGCACGCGATGTGAATGCGCCATGTTGCTTTCTGTATTCCACGATATTACCTGCCAGCGTCATGCCAAGGCCGCTTACATACATCAAAAGGTGCTGACTGGCAGTGTTTAGATTAACTCCCACAGAGTTTACGCAACTTTCCACCGTCTGGTCAAGGCTCTTTTTCAGTTTGGTTTGGTCCACGTCGTGCTGATATTGTCCCACGCCGATGCTCTTCGGGTCTATTTTCACCAATTCAGCAAGCGGGTCCATCAGTCGGCGACCTATGCTCACGGCACCGCGAACCGTCACATCCTCGTCGGGAAACTCATCTCTTGCAATCTTCGAAGCTGAATAAACCGATGCGCCGTCTTCGCTCACGGTGAACACCTGCACCGTTTCTTGTCCGCCGTTTTCCTGCTTCATGGTTGCCAGCGTGTCGCTTACGAAATCCTTTGTTTCCCTCGATGCCGTTCCGTTTCCTATGGCAATGGCTTCAATCTGGTAGTTTTTCAGCATCTGAATCATGTGCATCGTTGCCTGCATGCGGTGATTCACGGGCGGATGGGGGAATATTGCCTCGTGGTGAAGCAGGTTTCCCTGCGCGTCAAGGCATACAACCTTGCATCCGGTGCGAAATCCCGGGTCCACTCCCATTACCCTTTTCTGTCCCAAAGGTGCGCCCAACAAGAGCTGGCGCAGGTTTTCTGAGAACACTTGGATGGCTTCATCGTCGGCCTTTTCTTTGCTGGCAGCGGCAAATTCGGTTTCTATCGACGGTTCGAGCAGCCGTTTATAGCCATCCTCAACCGCCTCGCCCACCAGCGTTTGGCATTTGCCGTAGCCCCTCACGTAGGTTCTCTTCAGGCGTTGGATGCACTGTTCGTCGTCGGTTTTGATGCTCACGCGCAGGAAACCGTCGTTTTCGCCGCGCCGCATGGCGAGCAGCCTGTGCGATGAGCACCTTCTGAGCGGTTCGCTCCAGTCGAAGTAGTCGGAATATTTTGCCGCATCGTCTTCGTCTTTCTTCGCTTTCACCACCTTACTTATTATTATAGCGTCGCGGCGGAATGCCTGTCTCACCTGATTACGTGAGTTTTCGTCCTCGCTCACCATCTCTGCGATGATGTCCTGCGCACCTTTCAGCGCCATTGCCGCATCTTTCACGTCGCCTTTCACAAATCGGCGCGCCGCTTCTGCTGGGTTTTGCTCGCGCTGAAGCAGCAGAATGGTTGCCAAAGGCTCTAATCCCAGCTCTCGCGCCACAGATGCGCGCGTGCGTCGCTTGGGTCGGAAGGGCAGATAAATGTCCTCAAGCTCGGTCGATTCCCAACAGTTTTCAATGCGTTTTCTCAGTTCTTCGGTCAGTTTGCCTTGCTCGGTGATGGTGTTGATGATGGTTTCCTTGCGCTTGGCAATCTCTTTCAGCTTGTCGTTCAGGCTTGCAATCTGCGCAATCTGCACCTCATTCATTCCGCCGGTGCGCTCTTTTCGGTAGCGCGAAATGAAGGGAATGGTGCATCCTTCGTCTAATAATGCCAGTGTGTTGTCTACGTTTTTCTCCGGCAGTGCGAGCTGCTTGGCGATGAAAGGTGTGAAAACGTTGCTCATGATGTAAGTTTGATTATTCTTTGAAAAACACTTTGTGCCGTCAACGATGGTGTTTGCGGCGTTGCAAAGGTAATCAAAATATGTGAATAACCATCAGCATTCGTCTATGAAAAGCCGCTATGTTGAAAAAAAATGTATTAATAATGTTAAATTTATTTTGGTGGAAAAGGCGAATACCTTATCTTTGCATCCCGATAATATAGCAAGTCAAAAATATTAATTAACTGATACCAAAATGCGAAAGTTATACCAAAGGGCATTGGCTGTTATGGCCTTTGCGAGCGTTGCTTGTGCTGTTCAGGCGCAAGAAGTGACTTTGTCGATTGACAGAGAGAAGTATCCGCAGCTCACGGATGTGCCTACGATGTACATCGAAGTAGACGGAAACAAGGAAATCACCACCAAAGTGAGTGCGTATGATTCTGCAACGATCGTGATTGTGGATGCTAACGGACAGCTGAAGGAGCGCAACGAGCGCGTGGGAATCCGCTTGCGCGGCAACTCTACAAGCTCTTCGGCGAAGAAACCCTACCGTTTGAAGTTCCCAAGCAAGACCGCTCTGCTGAAGAAAGCCGACGGAACCAACGACTTTGCCGACGCTAAGAGCTGGACATTGCTTGCCAATGCCTACGACAAATCGATGATCCACAACGCCCTGACCTATGAGCTGGGCAAGTTCGTGGGACTTCCGTTCTGTCCCTGCTACCAGTTTGTTGACCTCGTTTATAACGGCGACTACCGCGGAACCTATCAGATTTCCGACCAGGTGCAGCAAGACAAGAACCGCGTGAATATCGGAAAAGACGGCTGGCTGTGGGAATTGACCCGCCAATCCTTTATCGATGCTAACGATTCGACAATGTTAAACGACGGTATTTATGCCATTATCAAGAACCCCGACACCGATGATTTCGATGGGGATTCACTGAAGAGGGTGATGACTCCTGTGTTCGAGGGCATGGTCAACGCCATCAACAGCCGCGATTTCAGTGAATCCACGGGCTATCGCAAATATATCGACGTGGAATCGCTTATTGATTACTACATCGTGATGGAGGTTAGCGGCAACTACGACGCATGGGTGAGCAACTATATGTATAAGAATGCAGCCGACGAAAAGCTGAAATTCGGTCCCGTTTGGGACTGCGACCTCTGCTACGGCAACAAAAGCGGGCTCGAAAATATCCTCACTTGGGAGAACAATGGCAGCTCTTTCCAGCCAATGGCTTCGAAAATACGGAACATCTTCGGCGATCCGCAGTTCGTGAAGGCACTCAACGACCGCTGGAACGAGCTTGTGGAGCAGGGAATACTCGACTTCCTGAAAGCCAAGACCGACTCTTTGGCGAGCGTTGTGGCACAGACGCAGGCCAAAAACTATTCGCTTTCGTCGAAAGGAGCTGCCTGGAATGTGAACCAAAAGGAGTTCGACTGGGCAGGCGGCGACGTTTATACCTCGTATGATGCATCGGTTGCTGCCATCAAAACGTTCCTCGATGCGCACGTTTCTTACATGACAACGCGCTTTGAGGCAGAATTGGCAGCCGTGGAGAGCGCTAAGACAACCGTAGAACTGAATGCGCAGGACGAGCAATATCAGTTTAACAACAACATTGCCGACAGCGACGGACAATACAACTATACCAAACTGAACCGCATGGCTGACGTTTCGATTGCCAACCGCACCATCGACGGCGCGGCTTGGAACACCATCTGCCTGCCGTTTGATGCCACGCGCGAACAGCTTGAGGCAGCTTTCGGCACGGAATACAAGCTCCGCGAGTTCACCGACGTTGAAGGAAGCGTCATGAAATTTGCCGAACCGAAGGACAAAAAGATCATTGCCGGTGTGCCATACCTCATCAAACTGAGCGGCGCAGGTGCCTCGGCGAGCCTGAATTTCACCGATGTGATGCTCACCGTAAAGGTTCCGCTCACCATTACCCACGGCGACTATTCGTTTGCAGGCACGTTCTGGAAGACCACACTCAACACCGACGGCACCCATCTCTTCCTTGGCGCAGCCGACGAACTGTATAAACCCACCACGTCGGGCAACAAAATCTATGGCATGCGCGCCTATTTCGTGGTGCCAGCAGGCAGCAGCGCCAAGGTGCAGATTGCCGAAAGCGATGCCGAAACCACGGGTATCAGCGAGCTTGTCGCAGGTAAAGCAACTGCAAACGGTGCCGTTTACAGTGTGAGCGGGCAGCTCGTGGGCAGCAAGAGAGGCTCACTTCCCAAGGGAATCTATATCCAGGACGGCAAGAAATTCGTGGTAAAATAAGGCGTTGAGGCAGCTCTCAGCTGCCTCATGCCCAGTTTTTTAACAGAAAAATATACAGTAAATCTTTAAGAACATCATGAAAAAGAAAGCATATATATCACCGCGCATCTGCGAAAAGCAGGTTTACGACGAGCCGTTGATGGCGGTTATATCGGATGGAAATTCGGTTGAAGCTACACCAAACGGTGAAGAAGATGCCGCAGGAGCGCGCTCCAAAGGCAGTATTTGGGAGTTCTCCAATTAGAAAGCCAAGGGGGGAGTTTTTAAGAAGCAAGAGGCAAGAGGCAAGAAGCAAGAGAATAGCTTTTTGGGAAGCAAGAAGCAGGTTTTTAAGAAGCAAGAAGCAAGAGGCAAGAAGCAAGAGAATAGCTTTTTGGGAAGCAAGAAGCAGGTTTTTAAGAAGCAAGAAGCAAGAGGCAAGAAGCAAGAGAATAGCATTGAATCTCTTGCTTCTTGCTTTTCATTTCTTGCCACTTTGTATCCTAAAACCACGCATCTCTGAATCTATTCTCTTGCTTCTTGCCTCTTGCCTCTTGCTTCTCAAAACCCCTCTCCTTAGTTCCCGTTTTTCAAAACCTATGTTTTTGAGCGTGAAAAACATAGGTTTCGAGGATCAAAACCATAGTTTTTTCGTCTCAAAACCATAGGTTTTGTAACGCATTAAATATCAATGTGTTACGAGAAAAAATAGCAAGGGCGGTGCCAAATCGGCACCGCCCTTGTCGTGTCAGTTATTTTTCGCACCGCGAACAGGCTTCTTTTGCGTTTCTTTCACTGCGATGGGGTTGCCGTCATCGTCGGTTATCAAGGCGTTTTTCTTGGCATATCCCCAGTAGTAGTCATTGTATCCCCAGTCGTAATAGTTGTTCCAGTCGTTGGGCGAGTAGGTCTTCCTCAGGCTGAAGTTAGACCATTCGCCGTTTTCGTATGTAATCACACCCTCAAACCATCCGTCGTAGTCGCTGAGATAGTAGCGTGAGATTTCTGCGTAGGCATTATCTTCAACGTAATAGAGGCGGATAATGCCGTTGACAACCTCCCAGTTGATGTGGTTTGCGATGTAATACATGTTGCGGCTGCTATGATACCAGGGCGACTGCTCGCCGAAATAGTCCACCTGATAGCCCGTTCCGCTGGCATATCTGTAAGGATCCTGGGCGAAATAGAGTTCCGAGCGGGTTGCATAATATGTGGTTACGTAGGGACCGTCGTTAACATTCATCACCACGCCCATGTCTCCAACCCATGCGCCTTCGAGGTTGTAGGCAGCGTAATCATCATCGTCGGTGTCGCATGAAACGAAGAATAACGTCGTCATCATTGACATTGCCAAAAGTGTAAACAGCTTTTTCATAATCGTATAGTTTATTAGGTGAATACTCTTGTTTCCATTTCTCTGTTGCAAAGATAAGCATAATAATTGTATCCTGCAAGAAGGAAAACCATAAAGTGTAGTAGGAATATCCCTATTTATAGGGAGAAAAACCCGCGATAGTGGCTAAAATCTTTGCACGGCTGACAAAAAATGCTTACTTTTGCACCATAATATAAAACAACAGGAATGATTTCTGTAGAAGGACTGAAGGTGGAATTCGGCATCAAACCGCTGTTTCAGGATGCCAATTTCGTGGTTAACGCGCGCGACCGCATCGCTCTTGTGGGCAAGAACGGTGCTGGAAAGAGCACGTTGCTGAAGATTCTTTGCGGAGAACAGAAGCCTACGGCAGGCAATGTGGCCGTTCCCGCCGACACCACCATAGGCTATCTGCCCCAGGTGATGATACTTCAAGACGACACCACTGTGCGCGAGGAAGTCCGGAAGGCATTTTCTGGCAACACGCAGATGAAAGAACGCATCGAAAAAATGAGCAGCGAGCTGGCGGAACGTACCGACTACGACAGCGACGACTATATGGCGCTGGTGCAGCGATACACCGAGGCGCACGAGCGATATATGATGATGGGAGCCGACAGCTATGAGGCGGAAATCGAGCGCACACTTGCCGGACTGGGATTCGTGCGCTCCGACCTGGAGCGACCTACCAACGAGTTCAGCGGCGGATGGCGCATGCGAATAGAATTGGCCAAGATCCTGCTCAGAAAACCTGATGTGCTGCTGCTCGACGAGCCAACTAACCATCTCGACATCGAGAGTATTCAGTGGCTCGAACAGTTTCTTTCGCAAAGCGCAAGCGCCGTGGTGCTGGTGAGCCACGACCGTGCTTTCATCAATAATGTGACCAATCGCACCTTGGAAATATCCTGCGGCAAGATCATCGACTACCGGGTGAAATACGACGAGTATGTCAAGCTGCGCGCAGAGCGGCGCGAACAGCAGCTCAGAGCCTACGAGAACCAGCAGAAAGAGATGGCCGACATGCGCGCTTTCATAGATCGCTTCCGCTATCAGGCCACAAAAGCCGTGCAGGTGCAGCAGAAAGTGAAGCAGTTAGAGAAGATTGTGCCTATCGAAATCGATGAAGTAGACAACGCTGCCATGCATCTTAAGTTCCCGCCATGCCTCAGAAGCGGCGACTTTCCTGTGATTTGCGACGGCGTGGGCAAACGTTATGGCGACCATCAGGTGTTCGACGGGGTGACATTCACTATCCGCCGGGGCGAGAAAGTGGCGTTTGTGGGCAAGAACGGCGAAGGTAAGTCAACGCTGGTGAAGTGCATCATGAACGAAATACCGTACACCGGAAGCCTGAAAATAGGCCACAACGTGCAGATTGGCTACTTTGCGCAAAACCAGGCACAGCTGTTAGACGAGTCGCTCACGGTGTTTCAGACCATCGACTACGTGGCTAAGGGCGACATCCGCCTGCGCATCAACGACATATTGGGTGCCTTCATGTTCGGCGGAGAGGCATCTGATAAGAAGGTGAAAGTGCTCAGCGGCGGCGAGCGAAGCCGTCTGGCAATGATCAAACTGCTGCTTGAGCCGGTCAATCTGCTCATTCTCGACGAGCCTACCAACCATCTCGACATGCCTTCGAAGGATGTCTTGAAGGAAGCCATCCGCGCTTTCGACGGCACTGCCATCATTGTCAGCCACGACAGAGAGTTCCTCGACGGGCTGGTAACTAAGGTTTACGAGTTCGGGGGCGGCAAGGTACGCGAGCATCTGGGCGGTATCTACGATTTCCTTCGCAGGAAAAACATCGATTCGCTCAACCAATTGGAGGGCATCGCCACCGATTCCTCACCGAAAAACCTCACCGCAGGCCAGCCCGCGAAGGCAGAGACAAAGCAGGAAACGCAGTCGCAGCCCGCCTTTACCTCTTCTAATAAAGCCTTGTTTCTGGAACAACGCGAGCATCAGAAGAAGATCAGGCGCATGGAAAAGAGCATCAAGGAGACCGAAGACAAGATTTCTCAGCTCGAAGAGCGCATCAAAGAGCTCGACGCCATACTGTGTACGCCCGAAGGAGCCAGCGATATGACCGTCGTTACCGAATATACCAGCATCAAGAAACTCATTGATCAGGAGACCGACCGTTGGGAACAGCTGTGCGAAGAATTGGAAACGCTGCAAGGATAGTCGGCAAATGGATTCATGAAACCAAAAGAAATCATCAAATAAAAATCATAAAAACAATGAAAATCAAGACGTTAATGACAACAATGCTTATTGCTTCCTCCACGCTTGGAGTGAGTGCACAGCAGCTAAAGTCTGGCATCGATGTGGCTAATATGAACCAGACGGTGAATCCGGGAATGGACTTTTATCAGTATGCATGTGGCGGTTGGATGAAGAATAACCCCCTTCCGGCAGCCTATTCACGCTTCGGCAGCTTCGACAGACTGCAGGAAGACAACAACAAACGCATCAATTCCATCCTGAAAGAGTTGCAGAATGCAAAGAAAGGTACATACAAAGAGGGCTCCACTGAGCAGAAACTTGCCGACTTCTACAAGCTTGCCATGGACCAGAAACGCCGCAACAAGGAAGACTTGTCGCCCGTGATGCCGCTCATCAAGGAGCTTGAAGACGCCACAACCATGGATGATCTCTTCGCAATCCATAAACGGATGCTCGCCTACGGCAACCAGCAGTTCTTCCGTTTCGGCTATGGTGCCGACGAAAAAGACAGCAAGAACAACATCCTGAATGTGATGCAGGGTGGCATAACCCTCGGTCAGAAGGAGTATTATCTCGACAACGACTCCATCACAACAGGTATACGCGATGCCTATCGCTCACATATCTACCGCATGTTCCGCATGTTCGGCTTCGACGAACTGGCTGCCAAGCAGAAGATGGAGAACATTATGAAGGTTGAAACCCAACTGGCGCGCGTCAGCAAGAGCCGCACCGAGATGCGCGACGTGGAGGCAAACTACAACAAAATGTCGATAGCCGACTTCCAGAGCCGCTATCCTCATCTGCGTTTTGTGCAGCAGATGGATGCCCTTGGTGTGAAACCGGCCTATTATCAGACGCTCATCGTGGGTCAGCCCGAATTTCTTGACGGTGTGGAGATGCTGATGAGGAGAATCACAGCCACCGAATACCGCGCCTATATGGAGTGGGGAGTGATCATGAGCGCAGCTGACTATCTCAGCGACCGCGCTGTTGCAGCCAATTTCGAATTTTTCGGCAAGACATTACGTGGTCGTCAGGAGGATTATCCGCTGTGGAAGCGCGCCACATCGCAGGTTGAAAGCGTGATGGGCGAAGCTTTGGGCAAGATGTATGCCGAGCGTTACTTCCCGGCATCGTCGAAACAGCGCATGGAAACACTGGTGAAGAACCTGCAGACAGCACTTGCCGAGCGCATCAACGCACAGACATGGATGAGCGAGGAGACCAAAAAGGCCGCCCTCGACAAACTAAGTGCCTTCTATGTAAAGATTGGTTATCCCAACAAATGGAAGGATATGAGCGGCCTGACCATCGATCCGCAGAAGAGCTACTATGAGAACGTGATGGAATGCAGCCGTTTCTGGAACATGAAAGAGATAGAAGAGAAAGCCGGAAAGCCGGTAGACAACGACGAATGGTTCATGACGCCGCAGACGGTGAATGCCTATTACAATCCTACAACTAACGAAATCTGCTTCCCTGCAGGCATTTTGCAGCGCCCGTTCTTCGATCCTGAAGCCGACGACGCATTCAACTACGGTGCAATCGGCGTTGTCATCGGTCATGAAATGACTCACGGCTTCGACGATCAGGGGCGCCATTACGACAAAAACGGTAATATGACCGACTGGTGGACAGCTGAAGACGGCAAGGGATTTGAGGAACGCACCGGCAGATATGCCGATTTCTTCTCGAATATCAAGGTATTGCCCGACCTGAACGCCAACGGCAGGCTCACTTTGGGCGAGAATCTTGCCGACCACGGCGGTCTGCAGGTGGCTTGGTATGGTTATAAGAACGCCACAAAGAACAATCCGCTGCCAACCATCGACGGACTGACGGCCGACCAGCGCTTCTTCCTTGCCTATGCAGGTGTGTGGGGGCAGAACATTACCGAGAAAGAAATACGCAACCGCACCAAGAGCGATCCCCATTCTCTCGGTGAATGGCGCGTGAACGGTGCGCTGCCACACATCGATATGTGGTATGATGCCTTCGGAGTGAAGCCCACCGACAAGATGTTTATACCCAAGAACGAGCGCTTGGAGCTCTGGTAATCAATCGATAAAGACCTGCTGCCTGAGGAGGGCAGCAGGCATCACCATCAATCAAACGTAGTTTATGCCACTTAGAATTCCCGACCGGCTGCCGGCAATAGATATACTCAAACAGGAGAATATCTTCGTGATGGACGACACAAGAGCCCACACGCAGGATATCAGACCGTTGCGCATTGCCATCCTAAACTTGATGCCGCTGAAGATTACAACAGAAACCGACCTGATTCGTCTGCTGTCGAACACGCCGTTGCAGATGGATATCACGTTCATGAAGCTGAAAAGCCACACCCCAAAGAACACTCCCATCGAGCACATGATGATGTTCTACAAAGATTTTGAGGAGCTTCGCCCGTGCAAGTTCGACGGTATGATCATCACCGGTGCGCCTGTTGAGCAGCTCGATTATGAGGAGGTGACCTACTGGGACGAAATATCTGAAATCTTCGAGTGGTCGAAAAGCCACGTCACGAGCACGCTCTACATCTGCTGGGCTGCACAAGCCGGGCTCTATTATCACTATGGCATTCCCAAATATCCGCTTGAAAAGAAGATGTTCGGTATATTCCGGCAGCGCATGCTGAACAATCAGCTGCCCATCTTCCGTGGGTTCGACGATGAGTTTTTCATGCCCCACAGTCGCCACACCGAGCTGCGGCGCGAGGATATATTGAAGAACGAGTCGCTGCAACTGATTGTCGAAAGCCAAGAAAGTGGCGTCAGCATGGTGATGGCGCGCGAGGGTAGGGAGTTTTATGTTACCGGACACTTGGAATATGCACCCAACACGCTGGACAATGAGTACCGCCGCGACCTCGGCAAGCGCGATGACGTGGGTCTGCCCGTCAACTATTACCGCGACGATGATCCCTCGAAAGAGCCTGTGGTGCGCTGGCGTGCGCATGCAAACCTCATGTTCTCCAATTGGATCAACTACTATGTATACCAGGCAACGCCATACAACATCGACGAAATAAAGTAAAAACAAAACGGAAGACATTGCGTAAGATAGAACTGCTGGCACCTGCCAGGAATCTGGAATGTGGCATTGCCGCCATCGACCATGGTGCTGATGCCGTCTATATCGGGGCTCCCCGCTTCGGTGCAAGGGCAGCTGCAGGCAATTCGGTCGACGATATCAGGCAGCTGTGCCAGTATGCTCATCAGTATAGAGTCAAGGTTTACGTCACTGTGAACACCATTATCTATGACGAAGAGCTCGGTGCCACGCGGCAGTTGCTGAGCGAATTGGCGGCAGCAAGTGTGGATGCCGTCCTCGTTCAGGACATGGGAATACTGAGTTTGATACCCGGAAACCTGCCCATACATGCCTCAACGCAGACTGATAACCGCACGGTGGAGAAGGTGAAATGGCTTCGCAGCTTAGGATTCCGGCGTGTTGTGCTTGCAAGAGAGTTGTCGGTCGACGAGATTTCCATGATTCATCAGGCTGTTCCCGACATCGAACTCGAGGTGTTTGTGCATGGCGCATTGTGCGTAAGCTACTCCGGCGTGTGCTATGCCTCGCAGTATTGTTTCAAGCGAAGTGCCAACCGCGGCGAATGTGCGCAGTTTTGCCGCCTGAAGTTCGACCTTACCGATGCCGACGGGACCGTTATTGAGCGCGGTCGCCACCTGTTGTCGCTCAAAGACCTGTGCCAGATCGACGTGCTTGAAGACTTATTGGAAGCCGGTGCCACCTCTTTGAAGATTGAAGGAAGGCTGAAAGATGTCAGCTACGTGAAGAATGTGACCGCAGCCTATAGCATCCGCCTGAACCAGATCATCAAGAAATATCCCGAAAAGTATGAGCGCGCCTCATCGGGAGCTTGCCGCTATGCCTTCGAACCCGACCTGAAGAAGACCTTCAACCGCGGGTTCACGCATTATTTCCTACGTGGAAGGCGCCCCGATATCTTTTCGCCTGACACGCCAAAGGCCATCGGCGAGTATGTGGGCAAGGTGAAGGAGCTGCGCGGAAACTCGTTCAACGTGTCGGGAACGGCCACTTTTGCCAATGGCGACGGGGTTTGTTTCCTCAACGGAAACCGCGAGTTGGAGGGTTTCCGGGTGAATAAGGCCGTTGACAACCGCCTTTTCCCGTACAAGATGCCTGTGAATCTGCGTCCGGGAATGGCTCTTTATCGAAACAACGATCAGGTGTTTGAACGCATGATAGCAGGAAAAACAGCTGAACGCAAGTTGCCTTTAACGATGACATTGACAGCGACTGACCAAGGTTTTAGGTTGTCATCGGGAACGCATGAGGTGGAAGTAGCGATGGAAAAACAGCAGGCTCAGAAGCCGCAGCGTGAGAATATCGTGGTGCAACTGTCGAAACTGGGCAACACTCCCTATGAGTGCGTCGATGTGGATTTCGTTCCGGCAGACTTCAATTTCTTTATTCCTTCGAGCAAACTTGCCGACATGCGCCGCCAGTTGATACAAAAACTGATGTCTGAAGGGGCGGATCCCGTCATAAAAGACCATCAGGAAGTCAGCCCGGAGCATCATGCCAAAGCCCCGATGCGCTATATTTCCATCGGAATGGAGTATAAAAGATTCCCGTATTTGTACAACATATCCAATCGCAATGCATCGCTGTTCTATCAGAAACAGGGAATGGAGCATCCCGTGAAGGCATACGAGTGTGGCGGAAATGCACCGATCACCCATTCGCCATTGCTCATGCAGTGCCGCCATTGCCTGAAATACAGCCTTGGCTGTTGTGAGCGAAATGGCGGAAAACGGTCACCGTGGCGCGAGCCATATTATCTCAGCCTGCCCGACGGGAAACGTTTCCGACTGGAATTCAGATGTGATGAATGCCAGATGAATGTGTATGGAATGTAAAGAAATGCCGGGAATATTTGTCAGGAGATATAAACGAAGCAACAATGATGAAGCTATCAGATAACAGAAACGACCAATGTCGACGTGGGGCTGCACTGCAAGCGTCTGCCGATGGCATGTCCTCATGCCGTCAGGGTGTGTCGTTTCTGCGCTTTGTCATGCTGTTGATGCTCGTTTCGTTCCTTACAGCATCGTGTTATACCAACAAGAAGAAGACGCATGATGCGATGCCGGTGAACAGCGACACACCTTATGACACCGCAGCCTATCAGCGTGCCATGGATTCGCTGACGTTTTCCAGCATGCATCACTATTCTGAGAACTATAACTTCGTGGTTAAGGCCGACTCTCTGATACTGTTGAAGCAGATGCCAGAGGAGGTTGTGAGCCATGTTGCCGTAGATTCGTTCTCAGTAATGAAATACGAACATCTTGTGGTTGCTGACATCCGCATCATGCCTGCCGACAGTATTGATTCTGTCTGGGTACAATTGGCGCGCGACCAGTATTCGTTTGGCTGGGTTCATGAGTCGCAACTGCTGCCCAAAGTGATGCCCGACGACCCGATTTCACAGTTCATTTCCATCTTCTCGGATGTGCATTTGCTGGTGTTCCTGATAGTCATCATCCTGATTGCGGTGGCTTACGTGATGCTCCTGATATCGAGAAACAAAGCCAAAATTGTGCATTTCAACGACATCGACAGCATTTATCCCACGCTGTTGGCACTGATTGTTGCCGCCTCGGCTACGCTCTATGCATCCATTCAGCTGTTCACACCGGAGATTTGGCGGCATTTCTATTACCATCCAACGCTCAATCCTTTCAGCGTTCCTGCCATTCTCTCCATGTTTCTCGTGCTGGTTTGGAGCATGCTGATAGTAGGTTTGGCATGCATTGATGTGGTTATGCACAACCTGCACATAGGTGATGCCGTGCTCTATCTGTGCGGTCTGGCAGCCGTTTGTGCGCTGAACTATATCATTTTCAGTCTCACCACCTTATATTATATAGGCTACGTGCTGCTGGTGGTATATGCTTATTATGCGCTGAAGACATACAAGGCGAATTCACATTGCAAGTATGTGTGCGGTCATTGTGGGGCGATGATCCATCAGAAAGGGCGTTGCCCTCATTGTGGAACGGTGAATGAATGAAAAAATCCATATAAATGTGGATTGTGTATTTCGCAGAATGGTTGTATCTTTGCAACCAAATTCAAGACAAACATGAAAAAGATAGTTTTTATAATCTCGATGATGGCCGCCGTGAGCGTCCCGTCGTGGGGCGATGTGGCAGATGAAGCGGCCGTATCAGATTCTTCTCGTATCGTCGATCTTGACGAAGTGGTGGTTATTTCCCAACCTAAAGAGGTGTTCCGCCTGCGCCATCAGCCGCTCAGCAGCACCATGTTCTCAAACAATGAGATGGAAAGACTGGGCGTGCGCGACCTTCGCGAGCTGAGCAGCTATGTGCCTTCGTTTGTGATGCCTAACTACGGCAGCCGCTACACCTCATCCATGTATATCCGCGGCATTGGCTCCCGCGTGAACAGTCCTTCCGTAGGGATGTACGTTGACGGCATTCCGCTGGTCAACAAGAGCCAGTTCAATTTCCATACTTATCAGCTCGACCGTGTGGATGTCTTGCGCGGCCCGCAGGGAACTCTGTATGGCATCAACACCGAAGGTGGGTTGGTGAGGATGTATTCCCGCAATCCGATGGACTATCAAGGCACTGACATCAACCTGGGATATGGCACCCACGCCTACCGAAACGTGGAAGCTTCGCACTACCAAAAGGTGAACAGCGCGTTTGCTTTCTCAGCTTCCGCCTTCTATAACGGGCAGAACGGCTTCTTCAAAAACCAGGCCACAGGCGATCGCGCCGACGAATATCAGGAGGGAGGCGGCAAGTTGCGACTGATGTATCAGGCATCGCCAAGCTGGCTGATCGACTATATTGCCGACTATCAGTATGTGCGCCAGAACGGATTCCCTTACGGATTGATGGACCTTGAAGCCGACGAAACGGCCGATCCTGCCACCAACCGCCAAGGCAATTATCGCAGAAACATGTTCAGCACCGGCCTTAACCTGAAGTATACAGGCAAGAAAGTGAGCTTCTATTCTGCCACGAGCTATCAGTTCTTGCGCGACTACATGCTGATGGACATCGACTATCTCGCCGACGACTATATGCACATGGAGCAACGGCAGCACCAACATGCCGTCACGCAGGAGTTCTCCTTGAAGAGCAATACCGACGGATGGTGGAAGTGGACCACGGGCGTTTTTGCTTCCTATCAGTGGTTCAAGACCGTGGCACCCGTGTATTTCGACAGCGGAATGAACGAATTCCTCTCGAAAACCATCACCGACTATGCCTATTACGGCATGCTCAACTCCATGGCAAACCGCTATGCACAGCAGGGAATGACCGCTGAGGCAGCACAGCAGATGGCTGCCTCGATCATACAACGTGCCGGAGGATGCACCATCGACATGCAGATGAACACCATTCCCGGCAAGTTCCACACGCCGCAGACGAATCTCGGCATCTTCCACGAGTCGAATTTCGACATCACCGACCGCCTGACTGCCACCTTGGGACTGCGCTACGACTACAGCAGAGTGGCCATCGACTATCTCACCGAGGCAGTGATGACGCTCGACGAGAGCGTGATGGGCGTGAACGTGAAGGCAAAAGTCAACTCATTGCTTAAGAACAACCACCACGATGACTATAATCAGCTGCTGCCGAAGGTGGGATTGAGCTACAGGTTAGACAATAAGAACAGCAACGTGTATGCCACTGTTGCCAAAGGCTATCGGGCTGGAGGGTTCAACATACAGATGTTCAGCGACATCCTGCAGACAGAACTGCAAGGCACGTCGCAGACTGCCCGCGGCGATATGTCGATAGAGCACGATGCGCTCTCATACGACAACATCCGCAACACCATCGCCTATAAGCCCGAAGAAAGCTGGAACTACGAGTTCGGTTCCCACCTGAATCTCTTCAACAACAGCATACAGCTGGATCTGGCAGGGTTCTACATGCAGGTTGAAAACCAGCAACTCTCGGTGATGGCAGGCAACTATGGCTTCGGTCGCATGATGGTGAACGCCGGCAAGAGCTACAGCTGCGGCATCGAGGCAGCCCTGCGCGGCCAAGCATTCGACAATCATCTCAAGTGGGCATTGAACTATGGCTACACGCGCGCTGTGTTCAAAGAATACAACGACACCGTTTCAGGGCAGTTTGTAGATTATAAAGACAAGAAGGTGCCGTTTGTTCCGATGCATACCATCGGTGCTTCGGCCGACTATCGCATCGATTTCAACAGCTCTGCGCTGCATTCATTGACCATCGGCGCAAACGTATATGCACAGGGCAAGACATATTGGGACGAGTTGAACACCTATAGTCAGGATCTCTATGCCGTTTTCGGAGCGCATGCCGATGCCGATTTCGGATTCATGAAGCTCTGCCTGTGGGGAAGAAACCTGACGAATGCCAAGTATAACACCTTCGCTTTCGACAGTTCTGCTACGGGAACCAAGCTGTTCTTCGCCCAGCTCGGCAATCCATTCCAGATGGGAGTTGACTTGAAATTCCATTTCTGAAACAGTCTGTCTGCAGGAGTTCTGCTTCTGATCTGATATACTATTGATTTTGAATTAATAATTGTTGCATTCAATGTCACTTTTTGTTCTAAACGGCTGATATACAGTTTGATAGAACGAGTGACATTGTTTGTTTCAATGTCACCATCTTTTTACCGGGATAAAACAACTTGTTTTGCTCCGATAGTTTTTACTTATCCAGTATTCAGTGCATATTATTAATAAGGTAAAACAAGTTGTTTTACTTCTTTAGTCTGTGGTTTTCAGCTTTTCATACCACCAATCATGCAGATGCAGAAGTGGCAAAAGGTGACATTGAAAAATTCAATGTCACTCTCGTAACTTATTCGTAATCAGATAAGTACAACGAAAGTGACATTGAAAAGCATTTTTCCACTTTTAAATTTCGAAATGCACGTTGAGGGGTTAAACAAGCTCCACTTTGTCGATGTCTTGTTCCTTGTCGCAATAATGGCACTTCAGCACGCCATGTTCTTTGTCAACGACATGAAACACGGTATTCATGGGCTCGTTATTGGTGATGCACTTGGGGTTGTTGCATTTCACGATGCCGCGCAATTCGTCGGGGGTGTCAACGGTTTTCTTTTCAACAACGTCATAGTCTTTAATGATGTTGAGCACCACTTTGGGGGCGACAACCGACAGACGTGATATTTCATCATCGGTGAAAAACTTATCGCTGACCTTGATGATACCTTTCTTACCTACTTTCGTAGAGAAATAGTTGTATCCGATGGTGACTGGCATCTCAAGATTCTGTAATCCCAACAGATTGACCACCTGAAAAGTCTTGTCTGCAGGTATGTGGTCGATCACTGTACCGTTTTCGATTGCGGCAACAAGTCGTTCTTTCTTATTCGTATTCATCTTTATTGTGGCTTTCTGGTTATTTGATAATCGTGGAATCGTTTTTAACCTCATCGAGTGTGATACCCAGCACGTCGCAAATGATGGCTTCGCGGGCATACAAACCGTTTTGTGCCTGCTGGATATAGTATGCGTGGGGATTGTCGTCTACATCATACGCTATTTCGTTTACGCGGGGGAGCGGATGCAGTATCTTCATGTTTTCTCGTGCGCTGCCAAGCATGTCTGCCTTGAGGATATAGACGTTTTTCACCCGTTCATATTCCATCAGGTCGGAGAATCGTTCTTTCTGTACGCGTGTCATATAGATAATGTCGGCATCAGCTATGATCTTTTCGTTGAACGCCGTGTGTTCGGCATACTTGATTCCGTGTTCTTTGCAGTAGATTTTGTATTCGTTGGGCATGGCGAGCTCCTTGGGCGCAATGAAATGGAATGTGGGATTGAAGTGGCGCATTGCCATAATGAGCGAGTGAACGGTGCGCCCGTATTTAAGGTCTCCCACAAGATAGATGTTCAGATTCTCCAAAGTGCCTTGCGTCTGATAGATGGTGTAGAGATCGAGCATACACTGTGAAGGGTGCTGATGGGCGCCGTCGCCTGCATTGATGATGGGTATGGGGGCTATTTCGCTGGCATATTGCGCAGCTCCTTCGATGAAATGGCGCATGGCAATCACGTCGGCATAGTTGCTCACCATGAGAATGGTGTCCTTCAGGGTCTCTCCTTTGGTGCCACTCGTGATTTTCGGATCGGCAAACCCAATCACCCGGGCTCCTAAACGGTTGGCGGCGGTCTCGAAACTTAACCTGGTGCGCGTTGAAGGCTCAAAGAATAGGGTGGCTACAACTTTCCCTTTGAGAAGTTCTCTGTTTGGGTGTTTTTCGAACTCTTGCGCCATCTGTATCAAATACATGATTTTCTCTTTTGACAGATTGGCAATTGTTACAAAATTACGTTTTTCCATTGATGAAGAATGATAGTTATTAAATTTCGTGTGCTAAATTACACATAATTTTTGGTTTATCGTGGTTATTTTGAAAGAATATTTGTATTTTTGCAGAAAAATAATGATTCAATGAGAAAAACATTCATAAAATCCCTTTGGACGGTGCTCGTCTCTGTGGTATTCATAGTGCTCGTGGCATTCATTGCTATTTGGAACGGATGGATCGGATACATGCCCGACATGGAAGAGCTGCAGAATCCAATCAGCAGATATGCATCGCAGATTTATTCTTCCGACGGCAAAGTTATCGGAACATGGAACTCTAACCGTGAGAATCGCGTGATTGTCGACTATAATAACCTGTCGCCTGATCTCGTGAGAGCATTGGTGGCTACCGAGGATCAGCGTTTCTACGAGCATTCTGGCATCGATTTCATCGCTTTGGGAAGAGCCATCGTGAAGAGGGGCATCATGGGAAAGACCAGTGCAGGTGGCGGTAGCACCATCACACAGCAGCTTGCCAAGCAGTTATACTCATCTACTGCCAAGAATACGATGGAACGCCTTCTGCAGAAACCCATAGAATGGGTGATTTCCATTAAGCTTGAGCGTAATTTCACGAAGGAAGAGATCATCGCCATGTATCTCAATTATTTCGATTTCCTGCACAATGCAGTGGGAATCAAGACTGCTGCCAACACATATTTTAAGAAAGAGCCGAAGGCACTTACGCTTGAAGAGTCGAGCATGTTGATTGGCATGTGCAAGAACCCTTCCTATTTTAATCCCGTGAGATACCCGGAGCGTTGCCTTGAAAGGCGAAATGTGGTGCTGTCGCTCATGCAGCAACAAGGATTCATTACAAATGCAGAGCGAGATTCTGCTCAGGTAAAGCCGCTCGCACTGAATTTCCACCGCACAACCCATAAAGACGGCATCGCAACCTATTTCAGGGAATTCATGCGGCAATATCTGATGGCTGAAAAACCCAAGCTGAGCCATTATCCTTCGTGGAATCATGCGCAGTATACGATTGATTCCATTTATTGGGAGACTGATCCGCTCTACGGGTGGTGCCATAAGAACAAGAAAAAGAATGGCGATTACTATAATATTTATACTGATGGCCTGAAAATACATACCACTATTGATTCCCGAATGCAGAAATACGCGGAAGAGGCTGTGTATAATCATGTTGCCAAATATCTTCAGCCTGCGTTTAACAAAGAGAATAAGCTGAAAGCAAATGCGCCTTTCTCAAGTGCACTGACACAGAAAGAAGTGAAAGCCATCTTAAACAGAAGCATGTTGCAGAGTGAGCGCTACAGGGCAATGAAGGAGAATGGAGCATCGGATGAGGACATACGTAAGGCTTTCCGCACACCTATCGAGATGAGCGTTTTTACGTATAACGGCGAAGTGGATACAGTGATGACTCCAATGGATTCCATTCGATATATCAAGAAATTCCTGCGAGCCGGTTTTGTCAGCATGGATGCGCATACGGGTGCTGTGAGAGCGTATGTCGGAGGTCTTGATTATGAGCATTTCTCCTATGATATGGCATTCATGGGGCGCCGTCAGGTAGGGTCAACCACTAAGCCTTATCTCTATGCTTTGTCGATGGAGAATGGACTTAACCCATGTGACGTGGCGCCAAATGTTCAGAGAAGTTACGGAAACTGGACTCCAAGAAATGGAAGTCGGTCCAGATATGGGCAGATGGTTACACTAAAATGGGGACTGGCACAGTCGAATAATTGGATATCTGCTTATTTGATGAACCGCATCGACCCGAATGACTTCGTACAATTCTTGCATGAGTTTGGCATTACAACACCTAATATCTATCCATCCATCGTGTTGTGCCTTGGTCCTTATGAGGCATGTGTCGGCGAAATGGTAAGTGCTTATACGACATTTGCTAACCATGGAATCCACTGTGCTCCTTTGTTCGTCACAAAAATAGAGGATAATGAAGGAAATACCATAGCTGAGTTCCAGCCCAGGGTGAATGAGGTGATCAGTGATGATAGTGCCAACAAAATGCTTGTTATGCTCAAAGGAGTCGTTGATGGTGGAACGGGTAGCCGCATCAGATTCAAGTATCAGATCGATTGTGAGATGGGAGCTAAAACAGGCACCACTAACAGGCATTCCGACGCATGGTTTATGGGCTTTACACCGTCTTTGGTCAGCGGATGCTGGGTTGGGGGAGAAGATCGGGATATACACTTCGACTCCATGAATATGGGTCAGGGTGCAAGCATGGCTCTGCCAATTTGGGCATATTATATGAAAAAAGTCTTTGCTGACAAGTCACTTGGATATGACCCTGAAGAGAAATTCGATATTCCCGAAGGTTATGATCCATGTGCATCAACCTCTGTCGGTGATATGAACGGCATAGAAGAAGTTTACGAATAGCATAAATGAAATCACAAATAGTATAGAAGACGTTTACCAATAACATAAAGGAGCATACAAATAATATAGAAGAAGTATACGAATAGCATGCCTTTTAGGCAGCACGTGAGCCAGATTCCATCATTGACCATTAATCATTGACTGTTGAACATCCACAACGTTCAACGTTCAATGTTCACTGTTGAATGCTCAATGCTCAATGCTCAATAGTCAATGTTCAGTTGTCAATTGTCAATTGTCAATTGTCAATGGTCAATGTTCAATTGTCAATTGTCAATTGTCAATGGTCAATATATATAATTAAATAATGTGTATCATTGTTTTTTGTGTATTGAATTGTAATGAAACGTGAAAAAATCGTGTTTTTTGTGATTTTCCGTTTGAAAAATTTTGTATATTCGCGTGGAATGCTTACCTTTGC
>JAFUVB010000065.1 GCA_017471245.1 Prevotella sp.
CAGTGAGTTAACCAAACATCGAGGCCATTTTTATTCCTATTTTATGTTAAATTATGCAGGTGCGCCATCACTTGCGAAACTTTAGTTAAATTAATTTGCTCGGTAAATCAATTTGATTTGCTGAAGCGGGACGGCGCTTCGGAGCAGGAAAAACGGCACTATGGGGAAACAAAAGAGGGCATATCAAAATAAAACGACAACGGATTTCATGGATTAAACGGATTATTTAAGTTCCTGATGATCAGCATGACTTAAATCCGTAAAATCCGTGAAATCCGTTGTTTCTGTAGGAATATCTGTATTACACACCTTCTTCTGAATGAATAGGGAGCACGCTACTTGGCGATATCAATCAGTTCGAGCGTGAAGATGAGCGCACTGTATGGCTTGATTTCACCCATGTCGCGACTGCCGTATGCCAGCTCCTGCGGTATGAAGAGTTGCCATTTGCTGCCCACGGGCATCATGGTGAGGGCTTCCGTCCACCCCTTGATGAGCTGGTTGGCACGGAACTTGTTGGTCTGTTCTTCACGCTTGTAGCTGCTGTCGAAGACGGTTCCGTCGAGCAGTTTGCCCTCGTATTTCACAATAACCTCGTCGTCGGCCTTGGGAATGGCTCCCTTGCCCTGCGCGAGAATCTTGTATTGCAGACCGCTGGGCGTGGTGATCACTCCTTCCTTGGTCTTGTTCTCGGCGAGGAACTGCTCTCCTGCCTTGCGGTTAGCCTCGTTCTGTTCGGCTTTCTTCGCCTCCTCGGCAGCTTTCTGCTGAGCTTTGAGCAGCCCCACCTTCTCCATGTGCTCTTTGAACAGCTCTACGGCATTGTTGAAGGAGATCACGGTGGAGTCTTTTTTCATGGCAGCGGCAAAGCCTTGATAGAAGAGTGGTCCCTGAATACTGTCGGAAATCTCGGCGAAGGTCTTGGTGACATCGGGTAGCATGCGGTCTTTCACCATCTTGGCAATCTCAATACCTGCGCCATAAGCGTTGGTAGGGTCGTCGAATCCGCTCTTCACGGCATCCTCAAAACCGCGGATGAAATCGTCGATGAATGCTTCTTCCACGCCATACTGTTTCTTGAGGTATGACATAAGACCGTCGGTCACAGCCATTCCAGCGGCATAGCTCATGGAGTCGGAGGCGTTCTCAAGCGTCACCATCGGCACCGCCTCCACCTTTTTCTTCTTTTTGTCTTTCTTCGCTGCATCGGCAGGATAGAAAGAAGCACCCACCACGAGGGCGAGTGCTATCATGAATAGTTTCTTCATCGGTGAAAAAGGGATTATTTCTCGATGCCGAGCAGTTCGATGGTGAAGATCAGGGCAGAGAAAGGTTTAATCTGTCCCTGCTCGCGAGCACCGTAAGCCTTTTCCTGAGGAATTACCACTTCCCACTTAGAACCAACGGGCATGTGAACAAGAGCCTCTGTCCATCCGGGAATCACTCTATTGGCAGGGAACACGGTAGGCTCCTTGCGCTCATAAGAGCTGTCGAACACTTTACCGTCGATGGTCTTGCCCTCGTAGTTCACTTTTACTCTCGATGTGTCAGCGGGAAGTTCGCCAGTACCAACCTTCAGCACGCGATAGAGCACGCCGCCGTCGAGCTTCTTCACATCTTGCTTCTTTGCATACTCGGCAAGATATTTCTCGCCGGCCACTCTGTTGTCGCCATACTGCTCTTCCATCGACTTTGCCTTGATCTGCTCCATCTTCAGCTGGAACACCTGCTGAGCCTGCTCTGAATTCATCAAGCCCTTCTTTCCTAATGTTCCTGTGATGAATGCAGCCATGAAATTCTTCATGGAGATGGTCTTGGTAGAGTCGTTGCCGAACACCTCGTGGTTGATACCCTTGATCAACTGGTTGCTTACCTGCTGACCAATCTGGATACCTGCATAGTAGGCTGCCTTTGCCTTGTTGTCACCGGCATTTGCACCTTCGTTCAGACCCTTGATGAACTGGTCCATGTAGGTGGTGTCAACACCCATGCGCCCTACGAGGTATTCCTTCAAACCCTGTGTCTGTGCCATACCAATGGCATAACTCAAACTGTCAACGTCATTCTTCAGGCTTGCCTTCGGAGCGCGATTGCCGCAAGCTGTGAATGCTGCGGCCACGATAGCCAAAACGGCTACAATTGCTAATTTTTTCATTACTTATTTGTGATTTATGATTGATTGTTACTTTTTTTCGGTTGTTACAACACTTCAAGAAGCTCTACGTCGAAAATCAGTGCTGCATAGGGAGGGATGCTGTTGCCGGCACCGCTCGGACCATAGCCCAGCAGATAGGGAATGAAGAAACGATACTTGCCGCCTTCCTTCATCAGCTGTAAACCTTCTGTCCATCCGGTAATCACCTGCTGCAAACCGAACACGGCGGGCTCGCCGCGCTGCACGCTGCTGTCGAATACGGTACCGTCGATGAGGAATCCCTCGTAATGGCAGCGCACCTGATCGGTAGCCTTCGGACTCTTGCCCGTGCCTTCCTTCAGCACTTTATACTGTAATCCGCTCGGGCGTGTCACCACACCTTCTTTCTTTGCGTTCTCTTTCAGGAACTGCTCACCTGCCACCTTGGCCTCCTTGCCTTTCTCCTCGCGCTCCTTGTTGAGCTGAGCCTCGCGCTTCTGGAAATAATCCTGCACGATGGCCTGCGCCTCACGATGACCGATCTTCAGTTCTTTTCCTTCAATCACATCGCGCACTGCAGCCGAGAAATCCTCGATGCTGAAATGCTCAATACCCATCTGGGCGAGCTGCTGACCGATACCCAGTCCCAGCCCATAACTCAGTTTGTCCATTTCCTTTTACGTAAAATTTATCAAGTCGTTCCCGCCGCAAGATTTTCATAAACACAAGATTACGGCGAGTAATTGTTTTAAAACGGGGCAAAGGTACTATTTTTCTTGGATTTACTTGCGGATATTGAGAAAAAATTCGTATTTTTGTGCAAATTTTAGAATCCAAGCCCCCGAAAAGCCTGCCAGAAGGCACAGAGAAGGGCTATCAAACGAAAAGATTATGAAAAAAATTGTTGTATTAACCGGTGCGGGCATGTCGGTGGAAAGCGGCCTGAGCACCTTCCGCGATGCCGACGGCTTGTGGGAGAACTATCCCGTTTCGCGCGTTGCCACTCACGAGGGATGGGAGGCAGACCCGGAGTATGTGAACAACTTCTATAACATGTTGCGCAAGAAACTGGTGGCGGCAAAGCCCAACGAAGGTCACCGCCTGGTTGCCAAGCTGCAGGAGCAGTATGACGTAACGGTGATTACGCAGAATGTGGACAACCTGCATGAGATGGCTGGATCGAAGAAAGTGATCCACCTGCACGGGGAACTGATGAAGGTTTGCTCCAGCCGCGATGTGGACAATCCCAAATATCAGAAGATGCTTGCCGCCCCCAATCTGGAAGTGGCACCGGGAGAGAAGGCCGGCGACGGTTCGCTGCTGCGCCCCTTCATCGTATTCTTCGGTGAAGGCGTTCCCAACATCAGCATTGCCGCCGAGGAAGTGTCGAAGGCCGACATCTTCATCATCATCGGCACGTCGCTCGTGGTTTATCCCGCCGCCGGACTGGTGCAATACACGCGCCGCGGTATCCCCATCTACCTGATCGACCCGAATGCCGTGAAAGCCGGTCCTGATGTGGAGCACATACAGAAGGGAGCCAGCGAGGGAATGAAGGAACTTAGCAAACGGTTGATGGAATAGAAGAAATGAAAGTCTCACGATATTGTATTTCGTGAGTATAAAAAGTTATTCAAGTTTTTCTATAGAACATTCTTCGTTTTTGTTTTTTTGCACTACCTTTGCACCGGAATTAACAAAACAATTCTACTTTCGGGTTCTTGTAGGTTGAAATTCAATTAATAACGATGAAAACTATGAACATAGAGAAAAAGAAACTATGGAAGGAGGTGCGCGACTACATCTTCATTGGGTTGGCAATGCTCTCCTACTGTATCGGATGGTCCATCTTCCTGTTGCCTAACGGCATCACCACGGGCGGTGTCCCTGGTATCTCGTCCATCCTGGAATGGAGCCCGCTGCACATACCTGCACAGGTGTCCTACTTCGTAATCAATGCCGGACTGTTGGTGGTGGCACTGAAGATTCTGGGATGGAAATTCTGCGTGAAGACCATCTATGCCGTAGTGGTGCTTACCGCAGCCTTGTCGCTCACACGTGATTACACTGCACAGCTGCACCTGCTGCAAGACCAGCCATTCATGGCTGCAGTGCTGGGTGCCGTGTTCTGCGGTAGCGGCGTGGGGCTGGGCTTAGGTGCCAACGGCTCCACGGGAGGCACCGACATCATTGCCGCCATCATCAACAAATATCGTGACATCTCACTGGGACGCGTCATCCTGATATGCGACGTGATCATCATCTCCAGCAGCTATTTCGTGTTGAAAGACTGGGAGAAGGTGATCTATGGCTATGTGGTGCTCTTTGTCACCTCGTTCTGTGTCGACCAAGTGGTGAACTCCATGCGCAGGAGTGTACAGTTTTTTATCATCTCAGAGAAATATAATGAAATCGCTCGCCGCATCAACGAAGATCCCCATCGCGGCTGCACGGTGATCAACGGTCAGGGATTCTTCTCCGGTCGCGAGGTGAAGATGCTGTTCGTGCTTGCCAAGCAGAGCGAGAGCGCAAAGATTTTCTCATTGATCGACGAGGTGGATCCCAACGCCTTTGTCAGCCAGAGTGCCGTCATTGGTGTATACGGTGAGGGCTTCGACCGCTTCAAGGTGAGTCATAAGCACAAGCCACTGCCCAAGGCAGAAGAACTGTAGTCGCAGTCTGCGGCAACCATCAGCGTCACAAACGCCACAAGAACCTATCCATCATTCAGAAGAAAAACAATCAATAAAAGATATGGAAGAAAAGAAAAACATCCAGCTCCCAGACAACGCTTTCCGCGAGCTGAAAGAAGGAGAACAGTATGAACCCGTCATGTCGCCTCACAAGCAGTATGCCGAGGTGAATGCATGGTCAGTGACGTGGGGTATTCTCATGGCAGTGCTCTTCTCTGCGGCTGCCGCTTACTTAGGACTGAAGGTCGGACAGGTGTTCGAGGCAGCCATCCCCATTGCAATTATTGCCGTTGGCGTGTCAACGGCTGCCAAGCGCAAGCAGGGTCTGGGCGAGAACGTGATTATTCAGAGCATCGGAGCCTGTTCAGGTTCTGTGGTGGCTGGTGCCATCTTCACCCTTCCCGCCATCTATATCCTGCAGGAGAAATACCCCGAAATGGCGGCTCCGTTCATCAATATCTTCATGAGCTCGCTGTTAGGCGGCATTCTGGGCATCCTGTTCATGATTCCCTTCCGTAAGTATTTCGTCAGCGACATGCACGGAAAGTATCCTTTCCCCGAGGCAACAGCCACCACACAGGTTCTGGTTAGCGGCGAGAAAGGCGGCAGTCAGGCAAAGCCGTTGCTTCTGGCTGGCATCGTTGGCGGTCTCTACGACTTCGTTGTTGCCACCTTCGGCTGGTGGAACGAGAACGTCACAACGCGCATGGTGGGCTGGGGATGCGACCTTGCCGACAAGGCCAAGCTGGTGTTCAAGGTGAATACGGGTGCGGCAGTGCTCGGACTGGGCTATATCATCGGACTGAAATATGCCTTCATCATCTGCCTGGGCTCGCTCGCTGTTTGGTGGATCATCGTGCCAGGCATGGCGCTGCTGTTTCCCAACGACATCCTGAACGTATGGGATCCGAGCATCAACGTGGCTGTGGGCGACATGACACCTGAGCAGATCTTCAAGGCTTACGGCAAGTCTATCGGCATCGGCGGCATTGCCATGGCAGGAGTCATCGGCATCGTAAAGAGCTGGGGCATTATCAAGAGTGCCGTGAGCCTTGCATCAAAGGAGATGAAGGGTGGCAGCAGCACCAGCAAAGACCAGCTGCGCACGCAACGCGACATCGCCTTCAAGATTATCGCCATCGGTTCTGTCCTCACCATCATCATTACGTTCCTGTTCTTCTGGTTCGGCGTGATGGACAATCTGCTGTTTGCACTGGTGGGCATCCTGCTCGTTACCGTGATCGCTTTCCTCTTCACCACCGTTGCCGCTAACGCCATTGCCATTGTAGGATCCAACCCCGTGAGCGGAATGACGCTGATGACACTGATTCTTGCTTCTGTCGTGATGGTGGCTGTAGGACTGAAAGGTCCCGGTGGCATGCTTGCTGCATTGATCATGGGAGGTGTGGTTTGCACGGCGCTTTCCGTTGCAGGCTCCTTTATTACCGACCTGAAAATAGGATATTGGTTAGGAACCACTCCTGTGAAGCAGGAACAATGGAAGTTCCTCGGTGTGCTGGTATCGGCAGCTACCGTCGGTGGCGTGATGATTTTGCTGAACAAGACATACAATTTTGCCAGCGGTGAACTGGCAGCACCTCAGGCAAATGCCATGGCTGCCGTCATCGAACCGCTGATGAGCGGCGTGGGCGCACCCTGGATCCTCTATGGCATCGGAGCAGTCATAGCGCTGGTGCTCACCTATTTCAAGGTTCCCGCACTGCCTTTCGCACTGGGTATGTTCATTCCGCTGGAACTGAATATCCCGCTGCTCGTGGGTGGAGCAGTAAACTGGTATGTCACTTCACGCAAGAAAGACTCAGAAGAAACAAGGAAACAACGCGGCGAAAAGGGTACGCTCATCGCAAGCGGATTCATTGCCGGCGGCGCCCTGATGGGCGTGGTCAGCGCATTGTTGCGCTTTGCCGGATTCAATCCCATCAGCGAGTCATGGCTTGCCAACCCGTTGTCTGAACTTTGCTCACTCATCGCCTATATACTGCTTATTGCCTACTTCATTCGTGCCACGAAGCCGGCAAAGCACCTATAAGGAAACTGCTTTTCATTACTAAAAGATGGAAGCCAAAGACAGAATATCGGTAGTCATCAACACATACAACGCGGAGAAGTTTCTTGCACAGGTTCTTGAATCTGTGAAGGACTTCGATGAGGTGGTGGTTTGCGACATGGAAAGCACCGACCGCACATTGGAGATTGCAAGGCAGTATGGATGTAAGATAGTCACATTCCCAAAGGCAGACCATGTCAGTGCCGAGCCGGCACGCACCTTTGCCATCCAGAGCGCCTCATGCCACTGGGTTTTAGTGGTCGACGCAGACGAGCTGGTGACACCTCAGCTCCGCGACTACCTTTATCAAAAGATTTCGCAGCCCGACTGCCCCGAAGGACTATACATTCCGCGCAGAAACCGCGTCATGAACAAACTGGAAAAGGGGCGGCTACGCGCCTATCAGCTGCGGTTCTTCATCAGGGAGGGAACCATTTGGCCGCCCTACGTACACACATTTCCCAAGGTGAACGGAAGGGTGGAACGGATGAACGACGGCAACGAACAGACCATTCTCATCCACTTAGACGAGAACTATGTGTATGACAAGATTGAGAAGTTTAACCGCTACTCCAACAACGAAGTGAAGAAAAGGGCTGGCAAGCGCTATGGTGTTGCTGCACTCTTCTACCGCCCTGCGTGGCGATTCTTCAAGTCGTACGTTATGGACGAGAGTTATAAGAACGGTGTGGCGGGCTTGATTAACAGTATGAACGAAGGATTCTATCAGTTCATGATTGTTGCCAAGGTCATTGAAGACAGAATTAAAAAGTCACAGCAATAAAACGGCTGCATGAGCGACCACTTCATCATAAAAGGTCACCCATGCAGCTGTTTTCATTTGATGATTCCCCTTTTCTCCATGTCGAGCATGGCTTCCACCAATACCGTGTTGTCCTCCTTAGTCAGTGCTCCTATATGACCCACGCGGAATATCTTGTCTCGCAGGTCGCCGCCATTGGGGCAAATCCAAATCTGATATTCATCCTTTAGAACCGTGAATATCTCGTAGGCTGGTGTTGCCAAAGAATAGAGCGACGTCACAGCATTCGACGGCGACGGACTCGCCATGCGGAAAGGAAGGACACTGACCTTTGAGCGGAAATCGGCAGCCAGCTCGCTCATACGCATAACCTCAGCATGCACTCCTCCCTGCAACTTGATGTCATTCAACCTGCGATTGATTTGCAATAAGACACCCACGGCAGGAGTGAATGGTGTCTGTCCGCGCTCACCATTTTTCAATGCGCCCTTCAAGTCAAGATACATGCATGTGGTGGGATTCTTCTCAACACGGTCTAACGCAACGGGCGATAACACAATGATGGATACTCCCGGCGGACATGCCAGTGCTTTCTGCGACCCGGTAATCATCACATCGGCACCTAATGCAGACATGTCAAACGGATCGGCAAGGAATGTGCTGATGGCATCCACAATAAGCAACAGATGGTTCTCCTTGCAGAAACGGCTGATCATCGGCATGTCGTAGAGCACACCTGTGGATGTCTCACCCATATTCACAAGCAATGCCGTATAATCCTTATCGGCAAGCGGCGCGAGGTGAGCCTCGGTGAGCGGCTCGCAATAATCAAGATGTATCTCTGTATGAGGTATGCGGTGAATCTGACACAGTTCAACAAAGCGCTGCCCGAAGGAACCGCCGTTCACGACAATCACTTTGTCACTGGGGGTAAGCACATTTATTACCGTCGCCTCCATTGATGCCGTGCCTGAACCTGTCATGAACGCAGCGCGGCTTCCCTCCGGAGCACCGGCAAACTCCAGCATCAACCGCTCGTTTTGGAACATGATTTCTGAAAACTCTTGGGTGCGGAAATACGGAACCTGCTCCCCTCCTATTGCCCTTACGGCATCGCCCGACATCACGGGACCTACTGTGAAATTAAGCATCTGTGCGCTGTTTTTAATTGATATTGCTGCAAAGTTAAGGATTTATTATGAATTATTTTGTAATTTTGGATAAAATCGCAAACCTTTTGTAGATAAAGGCAGTCTGAGGGATTTGGAAAAATCGTGGTTACGGATAACAGACCTTTCTAATTTCCTCATTCTGCTGTGATTTGCGTATCAAAGAACTCCCGACGCAGAGCCACCAGCCTGTTTCAATGGCTCGTTGTCGGGGGCAAAGGTACACAGAAAATGAGAGATTACAAAACTTTTGAGGGATTTTTCGCCTTTTGTTCTTTTGTCTCGTGTTTTTGTGCTACCTTTGCATACATAATATATAATAGAACGACCCAATGGCAAAGATTACCGTCCAGAATACAGAAATAACGATCTTGTCTTATAACGACAAAGACTACATATCGCTTACAGATATGGCTAATGGCAAGCAAAGTGAGAGCCGTGCAGCAGACATCATCAAGAACTGGTTACGAAACCGTTATACGATTGAGTTCCTTGGCACATGGGAGATGATACACAACCCGATTTTTAAAGTGGTCGAATTTGACCACTTTAGAATGCAAGCAGGTCTGCCCACATTTGTCATCAGTGCCAGCGAGTGGATAGAAAAGACGAATGCCATTGGCATCATTGTAAAGAAGGGACGATATGGCGGAACGTATGCCTTCAAGGATATTGCCTTTGAGTTTGGGACTGCAATTAGCGTGACTTTCAAACTCTATCTTATAGAGGAATTCCAACGGCTAAAAGAGGAAGAGCAGAAACTATTAGGATGGACTGCCAAGAGAGAACTATCCAAAATCAACTATCGCATTCATACGGATGCCATCAAGAGCCACTTGATTCCAGAAGAAATTACCTCGGCACAAGCCAGCATCATCTATGCCGAAGAGGCAGATGTGCTGAATGTAGCAATGTTCGGCATGACAGCCAAGCAATGGCGAGAAGCCAATCCCGACTTGAAGGGCAATATACGCGACTATGCCACCATCAACGAATTGATATGCTTGTCGAATATGGAGAATATCAATGCGGTGCTAATCAATGACGGAGTTCCACAAGGCGAAAGGCTTGTTAAACTTAATCAGATTGCTATTCAGCAAATGAAGATTTTAGGAGAGGATAATAACAGGAACTTGCTTCAAAACTCATAATCAAGTAAAGGTCTTAAAAATTTTCAAAATCCCTATTTGCTAAGTTATATAATACAAAATCCTGTACGTTTTTAAGCACTACTTTCGTTTGTATTATATGCAAAGCAATAAAAATGTACTGACAGCGGCACGGCAGAGAGTAATTGACGAATTTTTTGCCGAGATATTAGAGGCTCCGCGCGTTTATGATATAGAGACGGTAAGTAAAGAACTGCCGAAAGTGGCAGAAATCATTGCGGAGGAAATTCATTTGATGTATGTAGTGGCTATCTCTGAACATGACATTACAGATTATTTGAAAACGATACCAAAAGACTAAAGCATATGAGGCATTTAGCAGATAGTTTCTTTGACAAACTAAAAAATGGCGATAAACAATTTCACAAAATACTTGAAATTGTTAGGTGCGACGACACTTTAGACCTCGGGGTGAGGGGTGATTATTGCACGATTTACTATCGAGGTGGCAGATTGCTCTCCTTTACGGAAGACGGGAAACTTAGCGGACTTGACAAGAAATACCTCAAGCCGGACGAAGAGCCGATGGAAGCAAAACTATCTGATGTTCGCGCATATATAACATGGGCCAAACAGGAGATAGACTATTACGCTCGCAAGGAAAGGAATCATTTAGGCGAGAAAGAGATTCAGCAGCTAATAGTGCGTGAGAATAACTATTCGCCCAATGCCCCCGACACGGATTTCTTCATCGTAGACATGGAATATCAAGACGGGAGCGACAAACGGTTTGACCTTGTAGCACTTCGATGGGACTCCACAAGTTCTGCACGACGGACAGGTAAAGTGAAACTCTATGTGATAGAAGTCAAGCAGGGATTTGGCGCCGTCAGAACCATTGCGGGGTCTGGTCTGAAAAAACATCTTGAAGACTTTCAGAAATTCAGCAAGAACACCAAGGACTTTAAGGAGGATATGATAAAGGTCTTTCAGCAGAAGTTTGACTTAGGGTTGCTGCGTGATGTAGATAACTTGAAAGAGAAGGTTAAACAACTCAAAGTAGACGAGGATGTTGAGTTTGCCTGCATCATGGCGAACTACAAGCCTGCAAGCAAAGAGCTCCTCAACGAACTGGAAGAAATAAGCGATTGCCAGTTCTTTACCTCCTCACTCATGGGATATGGTCTATACAGCAAATTCTTAGTGGGAAAAGATACCGTTATCAAACTATTAAAGTAATGATAATCAAGATACACAGACCAGCTCAAATCGGAGGGTGCATCACTGAAATAGCGACAGCAACAAGCCGCATTATCATTGACCTTGGCCATAATCTGCCAAGTGCAGGAGATGAGCCAGACAACTTCGACAATGCAGATATTATCAGATGTCTGACTAAGGATTGCGATGCCATATTTTACACCCATTACCATGGAGACCACGTAGATTTATTCCATCATGTGCCTGATAACATCCCGCAATGGATGGGAAGTTACGCTAAGAAAATAATGAAAGTGAAATATGAGACCTTGAGAATGGCCGATAAGGTAGAGAAGATAGACAAGTTCAACGTTTTCAGGGCCGCTCAACGCATACTTATTCACGATGATATGGTAGTTACTCCGTTCTTCGTCAGCCATTCAGCCTACGACTCTTATATGTTTCTCATTGAGGCAGAGGGGCGGCGTATACTGCACACCGGCGACTTCCGCAGTCATGGATTCTTGAGTAGCGGTCTGATAAAAATACTTCCTTTGATAGGTCATATAGATGTATTAATCATTGAAGGCACCATGCTTAACCGCCCTGATGGCGACACAAAATCAATGTGGGATATTTGTGAAGATATGAAACGCGTAATGGCTACTCACAAATATGTTTTTGCGATGTGCTCATCTACAGACGCTGATACACTGGCCGCCTTACAAGCAGCCAATATGTCGTTCAACAAACATATTTCCCTGCCAGAAATAGAAAATGAATCTAACACGGAGTGGCTACACCGTATGTCACAACACGCCAATGAGGGAAAACGAATGTTTGTGTGCGACGAATATCAGAAACGCATATTCGGTGTGCTGATGACGGCAGTTCTTAGGCCGAAAGGTGCTCCATCATTATACAACATGTGCCATCCAAGTACATATATCTTTAGCCATGAACTACTACCCCAAATGCAACAGAAAGGATTCTGTATGTTAGTTCGTGCTGGGCATTTTAATATTGTAAAAAGACTTATGCAGCATTTCGATTCGTCTCAAACAGCCTTTATCTACTCACTTTGGGATGGCTATCTTGATAAAACAAAGCCTTATTATAAAAAGGAATATGAGAATATGTGGAGTTTGTTTACCCAACGCGAAATCATACATACCAGCGGACACGCCGACAAACAAACTCTCGCTATGGTATGTAATACACTGGTGCCGCGATTAGCCATTATTCCTATTCATAGAGAACTTACATCAGACTTCGCGTCTTTGCCATTGAAAGATGAACTGAAAGACAGAATCGTTACGGCAAACAAAACTGTGTATAACATTCAAATGGTATTCGATTAGATTCAGAACCAAAAGTTTGGGAAAAGGGGACAAATCTGTTTTAACAGACCTGTCCCTTTTTATCAGATTTTCAAACCTCGCCATTGTTCCGCCCTCAATCCGAACTGCTCTTTGAACCATTGAGCAATGGGTGTCTCGTTGATATGCAGGAACAAGTTCCGTTTTTCGTCCCTTATCACTTGTGCCATAACATTATCGGCTAATGCATTGCGCCTATACTCGTTTGAGTGAAGCCACCCACTATAATTGATGGTCTGTCCATATAGCAGTTTGTTTGTCTGTTCCTCGTTGAAACCATATGCCAGACACTCATGCTCCATGTTGAGGAAACGCTTGAAACTTGGGAACCATCTATAAGCCTTATCTAAGATGCGTTTCAGGTTGTTCACCTCCTGCTGGTACTGTTCCTCCGCCCTGTTCCTTTCCCTTGCGTGGTTGTCCTTTAACTTCTGCATATCGGTGTGAAGTCTCTCAATCTGGTCATTCAAATCTTCAACTTCCCTGTGCAGTTGGGCGTTTTCTTTCTCCAGTCGGTTCACCTTGTTACCGCCAAGAAGAGAATTAAGACCGTTGAGTGCAGTGGTGGCAGTCTTCGTGGCGGAGTTCTTCTGTTCCTCCGTCTTTGCTGCAGCCTTGATGCGGGCAAGGTCTTTCTTTGCCTGTTCTGCCTCGGCTATTACCTCTCTTGCTTCCGCTTCCTTTACCAGCAGTTGAGTGATGTTTGCCTGCAAGTCCTCACCCTGCGCAATGAGGCTACGGTAATACTCATGCGTGGATACGTGCTGCGCTTCCGAGCCTTTGATGCCTCGTTGCAGTCCGTATGCAGCCATCTGCTCGGCGTATGTATCTTGATAGCGTACCAAGTTGGCACGGCTCATCACCTCGTCGGCGCACAGACGGGGTGCAGGTGCTTTTGTCCTGTAT
>JAFUVB010000085.1 GCA_017471245.1 Prevotella sp.
ATTTCTGTAATTTTGTCGTCGGTAATCATGAGTATATTCTTTTGTCTTACTTTATAAGTAACCGGAAATCACCTATAAAGGTACAAAAAATATCTCAGATTACCAACTTTTTAGAAAACTTTCTTATCCCGAACTGGCGTATAAATAATTATTGTTCGCAAGTTCTGAAGACTACTCAAGCAGATAATCTCAAGCCGATTATCAAGGCTTTCAGTGACAAACAAGGCATCTGCAGCGCGCGGATAAGAGCATTGCAAAAAGTATGATTGCGAGTTACTCGGAGTGTTTGCTCTGAAAACAGCTTCTTTTTGCATTGAAAACTGCGAGTTTTTCCGATGAAAACTCGCAGTTTTTGATGTAAAAACTTTCACGAACTCAAAAACGTTCATTCTCAGGTAGTGTGAAACGCCATAAAAAGAAACGTAGAAGGGATGTGTGATGGCGAAAAGCTAAACGTGTATCAGCGATTCTCCGAAGAAAGAAGAAATCTGCGAAATGGTGCGCACGGTGAAATTATGTTGTCCACTAAGCCATTTGGTAATTTCACTTGGACGCTTGCCAAGAGCGCGTGCGAATTCTAATTTTGATAGCCCCTGCCGTGACATCAGATCACTGATTCTATTGGAAATGGCAAGTTCCAAATCCAACTCTTGCTGAATGTCGGCTGGCACGGCAGCCAACATTTTCCGGAAAGATGCGTTCATTGACTTCATATGTCAAAAGTATTATTGGTTTCCAATTTGTTCTCAGTCACGCTGATTGTTCCGTTCTTCACCCCCTCTTTGATCAGTTTGTCAAAGTTTTGTAATGTCAGAACGTATCCATTCAATTCGCGGCTATCTTCATATCTCTTTGTGTTTTTAACGCCACCGTTTCCCAGTATCAGAATCTTGTCAGAGAGACGTAGGCAATATAGACGTAGTCTCGACTTTACAACAGGCAGCGCTACAACATGGTCACCCATCTTCCCCTCAGGTCTGAAAAACCGTTCCAAAGCTCCACTATCGGCTATCTTACCAAGAAAGCCCACAATGCGCATCAAGTCTGGATTAAATTCTAAATCATCCTTGAACTTATTGTAAAAAGCCTCAAACTCAGTGTCACTTTCGGAAAGGAATTGAATAGTGTATAATGTGCAGTTCTTAGCTTCTTCTACCAATACCAATTCTGCTTCACTCATAATGATAATTGTTTGTTTCGGTTGCAAATATACAACTTTTATTTTATTTATAAGTGAAATCGCATAAAAAAATAATAAATGCATTGTTATTTGATAGAGAATCCGATAGTTTTTTTTCTTTTCAGAAAAAAATGATTACCTTTGTAGTCGGAGCGAAGAGTATAGATAAAACAATATATGAGACACTGCCTACTGAAACAAATCCTGACGATGCTGATGGTTGGCTTATCTGCCGCATCATGGGGAGCATACGAATATGTTCCGCAAGACTATGTGTGGACTTCGCAGAGCCACAACAGCAGTGAGTCGATGCCCTGCGGGGGGCATGACGTCGGCATGAACGTATGGGTGGAAGGCGGCGACCTGCTGTTCTATGTGGCGCAAAGTGGTTGGTTCGACGAGAACAACACGCTGCTGAAGGCAGGACGCTGGCGGCTGCACTTTGCCAACCGCCCGTTTGACGGCAGCGATTTCCGGCAAACGCTCTGTTTGGACGAGGGCTGCATCTATGTGAAAGGCGGTGGAGTGGAGGTGAGAATCTGGGCCGACGTGTATCATTCGGAGGTGTTTGTTACCCTGAAATCGAAGCAGAAGCAAGGGGCTGTGCTCAGTTATGAGAGCTGGCGCTATCGTGACCGTCCGCTCACCAAAGCCGAGTGCCAGCAGTGTTCCTATAAATGGGTTCTGCCCGCCGACTGCACCACCTTTGCCGACAGCATACGGGCGAAGGACGGAATATTAGAAGTGAGCCACGTGAACCGTAAGCACACGGTGTTCGACTTTACCGTGGAGCGCGAGCGTTTAGACGACGTGAAAGCGCAGTTGTATAATCCGTTGGGCGGCAGAAGGATGTCGGTGGAGATGTGTGCTCCCGGATTCGCATTCGCGGGAGTGAGCGACGGGAAATATGTGGATACCGACCACCGCGCCTGGCATTTCGAAACAAGAAACGTGAGGAATGCGGAAATCAGCATACGGCTTGATGCCGGAGACGATGAGCTGGCAGGTTTCAGCAAAACGAAAGGCGCAAAAGCGGTGCCGCTTTCCGCAACGGCATCGCGCAAACGCAGTGAGCAGTGGTGGCACAACTACTGGCAGCGCAGCTGGATACAGACCGACGAAAGCAACGCAGAAGTGCAGCGCATCGTCCGCAACTATGAGCTGATGCGCTATATGCTTGGCTGCAATGCCTACGGACGCTGGCCGACGAAGTTCAACGGTGGACTGTTCACCTTCGATCCTGTGTTTGTTGATGAGAAAGCACCGTTCACGCCCGACTACCGCAAATGGGGCGGAGGCACGATGACGGCGCAGAACCAGCGGTTGGTGTATTGGCCGATGCTGAAGAGCGGCGACTGGGACATGATGCGGTCGCAGACAGATACCTATGTGCGCCTGCTGCCTGCAGCTGAGCTGTGGACGAAACACCATTGGGGACACCGTGGTGCCTGTTTCCCGGAACAGATGGAAAACTCGGGACTGCCCAATCCTGCTGAGTATGGCAAGCACAAGGATGGCGACGACTGGGGCGTGGAGCGCAATGCATGGCTCGAATATGAATGGGACACTGCTTTGGAGTTCTGCCTGATGATGTTGCAGGCGTATGAATACTCACCCCTAACCTCTCATCCCTCACCTCTCACCTCTCATCTCTCACCTCTCACCTCTCACCCCTCACCTCTAAACTCTAAACTCATAGACAGTTGTCTGCGATTTTTCGATGAGCATTACCAGTATCTGGCGCAGCAGCGTGGAGTGAAGGCTCTCGACGGTGACGGACATCTGATCATCTACCCAGGATCAGGGTGCGAAACCTATAAACAAGCATACAATCCGGCAAGCACCATTGCCGCATTGCGCGCGGTGGCAACCGCCTATTCCCGTTATCTTGCATCAACAAATACAACCGGAGAGTCGCAGATGAGCTATCCCGACAGTCTCTTGCAGCGGCTGCCCGACATACCGCTGCGCACCATCGGCGGCGACACCTGCATAGCACCTGCCGTGACGTGGGCGCGCATCCAGAATGTGGAAACGCCTCAGCTCTATCCCGTATTCCCCTGGCGGCTCTACGGAATGGGGCGCGACGACATAGAGACGGCGCGAAACACCTATTGGAAAGACCCGCATGCCGTGGAGATGCGGTCGTCGAAGGGGTGGAAGCAGGATAATATATGGGCGGCGTGCCTCGGTCTGACCGACGAGGCGAAAAGGCTGAATGCCGAGAAGCTCGCTGACGGACCTTTCCGTTTTCCTGCCTTCTGGGATGCCGGTTTCGACTGGGCTCCCGACTGTAACCGTGGCGGCAGTGGCATGATCGGTCTTCAGGAGATGCTGTTGCAGGAGACTCCCGATGGCGAGCTGCTGTTGTTCCCCGCCTGGCCGAAGGAATGGAAGGTGAGCTTCCGCCTGTGTGCCTCAAATGGGAGAACGGTGGAAGGGAAGAATTAGTTAGTTGATAAAGATGAAAAAGATAATAAGTATATTATTCTGTTTGCTGCTTGTGGAGTATTCTGCAAGTGCAGAAGAGATTGTTATTACACAGACTTCGTGCAATTACCAGCATGGCGACATGGCGATTGTGGATGGGAAAGCGCGGGTGAGCTGGCTGTTGAGCGGAGACGTTTCTGCCGCCCCCACTGCCTATCAGGTGGTGGTGACAGAGCGTATCACAGGGCGTGTGGTTTACGACAGTGGAAAGGTTCTTTCCACAGAATCACAGCTGATAGAACTTCCGCCACTTTCTCCGAATGACTATGGCTACCGGTGGAAAGTGCGCCAATGGGGATTGAAAAATAAGGTGTCACAATGGAGCCGCGAGCAGGAACTGCGCGTTGTTCCTCCGTTCCAGAATCCGCAGTGGATAGGTGCCATCTCAAAGAAGGACGCTCATATTCCCGACGGCAGATGGAGCAATGCCGATTTCAAGAAAGACGATTTCAAGCAGGCATGGGCTGACGTGGACACGCTGAGCAGTAAGAGCATTCTGCTGCAGAAGCGTTTCGCGAATCAGAAGCGGGTGATTGATGCCATGGTCTATGTGAGCGGCTTGGGGCATTACGAACTGACGATCAATGGCAAGAAGGTGGGCGACAGCGAGTTTGCCCCGTTGTGGAGCGAGTATTCCAAGACCGTGTATTATAATATATATAATGTACGCGAGCTGTTGCGTTCAGGCAACAACGACATCCGCGTGCTGTTAGGCAATGGAATGTTCAATGTGCAGCGCGGCGGCCGCTATACCAAGTTGCAGACCAGTTTCGGTGCGCCGCAACTGTGGTTTTGCATGGTGCTCTGTTACGACGACGGCACTCGGCAGGAGATTGTCAGCGACACTTCTTGGAGATGGTGCCTCAGTCCGATTACGTTCAACAGCATCTATGGCGGCGAGTCCTACGATGCGCGCTTGGAGAAGGTTAGTGAGAGCAACTATCATCCGGCTGTCATAGTGGAAGGCCCGGGCGGAGTGCTGCGACCGCAGACCGCACCACCCGTGAAGATCATGGAATACTACGGCGGAAAGATTTCGCGCCACTCATCGTTTATTACTTATCCAAGCAGAGACTCCCTCGAAACAGCATCCGCCAAAACAAAGCGAGAGATTCATCCGTCGGTTTTCGTTTGCGACATGAAACAGAACCTCGCTGGTTTTCCGCAGATTACGGTATCAGGGAAACGCGGACAAAAGGTGACGTTGCTCGTTTCTGAACGCCTGACACAGCAGGGCGTTTGCGACCAGTCGCAGACCGGCCGCCAGCACTATTATGAATACACGCTGAAGGGCGAAGGCATGGAGACATGGCATCCGCGATTCTCCTATTACGGTTTCCGCTATATTCAGGTGGAGGGTGCCGTGGCGGAGGGGAGTGACAACCCTGAGGGATTGCCCGTATTGCACGAACTGAAGAGCTGTTTTGTGTATAACTCAGCAGCAGAGACCTCTTCGTTCTGGTGTTCAAATGACTTGTTCAACAAGACCCACAGGCTGATTGAGCGGGCGGAGCGCAGCAACATGCAGGCGGTGTTGACCGACTGTCCGCACCGCGAGAAGCTCGGATGGTTAGAGCAAGACCATCTCAACGGTCCGTCGCTGTTCTATAACTACGACATGGGTGCCTATATCCCGAAGGTGATCCGCGACATCGTGGACACGCAGAAGCCCAATGGCATGGTGCCAACCACCGCACCGCAGTATGTCAGCTTCGGCAATCTCTTCGATGATTCTCCCGAATGGGGATCCACATTGATCATCCTGCCTTTCATGTATTATGATTTCTATGGCGACAGTACGCTGATAACCGACAACTATGAACCCATGCGCCGCTATGTGGATTATCTGACCACGCGTGCGGAAGACGGTATCGTAAGTCATGGCTTGGGCGACTGGTATGACTACGGACCATGGCGTGCCGGATTCTCAAAGAATACTCCCGTGCCACTGGTTGCCACCGCCCATTATATCTACGACTTGCAGCTGATCAGCGAGGCTGCGCGAATGGTGGGCAATGAGGCGGATGCTGCGCGATACAGTAGTCTTTACGACGACGTGGTTGCCTCATTCAACCGCCATTTCTATAAGCCCGACTCCTGTTATTACGGCTCCGGCAGTCAGACAAGTAACGCGCTGCCGCTGTTCCTCGGTATTGCCGGCGACAACAAAGAAGCGGTGCTGCAAAGTTTGATCAACGACATCCATGCCCATGGCGACCGCCTGACCACTGGCGACGTGGGCAACCGCTATCTGTTCCGCGTGCTTGCCGACAACGGACAGAACGAACTGCTCTACAAGATGCTCAATCACTATGAAACACCGGGCTACGGTTTCCAGCTCTTGCAGGGTGCCACCACGCTCACCGAGCAGTGGGATCCGCGACAAGGTTCGTCGTGGAATCATTTCATGATGGGGCAGATTGACGAATGGCTGTTTCGCTCGCTTGCCGGTTTACGACAGAAACCAGGCACGCACGGCATGCGGCATTTGATCATAGAGCCGCAGATGACAGGCGACATCGAGCAGATCGACGTTACTGTCAACACCATCTATGGAAAGGTGAGGGTAAAGGCGCGTAAGGGTGCTGAAACAATGGTGGAATTGCCGATAGGCTGTTATAATAAAACGACAAGACAATGAAAAAACTAATCCTATTATTGATGATGACGACCATTGGACTCCATGCGGGAGCTCAGGAATACAGGTCGTTGGATGCTGGAAACAAGATTGATTTTCAGGGAGACAAGATTATCTACGGCGGAAAGACCATCGTGCTCGGACCGAAAACACTGTTCCTCGACGGACAGCTATCGGATGAAGAAGCAGGGAAGCACCCCTACGTATTCAATACCTTCCAGCAGGCGGCAGCCCATTTCGCCGACGGCACGGAGCAAGAGCCGATGACTTTGTATATTGCCCCGTGGGTATATTGGATAGACGACCCCGACGATCCCGCCATCAGACGGGGAGAAAACGGTCATCAGCCATTCGGAATGGTGATCAGATGTCAGTATCTGCATCTGATAGGTCTGAATCCCGACGCACAAAACATCGTTCTTGCCGTGCAGCGCGGACAGACACAAGGAGCCATCGGCAACTACCAGATGTTTGATTTCTATGGCGACGGGCTCACCATCAAGAACATGACGTTAGGCAATTTCTGCAATGTGGATCTGGATTATCCGCTGAAGCCGGCATTGAGCAGGAAGATGCGCATGCCTGCCATCACACAGGCGCATGTGGCAGGCTGCCATGGCGACAAGGCGTTTGCTCAGAATGTGCGCTTTATCAGTCGCTTGAACATGACCCCGTTGAGCGGAGCCAAGCGCCTGCTCTTCGACCATTGTCACATGGAAAGCACCGATGATGCCCTGGCAAGTACAGGTGTCTACCTGCATTGCACGCTCGACTTCTACGGACAGAAGCCTTTCTGGAGCAGCGACCGCTGCGGAGCGGTGTTCCTCGACTGCGACTTTTCAGTGTGTCATGATGAGGAGCGCACGTATTTCTGCAAGTCTATAGCACCCATCAACCTTGTTGACTGCCGTTTCCACTGTGATCATTTCCTGTATGCAGGCTATACCCACACCCCATCAGACTGGCTCAGATCCTATCAATATAATGTGACGATGAACGGACAACCCTATTTCGTGGGAGCCGAAAAACCTTACAACACCATCTGCATGGAACAGCGCAACCTGCTGGCTGCCTATCGGTTGAACGATGGCGACAAGGTGGTGTACAACACTTACAATCTGTTGCGTGGCGAAGACAACTGGGATCCAATGGGCATGCGCGAAACCATAGAGCGCATCGGAAAGCGCGACGGCAGGGATTATACCAATATGGCAACAGCGCTGTTGGTGACACCGCGCGAAAACGAGTTGCAGACGGGCGGCAGCGACGTGACGCTGAAGGCAGAGCTGATGCGCCATAGCGGTTATCTGCTGAACAATGCACGGATACACTGGCGCGTGGAACAAGGAAAAGAGAAATATGTAAGGCTATCCACAAGTGAAGGAACGGAATGCACGGTTACTCCACTGTTGGACGCCGACAATCCTGTGCACGTGAATGTTGTTGCCTATACTGATGACGGCTTGGAAGGCTGTGCAGAACTGCGCATCAAGCCCGCTTTCACAGCGCCACCCGTATTCACTGCCAATCCGAGGATTACGGTGAAGAACGGTATTGCGAAGGTGGACTATCAGTTGAATCTGAATGGTCGCGAGGATCAGTCGCTGATTACATGGTATCGTGTGAAGGACGGTAAAAAGATTCCCGTTGTCGTGAGCCGACTCGACAAGCCCGAATATACCTATCAGCTGCGCCCAGAGGATGTGGGCTATCGCCTTGCCGTAAAAGTGGAGCCGAAACATCTGCGTTGTCTGCCGGGGAAGGCTGTTGAAACAGAATTGAAGGCAGCCGTGAAGGAGAGCCAGACGGTGAGTTCAGACACCTACGAGACCGATTTCCAGAACTTCCCGACCGCCATTCAGCAGGAACTGATACCCAGATTCTGGACAGTGGACAGCTATAAGCCAGCCGACACCAACGACTATGAGTGGAAAGCAGATCCCTCAAAAGAGTATTGGTATTATGGAGAAGGCATTAACGGTTGTGTGGGAACCGGACTTTACGGCATTGCTCCCGGTGCGCGCCTGCGGTATACGCCGCTGCTGGGAAGCTACGGAGATCAGTCGCTCACGTTGAATATCGACCCCAGTAAGACGGCAGGACAGGGATTCTCAAGCGCCCGTCAGCAGTATCTTGACATCTATCTGAAATACGATACACGCACGATGACAGGCTATGGATTGCGCATCATCCGCACCACCAAGTATCACAACGCCGTTGACTTTCTGCTGATTCGCAGTGACAATGGAGTCATCACACCTATATCAGAGCCCGTTTCGACCATCTGCTATATCACTAATTGCACAGTGTCATTGCGTGTGCAGGGGAATCGTCTCACTGCCCATGCAGAGACAGCATCGCCCATGCAGAAGGTGAGCGACCCGAATCTGAAACCAACGGTTGACTTGAGTGCTTCAATAACCCCAAATGATTATGGCGGTTATGGCATCATGTATACGGGCAATGCAGGTGAGGGAGCCAACATGCTGCACCGGCTGAAAGTGAAGACTGAATGGAAAAAGTAAGCAACCATAGGTTATTGAAGAACAATTGGAGTGCAATCATCATTGTGTTCCTCACACCGCTGTTGTGGTATTTCGTTTCAGCCATCCTGCCTACACACGACGACTGGACTTCGTTGACGAGACCCACCTTCGCTCCCTTCTTCACGAAGGAGCGGTTCTTTCTCTACGGCAACTACTGGCGACCGTTTGACTCGATGATCGGTTATGTGGCAGGGCGCAATCCGCAGGCGTTGTTTCCCGCATTCCATCACATCCTTGTTGTCGTTGGTCATGTTTTGTGCTCATTGCTGGTTCTTCGGCTGCTCTCGGTTCTGCGTTTCGGTGTGACATCAAGGAATGTTGCCACGGTGTTTTTCTTCATCACGCCGGCTGCCATGGCGACTGTTACTGCCGTTGACAGTCAGAATCAGGTGTACTCGCTTTTATGTGGCATCGTGTCGTTTCTGCTGTATGTGGGCGTGAAAAAGGGAAAATATCTCCTTTGGGCTGTGTTTGTTTTCCTCGCAGCATTGTTTAAGGAGAACGGACTGATGTGGGCGCTCATCTGTCCGCTGTTGGCTTATGGATTTGATTTCATTGATCGGAAATCACTGAGAAAGGATCTGCTGGCAGGCATAGGCATCATGGCAATGTATGCCTTGGCTATTGTCTTGCAGCCCAAGGACATCGTTATTCAGGCGGAATACATTCCAGGCGTGATGAAGATCATAAAGAATATGGTGAAGTTCATGTTTACTTCTTTCGTCACCGTGGATTATGTTTATCTGCTTCATCAGCCTAATCGCAATATGTGGATGGCGGCAATCACCTTTCTGATGGCATTACCTTTTATATATAGTATACTCATTGGCAACGGAAAGACCCTTATCGGGAAAAAGATGATCTGCACAATGCTTTGTCTGCTCATTGCAGTGGCACCGCATCTGCTCACCGTGTTCAGCATGATGCATGCCTATGCGGGACTTGCCATGGTAGCTGTGATGACGGCATGCCTGATGGATACGGGCAGACATGGAAAGGAAACAATGCTGTTTTTCCTGTTGTTTGCCGTCAACGCCGTTTTCATTGATGCTCATTTGATCAGCGAATCGGTGAAATCGGGGCAGGTGGGAAAGAGCATGGCCGTTGAGGCGATAAGGAAAACAGGAGAGCCGGCAAGAAGAGTATATGTGATAATCATTGAGGATGACTATCCGAAGCTGTCTTCATTCTGTGTGGTTCCCAGTGATGCGTTTGGATGGGGGAGGGCTGCACAGTATGAAACCAACAACCAATGGCCGGAGGAGATTCGCGACACAACGATTCTTCGTGCGCCCGATTCCATGCAAAGGGCAAAGAAGATAGGTTCGGAAATACTTGAAAAGGATTCTTTCGACTGTGTGTGGATTGTGGATGGAAAGCATATTGTAGAAGCAAGTGGCAAGAGACAGTTTTTAGAAGCAAGAAGCAAGAGGCAAGAAGCAAGAGAATAGAACTATGATATAGTCACGAGCGTGGAGCGTTGTATCTCTATACATATCTCTTGCTTCTTGCTTCTTGCCTCTTGCTTCTTAATAAACTTCTTGCTTCTTATAAATAAAGAATGCTCTCGTTGCCCTCGTTGAAGAGCAGGTCGAGGATGGAGAGATTGGGAAGGAACCCGTGTTTCTGCTGATAAACCTGATAATAGGGAGTGGGGTTGAACTCATCGTCGGGTATGGGGTGCTTCGGACGAATGGCTTCCCGGAAGTCGGAGAGTTGTGATGCCATGCATGAATCATCATCGCGGCGGCTTGATCCATCCTCACACCAATCATCGGAAATGGGGTTTCCGTAGGCCGCTGTCAGCCGGATGTCAGGCCGGATATCTAATAGTTCGCACATCTTCTCGGTGATTGCCATGTTAAAATCGAGAAGATACTCCCATTTCTGTTCGAAGAACGGGCGGAGGTCATCTATGTAGTAGTCGAAAAACGGGCTCTCTCCGTAGGCGCTCTGCAAGGCATACCAGTGGAGATGGCGCCAGTTGCCATGGTCGGAAATCCGGATGTCGCGCATCTTTTGAGCGGAATGGAGCTGCTGATCCTGCGAAGCATGCTCGATGGGAATTGACAATGTCTGTGTGCCATTGGTTGTTGCGATGACGCAACGATTACGAAATGTCTGCTTGATAAAACTATCATGCTGTTCTATCAGGCAGACATCATATCTGTTTAACTTCTGATACCACTGAACGGGACCGAAATAAGTGGAGGAAAGCAGGCAACTCCTCATGCTCGGCAACTTGCTTTTCGTCTATTCACTTGATGTTATCCACCCAACGGAACAACCGCTTCCAGCGTATTCCACCGAAGCCGCTGCGGTCGGGATCGCTGCTCCACCAGATGAAGATGGGCTTTCCCACGATGTGATCTTCCGGCACGAAGCCCCAGTAACGTGAGTCGGCACTGTTGTGGCGGTTATCGCCCATCATCCAGTAATAGTCCATCTTGAATGTATACTCTGTGGTTTCCTCTCCGTTGATGAATATTTTTCCGTCGCGCACCTGCAAGTCGTTGTTCTCATAAACGTGGATAGGCCGCTCATAGATGGCGATGTTGTCGAGGTTCAGCTTGATTTTCTCCCCTTTCTTCGGAATCCAGATGGGACCATAGTTGTCGCGTGTCCATCCCAAATGTCCGTTCAGCGGGTAGATGTCGCCCGTAGAGGCATCGGTGTTAGGGGTAATGGATTCCACCAGGTCGGTTCGCTTGCTCAATACGTCAACAGAATGCTTGGTGAGAGGCATGTATCCTGCCTGGTTCAGGCTTGTCACGTCCTCCATGCTGATGCCCAGTTCCTTCATCAGTTCGTCGGGAATCATCTGCTTGAGCTTTACGCGGTAGGTGTATTGCACCTCGTCGGGTTCCTTGTTTGCCTTTCCGTCGAGATATACGATGCGGTCTTTAATCTGAAGCGTCATGCCTGGAAGTCCCACGCAGCGCTTCACGTAGTTCTCACGGCGGTCGGTTGGGCGCGAAATCACATCTCCGTATTCAGGAATATTCTCGCGGATATATCTGCCTCCGAGAGCAAACTCCAGCTGATAGTAGTCCCATCGCTGCTGGGCAGTGAGGGAATCCAGGTTGGGCTTGTTCTCTTCGGGAATGAGCTGGCTGCCAATGGAGTGGCACATCAGGTAGTAGTCGGCGGCCTGATACTGAGGTTTGTTGCAGAGGGTGTCGCCGGCGGGGTAATTGAACACCACGATGTCGTTCAGCTGAACCGTTCCCAATCCTTTCACGCGGCGATAGTCCCAGTGGGGCCAGTCTAAGTAGCTCTTGCACTCCACCATAGGAAGTGTGTGCTGAGTGAGCGGCATGGTGAGCGGTGTTTGCGGTATTCGTGGTCCGTAGGATACTTTCGACACGAAGAGATAGTCGCCGGTGAGGAGCGATTTCTCTAACGAACTCGATGGAATGACATAGTTCTGGAAGAAGAACTGGTTGATGAAGTAGACGGCAACGAGTGCAAACACCAGCGCATCCACCCACGACATGATGAATTTCACGGGTCCTTCACTGTCTTTCCACCATTGCCATTTTATTTTCTTTGTGATATAGATGTCATAGATGAACGGAACCACGAGCAGTCCCCACCATGATTTCACCCAATAGAGGAACAACAGGTAGAGAATCAGCACGATGATGAATTTTGCCCACTGCACTTTGGGGTTCAGTTTTTTCTTGTTCTTGTCAATCATATTTTGTTATTTAGTTTAGAATTCAGAAAGGAGAATGGCGAATGACGAGGATTAAAACTTGAACATATCAGAAATGGTGAGCAGTCCCTGGTGCTCTTTCGTGTATTCTGCTGCCAGCACGGCACCCAATGCGAAGCCCTTGCGCGAGTGGGCATCGTGGGAGATGGTGATGAGATCGGCATCAGAATCGTAGCGGATGGTGTGAATGCCCGGCACTTCGCCGCGGCGGATATGGTCGATGCGCAGCAGTTTCGGGTCGGTGGTATCCTCTGCCCACGCCTCTTTGCGGTCGATATTCTCCACGATTTGCTCAGCCAGCGTGATGGCAGTGCCGCTGGGATGGTCGAGCTTATGCACGTGATGGGTCTCTTCCATCTCCACATCATACTGCGGAAACTGGTTCATGATCTTTGCCAGATAGCGGTTCACGGCAGCGAAGATTGCCACGCCGATGGAGAAGTTTGATGCCCAGAACAGTGTCTGACCGCCCTCTGAACACATCTTCTTCACATCCTCGCCATGCTCTTTCATCCATCCTGTGGAGCCCGAAACCACTTTCACGTTCTTGCTGAATGCCTTCAGGTAGTTGCCGTAGGCTGCCTGTGGGGCGGTGAATTCTATTGCCACGTCGGCTGAGGCGAATGCCTCGCTTTCAAAATCTTCGAGATTATCGATGTCGATGATACTCACAATCTCATGGCCGCGGTCTTTGGCGATCTGCTCAATCATCTTGCCCATCTTGCCGTAGCCTATCAATGCAATCTTCATATAGCTGTATATTATAATGTGATGCAAAAGTAATGCAAATCATTTAATTGCACAAAATATTCAATGCTTTTTATTGTTTTATCAATATTTTTTTGTGAAAGAGAAAGAAAAAATACTGATTTGTTTCCCTATTTGTGAAAAAATAATTAGCTTTGCATGTCTGAAAAAAAAGGAAAACACGATGGAACGACTGCTGCATTACTGCTGGAAGCACAAGATTTTCCCGCTCGGAGAGCTGCGCACCTCCGACGGTCATTTGGTGGAGGTGATCGATCCCGGTTTGCACAACCGCAATTCCGGGCCTGATTTCTTCAATGCCAAAGTGAAAGTGAATGGAACGCTGTGGGTGGGCAATGTGGAGATACACCAGAAATCGAGTGATTGGTATCTGCATGGGCACCACCGCGACGCTGCCTACGATAATGTGGTGCTCCACGTGGTGGCAGCTATCGACAGGGACGTGCAGACTTCTGCGGGCAATTTTCTTCCGCAATTGCAGATTGAAGTGCCGCAGAAGGTGCAAGACCACTATCAGGAACTGCTTTCGGCAGACAACTATCCGCCCTGCTACCGCATCATTCCGTCGTTGACCAGACTGACTGTGCACTCCTGGATGAGTGCCTTGCAGACGGAAAGACTTGAGCAGAAGACCGAGGCGATACGCCGCCGCGTGGAGCTGTGCGACGGCTCTTGGGAGAGCGGATATTTCATGACGCTGGCGCGCAACTTCGGTTTCGGTGTCAACGGCGATGCTTTCGAGATGTGGGCAAGGCACATCCCACTCTCAAGCGTGGGGCATCATCGCGACGACTTGTTTCAGATAGAGGCATTCTTCATGGGGCAGGCAGGACTGTTGGAACTGCCGATGATTCCTGAGCGATACCACCGCGACGCGCTCAACGAGGGCTATTTCACCAAGCTGCGCAATGAATATCAGTATCTGGCACATAAGTTCTCGCTGCAGCCCATGGACGGAAACCAGTGGCGCTTCCTGCGGTTGCGCCCCCAGAATTTCCCGCACATCCGCATCTCGCAACTGGCAACGCTCTATTATGAACGTAGGGCTTCGCTCAGTCAGTTGGTGGAATGCACGACCGTGGAAGAGCTGAACAACATCTTCGAAACACATGTCACCCCCTATTGGGAGACGCACTACACCTTCGGAAGCACCAGCTGCATGACGGAGAAATATCTCTCGCCATTCTCCAAGAACCTGGTGATGATCAACACGGCAATACCGATGCTCTTTGCCTACGGGCGCCACCTGATGAAGGAATCGCTATGCGACCGCGCCTTCGACCTGCTTGAACAGCTCAAGGCTGAGAACAACTACATTGTGCGCATGTGGCGGCAGTGCGGCTTGGAGGTGAACAGTGCCGGCGACAGTCAGGCGCTCATCCAGCTCAAAAAGGAATATTGCGACAAGAAAGACTGTCTTCGTTGCCGCATAGGATATGAGTATCTGAAGCGGTGAAAGACTCGTTGAACACGCAGATCGTCCCCAAGTTTTCGTGAGAGATTTTGTTCCAGTCTTGCAATACCTATGGTTTCATGCCCCGAAACCTATGTTTTTAAGCCTCAAAACCTATGTTTTTAAGCCTCAAAACCTATGCTTTTGAGCCCCGAAACCTATGCTTTTGAACGGTGAAACCTATGCTTTTGAACGGTGAAACCTAAGCTTTTGCGCAGCAAGCACCAATGCTCTTCCTCACGAACCGGCTCTTTGGCTACTTTGGCAGACAGTAATGCGGTTTTTCTGTGAATTGTTCGCCGTTCTGAATTTTTATCACTAACTTTGCAGCAAAAATGGAATTTATCTTCGAGACAAGGATGATGGTGCGCGATTATGAGTGCGACATTGAGGGAATTGTGAACAATGCCAACTATCTGCATTACATCGAGCACACGCGCCACCTGTTTCTCAAGGAGCGCGGACTCAGCTTTGCCGCCATGCACGAGAAGGGAATCGACGCCGTAGTGGCGCGCATGAGCATGCAGTTCAAGGTTCCCCTGCGCTGCGACGATGAGTTTTTCTCGCGATTGGCTCTGAAGAAGGAGGGCGTCAAGTATATCTTCTATCAGAACATCTACCGCGCCGGCGACGAAAAGCTCTGTTTCAGGGCAACCGTTGAGCTGGTGTGCGTGGTGAACGGCAAGCTGGGCAACAGCGAGGAATACGACCGTGCTCTTCTCGGATCGTAATAATGTCATTCTCGGAAAGTAATAATGTCATTCTTGGAAAGTAAAACGCGCCATTTCGGATAGTTAAAGCAAGGATCATGGATCAGGAAATCACGGAGATACTTTATACGCTTGCGCTCACGCGCATCAACTATTTCAATCTCGCAGGACTGCGCCAGCTGTATGAAAAATTGGGCAGTGCCACAGCCATCATGGACCATCGGAGCCATCTCAACGATGTGGTTCCCGATGCGTCGCCTAAGCTTGTGCAGGGACTACAGTCAATCGACGAGCCGCTGAAACGGGCCGAGGCAGAACTGGAATACGACCTGGCTCACGACATTCTGCCCATTCCGATGAACGACGTGCGCTATCCGCAGCGACTGAAAGAATGCGACGATGCTCCGCTCCTGCTGTTCTACAAGGGAAACGCCGACCTGAACCAGCAGCGAATCATCAATATTGTGGGAACGCGACACTGCACTGCATACGGGCAAGACCTGGTAAGGCGATTCGTCACCGACCTGCGCCAACTGTGTCCGCGCGTGCTCATCGTGAGCGGAATGGCATACGGCGTTGACATACATGCCCACAGGAATGCGCTGCATAACGGTTACGAGACGGTGGCAGTGCTGGCTCACGGCTTAGACTATCTCTATCCGCCACGCCATAAGCCCACAGCCGATGCCATGTTGCAGCAAGGCGGGCTGCTTACTGAGTTTTTCACGCAGACAAACGCCGACAAGGTGAACTTCGTGCGCCGAAACCGCATCGTGGCAGGCATGAGCGATGCCTGCTTGCTGGTGGAGTCGGCAGCGCATGGAGGCGGGTTGATCACGGCACGACTGTCGCGCGACTACAACCGCGACGTATTTGCCTTCCCCGGGCGTGTGGGCGATCTCTATTCAGAAGGTTGTAACAACCTGATTCGCGACAATGGAGCCGTGCTGGTGAACAGTGCTCAAGACTTCGTGAATGCAATGGGTTGGGGCGACGATGCCACGCTGATGAGGGCGCAGCAACAGGGTATTGAGCGCGAGCTCTTCCCGTCGCTGACTGCCGAAGAGAGGCTTGTGGCTGAAGCACTGTCGGTGCAAAACGACCAGCAAATCAACATGCTCACCGTGCGCACTAACCTGCCCATAGCCCGTCTCACGGCTCTGCTCTTCGAACTGGAGATGAAAGGAGTGGTGAAGACTATGGCAGGCGGATGTTATCATCTGATTCTATAGAAGCAAGAAGCAAGAGGCAAGAAGCAAGAGACAAGAGGTAAGAAGCAAGAAGCAAGAGGCAAGAAGCAAGAGATTAGAACCATATATTGTAGAGGCAAGTGGCAAGAAGCAAGAGGCAAAAGATTAGATATAAAGAATCAAGAAGTAAGAGGCAGGATGCAGTGGTTTAGAAATAAGTGATAAGCAAGAAGTATTCTCTTGCTTCTTGTTTCTTGCCTCTTGCTTCTAATTAAACAAACGACATGAAAATAGGCAACATACAGTTTCAGGAACGTCCGCTCTTCCTCGCACCGATGGAAGATGTCACCGATATTGGCTTCCGTTTGCTTTGCAAGCGCTTTGGAGCCGCCATGGTGTATTCGGAGTTTGTGAGTGCAGAGGCATTGGTGCGCTCCGTGAAAAGCACTATCAGCAAGCTGACAATTGCCGACGAGGAGCGGCCTGTGGGCATTCAGATCTATGGGCGCGATGTTCCGCAGATGGTCGAAGCGGCGAAGATAGTGGAGTCGGAGGCACATCCCGATGTCATCGACCTGAATTTCGGATGTCCCGTGAAGAAGGTTGCCGGCAAAGGGGCGGGAGCAGGAATGCTGCAGAACATACCTTTGCTGCTTGATATAACCCGTGAGGTGGTGAAGGCTGTTGCCACTCCTGTCACCGTGAAGACCCGTCTTGGGTGGAACAGTGAACAGTTGATTATCACCGATCTGGCAGAACAGTTGCAAGACTGCGGTATTCAGGCACTTACCATTCATGGCAGGACGCGCTCACAGATGTATACCGGCGAGGCCGACTGGACATTGATTGGTGAGGTGAAGAAGAATCCTCGCATTCATATTCCCATCATCGGCAATGGCGATATCACCACGCCAGAGCAGGCGCAGCTTGCTTTCGACCGCTATGGCGTGGATGCCGTGATGATCGGGCGTGCCACTTTCGGGCGACCGTGGATATTCAAGGAAATAAGGGATTATATGAATAAGAGTGGCAAGCCGCTCTCCGTCAGTGACAAGCTCGACATTCTCATTGAGCAGCTTCACATCAACATCTCGCGAATCAATTCCATCAAGGGAGGCGATGAGCGGGAAAACGAGTATCGGGGCATACTCCACACACGTCGCCATTTGGCTGCCAGTCCGATCTTCAAGGGCATACCTGATTTCCGTCAGACACGCATTGCCATGCTGAGGGCTGAGAAAACAGACGATTTGTTGCGCATTCTGGAGGAAATCCGCGGGCGCATTGCAGGTTGAATTGATTCACAAGAAAGAGTTATGGGTATAGAAAAAGGAATCTTTAAGAGAACGCAGTTGCTGCTGGGCGATGCCGCTATGGACGGCATAGCGTCCAAGCGCGTGATAATTTTCGGTGTAGGCGGTGTCGGATCATGGTGCGCCGAGAGTCTGGTAAGGTCGGGAATCATGCGGTTGACGATTGTTGACAGCGACCGAGTCTGCATTACGAACATCAACCGACAGCTCATGGCTACCACCGAAACGGTTGGGCAGGTGAAGGTTTGGGCATTGCGCGACCGGCTGTTGCAGATCAATCCTACTGCGGAAATCGATGCGCGGCAGCAGATTTTCACCGATTCCACCGCAGAAAGTTTTCATTTAGACGACTATGACTATATCATCGATGCCATCGATTCGCTGAAAGACAAGGTGCTGCTCATTCAGATGGCAACGCGAACAAAGGCAGTTTTCTTCTCGTCAATGGGTGCCGCACTGAAAATAGATCCCACCCGCATACAGGTAGCAGAGTTCTGGAAGGTGAAGGGATGCCCGTTGGCGCGTGCGCTGAGGCAGCGTTTCAAGAAGATGAAATCATTTCCTTCGCGGAAATTCCTTTGCGTGTTCAGCGATGAATTGCTGAAGAACGAAGGTCACGACGTGACATGCGGAACCGAGAAATGTCTGTGTCCGAAAGCGAAAAACGGACCTGGCGACAAGGGTTTGCTCAATCATGAATGGTGTTCGAGCAAGGCGCAGATCAACGGAACACTTGCTCACATCACCGCAATGTTCGGTTTCATGATAGCCGGGCTGGTGATTAAAGATATTACGGAACGCGAAAAGAAGCAGCCGCTCTCCTGAAAGCACGGCAATAAGTAGCTGAAAGCTGCATGATGACGGTCGTTGCATGAACGCTTAGAGAGTAAATGCATGAACGCTGAGAAAATAAAAAGCTGCACAAACATCTGTGCAGCTTTTATTCGTAATCCTGAATGGCAAGTCTTATCCGCATTCTCAGTTCCTCTTTCTCTTGGGGCGTGAGAGGGGCAACCTGACAAATGTACTTGCGCAACGTCTTTTTTGCCTTATTTATGATTGTATGTCTGCCTGCCATCTTCGTTCTTTTGTTAATTGACGGAACGAGAGGCTTAGTGTACTCATTTAATGATTTGTTTTCAGCTCTTGATCAAATGATTTTTTCAAAGTGCAGCTCACGCCGCAGCATTTTTCAACTGCACGGTTACACAGCAGCACATTCCATCGCAGCGAAAGAACGCAGGCGCAGGATACTGCGGTGCATCAGGTTGCGCACGCTCTGGTAGTTGATACCCATAATGCGACAGATGTCATCATATTTGCGCTGCTCCATGTAGTAGAGGTTGATAATCTGGCGCTGTCTTGGAGACAGCTTGTCGAAGAACTTTTCCACGCGTGCGCTCAGCATTTGCTGCTCTTCCATGTACTCGCGGTTGTATTCTTCTAATTCAGCAATGGGCTTCATGCTGCTGTCGTTGATCTCGTTGTCGCACAAACGCACATTGCGACGGAACTCATCATTGATGCGGTTGCGCAGCGATACATAGAGGTAGCTCTCTATGTTGTCCACCTTTTCCAGCGAGTCGCGTTTGGTATATAGCTTGACAAACACGTCTTGGATGCAGTCTTTGATCATTTCGCGGTCGGTCGTGAATTTCGAACCGAATGCAAAAAGATTGTCAATATGCGTGTCGTAAAGATTAGAAAAGTTAATCATTTGATAGAGTTTTTATATCAGATTTTTTCTGATTGTTTTCGATTATTTTCGTTTACGTTTGCAAAAGTAGTGACAAAAATACAAAAAAAATAGGAATTATTGATTTTTATATGAAAAAAATCGCTTTTTTATTTACTTTTTAGTTTTTGTTTGGTAAAGAAAATCTTATTTGGGGGTAAAATCGTACATTTATAGAAACAAGAAGAAAGATTTCTTCAGAGGCAAGAAGCAAGAGGCAAGAAACAAGAGATTAGTATTAAGAAGCAAGAGGTAAGAGGCAAGAAGCAAGAGAATAGAACTATGTCAGGAATCAAGAAGCATGAGGCAAGAGGTTAGAACCATGGTGTTACCATGAGTATAGAGCGTTGTATCTCTATGCATTTCTCTTGCTTCTTGCCTCTTGCTTCTTCCTTCTTTAAGCAAGCAGAGCTTGCTGCTGCTATGCTTTTACAGCTTTTCCAACCAGTAGACAGTGCCTTCAGAGGTGTCTGCAACACCATAGATATCTTTCAATTTTGCTGATTTCATCGAAAGTTTTGTTTCTCCAGTTCGCGTGTTCACTGTATAGATGTTATACTTGCCCGGTTCTATGAGGATGCTGATGGTTGATGATTTGGAATAAACGAGATAGCCCGCATTTGGGTGTCCCAGTGCCACACAACCGGTTCCGTCCATGGTTTTCATCTTGCAGATGTCGCTCAACAGTTTGTTGTTCTTGATGTTTACGTTTGGCATGGAGCCTCCAGCCATCAGGATTGCCCATCCGTATGTGGGGTATTGCTGTGCATAGAATGTAACTGCCTTGTCGGGATACTTCTCGCGGTATTCGCGCACGGCCTTGTAGGCTTCGTCAAAACCAGTCTTTCCTGATGGCCACTTGCGCACCCACTGTCTCGGTGCCATGTTCTTTCCTGCTTCAGGAGCCCAGAGTTCCTTGGTGTTGTAGTGCCAATAGCGAATGTCTATGATATCCACCACCTTATTTAATTTAGGATCAGCAAGCAGGGCATCCTGCGCATCCTTCGTGCAGCTGAGAGCAATCAGCGGGTGGCAACCGGTTTCTGCTTCCCATTCTGCAATGGTCTCAAGCCAGAAACGGGTGAAATGCAGCGGTCCGGTGTATTCGGCACTGATCATGTGAACCACGTTTGGCTGGTCTTTCAGCAGGTCAAGGCACATGCGGATATACTGTCGGTGTAGCGGGCGCAGCACAGGATTGTCTACATCATAGAACTGTTCCGCCATGAACACGCGCTTGTCGCCAGTAAAAGGCACGGGTTCTGGGAAGTTGGTGCCATTGATATTGTTTACGGGGCGCCATGGGCAATCCACCCAATGCGCACCAGCTTCCAGGATGTTGTGCTGGAAATAATGCTCATTGAAAAGCAGAATGCCTTTTGGATTTCCTTTTTCTGCAAATTCGTTCAGTCGTTGCCAATACCATTGGTTGGGCTTGTTCAGGTCGTAACGGCTCAGTCCGTCCCAAGAAACCTCTTTTCCTGAACGGGCGAAAGGTTGTTCATAGAAGGGTGCTCCCACATCTCCGTCGGCTCGGCGTACACGCTCATGGTCGGTGCGACGTATGTCATACCAGAGTCCGTAGTGATGGTCAAGTGCAGCAAAATGGTGACGTTCCAAGTAGTTGATCACCGAATCAATGCGGTCGGTCCATCCCGTTCCTTCCCTTCCTGGTACGAATCGGGTGATAGCTGGTCGTGCTCCGCGCTTGGTGAAACTGTCTTTCACGCTGCCCGACCACCACGGAATCTCATACTGGTTGCCGGTTAGCAGCTGCTGATCCATCGTGAGATGTCCGTCTTTGACTGTATATTCGCGCGCGCGTTCCTTAATTATATGTGCCTTTGGAGCCTTGATGTCGTCAATGCTTTTGATGCCGTTGGCGTTTGTCGGTGCAGTGTATTCAATGCTGTCGAGCCACATTTCCATGGTAAGCCGCGGTTCTGTGAGCGATACATGTGCCATTCTCATGGCTTGTTCCACGGTCGGGCTGGTGGTTCCCTCCAAGTCTCGGGGCAGGATATAGGGCTTCACGGCATGAGCTGTTGGCAGATTCTTCGCCTTGAGGCGTTCTTCCAATTGTGCGTAGAACAGGCTTCGCGGGTGCACATGGTTGTTGCTCCCTAACCATTCCGCATTGCCGGTGAGCGTTCCCCAGCATCCGTTGGCACTGCAGCGGTTGTCTTCGTCGGGCGAATAGCACCATAGTGTGGAGGCGGTGCACTGCCAAAGCATGGAGTTGGCTGTGTTCCAGCCCGTTCCCTGCATCCATTGCTCCAGGTTTCCAAGGTGGATGTCGTGTCCGTCGATGTTCACAATGTCAAACAGCAACCCCGCTGCCCACGAACCGATGCTGCCACTGAACCCCAATGATTCTTCGCTGTCGCACTGCACAAAGGCATTTGGACCTGCGGCACAGGCACCGGCAACGAAGTCATGAATGCCGTTTCGCGACACGCAGCGCTGCACCAGGGTCTGCTGTCCTCTCGTGAGAAACACGCTTCTGCGCCAGCCGCCAACTTCGGAAACAGGCTCCGATGCGATGCAGTCTTCCACCGTGATACGACTGCAATCCAATTGGATGTTCACTGCCGAGCCGGCAAAGTGCTTGAAGTCAACACGTCTCACCCAGCAGTCGCGCACGTGATCCATGCGAATAGCATCCCAGCAATGGTCTTCGTCTTTGGGGTTCCAATTGTTTTTCTCTGATTTCATCGTGAGGTTCTCAACTCCGCATTCGCAGATTTCACCCTCGTTGTAGCCCTTGTTCACATATCCGTTGCCGAATTCCTTGCTCAGTGTGGTGGTGATGGGTGCATCGATGGTGATTTGGTTGCCGCTTACTGCCGTGACAACGCGGTTCCATGTGATGATGATGTCAGCAGGTTTCCAGCCAGAGCCATCGAGTCCGCCGCCGAAACCGTTCATCTTCAGCGACTGAATCCACTCCATGGTTGACGGGCGGGTGATAAGAATGCGGTCGCCCACGGCGATTCCCTGCGTGCTTGCTAATGAAAGCTGTGTGCTTCCTGCCAAGGTCTTGTTACCTAAAATGTCGATGGAATCGCCGATTTTTAGTTTGTTCTCACCTTCAAAATACAGCATTGCACCGCGGTCGGCACCGCGTTTCACCAGTGTGGTAACATCTTTCCCCATGCCGCGAATCACAATGCCTGAAGCAGTAATGTGCAAAGGGCGGTCAATGAAGAACGTTCCTTCGCCTAAGAGAATGGCACCGCGTTGCCCGTCGGCATTCGCTTTCAGTGTCGCCACATAGTCGATGGCGCGTTGAATGCGGTCGCTACAGTCACCTTCCGTAGCCTTTACAAACACCACATTGGCAACATCAGGAATGGCTGTTTCCGATGCGCGGTATCCGCAAGTGGAATAGTCCATCGGCACATAGAGTTTCTTCTCTGGTTTGGGGGCTGCTGTTCCTGTCATGAAAAACAGGCATAGCAGCAAGCTGAGAATATGTAATCTTGTTTTCATACGCTGTATGGTTGTGGTTAAAGCATCAATTGTTTTTTTGCGGAATCGCTCATTGCTGTGAAATTAAAGCATCAATTGTTTGCGGAATCGCTATCAGCAATTCTTCTCTATCTGAAATAACGGAGAATATCGTTCTTTGTACTATCCCACGGAAATAAATTAAGCATTCATATCTGCACCTTGCGGTTTTCCTTAAATTAACCTTAAACTCTCACGGTGCCAGTTCCTTTGCGCTGCTCCTGCCGTGCCTCTTCACACCTGAAAACCCTAAAAATGAGGTGGAAAATAGTACATTTGTTATGATTAAGGTGTATTTTCTTTTCTTTTTTTCGCAATTTCTTTCATTTTGTTGCGCAAAAATAGAAAGATTGCAAAAATATTTGTATCTTTGCAAAATAAAGCTACAGCATTATGGAATACTTTTCTTTCACATAAGATGCAAAACTAATATACCAAAAAATACAACAAAGACAAATGAGAACAAACAGAAAAATCCGACGAGGAAAGATTCGCGCCCTGCTTTGGACGTTGGGCGTGATGATCTGTTCCAGCTGTGCCGATGGCTATGATTCGCCAAACGGCTTTGACTTGGGTGTTAAGAATACCCAAATGGAATCTCCCGACTCCGTTTCGTTTATTGTCAGTGCCGACGGAAAGTCAGCAGTGGTGTCATGGGATGTCGTTCCTGGCGCCGACGGTCATGTGGTGACATTCCAGAATGTGGATGATCCTGCCAACCCTGTGGTAATCGACGGTATTGAGGACAAAGTGATTGACGGTAGCAGGTTCACTGTTTCCGTGGCTGAAGACTCTAAGTACAAACTCTCTATCCGCACATTGGGAAACAAGAAACTGAACAATACCGATGCTGCAGAGGCAAAGACATACGATCTCACCACCCTCATACCGAAGATAGCAACCATACCTTCGGGTTCCGACATTTATGAGTGGTGGCAGGCTCAGGAGTTGGACACGCTCGCCTATGAGGTAGCTATTGAGTTAGAGCCGGGTGGTGAGTACACGCTTTCCGACCAGGTTGACTTTGCCGGTCACTTGTTTACGTTCCGTGGTGACAAGGTGAACCGTCCCGTGGTGAGGATTACTGGCAATGGTTCGTTTGCCACTTACAACGGATTGAAGGTGAAGTTCATCAACTTCGACATGACCGAGGCAACGGCAGGCGGATTCGTATGCATGAGCAAGGATAACCTGCCCGACAACATCCTCAGCCAGAACCTTGGTTTCATGCGCAGCGGTGCAGCCATCAATGGTATATATAACGTGCTCAATCCCATCTATATCTCACAGTGCTGGTTCAAGAACCTGCCTCATGCCATGCTCTATTGCAACGACGTTGCATGCGCCTACTGGAATTTCACCGTGAGCGACTGTATTGTGCAGATGAACAATACCACCAAATCAAACATTGGCTTCATCAATCTCTATAATACAGGTCGTCAGGTGAAGAACATCGTGATTGAAAACAGCACCATCTACAACATTGTTGACAACGATCAGGCATGCTTCGCACGCTATGCCGTCAGCGACTCCAACACACAGCCCGAGAAAGTGTTCGGAAACACCACTGCTGCCATGAACAGCACATCGTGGAAGATCAGCAAGACCACTTTCTCAAAGACTTATACGGGTTGGCGCTGGGTGAATAACGTGAGCGGAACAGGTCGTACAATGACCATCGACCATTCACTCTTCTACGATGTTTCTCAGCTCTATCGTGTGAACAGCGGAACCCGTACTTACCGCTTCAATGTGCTGTGGAGCCCGCGTGAGGACGATATCACCCGCAACAGCAGCATGGGCGATTCCGGCGGTGCCACCTTCGCAGCCATCTACGATCCCAAGTTCCAGGGCGACGTAACGCAGGAGCTCGACTTTTCCAAGCCCAACGGCGGTGTAGACTTCACCCCCACAGAGCCTCAGGTGATTGCCAATGGTGTGGGCGATCCGCGCTGGCTTGCCAAATAATGTTCAATGCGATAAACAAGGAATACAGTTATGAATAAAAGACACATTATTATATATAGTATAGGGCTTTGCCTCGCATTGGGATTATCGATGCCTGCCAATGCCCAGCAAAACAAGGCTTCCACATCGCAGGCCTCCGGTCGCAATGTGACAGGTCTTGTGGTTGATGAAAACGGAGAACCCATCATCGGTGCCACGATCACGGTTGTTGGTCAGACGCAGGGCGGTGCCATCACCGACTTGGATGGAAAGTTCTCTATCCATGTTCCCTCCGGCGGTAAGATCAAGGTGACCTATATCGGCTTTGTTACTCAGACCGTCAGTAAGCTCGATGGCAACGTGCGCATTGTCTTGAAGGAAGATGCCTCCAGCCTCGACGAAGTGGTCGTTGTGGGTTATGGTGCCTTGAAACAGAAGAATGTGACGGGTGCCGTTGAGGTGATCAATCCCGAGGAACTGAAAGACTTGGCTGTTACCAGTCTTTCCGAGGCTCTCATTGGTATGTCACCGTCTATCCACGTCAGCATGCCGTCAACGGGTCGTCCTGGTGAGAATGCCACCATCACCATCCGTCAGGCGCGCGATGCCGTGGCTCTGATTCCTACAACCGATATGAACGGTGCCAGTGCCGGTGGACAGAAGAACCCCGCCCCGTTGTATGTGATCGACGATTTTGTCTATCAGGATGGTGAGAAAGGTGAAGAGGAATTCAACAACCTCGATGTGGATGAAGTGGAGAGCATCACCATCTTGAAGGATGCTGCAGCCGCCATCTACGGTGCCTATGGTGCCTACGGTGTAATCCTCGTGAAGACCAAGCGCGGAAAGGCCGGCCAGCCACGCATCTCCTATCAGGCTCAGATGAGCTATGTGGATGCCATCATGCATGCTGAGATGCTCGACGGCTATAATTACGGCCGTATCTACAACGCTGCCAAGTATGCCTATTCACTGCAGAGGAACAAGACACCCGATATGCTCACCGACTATTTCCAGGCCGACGAGTTGGAGCAGATGCGCAACATGAACTACGACCTGCTCGACAAATACTGGTCGTCATCGCTCTCGCAGCGCCACAGCGTGAACGTGAACGGAGGTAACGAGAAGGCTACCTATTTTGCCGGCGTTACTTATCAGACACAAGACGGTAACATCGGTAAGCTCGACTACAACCGCTGGAACTACCGTGCCGGTATCACCGCCAACGTAACCGACTTCCTCAGGGCAACGCTCTCTGTGTCGGGTGACGATTCCCGCAAGAACATGCACGCCACCAGTAACTCGGGAGGCGGCAATCAGGAAGACTACCTCTATATGATGAAGAACCCCTCCTACATTCCCGATGAAATCAATGGATACCCCATCTATAACTCTGGAATGGAAAACGATCCTTCGTCTGACAACTACTACAACTACAAGAGTCTCTATAACTCCATCAACAACCGCGAGCAGAAATCCAGCAACCTGTCAATCCAGGGAACGTTGGAGGCCGACTTGGGCAAGCTCTGGAATCCTCTGAAAGGCCTGCATGCCAAGCTCACCTATTCGCGCAACGTGGGCAGCTCGCACGACAACAGCATCAAGATGGAGAACATCGTCTACCGCGTGAAGAACCGCGGCGGATCTGGTCGCCACCTCTACATCACCGATCCCAATGCCATCATCGACAACGATCCTGATGTAGACTACGACGAGAACACATTGGAAGGATTCCGCTACATCTCATTCGAAAACATGGAGAAGCGCGTCCTCAACAGTGGTCAGGCTTCGAGCATCACCAACCGCGACGACCGCAGCAGCTCTTATCAGGTGAACTTCATGCTCATCTACGGTCGCAAGTTCGGCAAGCACGACGTGAGCGGAACATTCTCCATTGAAAGGGGCGAGAGCGAAAGCCTCTACAACTTCACGTCGGGAACGCATCCGCTGTCGTTCAGCGACGGAACAGCCAACTCTCTTGCCGACGACACCAAGAAAGAAGCCGACTGGGGTAAGTCTGAAGGTGCCAACCTGGCTTATATCGGCCGTCTGAACTACGCCTTTGCCGACAAGTATCTGTTTGAGTTCCTTATCCGCTTCCAGGCTTCTGCCGCTAAGTTCTCACCCGAAAACTATTGGGGCGGATTCCCAAGCTTCTCGGCTGGATGGGTTATGTCGGAGGAGAAATGGTTCCCCAAGGAGAAGTGGAAGATCGACTTTGCCAAGCTGCGTGCCTCATTCGGAGTGATGGGTCGCGACAATGTGGATGCATGGCGATGGTTGCAGCTCTATTCCTACAACCCGACCCGCGGTCCCATCTTCGGTACCGACTATACACAGACCTCTGCACGCGCCTTCCAGTTGCCCGAGAAGAGTGGAACCAACCGCGACCTCCACTGGGACAAGAACATCAAGACCAACCTCGGTCTCGACCTGCGCATGCTCGACGACCGTCTCTCCTTATCCCTTGATGCCTATTACGACTTCGGCCGCGAGATGTTTGCCATCCCCACATCCAACGAGATGCCAGGTACGGCAGGAACCTATCCCGCACCTGAGAACTTCAGTGAGATGGATATGTATGGTATGGAAGCCATTGTGGGCTGGCGTCAGCGCATCAACAAAGACATGTATGTGTCTGCCCGCTTGGGATTCTCCTACGACGACAACAAGGTGCTGAAGACTTACTGGCCGCGCACTGGTCAGCGCAAGTTCACAAGCTACGTCAAGGGCGAGCGCAGCGACCGCGGTCTGTGGGGCTACTCTTGCATGGGCATGTTCCGCACCTATCAGGAAATTGAGGAATACTTCAAGAAATACGGGATCACCGACTACCTCGGACTCTCTCAGAGTCAGGTTCATCCGGGTATGCTCATCTATGAAGACATCCGCGGACAGAAGATTGAAGGAACCGACGATTACGGCGAGAAAGACGGAAAGATTGACGACAACGACATGGTGCGCATCTCCAAACGCGCCAACAATCCCTATTCGAGCAACCTCAACCTGAACTTCGTCTACAAGTCGTTTGCCTTGAATGCTACGCTCACAGGCGAGTGGGGAGCCTACACCATGATGCCTGCCATGTACAAGGAATCATTCGACGGCATGGAGAAAACCAACGTGTCTGCCATGTGGAACGATATGTTCATCTATGAAGACGTTCACGATTCTTTCGGCAATGTCATTGCTGCTGCCAATCCCGGCGGGCGCTGGCCGAACTTCGGATACACAAGCGCAAGCGTGAACTCACAGACTTCCACTTTCTGGCGCATGCCTGCCACTCAGATTTATCTGCGCAACATCACCATTGCCTACACCCTGCCGAAGACTTGGGTGAAGAGCGTGGGACTGAATGCCGTGCGACTCAACATCACCTGCCAGAATGCATTCAGCTTCTACAACGCATGCCCCGGCGGCTACTGGAATTCATTCGCCGGAAGCTATGGCAGCTACCCTGTGGTGCGCAAGATTACGGCTGGTTTGAATGTAACTTTCTAAACGACAATCATAAACAGATCATATTATGACACGCAATATATTGAAATCAATAAGTGCCGTCTGCCTCATCAGTGCCGCATTGATGAGCTGCAACGACGATTTCCTTGCCGAGAAGCGTCCCTTCGGCTCCTTCGGAGAGAACGACGTTTATAACGACTGGGAATCGGTGAAGCTCCGCCTGAACTATATCTATCAGGGATCGCTGCCTTATTTCCGTGACTATAATTCAAATGGCGGGAACATGGGTGGCAATTCCACCTCTACCAACGGACCGAGCGACCTCTGGCCGGTGGGACTGCCCGATGTGCTTTCCACCAATGCCGACGAGTTTGCCGGCTATGGCAACAACGGCTATGGCTATTATGCCGACCCGGCAACCGTATGGACCAATACCAACATCCATAAGTATTTCTGGACGGGAACCAACGAAAACCCGTGGAAGAAGATGCGCGAGTGCACCGACGTCATCGTGAAAGTGGGGCGCAGCGAAGGTCTTTCCGACGACCAGAAGAAATGGGCAATGGGTCAGGCACGCTTCTTCCGCGCCACCCGCTATTTCCGTCTGTTCAAGCGTTTCGGCGGTCTGCCGATTATCCGCGACCTGCAGAGCACCACGCTCAGCGATACACTCGACCTGAGAGTGACGCGCCAGTCGTCGGAAGACACCTATAAGTTCATCATCGAAGATCTCACCACCGCAGGCGAAGAGCTGCCCGTGCGCTGGGAAGAGGAAGCCAACGACTGGGGGCGCGTTACTGCCGGAACAGCATACGCACTGGCAGGCTACGTGGCCAACTATTATGCCAGCCCGGTGTTCAACCGCCAGGACGAGCAGGAGCGTTGGCAGCAGGCTTACGAGCTGAACACCAAGGCGATTGAAAAGCTCAACGAAGGACACTTTGGTATGTCATACGAAGGCAATCCCGGAAACAATGCCAGCAACTGGGCAAAGATATGGTGCAACATCTTCGGAGGCGACAACCTGAACTCCGAGGCTGTGTTCATGGCCAACTGCAACAATGCTCCCGGCGATGCCGGCGATCAGCTGTACAACTGCTTGGAGCAGAAACTGCGCCCGAGCAACACCGGCGGCGCAGGCGGCATCACTCCTTCTGCCGAGATGGTGGATGCGTTCCCCATGGCCGACGGCAAGCGCCCCGAGGAAGGTGGTCTTTATCAGTATGACAAGAAACTCTTCTTCCTGAACCGCGACCCGCGTTTCTATCGCACTTTCGCCTTCCCCGGCACAGAATGGAAGTTCCAGGGATCCATCGACTCCACTCAAATCAGGAGTCCTTATGCCACCGGTCAGGAGTATCAGTTGCAGAACTGGGCATGGTATAACAATGCCGACAACATGACTGCCGCCGACCAGTATGGCTACTACGGCGATTATTTAGGAAGAAACGGTAAGTCAATCTACGTGCGCAAGAAGTCGCAGGACTACGGTCTGGGCGTCACTCCGATGTATGTCTTCGACAGCTCTTCTGCATTCAGCCGCAATGCACAGCCGCTCATTGCTATGCGCTACACTGAGGTGCTGCTCAATCTGGCTGAGTCTGCCTGCGGCATCAACCGCTTGGATGAGGCTTGGAACATTCTGGTGCGCATCCGCCAGCGTGTGGGCTATACCGGCGACTGCGGTCTGAATCCCGAAATACGCAGCAACCGCGCCAAGATGTTCGAGGCTATCCTCTATGAGCGCATGATTGAGCTCGCATACGAAGGCAAGCGCTTCGACGACTGCCATCGCTGGATGCTATTCGACGGCGGAGTGGGACAGGACGAAATCGGCGGCAGCAGCTGGATTCCCTCTGGATGGGGCGGCAACACCTGCACCTATCTTGGTGTGAAACCGCTCAACGACGTCACCCTGCACAGGATTGAAATCTATTTCGACCCAGAGGCATTCATGGGAGCTTATGCCGAGACCACCGATCCTTTCGCTGCTCTGGAAATCAGCAAGCCCAAAGCGCTGACACTCGATGAAGACTTCACAACCGTTACCGACGAGGACGGAAACACCACCTATAACAACACCAACGTGAGGAGCATGGCTAACTTCTACCGTGCCTACATGCTGCGCAAGGACATCACCACCATGAACGTGGTTGATGAGGAGACGGGCAACGTGAACGTTCCCACATGGGACAAGAAGTGCTATTTCATGGGTCTTGCCTCTTCCGATCAGGACAACAACCCCAACGTGGTGCAGACCATCGGCTGGAACAGCGTATTCGGCGGAATGGGTTCATTCGATCCGCTCAGCAAGAATCCTAATACCTCGGTAGAATCTGAGGTTTCTACAACCACTGAGTAATACTTAGAGGATTAGAGGTGAGAAGTCAGAGGTGAGAGATTAGAACTATTATATAGGCATGAGTAAAGAACTTTGTATCTCAGTGCATATCTCTCACCTCTAATCTTCTCACCTCTAATCCACTAAACAACACCTCTAATCCACTATACAACAGCAGAAATCATGAACTAAAATAATCTGTTTAATCCGTGAAATCCGTTGTTTTTTCTTCTTGATACCCCTCTTTTGCAAAAGTAAATTACATTAATTTGCGCGGTAAATTAATGTAATTTACTTTTCAATTTAACTTAATTTACTCAGCAAATTAAATTAATTTGCAGCGGCATACCTCTGTTATGAAGCCTCCATATCGCTGCCTTCAAGCTTGAAAAACGGCGTTTTCGACCTTTAGCAATAACACTTTCGATCTTCAAAACAGCGTATTCGTGCTTGAATAGCAGCGTTTTCGAACCTCCAAAACGATTCCTCGGAATGGTAAATCAATTTGATTTGCACGGTAAATCAAATTGAATTGAAAAACAAATCAAGTTGATTTGCAAAGTAAATCAATTTGATTTGCTGGTCCCTTTCGCTGTAAACGTGGCTCAAAAGTGGCGCTTACTTGCTTCTATAGTGCTGCTTTTCTCGTCTCTGTTACCGCAAAAACAATGGGAGGGCGCTCAGCGAGGCCCTCCCATCAGGGATGATTATCATCATGATTACTCGGTTGTCGTACCGGCTGGCTCGGCTGTCAGCGGATCGTAGGTTCCGTTGCTGCCGCTCTTGTAGTAGTCTTCCCATCCAACAACCTGCGGGAGGTTGGGGTTGTTGATCTGCTCGCCCTGGGTGAATCCCCAGAAATAGTAGCGGGCGTTCCACGACATGGTGAGCGGAGTGTTGTTGGAGTCGTAGGCATCGCCCTTGATCTTCTTTCTCACGAGATACGTGTCGTAGAAGGTCTTCAGGTTTTCCAACTGCTCGTCGAGCGGTTTATTCACGATGGTTTCGCTCAGGTCAACGGCATAGGCATCACGTGTGGCGCGTGTCAGACCGCCCATGTTTGATTTGAGAATCGGGTCGGGGTTGGTCTCGTCTTTCTTCTCTGTGTTGTCGCCTGCCGTGAATGGCCATGTGCGTCCGCTCTGTCCGTCGGTATAGTTGTACTTGTTCTGCAGACGGAACACGAACTCGTCGCGGCGCTGACCCACGAAGGGCTTGAATCCTAAGTAGGTGCAGGTGTTGCCGCCCCATCCTGTCAGTGCCTTTGCTCCGGCTCCTGCCAGTCCCACGCCGCCATCGAAGAGCAGCCAGCGGCGCATGTCCTCGAAGCGCTTGCCTTCGTAGGCAAACTCAATCTGGCGCTCATAGAGGATGGCAGCCATGCAGGCAGCCTGGTCGCCGGTGAGGTTTGCGGGCAGTCCGTAGTTGTTGTCAGCCGTGTAGCCTGCGCGTGCTCGGATGCGCTTCAGAAGGTCTACAGCCTCGCCCATTTGGTTAGCGCCGCATGCAGCCTCTGCCAGGTTGAGAAGCACTTCGGCATAGCGTATCTCCATGGTGGATGTCATGCACTCACGGAAACCTACGTTCTTGCCGGCAGTGTTGAAGTTGTAGTTGGGTGTGGCGTTCACATCGAGGTCGTCGGAGAACTTGCGGATGTACATGCCGTGAACGGATGTGAGCAGGTTGTCGGCGCCGAAATGGTCGCTGCTCATCACGTTGTCGAAGTTTGCCGGGTCGTTATACCACACGTAGTTCCAGAGAATGTATTTGTCGCCCGTGTATGGGTTGGCACTGGTGCTGGTGTTCGGGTCGCCCGTGAAGCGCCAGTATTCGCCTGGGAAGGCAAATGTGCGATAGAAGCGCGGGTCGCGATTCATGAACGGATGCTCTGCATCGTAGGCGATGGCAGAAGCTTCCACCTTGGTGTACGAATCGTAGGTGGCAGGGCGCTTGCCGTCTTTCATCGGGAAGAGGTCCACAATCATGTCGGTTGGCGTCTTTCCGTTGTTGCCCAATGTGTTGGCAGGACGTATCTGCTGTTCCCACAGGTTGTTACGCTGATAGTCGGGCGTAAGGTCGGGTGTGTTCTTGTTATAGCAGGAAACGAACACAGCCTCGGGGTTGTTCACGATGCCGAGGAACATCTTTGCCCATCCCGATCCGTTCACGCCGGGGGCGTTTTCGTTGGCAAGTCCGTATCCGCAGGCGTTGATGGTGCCTATTTCCTGCTTGATGGTGTTGTAGGCATTCGTCCAGCGGCTCTGGTCGTTGTCACGATTGAACAGCGGGCTTGCCCAGAGAATCATGATACGATGCTTCAGTGCCAGGCAGGTTCCGGTGGTTACGCGTCCCCAGTCGTTTGCCGACCATGAGCTCTCCACGGTGCGCTTCTTCAGCATTTCTGCCGACTTGTCGAGTTCGCTGCAGAGGAAGTCGTAGCATTCCTGAGCGTTGGAGCGCGGGGTGAATGATTCAGGCACGGGATTCTGCACCTCGGTAACGAGAGGAATGGAACCATAGTAGCGGAACAACAGGTAGTAGCACCATGTGCGGAGGAAGAAAGCCTGACCCAAGAGTTCGTCTTTCTCGCTGTCGGAGAGCGTGCTTCCCTGTATTCCTTCGATGGTTTCGTTGATTTCGCGGATGCGGCTCCATGACGAACCGAAGTATCCGGGAGCGCCTGATGTGCCGGTCACGGTGTTCAGCGTCACCTGCGGATCAACGAATGTGCTGAAGTTGCGGTATTCCTCGGTGCTCTGAGAGTGGTTGTCTGCCATTCCGAGGCTGTTGTATTGCCACATCTGGCTGGCGCCAGCCTGGATGTTTGGCAGCGTGATGCGGTAGCACTCGTTGAGTCGGCCGTTGGCACCACTGTAATAATTGTAAATCTCTGATGACACATTGCTATAGTTCTTCTTGTCCTGGATGAACTCGTCGCTACAGCTGCTCATCGTTGCTGCCACAGCCATTGTGAGGCAAATGGCACCTATATTGAATATTCTTTTCATAAACATCATGATTAGAAGGTTACGTTAAGACCGATAGTAAACTTGCGCAGAGCAGGATAAACGCCATAGCTCATCATCGGATCGATGAATTTGTCGGGATATGGGTTGTAGAGGCTCAGCAGGTTCTGTCCCGTCACGTTGATGCGTGCTGACTGAACGCCCACGAACTGGCAGATGCTCTTCGGGAACTTGTAGGCAATGGTGAGGCGGTTCAGCGTGACGCGAGCACCACTGATGCGCCAGAAGGTGGACGTCTGGTTGTTCACACTGGCATAGCGCATGTTGGGATAATAAGCTTCGCGGTTGGCTGCCTGCAGCAGGTTGCCCTCAGCATCGTAGATGTCGTTATAGATGAACATGTCGTCCGGGTTCCAGAACGAAGGCATGTTTACATACTCTAATCGCTTGTAGTTGAGGTTGTTGTTGGCCGATACACCGTCGCTGGGAGCCAAGGCGCTGCCTGGAACGAAGCTGTAGCCGCCCCAGCTTGCTGCCAACTGTGTGGAGATGGAGAAGCTCTTGTAGTCGGCACTCAGGTTGAGCGAGAAGTGATAAGGATTAGAGCGGTGTGACAGTTGCACCTCGTCGAGACCGTCGATGATGCCGTCGGGGCCGGCATATTCGTGCGTTCCCTCGATGAGTGAGCCGCGTATGTCCTTATAGATGAGCATACCCGGACGAATCTGATCTTTGGTCATGCCCAAGTAGCTGGTGATGTGATACTGGTTGAAGTATTCCTCAATGTCCTGGAACGAGCGGAACATGCCGATGCACTGCATTCCCCAAGAGCCGCGGTCGGTGCGGCTGCCCTCATAGATCGACTTGTAGTAGTTGCTGGTGGGCCATTCCATGAGCAGCACCTTGTTGTCGGAGAAGCCCGTGTTCAGCTGAATCTTGTATTTGAAATCCTTGCCGATCTTGTCGCGCCATGTCACGGAGATTTCACTTCCCCAGCTGTCCATCTTACCGTAGTTCTGCGGAGCACCGCTTGTACCCACGGTCGTGGGAATGGTGCCGCTGAAGCCGAGCAGCATTTCGCGGTCCCACACATAGTAGGCATCGATGTTGAATCCTAAACGGTTGTTCAGCACGCTGAAGTCGAAACCGAGGTTTCCCTTGTATGATTTGTCCCAGTGAACATCTCTGTTGATACGTGCGCCGTTGTTGGCTGTGATGTGGCTTCCGGCGATGCCGTTCTCTCCGAAGATGGCACCTTTGTCGGCTGCGATGTTATAGGTTTGCATCCACTGCCAGGCAGAGATGTTGTCACGACCGGTAAGACCGAATGAAGCACGCAGTTTCAGGAAGTCGAGCCACTTGATGTTGCGCATGAATTTCTCCTCGCTGACAATCCATCCTGCTGAGAGCGACGGGAATGTTCCCCAGTAGTTGCTCGGATGGAATTTCTGAGAGGCATCGGAACGGATGAGGAACTCCAAGAGGTAGCGGTCGTTGTAGTTGTAGTTCAGACGGCCGATGTAGGAGAGAGTTCCCGACTCTGAGCGTCCCCATGTGGAGCTGGTGTCGCCGCCGTCGCTGGTGTTCAGCGAGTTCGACTGCCCGGTGGAAAACTCGTATGGCTTTGTTCCCTGTCCGAGCAGGTCTTCTGATTCTGATTCAGACTTCTCGATGGAGAACAGACCGCTCACGTTGTGCAGACCGAACTGGCGTGCGTATGACACGGTGAAGTTGAGCTGGTAGTTGTCGGAACGGCTCATGGTGCGCTGGATGTAGCCACCGTCGGTACCGTTTGACACCTTTGCGTTGTTGTGGCCGAGGATGAAGTTGTTCTCTGCCATCACCACATCGTTATAGAAATCCTCCTGTCCGGGAACGGCTGTGTAGAGGTGCTCTCCGCTACCAGTGCGCTGGTTGAGGCGATAAACGGCGAAAGCCGTACCGAACTCGTTGCCCTTGTCGGTCTTGATAGCCTTTGAATAACTCAGGCGCAGCTTCAGTCCTTTCAGTATGTTGCTCCATCCGAACTCGTAGTCCAAGGCACCGCTGATGTAGGTGTTGGAGGTCATGCTGCGCATATAGTCGCTGGAGTTCTGCAGATACTCGTAGTTGTAAGTCTGGTTGGCAGCCATTTCACCGTTGGTGATGCCATACACTGCCATGGGATAGCCGTTGAGTGTCTCGGGGATATAGCCCGGGTGGGTGAGCAGCATCTGATAGTCCTTGTCGCTGCCGGTGCTCTGCACCTTCATCAACGGTTTGTTCTGTTTGCCGTAGTCGCCTGAAACCTGCAGTGAAGCCTTGAGCCAGTTGCCCACCTTCACGTCGGTTCCTGCGCGGAAGTTCCAGCGGTCGTAGTCGAGCTTGCCAAGGTTACCGTCCTGTGTGTAGTAGGAAACGCTGGCATAGTAGTTCGCCTTGTCGGTGGCACCGCTCAGGTTCACGCTGTGCTGATGGGTGACGGCAGTCTTCCAGTGGTCGGCGAGCAGGTCGTAGTCGAGGTTTCTCATGGCTGCAAGCTCATCAGCCTGGAACAGGTCGTAGCGCAGGTTGATGCCGGTTTCTGTGGGGTCGGCCATGCGCACGGCATTCCACAGACGGCCGTAGTCGTAGGTGTTGAGCATCTTCGGAGTAGCCACGGCGTCGGTGATACCGATGGTTCCGCTGTAAGAAATCTGCGGAGCGCCCTGCTTTCCTTTCTTCGTGGTGACGAGCACCACACCGTTGGCGGCGCGTGCACCGTAGACGGCAGCTGCTGCGTCTTTCAGAATAGAGATCGACTCGATGGTCGACGGGTCGAGATTGTTGAATGCGTTGGAGTCGAGGATGAATCCGTCGATGACATAAAGCGGCGATTGTGCGTTCACGCCGATGGCACTCAGGTCGCCGGCACCACGGATGGTGAGCGACGAAGTGCTACCCGGACGGTTGCCGCCGCTGCTGATGCTCACGCCGTTTACCAGTCCGCGCAGCGAGCCGGTGAGGTCGTTGGTTGCCAAATCGGCCACTTCTTCCATGGGTACTGTCTCCACCGAACCTGTCAGGTGCGATTTCTTCTGTGTGCCGTAACCCACAACAACCACTTCCTCAATCTGCTGTGCATCTTCTTTCAGCACAACCTTAGGATTGTTGAAGTTGGTGATGGTCTCTGTGATGTATCCGATAAAAGAAACAACCACTTGTGCTTTTGCCGGAACATTAGGAAGGGTGAAGTTTCCGTCGAAATCGGTAATCGTTCCTGTGGAGCTGCCTTTCACCTGCACCGTGGCACCGATGATAGGCTCACCGCTCTGGTCGACCACCGTTCCCTTAACAGTTCTCTGTGCTGAAGCGGCCATCGCTACGAAGGCGATCAGCAGGGTGATGATATATTTTTTCATACGTATATACCTATTTATTATAGATGAATAACAATTACTGCAGCCAACGCGGGTCACCGATGGTACTCGAGATAGCGCCCTTAGCCTTGAAATTAACACCACCGTCATCCTTAGTCAAGTCGAGTGGTTTCAACCAAGCCTTGATTGCATCCACGTCGGCCAGGCCGTAGGCATCCTCTTCTGTACAGAAGTTGAAGTCGTTGGCAAAGCGTGCACCGTCGCCACTTGCGATCGTTGTGTAAGAAGTGTTCTTGTCGATGGAATTGATGATCGTGCAATTACCCTGCAAGAACTTCTGCAGACGGGCGCAATAATACAGGATGTTGTTGTTGAACGTAATCGTATAGGCAGCAGCATTAGGCGTGTTGTTGGCAAACTCCTTGTCTGAGAAGGTCATGATGAAGGTGTTGTCTGTCAGCGTAGCACTTCCTGTTGCAGAGTCGAACATGGTTGTCATGTTGTTTCTGTTGAAACGTATCATACGGTTCTTGGCATTGCTCTTGATGTTGTAGATGGTGCTGTTCTTGATGGTCACGTTGCGGATAGCACTCGATCCCCAAGACTGACCGTCTTTGTAATAGCAGGTCTGTCCATAGCAGCACAATACGGCAGCATCACCGAACTTTGTTCCGTCGTTATCCAACTGAACGATACAGTTGACGATGCGTACGTCAACAGCCGACCATGCCTTCTCACCAATGTAGAAAAGACACATCTTCACGTTCTTGAACATGCAGTCCTCAAAGATAAGTGGGTCATAGAGGATGTAACTCTTGTCGGGGAAGCCGAAGTTGGGTCCTTCCAAAGTAGATGGAGGATTGTTAGAGCACTCAACAACACCCTTTGAGTTCTGCTCTGTGGCATCAAACTTGATCCACTTGATTTTCAGTCCGGCACCTGTGCGGATCACACCGTCGTAACCAATAGTAACGATGGGGCGGTGAATCTTGTCGCCGCGGAAAGTAACCTTGTGTGTGCCGAAGTCAACTTCTGAATTCAGCGTGTAGTTACCGTTGGCCTGCAACTCAAAAGCCTGCTCATCGTCTGTGTCAATCAGATGGCTCTTGACGAAGTCGGCAATGTCGGTGCCAACAGGGATTACCTGTGCCGGCACCATGGTGCTGTAGGCAAACACGGTGGCATCGGTGGCTTCCTTGTTGTTGAGTTTGGCGTTGCCCAGAGTCTTAACGCTCACGCTGTACTTGGTGTCGTCAGCCTTGTCGAAGAGGAATGAGGTTCCGTCTACGTTGCCGTCGAAGACCACGACGGGGTTGGCGGGATCGTCAACATTGTCCACGTGGCAATAGTAGCCGCCGGCTCCTGGCACCACGTCCCAAGTCACCTGCACGCTTTCCGAACCGTCGGCGTTCACCTTCGAGGCGAAACTGCTCTGCGTCAGCGTTGGTGATGCAAGTTGTGAGTCTCTCACCGTGCTGGTGAAAGTCTCGTCACTGTCGAATCCTTTTGCGCAGGAGGAAACGATGGCAGCCAGTGCCAGCAA
>JAFUVB010000066.1 GCA_017471245.1 Prevotella sp.
AAATTCGCGAGCGAAAACTGCTGCAAAATTACACAATTTTCTGCAAACGCCAAAAGAAATAATCCTTTTATTTACAGGCTTTTGCAATAACATGGCATTTCATGCAAAAACCGTAAATATGACTCATAATCTGGAGGTCCCTGGTTCAAGCCCTGGCTGGTCCACACAAAAGAATCAAGCACTTACAAAGATTTTGTAGGTGCTTTTTTATCAGATTTAGATTCGTATTTACCTTCATCTTCTGCTGCCATGCCATACTGCCGCTGTTGCATTTCGACAACTTTTGCAGACGGTTGTTTGGCAGTTTCACGCACTAATGGTGTGTAATCAGCAATGACATGTTGCCAGTCGATGATGCGCATGTCAGGATAACGCTCGCCATATACTTCCATTACCTCACGCTGTAGTTCGTAATCAGATGTGTCAGCATTCATGATGAGGCGGTTGTAGATGAGATTACGTACGTCGCGGTCGTCCTCGATGTTGGCCAGCTTGCGCTCAATGACGTTCTCATCGTCGTCGGCCCACTTGTTGCACTGGGCCATTACCGTTTCAAGAGCCTTTTCCTGTCCTTCTGGTGGGTACTTGTATTTCTTCAGCAGTCGCTTTACCAGCACACGCATCTTTGCACGGGCTGACTCCTTGCGGTTCCAGTCGATGGTGCGATTACGGCGAAGCTGCTCTGTCAGCTCACGGGTGAGTGCCACAAACTGCTCGTCGGTATAAGCCTGACGAACTCCCTCTGGCGAAGACAAAGCATCGTAGAAGGCTTTTTCCTCTACGGTCAGTCCCAGCTTGTTGCTTTCTTCCTCGTTCTGCTTGATTTCCTCAGCCATCTTCAGCAGTTCCTCAATGACCTCCTCGTTAGTCAGCATCCCTTTCAGGTAGTTGGAAAGGGCCATATTCAGCAGGTCGGAGAATTTCTTGCTTTGCACGACGTTTGTACGCTCAAAGCTGTGGATGCGTTCCTTCAGCAAGCGTTCCAACAGTTTCACGGCCAGATTCTTCTCCTTCATCTTCCGAATCTCCTTTTGGAACACCTCGTCGAACAAAGAGAAGTCATGTTTCTTGCCGCCCTCGATGGGGAAGAGGTTGATGATGCCCTGGCTTTGTATGCTCTGCTCCAATAGATGGCTGATGCGCTCGTTGATGTCCTTCTTGGTCAGTGGACCTTTCTGAGCCAGACGAGACAGCAGCACACGTATGGCATCCATGAAGGCAACCTCCTGTTTCTCTTGTGTTTCTGCCAACGAGCGGCAAAGGGTCAGCGCGTTATGCAGCAGTTGGCTCTCCTTCATGAAGTCCTTCATCTGCTCCGCACGTCCGGGGGCCAGCATGAAGTTGACACCACCCTTAATTAACTGCGCCCTTTCAGGGTCAGTACCATTATAGAAGCCGCTATAGTCAAAACCGAAAAGCAAGTCACGGCATATCTCCAGTTTCTCTTGGAATTTCACACGGGCAGTCTTGTTGATGTCCGGGTCGCCAAACTGCTGACGGTCACGCTGCGTATAGTCCTGCATGGCCTGTTTCAGTGCTCCGGCAATACCCACATAGTCAACAATCAAACCGCCCTCCTTCTCTGGGAACACACGGTTGACACGGGCGATAGCCTGCATCAGGTTATGTCCCTTCATCGGCTTATAGACATACATCGTTGCCAGCGAAGGCACATCGAAACCTGTCAGCCACATATCTACCACGATGGCAATCTTCATGGGCGATGCATCCTCTTTGAACAAGGCTGCATACTCCTTGTTCATCTTGGGCTGAATCACGTCGTGCCACTCTTCCTTGTCGGTATTGGCAGCACTGGCCACCACATGAACTTTCTCCGTCCATTCGGGGCGAAGTTCCAGCATCTTTCGATATATCTTGACCGCTGCATCCTTGTTGTAGGCCACAATCATCGCCTTGCCCGTCAACTCCTGTTGGCGGTTCTTCTCATAGTGCTCTATGATGTCTCGGCAAAGACTGTCTATGGTATCAGGATGACAGAGTATCTGCCGGATGCCGCTGTTGTCCTGCCGTGCCTTGTTGATTTGTTCTTCGGTAGCACCTTCGTCAGCCAGTCGGTCAAACTCATCATCCAGTTTCTTCAATACATCTTCGTCCAACTTCAGATTGACCACACGACTCTCGTAATAGACAGGACGTGTGGCACCATCCTCCACGGCTTGCGTCATGTCATACACATCGATGTAGTCGCCGAACACCTCCTTGGTGTCACGGTCGGCTTCACTGATAGGCGTACCCGTAAAGCCGATGAACGAAGCATTTGGTAGCGCTTCACGCATCAGCAGCGCATAGCCTTTCTTCATGCGTTCGGCTTTCACGTCCCAGTGCTCGTCGCCATATTGTGAGCGGTGGGCTTCGTCGGTGATGACGATGATGTTTTCTCGTTCCGACAACAAGCCCGTTCCTTCCTCAAACTTTTGTATCGTAGTAAAGATGATGCCGCCCGTCTGCAGGTCTTTCAACTTGCGCACCAGGTCCTCGCGTCCGGCTGTCTTGGTCAGTTTTCCTTTCTCGTTCAGGTCGAAGCCAACGCGCTGCGGTTCCTGGCGCAGGAACTTCTGGCAGCCAGCAAACTGCTCATACAGTTGCTGGTCCAGGTCGTTGCGGTCGGTCACCACCACGATGGTACATTGCGGGAACTGCTGAATCAGCCTGTGCACATAGAACACCATCGACAGCGATTTGCCGCTGCCCTGTGTGTGCCAGAACACACCAATCTTGCCATTGCCGCCAATGGCCTCGTGCGTCTTGGCAACCGCCTTGTTGACGGCAAAGTATTGGTGATAGGCAGCCATAATCTTTGCCGTGCGCCCGTCCTTGTGGTCGAAGCAGATGAAGTTTTGCAGTATGTCAATCAGCCTCTCCCTACGGAAGATGCCTTCAAAGAAAGTCTCGTAGTCAATGAACTCTGCCGACTCCGTCTTACCATCTCTCGACTTCCATTCCATGAAGCGGTTCTGCTTGGCGGTGAGTGTCCCGGCTTTCGTAGTCAGCATGTCGCTGGTTACAGAGAACGCATTAAAGACAAACAGCGAGGGACATTTCTGCTGATACTGCTTGATTTGCAGATAGGCATCGTCATCCTCTACGTTATCGTTGGCAGGTGATTTCAACTCTATCACCACCAACGGAAGACCATTCACAAAGACAACGATGTCGCAGCGTATCTTCTCTTTCTCCACGACGCGCCACTGGTTGCACACCTTAAACAGGTTCTGAGCGGGATGCTCGAAGTCAATGAGCCTGACCAATGCCGTCTGGTTGCGTCCATCGGCCACATACTTCACCTCCACACCGTTTTGCAGGTAGTCCATCATCTGCTCGTTGCGCTGCTCCAGCGTACCCTCGTTTACATGGGTCACGATGCGGTAAGCCTCTGTCAGCACTTCGTCGTTCATCTTCGGGTTCAGCTTGCGCAATGATTGTTGCAGGTCAGCCACATACCACGGCTCGCGGAAGTCTCGTTCCACGTCGTAGCCGCATTCATACTGGTAGCCCATTCGCTTGAATAGGTCTATCAGCGTCTGTTCATAGCTGTCTTCTGTGAATTGGTTCGTGCTCATATCTCGTCTATCTTATTTCAATTAGTTCCATAATGTCAAGCATGTGAAACATGACATCGTCTATCCTTGCATGCCAACTTTCGTGAAAATGACCATAGTACCAATAGCTGAGGGGATGGTTTTTAGAATACAGATAGTTGTACAAATCGTCCATTACCTTTCGCTCATGCTTCACATCGTCCATCAAACGACTGTCAAGCATAGCCCAATCCTCCAGGGCGAAATGGGATGTCAACTCACAGAAAGATGGCGCTGTATGGGTAATGACAACATCTATGGCAAATTTCTCGTTGATGCTGTCCAGTTTCTTCTCGTCATATACTGGTTGTTCACTAGGCCAATACACATTCGGCATGAACGGATCATCCGTTTTCTGTAGCCGATACTGTTTTGCCTCCATGCGCCGCGTTCGGTCTATAGATGTAGCTCCACCCACACAAAGAATGCTATGCCCGCAGGCTTTGATGACGGTATAATCTGCCAGCGTCATCCAGCGTTGGTGCTTCACAGGCGGATTTTCAAAATAAGCCGGATTGTCGTGGTTGCCTCTTACAAAAGCAAGCCAGCAGTTCGCTTTGGAAAGTCTACTGCTACAACGGTTATAGATAGCTTCATAGTAGCCTGGTCGTTCAAAACCAAAACCACAATCCCCAGCAACGATGATCAGCGTATCGGTCATGCCATACTGAACACAGCATTTGTTTACAAGCAGCGCTATATCTCCATGAATATCGCCACTCACCACAATGCTTTTCGCATGGGGAAATCCTATGAAACCATCTTGCAACACCATAACTACCTCTTTATATTATAACGTTACATCTCCCACTTTTATTTCACCAGACATCAAGCGAGGGAGAAAAGAGTCTCCCAACGGCCTGAAAGGCCAAAGAGCGGTCAGCCCAGGGCACCGCCCTGGGTATCTGCCCAGATGGATTCAATCCGAAAACACATATTTCTCATCATATTCAATGTCATACAACTTCAAAAAACTGATGTATTCATCACGGAACGACACCTTCTTGTGATGCTCCCCCTGATTCATCACATATTGCCTCGTTTTCTCCACAACAGACTGGCTCACCGAAAAAGCCGCATAGCCGCCCTGCCAAGCAAAACGCTCATAACGTGGCGACAACGTTTTCACCCACCGGCTACTGTTACGTTTCATTTCTTCAACGACGTGCGCCACCGATTCTGTTTTTGAAAACATCAGCAATACATGCACATGATTGCCCGTTCCACCCACGCACAGCACCTGACAACCGGTAGAGTTGACGAGCGACCCGATATATTGATGGAGGCGCGGCAGATGCTCGCTCTCTATCTCTGGACTTCCCGTTTTTATATGGAAGATGATGTGAAGATATATCTTACATAATGATTGGGCCATATTGATATTGATTTTGCTAGGGCTGGTTGCTTTTGCCCTTACAGGGCGGTTTTGTTTGATACGTGTTCATTTGACCCAGGGCAACGCCCTGGGCTAACCGCGAATTGGCCTTTCAGGCCGTCCACAGAGAGTTCGCCAGACATCAAGCGAGGGAGAAGGGTGTCGCGGAGTTGGGCGAGGCGGTGAGATTCTTTACAGTTTATGAGAATTTGCTTTATCATCGGCAAAACCAACTTTCCAAAATCTTTAACAGGTTCGTTCTGAGGAGAATAAACGAGGATATTCTCGATGTCCTGCCTGTTAATCCCTGGGATGGCAGCTTTGCCTCCTTGAGCATTAAGGTAATTCATCACGAAATCCGTCTTGAAGAAGAAGTAGCAGAAAGCATTATAGCCCCTGTCACCAAAATCCAGTTTGAACACATGCTCATTCAAATAGCATTCGTCATAAGGATACCCTTCCCCAAAAATGGAATAGTTTGGAATAAAATAACCAGGCTTGCCACCATCTTTATATATAAGCAACTCATATCCATTCACCTTACCTGTTTTAAGTGACGAAGCGTAATCTGCTGGAATAAATTTGGTTTTCGAATAGTCATAGTTGCCCATCCCTTTTACATGTTCTGCACCCACACTTGGAACTCCTGATGTCAATTCACCAACACCGCCTTTAGGTCTTCTTCCTGTTTCTAAAGTATGAGGAATATTGGAAATATATTCCATGATTAGGCTTTGAGGTATTGCACCTAATTCCGACTCCACAAAAGGCTGGTCACGGAAAGGTTCAAAGTCAACGAACCACGACTTAAACAAAGCCTGTGCCTGCTGCTCTAAATTATCGTTTATCCGCCTGTTCACCTCGATTTTGTTGTCAAGGGATTTAAGGACTTCTGCTATTTGTTGTTGTTCTACAAGCGAAGGAAGAACTATATCTATATTTTTGAAATTTTTTAAAGGTTGCGCTAATGCAGGAACTCCTGTTTGATTTGCAAATGATAAAATCTTATGCTGACCCTCAAGAGTATGGAAATAGTAAACCAAATAAGGTACATAAACTCTGCTTGTATCGAATGTCACCCTAAACTGTCTTTGTGAGACAAGGTATTCCTCATACGCGGATTCTTCAGGTATATATGATATTTGTCCTACATTTCCACTAATTGTAACAACAACATCATTTCGCTTTGCGATTGAACGATGAAGACTTCTCGCTTTTGCTTCTGTGACAAATTTGGATACATTATCAGTAACTTTAAAACCCTTAAGATTGGCACCATCTATAATCGGGAAACCTGTCGGAACAAAACATTCGACCTTGAGGTTTGATCCAAAAGGTCCTGCAGCTATATCTAATATATAGTTTCCTAATTTTTCAATTCTTGTATCTTCCATAAATGAGAATTTACTTGTCATTATCAGTACTTTCCGGCAACAGATAGTCACTTGCCCTCTCCTTAGTGATAACACTACGGCCTAACTTGCTCTCCAGTTGCTTGCGTGCAGCCTTGGCTACACTGCCACCCTCTTTTGCCACCTGCGTCTGAGCATTGTAGCCCTTGGGATTACGGTCTTTAGAGATTTCTGTGGCTGATGCTTCCGCGAGGATATTAAGGGCTATCTCCAGATTAGTCATATTGTCGCGCAAGTTCTCCTTCTTCAAGCCTTTGTAGTGCTTGTATTGCTTGGTGGTGAAACCGCTCCACTCGCGAGTGATGATGTCGGTGAGTGAGGCGTATTCCAATCCTTCCTGCACGCCTGTACGTTTCCATTCATCGGTCAGCTCTTTCCGAACCTCAATACTTTTGATGCGCTGGTTAATCCAAGCATCGCTGTAACCTAAACGTTTATAGTCAATGATGGCCTGATCGATGCTCAGTTCGGGGTCTTGCATTTGGTCAATGCGCTGACTTGCAACCTGTGCCATCCATTGCTTGAACGGCTCCGCCTTGGGCGATGGGATTGACTGTATGATACGGAAAAGCTGCTCTGTGTCAGCAACATCGGTCAGACGCATCTTGCCGTCGGCGGCACGCATTTTCAAAGCGTGACAATTTGTCACGGTTTCATTTCCCTCTTCCTTTAATCGTTGCTTTAACTTACGCCAATATGCTGTCGGATCCTTACTGTCGGTAAGAACTCCACACACATCTACTACAGAGAAGTACCATTTCTCTTCTTTATCGTCCCATGCGGTACGAACTTTGCGTTCTTGGAAGAGTTGTATAGCTTGTTTCTTGGTCATATCTGTTCGATTTGATAAAAGAGAATTTACACTTGTTTCTTAAGTTGCTCGTTTTCCTTTTTGAGTCGCTCCACCTCGTGTGATAAGTGTTCTATGGCTTCGCGCTGGTTGGTGCGGTAGCCCAGGCGAGCTGCAGTCATTCGTTCGCGGATGCCACCCTCGGTGACGAACTCTTCTTCTTTCTTCTTCTGATAGGTCATCATCATCTTATCCACCATGTGGCAGAGCGTAATGGCGATATTAGCCAATTCCTCGTCGTTCCACTTTTCGAAGAATTTCTCATAGTCGCCGATATGGTTGTGCGTCCGGCAATAGCGGAGCATGTTATCATAGCGCGTATGTCCGGCAGTCCACTTCGTCAGATGGTGGGTAGGCAAGTAATCTTCATAATCCTCCAATAGTTCCTGGATGCTGGAACGTGCCACGTTGAGCAGTTTCATTTCCATCTCCATAGAAGTCACCCCGTCAGCCGACCCTTCCACAATGTTCTGCTTGCCGGAGCGTGCCGCCTGCACCATCTGATCAACCGTGCGGTCTCCGTAGGCAGGAAAGAAGCGCCGTGTGAAGACGTAGGTCAGCTGAAAGAGTACGACCGTCTTCTGGTAGAACCAGAGGTTCTTCCAGTTGGTCTGCTTGCGGAGGACGGAGTCTATCTTGGCAGCTGGGATGTTGGGGGTAGGGTTGTTTGTCATTGCTTTTTGGTTTTTTTGGTTTTTCTAGAGTTTCTAGATTTTCTAGACTTTCTAGATTTTCTAGATTTTCTAGACTTTCTAGATTACTATTCCTATTGTTGCTAACTGTCTCTTAATCTCTTCCTCTAAGCGGTGGCTCTCGGTGAAGAGGGCGCTCAGTTCGCTGGTCAGGCGTTGCATCTTCTCGGCAAACGGCTCGCCGTCGTCTTCTTGCTCGGCTATGCCTACGTAGCGGCCGGGGGTGAGGATGAAGTCCTGGGCACGGATGTCGTCGATGGTGCGCACGGCACAGAAACCCTTCTCGTCTTCGAGCGTAGCGTTGCGGAACTGCTCGAAGGTGCCGGCAATACGGGCTATGTCCTCCTGCTGCAACTCTCGCACGGCACGGGTCACCATCGTGCCCATCTGGCGGGCATCAATGAAGAGCGTCTTGCCGGGCTGCTGCTTATTGCGTGTAAGGAACCACAAGGATACGGGTATGCCCGTAGAATAGAACAGCTGCGAGGGCAGGGCAATGATGCCTTCCACCAAGTCGGCCTCGATGATGCGCTGGCGGATGTCACCCTCGCCGCCTGTCTGCGACGACAAGGCACCATTAGCCAACACCAGACCGATACGACCCGTAGGCGAGAGGTGATGAATCATGTGCTGCATCCAGGCAAAGTTGGCGTTGCCGGCAGGTGGCAGTCCGAACTTCCAGCGTGGGTCTTTCTCCAGCTTGTCGGCTCCCCAGTCGCTCAGGTTGAACGGCGGGTTTGCCATGATGAAGTCGGCTTTCAGCGTGGGGTGCTGGTCGTTGAAGAACGTGTCGGCATACGACTGCCCGAGGTTGGCCTCCAGTCCGCGAATGGCCACGTTCATGTGCGCCATCTTCCAGGTGCTGGGGTTGGCCTCCTGGCCATATACGCTGATGCCCGACAGTTCCTTTTGGTGGTTCTTGATGAACTTGGCACTCTGCACAAACATACCGCCGGAGCCACAGCAGGGGTCATAGACACGACCCTGGAAGGGCTGCAGAATCTCAACGATGGTACGGACAATGCAACTGGGCGTATAGAACTCGCCGGCATTCTTGCCCTCCATCGATGCGAACTTCTGCAGGCAGTACTCATAGACGCGGCCCAGCAGGTCTTTCTCTTCGCCAGAGGCATACATCTCGATATTAGAGAAGAGGTCAACCACATCGCCCAGGCGGCGTTTGTCCAACTCCGGGCGGGCATAGTTGCCAGGCAGCACGCCCTTCAGCTTCGGGTTCTCACGCTCGATGGCCTGCAGCGCATCGTCGATGACGCGCCCGATTTCAGGCGTATGTGCCGACAGGCTGATGACATTCCATCGGGCCTCCTGCGGTACGAAGAACACCCCGTCGGCCTCGTACTCGTCCTTGTCCTCCACATCGGCATACTCGTCTTCCGACAGTTCCGCATACTTCACTTCAAACTTATCGCTGATGTACTTTAGGAAAATCAGTCCGAGCACCACGCCCTCATACTCCGAGGCGTTCAGGTTGCCCCGCAGTTTGTCGGCTGCCCGCCAAATTACTTCCTCAAACCCTATCGAGGTAGTATTCTCGTTCTTTTTCTTCTTAGCCATAACACGTCTATAAATAATGTATTTTCTTGGCTACAAAGTTACACAAAATCTCTTGAATAACCTTCGGATTCGTAAACTATTTGCCGTATAATTGCAAAAAAAACTATGGGGAAAGTGGTAGATACCCCCCTGGAAACTGTTGGTTTACGGCAGGGAAACGGGTAGTTTCCCGGGGGGTGTCGAGAATTGAGCGGCCGCTGAAAAGTATTTGAGCGGCCGGTGAAAAGTATTTGAGCGGCCGGTGAAAAGTATTTGAACGCCCGCTGAAAACCTTAAAACCTACAAAACCTTTGTTTAAGGCCTTCATCACGGTTCAACGGCAAAGGTACGAAAAAGTGCTGGCAAATGCAAGAAAAACACGCAGTTTTTTGCATCGTCTTCAATTTTTTTGTACCTTTGCAATGAATTCCGTAAGTGGATGCCATAGACTCACCTTTAACAAAGAACAAAGTAAATAGAAATGAGGTACAGAATTACATTGCTCTTGCTGCTCATGGCTGCGCTCACTACGGGTGAGGCACTGGGGAGTGTAGTGAAGTCGCTCAACGTGAATGCTTGTCTGCATAAGGACGGCTCGTGTACCATAGAAGAACATTGGGTCATTGACCTTGACTCAGAGGACGCCAAGACCGAATGGTATGTGGCGCACAAGCTGATAGACGGCATTACGCTCACGGGCCTGACGGTAGAGGGCTTTGTGCCCGGACAGGAGGGACTCGTGCCGTTTGTGACGCTCAGCCACTGGAACCTGGATGCCAGCCGACAGGAGAAGGCCGGCAAGTGTGGTCTGGCCAATGGCGGTCAGGAGGTTTGCTGGGGCTTTGGCGACTATGGCGAGCATGAATACATCGTAAGATACACGCTTGGCCATCTTGTCAAGAGCTACGACACGTGTGACGGTTTCAACCATTGCTTTGTAGATATGAACTGCCCCGTGGAGCAGGCGCAGGTGACGATTACTGCTGCCGACAGCATTGCCCTTTCACAGGAGAATACCCGCCGCTGGGCTTTCGGCTACGAAGGGGCGGTGGTGTTCGAGGGCAACAGCGTGGTGGCTACCCCGGAAGGGGTCCTCGATCCGGGCGGGCGCATCACCGTGATGCTGGAAATGGACAAAGGCATATTTGCCCCCGACAGCCAGGCCGATGAGTCGTGGGCCGACCGGAAGCAGCGTGCCTTGGACGGCAGCGACTATGGAGATGACGACGACCTGAGCTTCTGGGAGTGGGTTGTGCTTATTCTGCTGTGCCTCCTGGCTTTGGTAGCTTACATTTTGCAGGACTTTATTGTCGAAATAGTGCTCATGGTGTGCTGGACGTTGCTCTGTGCGCTGTGGTGGGTGGTATCGCTCTCGCCGTTGCGTACATGGCGCCGGCGCAAGAAACTGGGAATAGCCGAGGGCCGCTATTTCCGCTCTGTGAAGTCAGAGTGGACGCTGGTGCAGAACAAGATGGTCGTGGACGAACTGTCATACCTGTTCGGCATGAGCGACGACCGTATTATTAGTGCTGTGCTGCTCCGGCTGATGGCTAAAGGCTATGTGACCGTTGTGCGTGAGGAGTGGAAGGGAAAGCAGCGTGACATGTTGCGTATAGTGACCCCTACAGACCACGTGGACTCCAGCTCAGAAGGTGACGGGAGGCTGATGAGCCACGCCCAGAAACTGCTGACGCTGGCATCGGGCGACGACTTGGTGCTGCAGCCCGATGAGTTCAAGAAATGGTGCAAGCAGAAGAAGAACCGCTCCTACCTGAGGGCGTTCGTAGGTCTGTTAAAGCCGAAGAGCGACCAGAAATACCTTGAGCGCAACGCAGCCGACCTTTTTGGCATGAAGCAGTTCCTGAACGACTTCACCCTGCTGAACGAGCGCGCAACGATGGAGGTGCACCTGTGGGATGAGTACATGGTCTATGCTGCGTTCTTCGGTCTGACCGACAAGGTGCGTGAAGAGATGAAGAAGATTTGTCCTGAATATCTTGAGATGTCGAAACTGGGCCAGAGTTTAGAGGTGGCCCGGGAGAAGGACTTTGTCTATATGTTCAGCAGTTCCATCTACAGCTCAGCGTCGAGTGCCGCCGAGCGTGCTACCAGCAGGTCTCGCTCGTCTTCGGGCTACAGGAGCTCGTCGTCGAGTAGCGGCGGTGGCGGCAGCTCTGGCGGCGGCGGTGGCGGCGGACGATAAAAAAAGTACACACAATATGGGCACACACTATTCAAAGAAAGAAGAATACTGGAACTCTTGGTCACATGCCGGTGGCATCCTCTTGGGGGTTGTCATTGGCATTGTGTTTCTCTATATGTGTTTTAAGGGGGAGAACGGCTGGGCGCGCCTGGGCGTGTCGCTCTATCTCTTCGGCATGCTGGGCTCCTACATCGCCTCGACGGTCTATCATGCCGTCAGCCAGCGCTCGAAGTGGCGCGAACGCTTCCGCCGTTGGGACCATGCCGCCATCTACTGGCACATTGCCGGCAGCTATTCGCCCCTGACGCTCACGGCATTGCGCCAGCAGGACTACTGGGGGTGGGGGTTGTTCTCGTTTGTGTGGCTCTGTGCCATTGCGGGAACCATCATCAGCTTCATTCACCTGAAGCAGCACTCCAACATTGAGACCTTCTGCTTTGTCGGCATGGGGCTGAGTGTGCTCGTGGCCTTCAAACCGCTGCTCGATACAGTAAGCACGGCGGCGGTGGTGTGGATTATTGCCGAAGGTGTCTGCTACATTACGGGAGCCGTCTTCTATAGTATTAACAAGAAGAAGTACATGCATACGGTCTTCCACTTCTTCGTTCTGGCAGGAAGCATCTGCCACATCGTTGCCGTGTGGGATGTGCTGATGGACTATCTGTAGTAAGGGGTATGAATACCAGAGAACTGTACGACATACTGGACGAGCTGTCGCAGGCTGGACCGTCGGCGGCGGGCAACCGGCGCATGTACGAAATACTCATGATGGCTTGTAACGAGGCGACGAAGGATGAGGCTACGGGGTTCGGAAACCTGTTTTCGAAGGTGGAGTATCTCTGTAAGCGTCACCACATTGGGATGAAGGACCGGGTGGCCGTTCAGCAGATGCGTCGAAGGGCCAACAGCAGCGAGGTGTCGTCGCCCGAGCAATGGCTACAGGACATCAGCGTTCTGCGCTATTTTGTTGCGGTGATTGGTGGGGAGAGGGTCGAAGGTCAGCGCTC
>JAFUVB010000067.1 GCA_017471245.1 Prevotella sp.
AGCAAGGACAAGAAACTGAAGTCTGCCCTGCTCCACGGCCAGGAAATCGACCCGAAAGCCCAATACCGTGTGGTGAGCATCGACTATCTGGCACAGGGCAACGACAAGATGGAGGCTTTCAAGGCAAAGACCGACGTGAACTCTCCGCAGGAAGAGAGCAACAACGTGAGGTATATCATCATGGATTATTTCCGTGAACAGGCTGCACAAGGCAAAGTGGTTGACAGCCAGATCGAGGGAAGAATCGTGGTGGAAGAATAAGCCGGGAGAGCAAATGAAGTGTTTTTAGTAGAACCAGAAATAACAAATGAAGATGATGACAAACAGATATCAGGCGACAGGCAACGCAGTTCGCACGGCAGCAATGCTGCTGCTGCTCCTTACAACAGTAGCCGTTTACGGACAGGACAAGCAGTTGGTGGTGCTCCATACCAATGATACCCACAGCACAATCCTGCCTTTGAGCCCCAACCTGGCTGACACGATGAGGGCCGACCGCGGCGGATTCTTGCGCAGAATCACGATGCTCAACGAAGAAAGAAAGCAGAATCCTGACTTGCTGCTGTTCGACAGCGGCGACTTTTCGCAAGGTTCTCCCTACTACTCAATGTATAAAGGAGAGGTGGAAGCTGAACTGATGAACCGCATGGGATATGATGCGGCAACCATCGGAAACCATGAATTCGACTTCGGACTGGAGAACATGGCATTCGTTTTCCGCAAGCTGGACTTCCCCATCGTATGTTCCAACTACGATTTCAGGGGTACGGCGGTGGAGGGAACCGTAAAAGACTATCTGATCCTGAAGCGCAAAGGAATGAAAATCGGTGTTTTCGGACTGGCTCCAAAGCTGGATGGACTCGTTGCCAAAGACAATTGCGCCGGAGTGGAATACCTCGACCCGATTGCAGAAGCCAAACGCGTGGTCGCCATCCTGCAGAAAAAGAAGTGCGATGTGATCATCTTGCTGTCGCATCTCGGATGGAACTCATCCAACGGAGCCAACGACCAGGAGCTGATAGCTGCCACACGGGGCATCGACCTGGTGCTTGGCGGCCATTCGCACACGTTCTTCGAGGAACTGAAATATGTGAAAAACCTTGACGGGAAACCAATCCCAGTTGACCAAAACGGCAAGCACGCCATCTACGTGGGTAAGATGCTGCTCGACATGAAGAAGAAATAACACGTCTTATTGCTCAAAAAATGGAAAAAACACACACCGTCGGCATTGCCTTTTCTATTCGAAATAGAAGGTGATGCCGATAATCTTTGTCTGCCCTTTCTTTGCTATGCGCGAATACATGAGCAGATTCTTGTCTTTGATTTCATTGGGATGATTCCCGTCAATGGCATCAATGAGGCTGTATCCGAACTTGAGTTCGGGGCGAAGCTTGAAGAAAGGAAGATAGAAATCGCAACCAACACCAACCTCCAAGTAGCAATCAAACTTCTTGAGACGCAGGATGTCTTCGCTCTTGCCGGAGAGATTAAACATGGGATTAAGCCCCGCAAGCACGTAAGGACGGTGGTTGTTGAACCGCTTGGCGGCAAAAATAAGATTGCAATCGGAAGATATATACACCGACTTCATCTCTTGCTGAAACTCAACAGGCTGCCCGTCGGCGAGCTGATCGGTGAAATTATGAAACGTGAGATGCCGTGTTCCGAAATACATGGAGGGTGCCAAACGGAATGCAAGATGGGAACTGAGGCGCAGTTCGCCTAAAACGCCCACCGTGAAACCGGCATCCCAACGGTCCTGGTCGCAAGAAATCAACTTCTCCACCGTCGTTCCATCTTCGTTGGTTTGCACCATCATGCCGGCATTCGCCACCTCTATATCTTGCAAATGTGTACCCACAAGCACACCGAAATGGAAGGGGCGCAAGTCGGTATACGGCCGATTTTCAACCGTGCGTTCCTGAGAATGCACAGACAAAAGGCACGCGATGCAGAACATTATGACGGAAAAGAATCTCTTCATTAAGAATATAACGCAAATAGTTTTTTTATATTGTGCAATGCCGAAAATTCGTGATGGCGATACCAACAAATCGTGATTGTGGCATCGGCAAACTGAATTCGTGATGTCAATAAATCGTAATCACGATGTCGGCAAATAGCAATAATAATACCGACTATTCTGCAAATAAAAGTTAAACCTACTAAAATATAATACCTAAAAGTAGGTATATCCGAAATAAATTTCTACCTTTGCACCACATCAACAATGAGTTTTAACATTAATAACTAATTAAAGAATAAGAATTATGGCATACGTAATTGGTGAAGACTGCATTGCTTGCGGTACATGTATTGATGAATGTCCGGTAGAGGCTATCTCTGAGGGCGAGCGTTACTCAATTGATCCAGATGCTTGCACTGAGTGTGGAACATGCGCCAGTGTTTGTCCGTCTGAGGCAATCTCTCTTCCTTAATAGCAGAAGGCAGTAACCAAAACAGATAAGCGGTTCTTTCGGGAGCCGCTTTTGTTGTTTTTACAATCCACCTTTTCAAATACAAAACGCAGCAATCTATACTATAGAACCGACTAACAATCACTATGCAACAGATATGTCATAACTTTGCAACAGTCTGAAAACAAGTCTGTTGCAGACATCTCGCTGCTTTCGTTTCCGAGTTGTTACGAGTTTGCAAAAGTTTGTATGTCAAAAACTGCGAGTTTTCAATTCAAAAACAAACAGTTTCCAATTCAAAAACAAGCAGTTTCCAATTCAAAAAGAAGCAATTTATTAAACAAACACTCCGAATAGTACGCAGCCATACTTTCTATAGTCACACGTTTAAACTTTATGAATCTACACAAAAATGACCTTGGAACCAAGGAAACTATGCCTTTTTTGCCATTCTGTCATCGGAAACACATGTAGCTATAACAATCTAAAGACAGATTTGAGTTTGATAATGCTGATTATTAGGATGAATGAAAAAAGAAATGATTCCCAAAAGACGGAACATCTTTTGGGAATCATTATGCTATTTATATGCTATGAATACTGATGATTACAGCGCAAGGATTTGTTTGGCTGTCTCATTATCAGGCTGCAGAGTCTGCAGTTTAGCAGCATATTCTTTAGCCTTTGCCACATTATCATTCTGAATGTAGTATACACTGAGGTAGTTGTAAGCCTCTGCCAACGTGGTGTTCTCTGCATTAGAGCGATCAGCCTTCGGCTCTAACAGCTCGACATACTTCTCATAGAACGGCTTTGCAGCACCTTTCTTGATGTCACCATTGATCATGTGATGGATATGAGCGCGCTGATAAGAAGCATAGTCTTCGTTGTTTGGCATATCCACTGCCATGTCGGCATACGCCTGATCTGCTTTCAGTAAGGCACTCTCTTTTTCTGCCTGATCAAGGCACTGCTCTGCAAGATCCAGATAAATCTTTGCCATTGCAGTGTAGTCGCTGGCACGCTTCTTGTCCTGCTTGGCAATGAACTTCTTCAGATACTCCACAGCATTGTCGTGCTCCTTCTTCTCAAGATAAGAATCAGAAATCAGCTTCAGCACGTCATTCTGAGAGTTGTCCAGCTCGTAGGTCTTCTTGAAATTCTCGATTGCTTCTGCATACTTGCCACCGCCTTTCAAAGCGTGTCCGTAATACAGATAATCGCGGCCTACAAACTTTGCGCTATCGCTTCTGTTGAAGAGCGCATCGGCAAACTGCAATGCCCTGTCAAAGTTCTTTAAGTCAGTGTTGTTGTAGAACGACAGACGGTTCAAACCAGCACTGCGCGGATACTTAGCTGCTCCGTATTCAGACGCCTCAAGACTTGCTTCAGACTTGCCGAGGAAATAGGCTGCAAGCGCATATTCCGTGAGCTTGTCGTCTTCAAGTTTCGACTTATCAACCTTCTGATAGTTCTCCAATGCCTTGGCAAACTTGTTGTTTGCATAGTACATGTGAGCTATCTCGGCATCCACGGGATAAGACGGATCGATTGAAGTAAGCTTGCGAAGCATCTCCTCTGCACCGGCTGCATCGACCTTCTGATATACACGTGCATACTTGATGTAGCCTGTAGGATTCTTCGGATCGAACTGCGTTGCGGTCTGATACCACATAGCTGCCTCGCCGCCATCATCATTCTGAGCTGCCATGTCACCCTTCAACAGATAGCCGACAGCACTGTTCTTGTTTGCCTTGATAGCCATGTCGGCATACTTCAAGGCATTTGCCTGATCCTTGATATCGAGATATGCACGACCTAAACCTGCAAGAGCCTCTGCATTCTTCTTGTTTACCTTCAAGTACTCCTTGACAGCATCCTTTACAGCAGCTGCGTTGCCTTTGTTCTCTACGATAACCTTTGTAATGGCATCAATCTGTGACTTAACATCCTGTGCCATTGTGTGGGCTGAGATGCCTAGCATCAAAGCACCAGCGAAGAAATATTTGATTGCTTTCATAATTTCTTTTTTTAATTGTTATACTTAAGTTATCACACTTTTGATGTGTATATTATCTCGTAAGTTTAAAATTCTGCGATTAAAAAAACTTAAAAGCCGTAGTCGTGGACATTCACGTCACGAATGCTGATATCACCCCTTACAGGAAGCAGACCGGTCTTGAAAATCACCATCTGACCTTTCGGCTGGGTGATGAAATTGGCAAAGCCCCATGGCAAGCCATTTCTGGGATCGTTGACTAATGCATATATTGTTCTTACGAACGGATAGCGCCCGTTCAGTAACCATGCCTGGTAAGGCTTCCAGCTGTTCATTTCCGTTGCATTGTCCAGCTTACTTACTGACATGACAGTTATGTTCTTCTTGAAAGTAACATTGGTTGTATCTCGCTTGTCATTCAGCCAGTTACTACCAATAATGCCAATGGCATTTGGCGTTTTCTCAACATATTCGATAACTTCTTTGCTCGTTTGTGCAGCAAAGATATTCGGACTGTTGATAGGTTTACCACCAAGGATAGAGTCAACACAGAAATGAACGGTGCTTGACTGTTTGTTGTCGAAACAAACCCATATTTCTCCGCGCTTGGAACCAGGAACGATATCGCTCCATTGTGTTGCTTCTCCTGAGAGAACACGCTTCACGTTGTTGACGGAAATGCAAGAATCGGTATTCTGATTGTTGCATATCAATGCCAACCCGTCATAAGCGAGCTGAAGCGACCGCGGCTGGAATCCCCTACTCTTGAGGTTGTCTAATTCTTCTTTTGTATAATCACGAGCGGTGATAACCAAATACAAGCTGTCGCTGAGCAACAGGTTGACGGCATCGATCTCGTTTGTGTATATCGGTGTCAGTTTTGCTTTCGGATGAGAGGCCTCAAACACCTGGATTTCCTCTTCGATGATAGGACTGAAACTTTCGTCAGAAGCGAAACTAATCTCTCCTGTTGAGAAAGTATCTGTTCTACCGTTTTTCGGTTTGTTCTCACATGATGAGAACAAACCGAAAACAATAGTTAATCCTACTATACTGTAGAATAAGTTCTTATACATTATCTGTAATGATTACTGAAGTTTGAATGTTACAGGAACAGTATACTTAACACGTACTGCTGAACCGTTCTGCTTACCAGGAATCCACTTCGGCATGGCTTTCACCACACGCGTTGCTTCCTTGTCGAGCGACGGGTCTACAGACTTAGCAACATGCACGTCGGTTACAGAACCGTCTTTCTCAACGACGAACTGAACAATGACGCGACCTTGAACACCATTCTCGGCAGCGATTACCGGATACTTGATGTTCTGGCTAAGCCATGACATCAGGGCGCCCATACCTCCAGGGAATGAGGGCATCTGCTCCACAACGTCGAACACCTTGTTTTCCTCTTCGTGCTTCGGAGGCTCTGGCTGAGCAATCTCTTCCTTTGCCTTTAGCACTTCACCGCCAACCTCATCGTTACCTTGAACATCGAAAGCACCGATGGTGACATTACTCTTTTCAACTTTCTCAAGGTCGATCTGATTATCGTCCTTAACTTCCTCGTCCTTCTTAATGACTGGCGGGGTGAACTTGATAGAGCTCTTCACCTTTTCGATAACCTTCTCAGGTTCAACCTTCACAACTTCCTTCTCTAACTTCTTGGCTTCCTTCTTTTTCTCGTTGAGAGCAGAAAGCTCGATTGCCTGCGTGTTTGCGACGGCACGGCTTTCTTGGATTTTCTTAACGATGTTCAAGCCTAAGTATAAGAGAACACCTGCAGCAACCACTATAAGAAGGGACATCACATTTCTCTTGGAAGTATTCTTACGAAGCACATAAGCTCCATAGTCCTGATTTCTTCCTTCGAAAACCAAATCAGCCCAATCATGGGATACCAAATCAATTTTTGACATTGTTTTTCCTTTCTTTAATGATTAGTGATTACTTGATACCAAGCTTATCGAGAAGCTTAAGCTCGTCGTCGTTGAGCTTGTCAATCACGTAGGTACCAATGCTGCAAATCTGCATTTCATCCAGAGCATCAACCATATTCTTGTAAGAAGACTCGTCAGTACACTTTATCACGATGGTAAGTGTAGGAACCTTCTGACCGTCGATGTCTCCCTTCTTGATTTTGTTCAGCTCCTTGTCATACAAGCTGTCTGGCCACTGACTGGGATTTTCCAGTTTCTTCTGGTCGAGCTTGGCTTTGGCAGCCATCACTTCCTTTACTGGAGTTGATCCGTCTTCCGTGACGTGCTCAATAAGCACTTTGCGGATACCGTCCTTACCCCATGTGGTCTCTTTCAGACAAGAAGGATCGTCATAGTTGGGAATACCATCAATATGGTAGATTTTATCATTACCGCATACAAAAAGCGTAATGGTCTGAGATGCCTTAGACTCATTCTTTTGATTGTCATTCAAATTCTTATCGTTACTCGGCATGGTCAAGTTCATCGTCTGCGGCTTTGCCAAAGATGTACAGAGCATGAAGAACGTGATAAGAAGCATCATCATATCCACCATCGGCGTGAAGTCGACGCGGACATTCATCTTTTTCTGCTTACTTTCTTTTTTCTTTGCCATGACTTAGTCCTCCGAATTTGTTTTGTATGAAGTTATCAGATAGTAACGGTTACGGTTCATGTCCTGCAACTCCGACATCATCTTCTTGATGACTTTGTAAGGAGTGGCTTGGTCAGCTTTGATAGCCAACTTCATGTCCTCACCGTTTGCATCATAGGCTGCTGTTACCCAGTCCTGGAACTCACTCATACCACCATTAACACTGTCGGTAGGAATACCGCGCACTTGCTGATACTCGTTGAGTTTCTCTGACGGTTGCGAGAGCAGCTCATTCAAATCTTTCATTGCCACGCCTATGTTGGCGGAGCCACGTCCGTTCTCAAGCTGTTCCTGTGTGAGGCTGATGCCGTACTTGCTTGCCATATCGAGCAGCAATGCTTCCTGCTTGGCTGGAGTGTCCATGCCTGCAAAGATCTTGCCGTCTTTATCAACGAGCAACGACAACACGTTGTTCTCAGGAACCTTGATCTCTGACACAGAACCCGGGGTGACCACCTTCACTGCCTCATTCTTCACGAAAGTAGATGTCATCATGAAGAAGGTCAGCAAAAGCACCATCACGTCGGACATAGGTGTCATGTCGATCCAGACGTCACTTTTCTTAACTTTTACTTTACCCATAATGATAAATGTTTTAAAGGGTTAGCAAAAATTAAGCCTCATCCTTGTGATTCTCTTCGTAAGTCTGAGCAATGGTGTAGTTAACCTCGTCGAGAGCGTAGGTCAGCTTGTCGATCTTGTTCGTGTAGTAGTTATAAGCGATAACAGCACCCCAAGATGTCAAAATACCAGAAGCGGTATTAACGAGGGCCTCAGAAATACCTTGTGACAGAGCGAGAGAGTCACCACCACCACCAGCTGCCAGAGCGGCGAATGAACGGATCATACCAACCACAGTACCGAACAGAGCGGTAAGGGTACCCAGAGTAACGATAGTTGCAAGAATCGGCATGTTCATCTGCAGAGTAGGCATCTCAAGCTGAGTAGCCTCATCGTAAGCGGCCTGAATCTTAGCGATCTTCTCTTCCTTGCTAACGCCTGTTGTCTCTTCCATCTTCTTGTAAGTTGCAAGAGTAGCACCGATAACGTTTGCTACAGAACCTCTCTGATCATCGCAAAGCTTCTGAGCCTTTGCAAAGTCATTAGCCTTCAAAGCGGCCTTGATGTTAGCGACAAACTTCGGGAGCTTGCCCTTACCAAATGCTGTGCGGAGTGCGAGCCAGCGCTCGATGCTCAGTGCGATAACGGTGAACAGCAATGTGATAATCACAGGAACGACGATACCGCCTTTGTAAACCAAACCTAAGAGGCTTCCGTCCTTTACTGCATTTTCTGGGTTGCCGTCAACGAAGTTAGCTGGGTTACCCAACACGAATTTGTAGAAACAAACAGCTGCAATGAAACATGCTACGATAATCCAAATAGCTGCTTGAACTCCCTGGAATCCTGATTTTTTCTTAGGATTCGCTGCTTTAGCTTGTGTAGTTGCCATAATTTTGAATTTAAATTTTAGTTATTAATAAATTAAGTTTAAAAAATTCTCATGTATAAACCGTATTACAGTACGGAAACTTTGTTTTAGCACTGAATAGACTTGGCAAAGATAACAAATTATAAGCAAACGAGTGAAAGATTAATAAGTTTTAACAATACAAATCCTCGTTTTTTTTGTTTTAGTGCACATTTGCTATTCTCATTCGTGCTTATTTGAGTTTAGACAGAGCGTTCTTGATCCTGTGCATAGCCTCAATGATGTTCTCGTCACTTGTGGCATAACTCATTCTGAAACAATCAGGATCACCAAACGCATCGCCTCCCACTGTTGCGACATGTCCTACTTCAAGCAGATACATCGCAAGGTCGGTAGAGTTGTTGATTACATGCTCGCCATCGCTCTTGCCAAAGAAGCTGCAGCATTTGGGGAACAGATAGAAAGCACCTTCAGGCTTGTTGACCTCCAATCCGGAAACGTCTTTTGCCAGGTTATAGATCAAATCGCGACGGCGCTCGAATGCCTTGCGCATCTCTTCCACACAGTCCTGAGAGGCGCGATAAGCTTCAAGAGCAGCTCTCTGGCTAACAGAACAAGCACCACTTGTGTATTGTCCCTGTAGCTTGTTGCAACCTTTGACAATCCATTCGGGTGCTGCAATATATCCAATGCGCCATCCTGTCATTGCATAAGCCTTGCTGACTCCGTTCACAATGATGGTCCGTTCCTTCATTCCATCAAACTGAGCTATGCTTGCATGAGCCCCCACGTAATTGATGTGTTCATAAATCTCGTCTGCCAATACATACAAGTCATCATGACTGAGAATCACCTTGGCAAGACTCTCCAGTTCGGCTGCAGAATAAACACTACCTGTAGGATTACTCGGTGAGCAAAGAATGATCATGCGTGTTTTTGGGGTAATGGCGTTCTCAAGCTGACTGGCAGTAATCTTGAAATTCTGTTCAAAGCCAGCCTCCACGAAAACAGGATTTCCTCCTGCCAGCTTTACCATCTGCGGATAGCTCACCCAATATGGTGTGGGAATAATGACCTCCTCTCCGTCATCAACCAGTGCCATCACGGTGTTACAGACACTTTGCTTAGCACCATTGGACACGAGGATTTCACTCTCTGCATATTCCAGATGATTCTCTTTCCTCAGTTTCTCCACGATTGCCTTGCGCAATTCCGGATAACCCGGGACAGGAGAATACCTTGACCAGTTCTCATCAATTGCTTTCTTTGCAGCATCTTTGACATGGTCAGGGGTATTGAAATCGGGTTCGCCGACACTCAAGTTTATAACGTCAATTCCAGATGCTTTCATTTCGCTGCTTTTCTGCGACATTGCCAATGTGGCAGAAGGAGCGAGCCGATTGAGTCGATTTGATAGTTTTCCCATGTGCTTGAATAGTGCTTATAGGTTTCTGTAAACAGGATCGAATGCTTTTGACATGCAAAAATACGCATTTTATTTTTAAAACGGAAAAAAAACGTCATTATTTCAACAGAACGACAAAAAAATCATCCTGTTTCTATCATTTTGTCTCATCAAAGATGGAGTATGTGCCCCATTCTGTCTTTTTTCGTTTTCAAATATTTTATGTTAAAGGGATTGGGAGTAATCTCAATAGGGATGTTTTCCACGATTTCCAGTCCGTATGCCTCAAGCCCCACACGCTTCACAGGGTTATTGGTCAACAGTCTCATTTTCTGAACTCCAAGCTTGCGGAGTATCTGTGCCCCACATCCATAGTCACGCTCATCGGGCTTGAAACCAAGATGCACATTTGCCTCCACCGTATCGTATCCCTCTTCCTGCAATTTGTAGGCTGCTATTTTGTTCATCAAGCCGATGCCGCGTCCTTCCTGCTGGATATACACCAACACGCCCTTTCCCTCGGCTTCAATCATCTTCATTGACTTATGCAACTGTTCACCACAATCGCACCTCAGGCTTCCAAGTATATCACCGGTGGCACATGACGAATGAACACGAACCATCACGGGTTCACCTTCTTTCCACTCGCCTTTGATAAGTGCGAAATGCTCCATGCCGTTACTGATCTGTCGGAAAGGCACCATCTTGAAGTGACCATACTGTGTAGGCATATCCACCTCAGCACCCATTTCCACAAGCGAATCCTTCTTCAGCCGATAGGCAATCATGTCTTTGATGGTTATGATCTTCAGCTCATGCTCTTTGGCAAAACTCATCAGCTGCGGCATCCGCGCCATTGTACCGTCCTCGTTCATGATTTCTATCAGTGCTCCGGCTGGATACATACCTGCCAGACGACACAAGTCAATAGCAGCTTCCGTGTGTCCGCTACGCTTTAACACGCCATTATCCTGTGCATATAACGGATTGATATGACCAGGTCTTCCAAATGTATGGGGAGTAGAGGCAGGATCAGCCAGTGCCCTGATTGTTGCGGCACGGTCGTGTGCTGACACACCTGTGCTGCATCCTTCAAGCTTGTCCACGGTGACAGTGAAGGGAGTACCAAGCATTGATGTGTTTTCCATTACCTGATGCGGCAGTTCAAGTTCCTCGCACCTCGTATTAGTGATTGGCGCGCAAAGCACTCCACGCGCATGCTTCAGCATGAAATTAACCATTTCTGGTGTAATTGTTTCCGCAGCACAAATCAGGTCACCCTCATTTTCACGGTCCTCATCATCAACAACGATGACGAACTTTCCATCCTTGAAGTCTTTTACAGCCTCTTCGATGCTGCTGAGTTTGAAATCTCCCATGTTTCTATACCTTATTATATATGTATGCTATTTCGTTAATTCTATTGATAATATTAGTATTAGTCTGCTTGATAGTTCGCAGATCCTTCAACAGCCGCAGACGGAACATCCACATCCTGGCATAAAGGAATATTCCCACAGGCACGATGACAGCCGCCACGATATTCATCCACTTGTGCTCAAATGGGCGTGTATGCGCCTTGGCTGACACCACCGGGTAACGGTTAAGTTCTGTAAGAACAGCTTTGTCTCTTGTGTTAGCCAGGTCTTCAATGGTTGCTTCCATCAAATTACTGATATGCTCAATCTTGTCATCAGGCTCATATTTGAAGAACACCTTGATGGGATTAGGAAGGCGGTAAAGCTTGTGGGCATGGGCATATTCCGTGGCATCATCGCTTACTTGCTGCAAGCTCAGAGCATCTTCAGCATAATGCGGATCATGAATAATCACTTCCTTGGCATACACATGACGTTTCAGGCGTAAGCCCAAAAGTTTCATGAAGAACGTCCTGTACAAATCCATATTGAACACCACCGAGTCGTTGTTCGCCTTATAGGTGAAGAACACCGCCAGCGGCGTAAGCACTGCCGTGGCAATACCTTTCCCGAACCAAATAGACCACATCCCTCCTCTCGACATGCGATAACCGGTATTATCGAAAATATAATACACGATGAAGACGAGCACAGAGATAATCACCGGTATACCCAGTCCACCCTTTCGGATGATGGCTCCCAACGGAGCTCCGATGAAGAAGAAGATCAAACACGACAGTGACAACGTGAATTTATCAATTGCCCATATCTTATGCATTCGGATCAATCGGTCGGCATCGCTGGTAACCAAAGACTTGAATTCCAAGTCGTTTACCTGTTGCTGCACTCGCCGCAGAGCATGTGAAACGGCATCCTTCTTGTCTTTTGCACTCATCCTGTTGTAAAGGGTATCAATGTTGATTGCCTTTGTCTTTGCCATCTTCATGGCACGCACCGAGTCGCTCCTGCTTATCACGCCCGATGCGAGGAAGGCTCTTTTCGTATCTTCATAGAACGCCCTGCCCACACTGTCATACTGGGCATTGATGGAATCGATGTCGTGACTGATCTCAAACAGGCTTTTACCACGGGCATCATTAGAGAGCACGCCGGCATCTGTCATGTTGAAATCGGCATCGAAGTCAAGAAGAATCTGTTTGTGCGTGAAACTTTCACGGCGATATGGAACGCTGGCACTTCCAGCCAGTTCCTGGCTTTTCATGTTTTCAAACCACTCCCCGTTATAGAGCGTGAGCAGCAGATGCTTTTTCTCCGCTGTAGATTGTATCTTACCTGAATCTGCCAAGATAATGGCAGCATCCTCAAAGCTGTCGGTCATTCGGTAGATCATCATACCGTAGAGCATGCCCGTCTTTGTGTCTTTTTTCTGAACATAGATGTTCGTACCCTGAATGCCATCATAGAAAATCCCCTCAGGAATCTCCAGTTCCGGACTCTTCTGTTTCATCGACAGCAGCAACTGTGCCAATGATCTGTTGGCATGCGGACCGATATTATTCTGAAAATAGAATGATCCCAGCATGATGCAAACGGTGATGAAGATCAGTGAGCGGAACGATTGCATCAGCGAGATGCCTGCTGCCTTGATTGCTGTCAGCTCACTGCTCTCGCCCAGATTTCCGAAGGTGATAAGCGAAGAGAGCAGAATGGCAAGAGGCAGAGCTTGCGGAACCAGCATCAGCCCCATATACCAGAAGAACTGCGCCAGCACCTCCATTGACAAGCCTTTTCCGATGAGCTGGTCGACATAGCGCCACAGGAACTGCATCATCAGCACAAACTGGCAGATGAAGAATGTTCCCACAAACAACAGCGCAAACTGTTTGGCAATGAATATGTCGAGTTTTTTGATTCTAAACATTATGTTTTATGCATACACTCTGATGCAGGGTGCAAAGTTACAAATTAATTATGAATTTAGAACCAAAGGTTACTTAAAAATTCTTGTTAGTAATGAAGATTAGTAAATAATGTGATTCCGCCTGCTTTTTCAAAATCTAGTGGACTTATCTCAAATCACAACCCCGTATTATTATGAAGTTGCTCCAGATTACTATCCCAGATATCCTTCAGGTCCTCTACATCTTCTTCCCATGCATGGTCAGTGATTATCAGGATATAGTCGCCCGTTATGTCACTCTTTTCCATTTGAAGATCCCAGAACGACTCTTCGTCTTCATCATTCTCCCACGCATAGCGGATATGCTTAAAACGCTGCTCTTCAAGCACTCTGGCACGCCGTATCTCATGGTTTCTCCACACTTCGCCCCACGTGAACTTCAACCAGTCGCCGTCGCGTTCCACTTCATCGGCAATCCACTTTGCAAGCCCTTCTGGTGTACTGAGCAGTTGCCAGATGATGTTTGGAGATTTGCATTTAAGCTCTTTTTCAATACTTAATTGATGTTTCTTCATCTCAAGGTCGATTATTGACAAACTGTTTTTATGATTTTTTCGCTACAAATATACAAAAAAAAGGACAAAACAAAAAATATTCTTGAAATTATTTTGTGTATTTAAACTTTTTATGTTACCTTTGCACCCGCAAAAGAAAATGATGGCGAGGTAGCTCAGCTGGTTAGAGCGTCGGATTCATAATCCGGAGGTCGTGGGATCGTGACCCACCCTCGCTACGAAAATGCGAAATCCCTGAAAAAGGATTTCGCATTTTCTGTTTTATAGTTTACAAGAAAAATCTGCCTTTCTGCTAAAAGAAATTGTAACCGCACAAATGCCCTTGCCACGACACATTACCCTTTATGCCGGTTGGCCCGCTGCTTGCGGTATTTGGCTTTCTGCATAGCCGAGCCGCTGCCATGCGAACCGGTGATGTATTTCTTCTTCTTCGCCTTGGTCTTCACCTTGTCATCGGTAGCCTTTTTCTGTCCTCCTCTGCCGAAGGAAATGCCATTCTCCAAGATATAGTCAAAATCATCCATTCCGCTCTATGATCATTGTTCATAATAAAGGTCTTGCATTCATAGCTATCCTGAGAGACAAATCAATGGTGGAACAGGCGCACACCGGTGAAAGCCATGGCTATACCGTATTTGTCGCATGTCATAATAACATGGTCGTCGCGCACCGAACCGCCAGCCTGGGCAATATATTGTACACCGCTCTTGTGGGCACGCTCAATGTTGTCGCCGAATGGGAAGAAAGCATCGCTGCCCAGCGACACACCCGTGTTCTTGGCAATCCATTCCTTCTTCTCCTCGCGAGTAAGCACAGCAGGCTTTTCCTTGAAGAACTGTTGCCAAACGCCTTCTGCAAGCACATCTTCATGATCGTCGCTGATATACACATCGATGGTATTGTCACGATCGGCCCGGCGTATTCCGTCCACAAATGGAAGACTCATCACCTTTGGATGCTGGCGCAGCCACCAGATGTCGGCCTTGTTACCGGCAAGGCGAGTACAGTGGATACGGCTCTGCTGCCCGGCACCTATGCCTATTGCCTGCCCGTCTTTTACATAGCACACGCTATTGCTCTGGGTGTACTTCAACGTAATCAATGCAATCATCAAGTCGCGGCGTGCCTCTTCGGTGAATTCCTTATTCTGGGTGGGAACATTCTCAAACAAGGCTGGATCATCGAGACGAATCTCGTTGCGTCCCTGTTCAAAAGTAATGCCGAACACCTGTTTGCATTCCACAGGCGCTGGCACATAGCTCGGGTCTATCTTGATCACATTGTATGTGCCCTTGCGCTTATCGCGAAGGATCTGCAATGCTTCATCAGTATAGTCTGGGGCAATAACTCCATCGGAAACTTCTCGCTTCAGAAGTGTGGCGGTCACTGCATCACAGGTGTCGGAGAGCGCCACGAAGTCGCCATACGAACTCATCCTGTCAGCCCCGCGAGCCCTGGCATAAGCACAGGCAACGGGAGATTCGTCTAAAGCCTTGATATCGTCAACAAAATAGATTCTCTTCAGCGTGTCGGTCAACGGCAGACCAACAGCGGCACCGGCTGGCGACACATGCTTGAACGAGGCAGCTGCCGGTATTCCGGTGGCAGCTTTCAGTTCCTTCACCAGTTGCCAGCTGTTCAGGGCATCGAGCAAATTGATATAGCCAGGACGGCCGTTGAGCACTTCAATGGGCAGTTCTCCCTCCGCCATGTATATGCGCGAAGGTTTCTGATTCGGATTACATCCGTACTTTAATGCTAATTCTTTCATATCCTTGGTTCTTCCATTCGGGGTGCAAAGTTAAGCATTATTTTGCAAAAAACAAAACAACATGTGCAATATCAGACGAAAGATTTCATCGTATCTCTCTATCAAGGAGTCAGAAAAAGCAATAGCGTATTGTCAGAAAATGGCAGAAGCCGCGAGATTGGTGTCGTTAGGATAACCATCATGTCATCTACTCCCTGATATTCTTATTTACTGCTGATGCGCATAACAGACTGGAAAACAGCCATTTGGCAAAAATCCTGCGTTACTTTCTGCGTTACCCGCTGCGTTACTTGGTGCGTTACTTGGTGCGTTACTTGGTGCGTTACTTGGTGCGCAAATTACGCAGCAGGTAACGCAGCGGGTAACGCAGAAGATACGCAACGATTCACACAAGCACCTGATACTAAGGAAGTTATGCGTATCCGCAGCAAAAAAAAAGATTCTCAGCAATAGAAACTCAATTGCATGACCTGACAATAGCTATGGTTTCTCCCTTCGAAACCATAGCTATTGGTGTGTAAAAGCATAGCTTCTGCATGCCAAAAGCGTAGGTATTAGTAAGTGAAAAATAACATACCCTACAGTTTGCTCTTCAAATCGTGGTTGGTCATTGCACATACACAAGAGTCCGACCATACGTTTTCTGCAGTCTCCACCATGTCGATGATGGTATATACGGGCAGGATGATGCCGAGAAGACCAACGGGAGCACCAATGCCCGACATCAACGACAAAGTGAGAAAATAGCATCCCATCGGTACACCGGCATTGCCAACTGCGGAAACAACGGAGATGAGCAGCCACAGCAGCATGGTGGACCACGTCAGCGCCACGCCACCATTCTGCATGACGAAAAGCGAAGTCACTAAAATGAATGCAGCGCAGCCGTTCATATTGATGGTTGTGCAAATGGGAAGCACAAAGCGCGAAACCTGCTTGGACACACCAAGGCGCTCTTCGGCAGACTCCATCGTCACGGGAAGCGTTGCTGCAGAACTCTTTGTAAAGAGAGCCATCAACACGGCAGGCATCATTTTGCCTAATGTGCGCACGGGATTCAAGCCACGCGCAAGCAGGAACAAGGGAAGTATGATGAAGAACTGTATGGCATTGCCACCAAGGATAACTGCTATATACTTGCCCAGCGACTCTGCGACGAGCCCTGCGCTCATTTGCGCTGTAAGCTGAGCAGAGAATGCAACGATGCCGAGAGGAAGAGTCCATATCAACGACCGTATCAGAAGGAACAAGAGATCCTGCAAACCTTGCAGTCCTTTTATGACAACCGCCTTGGATTCCGTCTCAGGCAATCGTGACAGCCCCAACCCCACTGCAAATGCCAACAACAATAAAGAAAGAACGTTTCCTTCAAGGAAAGGACGAACGATGTTGTTTGGTATGACAGACAAGATGTGGTCATAATAGGAGGTTTCCAGATTCTCCGGCACAGCACCCGCTCCTTCGTTCAACGACTCAACCGGCAGGTTTCCTGGCGACACGAGAACATAAAGCACCAGACCCACCGCTGCAGCGGCAACGGTTGTAAGAAGCGTATAGGTTAGGGTGTGCCAGAATATGCGACCAGTGTCTTTCTGATTACCGAAAGAAGAAAGGGTGAGAATTACTGCCAGAACAATGGTAGGCACGGCCAACAATTGAAACAGACGAGTATATACAGTGGCAATGAAAGTCATCAAGCCATCGATTCCTGAAACATGAAGGCACCCCAGTACAGCACCGATCACAAGAGCACCTATCCATAGAAGAATCTTTTTCATGGGCAGTTGTATTTGAAAAGCAAGCCGCCCTCACCTATTTATATATAATAAGGTAAGAGCGGCTCATTTGATTAGTTAACGATATCTGATGATTAGTCAAGCTGAGCGAGCTTGTTGTCAGATCCGAGCACATCGATAATCTTGTGCTTGTACATCTTTTCCATCTCGTCGCGAGCGGGACCGCAATACTTGCGCGGGTCAAACTCTCCCGGTTTCTCTGCCAGTGTCTTGCGGACAGCAGCGGTGAATGCCAGGCGAGAGTCTGAGTCGATATTGATCTTGCATACAGCACTCTTGGATGCCTTGCGCAACTGCTCTTCGGGAATACCGACTGCATCAGGCAGTTTGCCACCGTACTCATTGATGATGTCAACATACTCCTGTGGAACAGAAGAAGAACCGTGAAGCACGATGGGGAATCCCGGCAGCTTCTCCATGATTGCGTCGAGCACGTCGAATGCCAATGGAGGAGGAACAAGGCGACCGGTCTTCGGATCACGTGTGCACTGCTCCGGCTTGAACTTATATGCACCATGGCTTGTTCCGATGGAAATAGCGAGCGAGTCACAACCCGTGCGAGTGGCGAAATCGATTACCTCCTCTGGTTTTGTGTAGTGGGAAACCTCAGAAGCTACCTCGTCTTCCACACCTGCGAGCACGCCGAGCTCAGCCTCAACGGTTACATCGAACTGATGAGCATACTCCACAACCTTCTTTGTAAGAGCAATATTCTCTTCGTATGGAAGGGCGCTTCCGTCGATCATCACTGAAGAGAAGCCGAAGTCTACGCAGCTCTTGCAAGTCTCGAATGTGTCTCCATGGTCGAGATGGAGAACAATCTCTGGATGCTTGCATCCCAGTTCCTTGGCATACTCAACAGCTCCCTGAGCCATATACTGCAGCAACGTCTGGTTAGCATAGTTGCGTGCTCCTTTTGAAACCTGCAGGATGACGGGGCTCTTCAGGTCTGCAGAAGCCTTGATGATGGCCTGCAGCTGCTCCATGTTGTTGAAGTTGAATGCAGGAATAGCATAACCGCCGTTGATGGCACGGGCGAACATTTCCTTGGTGTTTACCAAGCCTAAGTCTTTGTAATTAACCATAATACTAATATTTTTTATTAAACTGAAAATCCTTTATTCATATTGTGCATTCGCTCAATGTTCCTTTTGCCGCCTTATGAGGATCGTTGCCGTAATAAAGATCCTATGCCGACAGAAGTTTTGTTGGTGCAAAGTTAACACTTTAATTTGTAAATCCGCAAACTACAACAATTTTTAATGTCACAGAAAAGCGAAAATGCAAGCAAAAAATGTTTTTAAGCAATCATAAAGGTTGCTTTTGCAAAATGAGCTTTGCAAAATGTCAGTCTCTCGACTGATTGACCAGACCGAAGCCATAGAGGGCAACGACAATATAGCCCAGCAACGGAATGATGAACGGTATCACCAAATCGGTGGCATCGGCAATAATGCCCATAAGCAGGAATCCGCATCCTCCCACTGGCGTCATCATCAGAATGGAAGAGGCACTCTTGGTGAGACTTCCCAAACCGGACACTGCCAAAGAGAAGATAGTAGGAAACATGATTGCCTCGAACAGATAGATGCCCAGCAAGGCAACAAGCGACAACATGCCCACGTTCATGAGAACCAACATGGTACAGGAAACGCATCCAATGCCACAAATGAGAAGCATGCGCTCGGGCTTCACGTATCGCATAATCCAGCTTCCCACAAACCTGCCGACCATGAAGAAAGCAAGCGCACCTGTGAGCACCATCGATGCGGTGCGGTCGGTCATCCATCCCTGTCCTGTTACGAAGTTGATGAAATAGCTGTTGATGGAAATCTCTGCCACCTCATAGGCAAGCAATGCCAACAGTCCGTAAACGAACACCCTATGTTTCCATATCTTCAGCAAGGGCTCCCTGCCATACTTGGCTTTCTCGTCACCACCGTCATCATGCTTGATTTCTGGGAGATTCACCTTCGCAAACACCACGGCAATGGCCAACACCAACAAGCCGAGTATAGTGTATGGAACGGCAACACTGCTACTGTCGGTGGAATCGCTGAACAAGAACTGGCCGACAACGAAGGTAGCAAAAAGGCAACCCAGTCCGTTGAACGACTGAGAGAAGTTCAATCGGCTTGTCGATGTCTCTTTTTCTCCTAATTCTGTGACATAGGGATTGGCTGCCGTCTCTAAGAAAGTGAGACCGCATCCGATAACGAACAATGCACCGAGGAAAGCGTAGAAAGTTCCTGCCTCCGTGCCGGGGATGAACAAAAGCGCACCCATTCCAAACAACAAGAGACCGAACACCACTCCACGGCGATAGCCATACCGATTGATAAACAGACCGGCTGGTATTGCCATCAGGAAATAACCCAGATAGGTGGTCACTTGAATAAGCGACGACTGAGTGATGGATATGTGCATCTCGTTCTGGAAATGCTTGTTCAGCACATCCAAGATGGCTCTGGCAAATCCCCAAAGGAAGAACAAGGAAGTTACCAGAATGAATGGAACAAGGTATTGCTTGGTTGTTAGTTTATGCTTTGACATACTCAATTTGATGAATATCCCAACAAACACATTGAACTTTATGGTTAGCCGCCTGCGAGTTGTCACCCGTAATGAAGCGGTCAACCGTAAAGTTCAATGCTTCCATGTTTGGAGTTATTATTTACTTAACAGGATTACTTCTCCACGTCAATCATCTTCCAGATTCCAGCAGCGCAAGCACCTCCCACCAGCGGACCAACTATGAAGATCCAGAGATTGGTCAAAGCAGAACCGCCTTGGAAGAGAGCCGGACCGATGGAGCGTGCCGGGTTCACAGATGTACCTGTATAACGGATGCAGCAGAGGTGAACGAGAATCAGTGAAAGACCAATGGCAAGACCTGCGAAATTGTTGGTAGCACCGTTTGTCTTGGCTGTAGCACCAAGAACAACAAGCACGAACACACATGTGAATACGATTTCTGCAAGCAAACCGCCGATTGCTGGAATGGTTCCTGCACCATTAGCCTGCAAGTCGTTAGCGCCTGTTCCCTCCAAACCTGAAGAAGTGGTAAGCACATAGAGGATGGCAGAACCTATGATGGCACCGATTACCTGGAATACCATATACATACCGCAGTCCTTTGCGTTCATTCTGCCGCTGAGGAAGCAACCAAGGGTGATTGCCGGATTGATATGGCAACCGGAAATGCCACCGATGGCATAAGCCATGGCCACGACTGCCAAACCGAAAGCAATTGCAGTACCCACTACTGTTTCTGGGTCACCGTTTGTACAACCCAAGCTGACAGCTGCACCGCAGCCCATCAGCACCAGCACCATTGTGCCGACCATTTCTGCTAAATACTTTTTCATGTCCTTATTGTTTTAAATGAATAAAAGTTTAATCTTCAATTATAGTGTTGCAAATATAAGGAAATATTTTGAATTATGCAACATTTTTAACTAAAATCACAATCTTTTGTCAAAACTATTGTTCCTGATAATCAAAATAAGTGAAATCGGCGTATGCTCCATCACCATTTCCTTCGGCAAACATACCGATAGTAACACCTGTGAAGCCACCAGCCACCTCGGAACTGACCAACATACAATTGAGCGATGCAACCTCGACAAAGTCTTTCCCGTCGGAAGAACAGAGGAAATGATACATCTCACAGTCACTGGTGATACGAAGGCGTATCTTGCCTTTGTAAGATCCCGAGACTACGTTGCTCAACGCATCCAGTGATTTCAGCTTACAAGAAACATATACTTTATCTTCCATCACTCCGAAGTCGATATGCCCGTCGTTGATTTGATAGATTGACAATCCGAAGGATGACGAGACGGCAGCTGTATCGCATTCATGTATCTGCATTTCGGTCTCAACAAGTATCTTCTCACTTTCCTGGCGCCGACCGATAAATGTGGAGCAATTGTTATCAGAAAGCATGCCGTGTGGTGTAAGTCGCAACTTTCCATGTTTCAAACGATAGTTGTCTTTCAGCGGATTCTGCAAGTACACCCATTCAGGCAGACTCATCATCTCTCTTGGCGTATACTTATGATTATATCGAGATCTATCGACTGATGGAAGCGATGCCCGCATCAGCGTGTCTATTGGCTCACCGCCGTTCACAACCGGCCATCCTCCTGTTTTCCACTCCACAGGTGCCAGACAGGTTTCGCGTCCCAAATGGTGATAGCTGCCGCCGAAATTGCGGTAAGCAAGGAACACCATCCACCAAGAACCGTCGGCAGCCTGTATGAAATCACCATGACCGGTGCCTTGTATCTGCTTGTCTTGCCCCTTCATACTACAGTTTGTGAGAATGGGATTAGCAGGATTACTCTCATAAGGTCCCTCAATATTGGTGCTGCGGGCTATTGTCAGACTGTGTGCCAACTCGGTTCCGCCTTCAGATATCAGCAGATAGTAATATCCGTCTTTCTTGTATATATGCGGTCCCTCTGGATAGCGACCGCCGGTTCCTTGCCAGAGAGCCTTGCTTTCTGTGAGTTGTTCACCTGTTTGCGGATCGATTTCGCAAAGCATGATGGTATTATCCGGATTGCTCACCATGTAGCATTTTCCATTCTCAAAATATAAGGAAGGGTCTATGCCCTGCTGTTTCAGCCAGATGGGTTCGCTCCACGGACCGCGCGGATCCTTTGCTGTTACCATGAAATTACCGCCATTCCCCACGTTTGTGGTAATCATATAGAATGTTCCTTCGTGATAACGGATTGTAGGCGCATAGATACCAAGCCATGATGTGGCACCTTTCAATGGGAGCTGACTCTCTCTGTCGAGTACATTACCTATCTGCTCCCATCTCACTAAATCCTTTGAATGGAAAATGGGTACACCAGGAAAATACTGAAACGAGGAATTCACCAGGTAATAATCATCGCCCACGCGGCATACTGACGGGTCGGGATGGAATCCAGGAATCACCGGATTCCTATATTCCTGAGCATTGGCACTTGTCAGAATCAGCCAAAACAAGACAAATGAAAACCAGATTTTATGCATATCACTTAATTGGTTGTTTTGAGTCATAATCTTAAAAAAACATTACAATTCTCTCATCAAGGACGGAGAGCGGTATTTCTATTAACAAAAAATGGAGCGCCGCTGCGCTCCGAATTGTTAACCTTAAATCTAATACTATGAAAAACACGTTGCAAATATAAACATTTTTCTTTCACTATGCAAATTTTTTATGACAAAATAATATCATTTTAATGTTTTTTCAGTCCTTTTCACTTAACAAAACCACTCCTTCCTGTTTTTTCCCATCCATCATGATTGTAAGAGGACTGTTGAAACGAACATGTCGCACATGTTCTGTCTCTTCCACTGCCTGCATCTTGTCGAGCACATCTTTCTGGAAAACACCATCATTATTGAAGGTATTAATCGTGAAATAACCCACGCCAAAACTGGTGAGATTCTGGAAGAAATGGGTTCCCTGAGAAGGATCCACACGATAGTTTTTCAGACCTGACTCCACTATTACGCGCGCGGCACTGATATGAGGCCACTTAACCGGAATGCCTAACCAATAGTCACTGCTACCCCACCTTCCTGGACCGATGAGAATATAGTTCTTACCCTCACTCAGAAACTTGCTGTTGATGTGCTCAATTTCCAAAGCTATGTCCGGATTGTGGGAGGCATTGAAGTTTTCATCCGCCTTTACATACACCACATCCGTGACATCATCGCTGATACCATGCCCCAATGAGTTATGAGACCGCAGCAGGCACTGCTCATCGGGAATGGCTTTCAGGTCTTCTTCCAACACTTGCTTGCTATCTACTATCGGGCGAATCTGCAGGAGATAGAATTCTCCTGTGCGGTTGTCGTTGATATTGCATGCCAGCTCTATCTCCACCGGACGTTTCATTCCCTCTGCACCATATTTCATAGACATTTGCAACAGTTCAGGAAGCGGGAACACGCCATGATGCAACACGCCTCCCATGGAGATAATCTTGCGCCCTCCCTCGTAATAGCCGTCACGAATCATTTGATCCACATGGTCGTAGGTGCTGCATATATAGCGCAGCGAACCATCCTTATCGGCCTCTCTCACCCGTAAGTTCAGGATATTGAAGCCATCGTCTACCTTGAAATCATTGCTCACATGTGCCATGTCAAGGGCATAAAAGCGCGTCTGTGTTTCCTTCAGGGCAATGTCCATTTCGCTCATCTGCAACACTTTGTTGGGATGATAGGGGCTCACGCGGAGCGTCTGACCGCCATCGACGATGTATTTACCGAGTCCAAGAGCCAAACTTGCCACACCTTCCTCCGCCTTCTCATCCTCAATGGGATAGTAGTTCAGCGAGCGGAGCACGCCACTGATATTCGGATAATAGCGGTCGCCATAGCGCTTGCCCACAACCTCCTGCAGGATCACCGCCATTTTCTCCTGGTCGATCACGTTACTGGTAGCTGTCATATACGCCTTTGAATCGCGGAAATACACTGAGGCATACACACTCTTGATGGCAGCAGCCAGCATCTGAAGCATCTGGTATTTATCATCGAGATAGGGAATCATATAAGTGCTATAGATTCCGGCAAAAGGTTGATAGTGTGAGTCCTCTAAAAGTGAGCTGCTTCGTATGGCTATCGGTGAGCGCGTCGCCTCGAAGAATGTGAAGAAGTCGGCGATGTACTTGTCGGGCAACTGCGCACGGAGGAAATGCTGAAGGATTTCTTCATCACTGGCATCGCTCAAGGCGATTTGATAAAGATTGTTGCTGTCCATGAACTCATCAAACACATCGGTACACAGCACCACCGTCTTCGGAATGCTCACCTTCACGCCCTCGAGCTCATTGAATTCGGGATGCCGTTTGATGATGTTGTCGAGAAAGGCCAATCCCCTTCCCTTTCCACCAAGCGAACCGTCACCGATACGGGCGAAATGGCTGTATGAGTCGAAGCGGTCGCGCCGGAAGAGAGCCACCACGCCGATATTCTTCATGCGCCGGTATTGCACGATAGCATCGAATATGATCTGACGGTGCAAGTCCACATCCTGCAACTTGTGCCAGGTCACCGTCTTCAGGAATGCCGATACGGGGAAGATGGCACGGGCACGAAGCCAGCGGCTCATGTGATTTCGCGAGATATGATAGAGCATCGAATCGTTTGGAATTGTGAAGATGTTGTCTTGCAATTCCTTCAGGTTTCTGATTCGCATGATTTCCTCGTGCGTCTGCGGATCACGGAAGATGAAATCGCCGAATCCCATGTGCTCAGCCAGCAGATTGCGCAGGTCAATGATCATCTTCTTCGAGTTCTTGTCAATGAACTTAAAACCGCAAGCAAGCGCCTTTTCGCGGTTCTCGCTCTCACTGCTCTGCATGATAAGCGGGATATATTCATCGCGCTCGCGAATGGCCTTCAGCAGTTTCAATCCTGCCTCTGCATCTTTCTTTCCGCCGACGGGGAACCGACAGTCGCTGATTACGCCTAATGTGTTGTCGTGGAACTTCTCATACAATGACCATGCCTCCTCATAGTTACGTGCCAAAACCACTTTTGGACGACCGCGCATACGGAGCGTGGCACTGTGTGGATTCAGGGCTTCCGTGGCAAACCGCTGGCTCTGAGCCAAGATGTAACTATATAAATTTGGTAGCACTGAACTATAGAAGCGGATGCTGTCTTCCACCAGCATGATCATTTGCACGCCAGCCTCCTCGATATCGTGCTCAATGTTCATCTTGTCTTCTATCAGTTTGATGATCGACAGGATGAGATTGGTGTTGCCAAGCCAGCAAAACACGTAGTCGAAAATCGACATGTCTTCGTTCTCTATACGACGGGTGATACCATGGGAAAACGGGGTAAGCACCACACAAGGAATCTGCGGGAACTTGGCTTTCACCGCACGGGCTACGGCAAAGGCATCATTGTCGGCAGTACCAGGCATGCATATCACAAGGTCAATGCTTGTGCTTTGCATCACTTCGGCCGCCTCTTCGGTGGTTGAAACCTGCTTGAAGGTGGGCGGATAGCGCAGCCCCAACTCTGTATACTCGTTGAAAATCTTCTCGTCAACTCGCCCGTCATCCTCCAACATAAAGGCATCATAGGGATTGGCGATAATCAGTACACTATAGATTCTTCGTGTCATCAAATTCACAAACGACACATCTTTCAATATGAACTTATTCCACTGCTGTGGCATTCTGTTTTCCATCTTCTTCTCAAAATTTGATTGCAAAATTACTGTTTTTCTGCGTAACTGCCAAACAATGAAGCACCAAACATATTTTTCCACTTCAAAAGTTTTGCCGTTTCCGAAATTATTCATACTTTTGCGCCGCAAAAATCCTTTTAAAAAAATGATAACGAATCCGCACAGAAAGCAAAGAAGGTATGTAAGCGAAATCCAAGACTATCTGATGATAGCCCTTGCCATGATTATCGGAAGTGTAGGATGGGTGATCTTCCTGCTGCCCAACAAGATTACGACAGGCGGAGTTGCGGGCATCTCGTCGATTCTTTTCTGGGGAACAGGCATACCCGTACAGGTAACCTACTTCGGAATCAATGCTTTGTTGTTGGCTGTAGCCCTGAAAGTATTGGGGTGGAAGTTTTGCGTGAAGACCATCTACGCCGTGATCATCTTCACCGTTGCCGTTTCCATCTTGCAGGAACTCACGTCTGGCATTCACCTGCTGGCAGACCAGCCGTTCATGGCAACCATCACCGGCGGTTGCTTCTTGGGATGCAGCATCGGACTCGGTCTTTATTGCAACGGCAGCACTGGCGGTTCTGACGTAGTAGCTGCCATCATCAACAAATACCGCGACATCTCTCTGGGGCGTGCCATCTTGATTTGTGACATGGCTATCGTCACTTCCAGCTATTTGGTGCTGCGCGACTGGGAACAAGTGATCTACGGCTACGTGGAGTTGGTGATCGTTTCATTATGTGTAGACAGGGTGGTGAACAGCATGCGCAGCAGTGTACAGTTCTTTATCATTTCCGAGAAGCCCGAAGAGATAGGACAGCTGATCAATGCTGATGCACAGCGTGGCTGCACTATCATCAACAGCGAGGGTTTCTATTCCGGCACGCAGGTAAAGATGCTTTTCGTTCTCGCCCGCCAGAGCGAGTCGCAGCGCATCTTCAGCATCATTGATGAAGTGGATCCGCATGCCTTCGTATCTCAAAGTGCCGTCATCGGCGTGTATGGCAACGGATTCGACCCGTTCAAGGTGAAGCATTCGTCATCTCATCACCATGAAGAATGACAACCCTCTATCACCATCCCGAGGAATGAATGCAGGAACCATCCATCCCGTCGCAGTGTTCCATTCGCCTTTTATCAGCAAGTTCGGCATTCCAAGGCAAAGCGGTATCGTGGAAGAGGTGGAAGGAACCATCGTGCTCGAACCGCCATACCGACACGCTGAAGCACTGCGAGGTCTTGAAGACTTCGATTTCATCTGGCTGATATGGGGCTTCTCTGCCAACAACATGAATGCATCTTCACAGCAACCGCCGCTCACCGTGCGCCCTCCCCTGCTTGGCGGAAACACACGGATTGGGGTTTTTGCGACACGTTCTCCCTTCCGCCCCAACGGACTGGGGCTCTCTTCCGTCCGCATCAGCCATATCGACTGGGATGCAACCGACGGTCCAATCATCCATGTGCTGGGTGCCGACTTGATGGACGGCACGCCGATCTACGACATCAAGCCCTATCTTGTGTATGCCGACAGCCACCCGGAAGCCAAATGTGGATTCACCGACAAGAATAAATGGAAAAAACTGAAGGTGGTTTTCGCTGACGATTCCGCACAGCAACTATCCGAAAAGGAACAATTATTGCTGCAACGCATCCTCGAACTCGACCCGCGCCCCCATTACCAAGACGACAGCCAGCGCATCTATGGAATGTCTTTCGGCGAATATGAAATCCACTTCAAAGTAGACAAAGACGTGCTGATAATTGTCAAAATAGGGAATAAAAAGAGAAAAATTGCAAAAAGATAGCATTTTTATGAAGAAAAACCGATTTTTACTTGGAAGTTACAAGAAAAACACCTAATTTTGTCGTACCAATTTGACATTATGTTAATGCAAACTAATAACTAAAGTTTCTAACAACTTATACGTTTAACTAAAAAAGAATAAAAAATGAACGTTGAGAACATTATGCAAAACCTGGAGAAAAAGCATCCGGGTGAAGCCGAGTACTTACAGGCTGTAAGAGAAGTGCTGGAATCAATCAAGGACGTTTACAATGAGCATCCTGAATTTGAGAAGGCAAAGATCATTGAGCGCATCGTAGAGCCAGAGCGCATCACCACATTCCGCGTGCCTTGGGTTGACGACAAGGGCGAGGTTCAGGTGAACATCGGCTATCGCGTGCAGTTCAACAGCGCCATCGGTCCGTATAAAGGCGGTCTGCGCTTCCATCCGTCTGTGAACCTCTCTATCTTGAAGTTCCTCGGTTTCGAGCAGACATTCAAGAATGCACTCACCACACTCCCGATGGGCGGTGGCAAGGGTGGTTCTGATTTCGCTCCCCGCGGCAAGAGCGACGCAGAGGTGATGCGTTTCTGCCAAGCTTTCATGTGCGAGCTTTACAAGGTGATCGGTCCCGACATGGACGTTCCCGCTGGTGACATCGGCGTTGGCGGTCGCGAAATCGGATACCTCTTCGGTATGTACAAGAAGCTCACAAGCCAGTTCCACGGTGCCACACTGACCGGTAAGGGTCTTGAGTGGGGTGGATCAATCCTCCGTCCTGAGGCTACCGGTTTCGGTGCTCTCTATTTCGTTGACCACATGCTGAAGACTCATGGTCTCGACATCAAGGGAAAGACCGTTGCCATCTCTGGTTTCGGAAACGTGGCTTGGGGTGCTGCCAAGAAGGCTACCGAACTGGGTGCTAAGGTGATTACCATCTCCGGTCCAGACGGATACATCCTCGACGAGGCTGGTCTTGACGCTGAGAAGATTGATTACATGCTCGAGCTCCGTGCCAGCGGTAACGACATCTGCGCTCCTTATGCAGACGAGTTCCCAGGCTCTAAGTTCTTCGCAGGCAGGAAGCCTTGGGAAGCTAAGGCTGACATCTATCTGCCTTGTGCAACTCAGAACGAGCTCAACGGCAACGACGCTGATGCTATTCTCGCCAACAAGCCGTTGTGCGTAGCTGAGGTTTCCAACATGGGCTGCACAGCCGAGGCTGTCAACAAGTTCATTGCCGCCAACCAGCTCTTTGCTCCTGGCAAGGCTGTCAATGCAGGTGGCGTTGCAACATCTGGTCTTGAAATGACTCAGAACTCTATGCGCATCTCTTGGACAGGCGAAGAGGTTGACCAGAAGCTCCACCAGATCATGGCTGGCATCCACGAGCAGTGCGTGAAGTACGGTAAGGAAGGCGATTACATCAACTATGTAAAGGGTGCCAACGTTGCCGGATTCATGAAGGTGGCTCATGCCATGATGGCTCAGGGCATCGTTTGATGAATATACAGCACAATCAGGTAAGCCCTGATTGTGCTTCACTAAAAGGTAAAGATATTGAGTAGAAAGTATCTGACCATAGCAAAACAAAGCAGTGGTGACGGTAGGAGAACCGCCACACACTGCTTTTTTTATATCAACTCACTACGCAGGCGAGGCAACGCCCTACCCCTTCACCACTGCCTCATCTGCTTCATTCTCCTTCTGCTCCCACTCTTGCCACAGCACCTTTCTGCACAGGAGAAAGGTAGAGCTTCCTATTATTCTCACAGCCTGCACGGCAGGAGGATGAGCAACGGCGCCCCCTATCATCGCGACAGTATGGTGTGTGCGCACAAGCGCTACCCACTGGGCACGATGCTCAAGGTGACGAACCTGAACAACGGAAAGTCAGTCGTGGTGAAAGTGGCCGACCGCGGACCTCATACGAAAGGGCGCATCATCGACCTTTCCTACCGTGCCGCCAAGGAAATAGGCATGATCTCCGCAGGCATCGCCATGGTAAAGATTGAACCTATCAAGGGCAATGTGGTGATTCCCTATAAACCTGATGACGACAACGTGTTGCCGGAACTGGGGTTTGAAGTCAGCGACATCTATGATAACTACACACCTGAATGGCTGAAGACGAATGAGGAACCGAAACCATTGCCGCAGGAGGAACGCAGGGAAATCATGAAAGACAACCAGAAGGTGGACGAGCTGAAAAGCGAAATACACTCTCCCAAGACATCAACAAAGGGAGAAAACAAAAAGACGACAAGCGAACCTGCCGTCTCACGTAGTAATCCTCACAAAGCATCACAGCGACATTGACACGCCATCAATGACCGCCGCGCTCTTTATCTCCTTACAGCCACGTCCAAATGAATCACCTCGCTGCTGGCACTGCCGTCGCGACCGTGAACCACTGACACATCAAAACCTACCGTATTATTTCTCAGTTTCTTGTCAGTCATGACCATGGCTGTGTATTTCACGCCCGAACCGGCTGCTATGCTCTCGATGCAAACGCTTGGCGACACCACAACGTGCCTGTTGCCTGTGGATTCAAGCACTACGGGTTGCACGTTATAGATGGTCATGCCCGTGTTGTTGCGTATCTCAAAGACTATTTTCCCGCGACCGTTGGCATGCAGATAGCTGTCGCTGCTCTCTGATACGAATCTCACCTTGCTCACGTCGACACCGCGCGATGCTGCATATCTGCCTGCAGAAACGGGAGCTTTCGTCTCTCCATAGCTGCCATTACCGCTCTGGAAATCAATGCGGTCGTCGCCTCGGTTGCTGGCATCAAAACCGCTGTTGTCATATTCGGGCGAGTATGAATCGTCATAATTCTGATAGCCACCCTGGCGCGATTCCTTCTGCAACACGCGCTCGTGATACTTTTCTATCTTGCGCTGCTGGGCTTTTTCTGCTGCATTTCCGATGGCTGCTCCCACAACGGCACCGCCTGCCATACCGACAATTTGCCCCCAGTCGCTGCCACGTGGACCGCCGTTCAGCCCGCCTATCGCCGATCCGAGGATAGAACCGAGCGTGGAACCGGTATATGCTCCAGATGCAGTATATGAACCACAACTGCTCAACAAGAATGCGGCACCCACCGCCAAAACTGCTGTTCTTTTCATAATCTTCAATCTTTAAAATGCAACTTCGTATTCTTTTCTGTGGCAAAGATATTGAAAAAAAACGCACCGCACAAAGCCGTTTTCCCTAAAACGTCATAGGGAAATCCCTATTTCTCACATTGAGGAAGACGAATTATTTGCGGAAAGGTCGCAACGTGACACCTGCCACCACGCCTGCCTTCTGCGTATACGGGTTGGCATCCAGTTCCATGAACACCGGTATCTCAAGTTTGCCGGCATGATAGCTCTTCGTAGCACGAAGCGCTACCGACACCACAGCGGGACAGTCGGCATACAGATAGTCGTTCATGTTGTCATACAGCGGCGATGGCGTTTCGATATACGTGCGCCAGCCTGCACTCTCCATCGGCGTGCCGCCCACACTCGCAAGCACGTCAACGCCATGCACGCGGAACGGAACCGACAGTTCGATATAGGTGGAATAGGCACGGTCGCCGTTCATCTTGAAGTCGTTGCCGTAGAACATCGTGTAAGCCTGCAGGTTGAAATACTTGCAACTGAAACCAATATTGCCCTCGAAGGCATGCGCCGTCAGCTTCTCGTCGAAGAAGAAATAGCGGTTCAGATAGTCGAGACCGCTCTTCCAGTGGCTCATTGCACCGATGTTCACGCCGAAGGGAGCCTTGTAGCCCAGCGAGAAGTCGATGCGCTGGATATCAAGTCCGCTGAAACCGGTGCTGCCGAACAGCGATGCATACATGCCGCGATAGCTCACCGTTCCCGTGGGCTGAACGCTCACGTCGCCGAAATCCGTTCCGCGCCAAATGTGATTGCTCACCAGGTCAACCTGAAAGTCCACTTCCACGTTGCGCTGCCCGAAAGCCGACAACGGAAGCATGGCGCAAGCAATGGCAGCCAGCCTGCATTTGCTGACGACTGTGCGCTGTAATACTGTAATTCTTTTCATCATAATAATGTTTATTTCCTAATATGATCTTGTTTTCTATTCTTCCAATCTACATGCAAAATTAAAACATTCCTATCAAATAATCCACAAAACGAAAGAAACTTCAACCTTGCAGGCGCGAATTTAATGTTATTTAATAAGAATTCAGGAATAGCACTCTCATACAAGCCTCAACAACTGCCGATATTGGCTCTTTTTGCCATCCTTTCCTTTGCTGTCGGGCATCGGCACCGGCTCTTTGCAGAAGTAAATCAATTTAATTTGCTGAGTAAATTAATATGATTTACTTTTCAAATCAATTTAATTTGCGCGGTAAATCAATTTAATTTACTTTTCAGCTGAGCCATTTCGAAACTTGAAAGTGGCACGTTTTTAAAGTCTAAAGCGGAACTTTAAAACCCCTACACGGCACTTTAAAGCCCAAAAGCAGCATTTTAAAGCCCAAATGCAGCATTTTAAAACCCAAAAGCATCACTCTCCTGACGTTTTTCAGTAATATCATGAAGCCCGTTAATGTCACTTTTTATTGTATACATCTGATTATAAACATGTTATATATGGTGACATTGAAATTTTTAATGTCACACTGGAGTCCCCGTTTTGCATTGCCGCCATAAAGAAACGCGCGTTTCAATAGTAAAACAACTTGTTTTACTTTCCAAAAAATGAGCTTTGACACTCTATTATCGGTATTCTGCCAAGCAAAAACAGCTTGTTTTACTTCCATAAAAACGAGGTGACATTGAAAGAATCAATGTCACCCCGTCTATCATACTGTATATCAGACATTTGGAACAGAAAGTGACATTGAAAGCAAAATCACATCTATCTCCTTGCTGCGCTCTGATTATAAACTGAACTTATAGCCCACTGTAAACTGAAAGACACTGTGCTTCGAATCGTCGCCATCCACCATCTTCGTTACACCAAGGTTGTAACGTCCGTCTACTACGATATGATTGAACTCATACGACAAGCCCACGGGGATTGAGAAGTCGAATGATTTAATCGACACGCCAAAGTCTGACAGGCTTCCGCTGACATTCACACCTTGGGCTGAAACACTGTAGCCTGCCTTAACATTGAAAGCCGGCTGAAGACCGAACTTGAGAGCCAGACCTTTTGCTACGTATACATTGGCAAGAATGGGGATGTTGATATAATCGGTCTTAGCAGTCACGTCAGCTTTCACTCCTTCATAAGTACCCGACTCTTTGGCTCCCTGCATGGAGTAGAGGGCACCAGCGCTCAAACTGAATAGCTTTGTAAGCTGATACTCAAACTCAGCTCCCGCAACAATTCCGATACGCGGATCAGAATCATCTGAACTGGCATAGTTTGCAATGTTTACACCTGCCTTTGGCTGAATTGTCAACGTTCCGATTTCATGTTGTGCGGATGCACCTACGCAAAGCATCAGTGCTGATGCGATAAATAATAGCTTTTTCATTGTATTCATTTTTTATTAGTATTAAACATATCCTCACTTCTCACAGCTACAACTTATAGCCGAGCGTGATGCTCGTGCAGCTGTTATACACACGGTCGTTGCGGTCGATGCGCGGCAGTTTGCTCAGCCCGATCTGGTATCTCACATCCAGCACAACATTCTTGTATTCATACGAAAGCCCCAAGGGAATCGCAAGTTCCATTCTGTGATACTCTGCCTTTGCTCCATTATTGAAGTCGTGATCTAAACTGACGGGATTCGACATCTTTTCAGAAGAGGGTGCAGGAGCTGTAGTTCCTGGATAAAACCCGCGCATAGCATAATCAGGATCAACTGAATAAAACTCATCATATTCATAATTAGTAAAGCCCGCAACATGTCCTTTGTCTCTCGCAGTAATCAGGTTGCTATACTGAAAGCCGCATTTCGCCGTGAGTCCTTTCCACACATGGAAGTTCAGCATCAAGGGGAAACTCAGATAACGAAGTTCATAACGGTTATAGTGTACATTACAATCGGCATAATGCTCATCCTTACTGCCATCTCGCACCACAAATGTGAAATTCGGATTGCAGCCTTTCACGGAATAGAAACCGCCCAAAGATATACCGAAAAGCCTTGTGGGGCGATACTCTGCCTCAACACCGGCGATAGGTTCCACAACCATCTTGTAACATTCGAGCGCATCGCTTCCCTGCATGTCGCACACATTAATACCTACCTGCGGCGTAAACGTCCATTTCTTTTGTGCTCTGGCTCCGACTGCCAGCAGCATAAAAACCGAAAGTAAAAGTGTCTTTTTCATTTTAACTTTATTCATAGTAATTATGTTTTCCGGCGACAAAGATACTAACATAATCCCGAATTACCAAATGATAACTTGATAAAATGATCTGTAGCCCCGTCTTTTCTGATCTTTACGGGTCTTTCCAGCTTCTTTTCTGATTGTTATCCAGTTGTTTTCTGCTTCTTTGAAATGATGTCCATCATTTTCTTATCGACATTTGTACACCTCTTATAATATTAATACATGCTCGAAAACGGTCTTTCATAGTAAAAAACATCCCCGTTCTTCTTGCGAAAAACGGGGATATTATGATGAAAAATAATTCTTTATTCAGCCTTTGCCTCTTCAACGGGAGCTTCTGCTGCAGGAGCTTCTGCTGTCTCGGCTGCCTTTTTCTTGCCACCGCGGCGAGTGCGTTTAGCGGCCTTGGGAGCCTTTGCCATGTTCTCGTCGAAGTCAACGAGCTCAATGAATGCCATGTCAGCACCGTCACCCTGACGGCTACCGAGCTTGATGATACGTGTGTATCCACCCGGACGGTCGCCCACTTTCTCAGAAACGATGCCGAACAACTCTTTCAGCGCTTCCTTGTTCTGCAGATAGCGGAACACCACGCGACGTGAGTTTGTGCTGTCGTCCTTACAACGGGTAATCAGCGGTTCTACATAAACTTTCAAGGCTTTGGCCTTAGCGAGAGTCGTAGTGATTCTTTTGTGCATGATCAGCGAGATTGCCATGTTTGCGAGCATAGCCTTACGGTGGTCAGCAGTACGACTCAGATGGTTGAATTTCTTTCCGTGTCTCATTTTTTCTTTTTTTCTTTTTAAGGAACCTGGAAAATGGAGTCAGTAAAAGCATTTAAGCTTTCACGACTTCATCCATTATTCCCTGTCCAATTTGTACTTTGTAATATCGGTTCCAAACGACAGATTCAGACTCTCGAGCAAATCATCAAGCTCAGAGAGCGATTTCTTACCAAAGTTGCGGAACTTCAAGAGGTCGGTCTTATTGTACTGTACCAGATCGCCCAGTGTCTCTACATCAGCAGCCTTCAGGCAGTTGAGGGCACGAACACTGAGGTTCATGTCAACGAGACGGGTCTTGAGCAACTGGCGCATGTGCAATACTTCCTCATCAAACTCCTGATTGCCTTCGGCATCGGCGTTCTCCAGTGTAATCTTCTCGTCTGAGAAGAGCATGAAGTGGTAGATGAGAATCTTGGCAGCCTCTTTCAGTGCTTCTTTCGGGTGAATGGAACCATCCGTTGTTACTTCGATGACGAGTTTGTCGTAGTCGGTCTTCTGCTCAACACGATAGGGCTCGACAGCATATTTCACGTTACGGATAGGTGTGTAAATAGAATCGATTGGAATAACGTTGACATCTGTGCAGAATTCGCGATTCTCGTCAGCTGGCACATAGCCACGACCTTTGTTGATTGTTAAATCGATCTGCATCGATGCCTTGACGTCTAAATGACAAATCACCAAATCTGGGTTTAACACTTCAAATCCAGTCAGATACTTGCCAATGTCACCAGCTTTGAACTCGGTAGAATTCTCAACGGTGATACTAACTTTCTCGTTCTCGAATTCTTCTACTACTTGCTTGAAGCGTACTTGCTTCAGATTCAAGATAATGTTGGTTACATCCTCTTTTACACCAGGTACTGAAGAGAACTCATGCTCAACACCGGAAATCTTGATGGTGTTGATGGCATAGCCCTCAAGTGATGAAAGGAGAATGCGTCGCAGGGCGTTACCGATGGTTACGCCGAAGCCAGGCTCAAGGGGACGAAATTCGAACTTGCCGAATTTGTCGTTAGCCTCCAGCATTACTACTTTATCAGGTTTTTGAAATGCTAATATCGCCATTAATTTATGATTTATTATTTAGAGTACAACTCAACGATTAACTGCTCCTTAATGTTCTCGGGGATGTCGGCACGCTCCGGCTTGTGCAGGAACTTTCCACTCTTTGTCTGCTCATCCCACTCGATCCAGGGATATTTGCTGTGATTGAATCCTGCCAGCGCTGCCTCGATAACCTCTAATGACTTTGACTTCTCGCGAACACCGACTACCTGACCTGGTTTCACAGAATATGAAGGAATGTTAACCACATTGCCATCGACAACGATATGTCTGTGTCCTACCAGCTGACGGGCAGCGGCACGTGTGGGAGCAATACCCAGACGGAACACAACATTGTCGAGACGGCTCTCGAGATTCTGGAGCAGAACCTCACCGGTGATGCCGTCGGCCTTGGCAGCCTTCTCAAACATATTACGGAACTGGCGCTCAAGCACACCGTATGTATACTTGGCTTTCTGCTTCTCTGCCAACATGACACCATACTCCGACATCTTGCGACGACGGTTATTGCCATGCTGTCCCGGGGGGAAGTTCCTGCGGGACAAAACTTTGTCTGCGCCGAAGATGGCTTCACCAAATCGGCGTGCAATTTTTGATTTCGGTCCTATATATCTTGCCATAATAAAAAAATATTCGTTATTACGTATTACACTATATCGTTACGCACCAAAGCATTATACACGACGACGCTTCGGAGGACGGCATCCATTGTGTGGAAGTGGTGTAACGTCGATAATTTCTGTAACTTCGATTCCAGCTGTATGAATAGCACGAATAGCACTCTCACGACCGTTACCCGGTCCCTTCACATAAGCCTTAACTTTGCGCAATCCAAGGTCATAAGCTACCTTTGCACAATCCTCAGCAGCCATCTGGGCAGCATAAGGAGTGTTCTTCTTTGAACCGCGGAAACCCATCTTTCCTGCTGAAGACCAGGAAATCACCTGTCCTTCACTGTTAGCCAAAGACACGATAATATTGTTGAAAGAGCTGTGAACATGCAACTGTCCCATTGCATCTACTTTCACATTTCTCTTCTTTGCGACTGTTTTCTTTGCCATGATTCTTTGATCTTTTAATTATTAAATCCTTAATTAATAGAATTACTTCGTGGCCTTCTTCTTGTTTGCAACAGTCTTCTTCTTACCTTTGCGCGTGCGTGCATTATTCTTTGTGCTCTGACCACGAACAGGAAGACCATTACGATGACGTACTCCACGATAGCAACCAATATCCATCAGTCGCTTGATATTCAACTGGATCTCACTTCTGAGATCACCTTCAACTTTGAATTCAGCGCCGATAATTTCACGGATCTTAGCTGCCTGATCGTCAGTCCACTCGTTGACCTTCAGGTCGCGGCTCACGCCTGCTTTGTCCAATATCTTTGCTGAACTACTTCGACCTATACCATAAATATAGGTCAATGCGATTTCGCCACGCTTATTCTGGGGCAAATCTACTCCAACAATTCTTATTGCCATTGTTAATTAAATGATAAAATAAAAAGTTAAATTCTTGATTTTGCTAAAAAGCATGCAAAGGTAAGAAAATAATTGGCGATTCTTGCCTTTTTATGCAAATTTAACATTAACCCTGACGCATTTTATACTTGGGGTTCTTCTTGTTGATAACAAAAAGACGACCTTTGCGACGTACGATCTTGCAATCAGGTGTGCGCTTCTTTAATGATGCTCTTGTCTTCATATCTTTGTCTGTAATTTATTTGTATCTGAATACTATCCTACCCTTGGTGAGGTCGTATGGACTCATCTCCACTTTCACCTTGTCGCCGGGTAATATCTTAATATAGTGCATTCGCATCTTGCCAGAGATGTGCGCAATAATCTGCACACCGTTCTCCAATTCTACTCGGAACATAGCATTCGAGAGGCTCTCGATAATGGTTCCATCTTGCTCAATAGCGGATTGCTTTGCCATAAATTAATCAGTATAATTGTCCTTCTATAGATTCAACTTCTTCAAACGATGATAAGATTTCCGACTTGCCTCGTCTGACGGCAATGGTATGCTCGAAATGAGCTGCGCATTTCCCATCGCGCGTACAAATCGACCAGCGGTCGTTAGCATCCAGAAAGATTGCCTTGTCACCCATTGTAATCATTGGCTCAATGGCAATGCACATACCTGATTTCAGCAGAGCGCCATTGCCGCGTCGCCCGTAGTTGGGAATGGAAGGATCCTCATGCATCTCGCGACCGATACCATGTCCGGTCAGCTCACGTACAATTCCATATCCTTGCTCTTCACAATGTGCCTGAACGGCACTTCCGATATCCCCTACCCTTTTTCCTGCAACTGCATTTTCAATACCTATGTACAGACTTTCTTTTGTTGTCTTGAGCAGTTGCCTGACTTCTTCGCTGACTTCACCCACACAAAACGTATATGCAGAGTCGCCATTAAATCCGTCAAGAAGAGTACCGCAGTCGATGGTGATAATATCGCCTTCTTTCAGAACGGTCTTGCTGTTTGGCACACCATGAACAACAACACTGTTGACTGAGGTGCAGATGCTCCCGGGAAAAGGAGCGCCGTATGGGTTTGGGAAACCCTTGAACGTGGGGACTGCCCCGTGATCTCTGATGAACTCGTCGGCAATCTTATCCAGCTGAAGGGTGCTTATCCCTGGCTTTATATGACGCGCCAGCTCACCTAAGGTCATTCCGACCAGTCGGTTCGCCCGGCGCATCAATTCTATCTCATCTTCTGTTTTCAGAAAGATCTTCATCCTACAGATTAATAAGCAGTCACAACACCGTGGTGAGTAGAACGGATTCGCCCGGAATTGAGCAGTCCGTCATAGTGACGCATCATCAGGTGACTCTCAATTTGAGTAAGTGTATCGATGACAACACCCACCAAGATCAGCAACGACGTGCCGCCGAAAAACTGAGAGAAGCCCTGCTGTACATTGAATAGTGAAGCAATAGCTGGCATCACAGCAATGAACGCAATAAAGAGTGATCCCGGGAAGGTGATGCGAGACATGACAGTGTCGATATAGTCGGCTGTCGGTTTGCCTGGCTTCACACCTGGAATAAATCCGTTGTTTCGCTTCATGTCCTCTGCCATCTGTGTCGGATTCAGAGTGATTGCAGTATAGAAATATGTGAAAAGAATAATCAGAACTGCAAACACAATATTATACAGAAGGCTGTCACGGTCGAGCAGTGCACGCAACACTCCGTTTGTACTGTCAGTAGAGAACTGCACGATGGTGAGCGGAATGAACATCAGAGCCTGAGCAAAGATGATCGGCATCACATTAGCAGCAAACAGCTTCAGAGGAATGTACTGACGAGCACCACCATACTGCTTGTTACCTACCAGACGCTTTGCATACTGTACAGGAACCTTGCGCACGGCCTGAACCAAGAGAATGGCAGCGCATACAACGAAGTAGAGGATCAGCAATTCCACGATGAACATCACAAGTCCACCACCGGTGATTGCGGTGAAACGTGAACTCACTTCCTGGAAGAACGACTGAGGCAGGCGGGCAATAATACCAATCATTATGATGATTGACACACCATTGCCGATTCCCTTGTCAGTGATGCGCTCACCAAGCCAGAGGATAAACATGGAACCTGCAGCCAAGATGATGATGGCAGGAAGCGTGAATGAACTCCAGCTGATCCCTGAAGCCAATGCTCCAGAAGCCTGAGCTTTCAGGTTCATCAGATAAGCTGGTGCCTGGAAGATCAAGATTGCCACTGTAAGCACACGCGTATACCACTGAATCTTCTTGTGACCACTCTCACCTTCGCGTTGCATTTTCTGAAAATAGGGAACAGCCACTGCAAGCAACTGCATCACGATAGACGCAGAGATATATGGCATGATACCCAAAGCGAAAATCGACGCATTGGAGAATGCACCACCTGAGAACATGTCGAGAAGTGACATCAGACCACCTGCAGTCTGTTCCTGCAACTTCTGGAGTGCAGCAGGATTGATACCGGGAAGCACTACAAAAGATCCGAAACGATAGATAGCAACAAACAGGATGGTGATGAGGATTCGCTGACGCAAATCCTCTATTTTCCAACAATTCTTCAGGTACTCAATTAATTTTTTCATTGAAGTTTAAATTATAGTTGCGTTACCACCAACAGCCTTGATAGCCTCTTCGGCTGTCTTTGAGAATGCATTAGCCTCTACATCAACCTTAACGGTCAGCTCACCCTTTCCAAGAATCTTCACGAGTTCCTTTCCATTGGTGATACCGGCTGCAACCAATTCCTCGATACCAATCTTAGTGAGGTTTTCCTTCTCAGCAATGCGCTGAAGAGTAGACAAGTTCACTGCATGGTACTCCTTGTGATTGATGTTCTTGAAACCGAACTTGGGCAGACGACGCTGCAGAGGCATCTGACCACCTTCGAAGCCTATCTTTCTTTTATAGCCAGAACGAGCCTTAGCACCTTTATGTCCACGTGTAGAAGTGCCACCCAGACCTGAACCTGGTCCGCGACCAATACGACGACGGCTGTGCGTTGAACCTGCAGCTGGCTTTAAAGTATGTAATTTCATAATTCGAATCGTGTTTAAATGTTTAACTTACTATTCAACAATTGTTACGAGGTGATGAACTTTACGGATCATACCGCGAACTACAGGAGTATCTTCACGTTCAACAACCTGTGAGATTTTGTGAAGTCCTAATGCCTGAAGCGTACGCTTCTGATCAATAGGAGCACCGATCTTACTCTTGATCTGCTTGATTTTTAATGTTGCCATGATAATCTCTCCTTAATTTATCCGTTAAACACCTTATGCATACTGATACCCCGCATTCCGGCGATGGTGTAAGCGTCACGCATCTGAGTAAGAGCAAGGATTGTAGCCTTCACCAAGTTGTGAGGATTAGAAGAACCCTTTGACTTTGCAAGCACGTCCTTCACACCAACACTCTCAAGAACGGCGCGCATAGCACCACCGGCCACAAGACCAGTACCAGCAGCTGCTGGCTTCAAGAAAACCTGAGCACCACCGAAATGAGATTCCATCTCATGAGGAATTGTACCATTGAGAATAGGAACTTTCACGAGATTCTTCTTAGCAGCTTCCGTACCTTTGGAAATAGCGGCTGTTACTTCACCTGCCTTGCCAAGTCCCCAACCGATAACACCGTTTCCGTCGCCGACAACGACAATAGCGGCAAAGGTAAAGGTACGACCACCCTTTGTTACCTTGGTAACACGGTTAATAGCAACCAGTCTGTCTTTTAATTCAACGTCACTGTTTATTTTAACTTTATTCATTGCCATAATCTTTAGAAATTAAGTCCACCTTTACGAGCGCCATCTGCAAGTTCCTTAACACGGCCGTGATAGAGATAACCATTACGGTCGAAAACCACCTTGGTGATACCGGCATCAAGTGCCTTCTTTGCGATCAACTCGCCCACCTTGGCAGCCTGCTCCTTCTTAGGCATGGCCTCCATACCCAGTGAAGATGCAGAAACGAGTGTATTACCAGTCAAATCGTTAATTATCTGAGCATAAATCTGCTTGTTGCTGCGGAACACGCTCATACGTGGGCGCTCGGCATTACCTTTTACGCTCTTGCGAATTCTGAACTTTATCTTAATTCGTCTTTCTACTTTCTTTGTTGTCATAATCGTAAATAATTAAAATTACTTAGCTGAAGCCGACTTACCAGACTTTCTGCGGATAACCTCGCCTTTGAACAAGATACCCTTTCCTTTATATGGCTCAGGCATACGGAAAGAACGAATTTTAGCACAAATGAGACCAAGCAACTCTTTATTGCATGACTCCAATATAATCTGAGGATTCTGGTTTCTTTCAGACTTTGTCTCAACCTTCACCTCCTGCGGGAGCTGGAGGAAAATGGGATGAGTATAACCGAGTGAGAACTCCAACACATTTCCCTGATTGGAAACACGATATCCTACGCCGACGAGCTCAAGCTCTTTCTTGTAACCTTCGCTCACACCAACAACCATGTTGTTGACAAGTGAACGATAGAGACCATGGAAAGCCTGCTTCTGCTTGTAGTTTACAGGGTTGTTCTCATCAATTTCAAATACGAGATGACCGTCTTCGTTCTTCACGACAATCGACGGATCTACTTTCTGTGAGAGTTCGCCCTTCGGACCTTTTACACTTACTACGTTGTCCTTGATGTCGATATTAACACCGGAAGGAATGGCAATTGGCAATTTACCTATTCTTGACATATTGTATCCTCCTTAATTAATAGACATAGCAAAGAACCTCGCCGCCGATCTTCTGCTCAGCAGCCTCTTTGTTTGTCATAACACCTTTGGATGTAGATAAGATGGCAATACCTAATCCGTTAATAACTCTCGGCATGTCCTTGTATCCAGTGTACTTACGAAGACCTGGAGTGGAAACTCTTTTCAGTACGCGAATCGCGTTCTGCTTTGTTACGGGATCATACTTCAAGGCAACCTTGATAGCTCCCTGCGGGCCGTCCTCAATGAACTTGTAGTTCAGGATATAGCCCTGCTCGAAGAGGATTTTTGTGATTTCCTTCTTCAAGTTTGAAGCTGGTACTTCTACAACACGGTGATGAGCCATGATTGCATTTCTCAACCTCGTCAGATAATCTGCTATTGGATCTGTCATAAATATAAAATGTTTAATTAATCGGGACTCCCCCGACAATATTAAAAAAATACTCTTTTTTACCAGCTTGCTTTCTTTACTCCAGGAATAAGACCGGCAGATGCCATCTCACGGAACTGGATACGTGAAAGACCGAACTGACGGATATATCCTTTCGGACGACCGGTGATCTTGCAACGGTTGTGAAGACGAATGGGATTGGCATTCTTTGGAATGCTCTGCAGCTTACGAGCAGCCTCATAAGCCTCAGCAGGGTCATCACTCTTTGCAATGATTTCTTTCAGTGCGGCGCGTTTCTCAGCATAGCGGGCTACAAGCTTTGCACGCTTCACCTCGCGAGCCTTCATTGATTCTTTTGCCATATCTATTAATCGTTTTTAGCGTTCTTGAATGGGAGACCGAATGCCTTGAGCAGAGCATAACCTTCCTCGTCGGTCTTTGCAGATGTGACGAAGGTGATATTCATGCCCTGAATACGGTCGATGCTGTCGATGTTAATCTCAGGGAAGATAATCTGCTCTTGAATACCAAGCGTATAGTTTCCCTGACCGTCGAACTTGCTCTCAATACCCTTGAAGTCACGGATACGCGGCAATGCCACGCGAACCAGCTTCTCAAGGAACTCGTACATACGCTCACGGCGCAGTGTCACCATTACACCGATTGGCATCTTCTTACGCAACTTGAAGTTGGCAATATCCTTCTTGGAATATGTAGCAACTGCCTTCTGACCAGTGATTGTCGTAATCTCGTTGATAGCCACATCAATGATTTTCTTATCTTGAGTAGCATCACCAAGACCCTGGTTTACCACGATCTTCTTCAGGACAGGAATCTGCATGGTAGAACTGTAGTTGAACTGCTTCTGCAGAGCAGGAGCGATAGACTCCTTATACTGTTTCTTTAACTGTGCTGTATTCATTATTTGATAACCTCCCCTGACTTTTTAGAGATACGGATAACATTCTTACCCTCATGCTTGATTGATACTCGTGTGGGGTCACCACTCTTCGGATCCACCAACATCAAATTAGAGATATGGATAGGAGCTTCCTGCTTGATGATTCCACCCTGAGGATGCTTTGCAGAAGGCTTCATGCTCTTTGAAACCATGTTTACTCCTTCTACGATGGCACGCTGCTCATCTACGAGAACCTTGAGGACCTTGTGAGGAGTCTTGCTGCCTTTGGTCCTAAAATTGTCCTTACCGGCAATTACCAGAACCATGTCACCTTTCTTAATATGTAACTTGCTCATTACTATACTATTTTATTAATTAAAGAACCTCAGGTGCCAAAGAGACGACCTTCATGTTCACTGCACGAAGTTCACGTGCCACAGGACCGAAGATACGACTGCCGCGAAGTTCACCAGCATTGTTGAGCAGCACACAAGCATTGTCGTCGAAACGGATATATGAACCATCAGCACGACGGATTTCCTTCTTAGTGCGAACAATCAAAGCCTTAGATACTGCACCCTTTTTCACATCACTTGTAGGAATAGCGTTCTTGACAGCTACGACAATAACGTCACCTACGCTTGCATAACGACGGCGTGTTCCACCCAACACACGGATGCAGAGGGCTTCACGTGCACCGCTATTATCAGCTACTGTAAGTCTTGATTCTGCTTGTATCATAATTACTTAGCTTTTTCTACGATTTGAACTAATCTCCATCTCTTTGTCTTTGACAGAGGACGAGTCTCCATAATGAGAACGGTATCGCCGATGTTGGCTTCGTTCTTTTCATCGTGAACATGGTATTTCTTTGTCTTCTGGACAAACTTACCATAAATGGGGTGCTTCTCCTTGAACTTAGATGCAATAACAATGGTCTTCTCCATTTTGTTGCTGATAACCACACCCTGTCTTGTCTTTCTTAAATTTCTTGTTTCCATCTGAACCGTTGTTATTTATTAAGTTCCCTCTGGCGGAGCTCTGTTTTAATACGTGCAATGTCATGACGTGTGGACTTAATCTGAGATGGATTCTCCAACGGAGCAATTGAATGATTGATTCTCAACTGCTGCAGTTTTGCGACTTCTGTTTCCAGGCGCTCCAACAACTCTTTGGTGTCGAGCCCTCTAATTTCACTTGCCTTCATCTTTCTTAAGCGTTTTTATCGTAATCACGTCTAACAATAAACTTAGTCTTCACAGGCAACTTCTGAGCACCGAGGCGCAAAGCCTCCTTGGCAACATCAAAAGGAACACCTTCTACTTCAAAGAGAACACGCCCCGGAGTCACAGGTGCAACCCATCCTGCGGGATCACCTTTACCTTTACCCATACGCACATCGGCTGGTTTGCGGGTGATTGGTTTGTCCGGGAATATACGGATCCAGACCTGTCCTTCACGCTGCATATAACGGTTGATAGCAACGCGGGCAGCCTCTAACTGGCGACTGTCGAGCCATTTAGCCTCAAGTGTCTTGATGCCGAATGAACCGAAAGCCAGCTGTGTACCTCTGTGGGCGTTGCCTTTGTTGCCGCGACCATCCTGAGGTCTTCTATATCTAACTCTTTTTGGCTGTAACATGATAATTTCTTCTTTTCTTGATTACTTATTTCTCTTGCGATTGCCACGGCCACCCTGACGACCATTTCCACGACCGCCCTGCTTCTCCTGTGTAAAGTTAGGAGCAAGGTCACGCTTCTCATAAACCTCTCCACGGCAAATCCAGACCTTGATACCGAGAAGTCCCACCTTAGTGAGTGCCTCAGCCTTGCAATAGTCGATGTCTGCACGGAAAGTATGCAACGGTGTACGACCTTCCTTGAGCATTTCCTTACGTGCCATTTCAGCACCATTCAAACGACCGGTAATCTGCACCTTAATACCCTCTGCACCAGCGCGCATTGTGTTGGCGATAGCCTGCTTGATAGCGCGGCGATATGCGATTTTACCTTCCACCTGACGAGCAATGTTGTTGGCAACGATTGTAGCATCAAGTTCAGGCTTCTTCACTTCGAAGATATTAATCTGGATTTCCTTATCATAGAGTTTCTTCAACTCTTCCTTCAGTTTGTCAACATCTTGACCACCTTTACCAATGACAATACCCGGACGGGCTGTGCAAATAGTAATGGTAACAAGCTTTAAGGTGCGCTCGATGACAATCTTCGAAACACTTGCCTTAGCCAGACGCTCGTTGAGGTACTTACGGATTTTCTGGTCTTCAACCAGATTGTCACCGAAGCTCTTTCCTCCGAACCAGTTTGAGTCCCAACCGCGGATAATACCAAGGCGGTTACTTATTGGATTAACTTTCTGTCCCATTCTACTTATTATTTTTCGTCATTAGTTTTAGCATCAACGAACAAAGTCACGTGATTAGAACGCTTGCGAATACGATACCCGCGACCCTGAGGAGCTGGTCTCATGCGCTTCATGGTTACGCCTTCGTCAACGAATACTTTACTTACATAGAGTTCGCCGTCTTCTGCTTTACGGTCATTTTTCTGCTCCCAGTTATTGATGGCAGAGCGAAGAAGCTTCTCAACGTCTGTTGAAGCAGCCTTCTTGGAGAATCTCAGCACACCAAGAGCGCGGTTCACTTCCATACCGCGAATCATATCTACGACATAGCGCATCTTGCGAGGTGAAGAAGGAACATTCTTCAACTTTGCAAAATACAATGTCTTCAAGGCCTCATGTCTTTTTTCAGCCGAAATATGTTTTCTCTTTCCCATTATTGCTTCTTTTCTTTAAATGGTTCCGCCTGTTTACTTCTTATTACCAGCATGACCGCCGAAACGACGAGTAGGCGCAAATTCACCTAACTTGTGACCTACCATGTTCTCTGTAACGTAAACAGGGATAAATTTATTACCGTTATGAACAGCTACAGTGTGTCCCACGAAATCGGGGGAAATCATTGAAGCTCTGGCCCACGTCTTGACAACATTCTTTTTGCCACTCTCATTCATTGCGAGAATTTTCTTCTCGAGTGACACATTGATGTATGGACCTTTTTTTAATGAACGACTCATAATTTATTTCAGTTTACTTTTGTTATTTACTTGCTCTTGCTATGATATACTTGTTAGAGAGCTTCTTAGGTGCACGTGTCTTGAGACCCTTAGCATACAAGCCCTTGCGTGAACGTGGATGTCCACCAGACTGACGGCCTTCACCACCACCCATCGGGTGATCGTGCGGGTTCATAACAACACCACGGTTGTGAGGACGACGACCGAGCCAGCGAGAACGTCCGGCCTTACCAGACTGCTCAAGTGCATGGCTTTCGTTTCCTACCACACCAACAGTAGCTTTACAAGCACTCAGGATTTTACGTGTTTCTCCAGAAGGGAGTTTGATTACACAATAAGATCCTTCACGAGAAGTAAGCTGAGCAAAATTACCAGCCGAGCGAACCAGTTTAGCACCCTGTCCTGGCCGAAGTTCAATGTTGTGAACCATCGTACCCACAGGAATGTTTGCCAAAGGAAGAGCATTACCTACCTCAGGTGCTGCCTCAGCACCAGAGCAGATTGTTGTGCCCACCTCAAGTCCGTTAGGAGCAATAATGTAACGTTTTTCACCATCTGCGTAGAACAGCAAAGCGATACGAGCCGAACGGTTCGGATCATATTCGATTGTCTTCACTACAGCAGGAACACCATCTTTCTCTCGTTTGAAGTCGATGATACGGTACTTTCTTTTGTGACCGCCGCCTCTGTAGCGGACGGTCATCTTACCAGAATTGTTACGTCCACCTGTTGAGCGTTTACCGTAAACGAGAGACTTCTCTGGCACGGATGCAGTTATTTCCTCGAACGTGCCAATAATCTTGTGTCTTTGACCGGGAGTTACCGGTTTTAATTTACGTACTGCCATTTTTTATTTAAATATTGCTATAAAAATCAATAGTATCGCCCTCTTTCAGAGTAACGATTGCTTTCTTGAACGACCTGCGCTGCCCCTTGATGAGACCATCCTTGGTATAGCGGCTTGAACGCTTACCTGCATAGCGCATAGTGTTCACATCAATAACTGTAACATTATACAGGCTCTCCACTTCTGCCTTGATTTCGAGTTTGTTAGCCTCAGGACGCACGATGAAGCCGTATTTAGGAGTAGCTTTCTTTGTACGCACTTGTCCCTTCCACTTATAGCTCTTGTCTTCAGAAGTCTTGTCTGTAATAGAGGTCATCTTCTCGGTGACCAATGGTTTAATGATAAATGCCATATCTGAGTTTCCTTTTTACTTTACTAAGTTCTCTTCGACAATCTTCAATGCATTCTCTGTCATGACAAGCACGTCAGCATTCAAAATTTTATACGTATTGAGCGTCTGAGCGGTCATTACTTCAGCCTTCTGTAGGTTTCGAGCCGACAAATATACGTTTTTATTTGATTCTGGCAAAACGAGGAGAAGTTTCCTTCCTTCGACTTTAAGATTTTTAGTGATATTTATGAAATCTTTTGTCTTTGGAGCTTCAAATGTGAAGTCCTCGAGCACCATGATTGCGTCTTCCTGCACCTTATAGGCCAGAGCACCCTTACGAGCAAGAACTTTTACTTTTTTGTTCAATTTGAAACTATAGTCACGCGGTTTCGGACCGAATGCGCGTCCACCACCTACGAGAACCGGAGAGTTGATGTCACCACGACGGGCACCACCGCCACCCTTCTGGCGGATGAGCTTACGTGTTGAGCCAGCGTGCTCGCTGCGCTCCTTAGCCTTTGCTGTACCCTGACGGCGGTCAGCGAGATACTGCTTCACTGCCAGATAGATCACATGGTCGTTAGGTTCAATGCCGAAGACAGATTCGTTTAACGTAACCTTTCTTCCAGTCTCCTGACCTTTGATATTTAATACGTTAATTTCCATTACTTGTTAATAATTACGGTTGAACCATTACAACCAGCAACGCTACCCTTCACGATCAGAAGGTTGCTCTCTGGTAATACCTTTAACACTCTGAGGTTTTGTGTAGTCACACGGTCACCACCCATCTGTCCGGCCATGCGCATGCCCTTGAACACCTTTGCAGGATAAGAACAAGCACCGATTGATCCCGGCTTGCGGGCGCGGTCGTCCTGACCGTGGGTTGCCTGACCAACGCCACCGAATCCATGACGCTTCATAACACCCTGGAATCCCTTACCTTTGGATGTTCCCACAACGTCAACGAAAGTTGTGTCGTTGAAGATTTCAACTGTGATTGTGTCACCGAGGTTGTACTCCTCATCAAACTTGAACTCGGCCAAGTGGCGCTTTGGTGTTGTACCAGCCTTCTTGAAGACTCCCTGCATAGGCTTGGTAGTATTCTTCTCCTTAGCCTCGCCGAAAGCCAACTGAACGGCTTCGTAACCGTCTTTCTCAACGGTCTTCACTTGAGTAACAACACAAGGGCCAGCTTCGATAACAGTGCACGGCACATTCTTGCCGTCGGCACTGAAAACGGATGTCATTCCGATTTTTCTTCCTAATAATCCTGGCATTTCAATTACTGTTTAAAAAAATTGTTTTTAAAGAATCAAATTTACTTCTTGCAGCAGAGGTACTATACCTTGATTTCAACCTCCACACCACTCGGGAGTTCGAGCTTCATCAGCGCGTCAACAGTCTTTGCAGTAGAACTGTAGATGTCGATCAAACGCTTGAAGTTTGGCAGCTGGAACTGCTCGCGTGCCTTCTTGTTGACGAAGGTAGAGCGGTTTACGGTAAAAATACGCTTGTGAGTAGGCAGAGGAATAGGACCGCTAACGATAGCACCTGTAGCCTTTACAGCCTTCACAATCTTCTCTGCTGA
>JAFUVB010000068.1 GCA_017471245.1 Prevotella sp.
GAAATCGCAGAGATTATCTCTGCCGATGCCAGCGAACTGCTTTCTGCGGTTATTGATGAAAATCCAAAGTTCCATAAATTCTATCAAATGTATAATTTATACGCAGCGTGATGAATAATCATTCACTTGCGAAAGTTTAGTATTATAGTTCATCTATTCCTCATATTCGTCATTGATATTGCAAATTCAACCCAGGAAATAGAATTCCATAACCTCATGAATCGCGATTACGATTTGCTGAATCTATTCTTTTCACTATCTTTTTGAACAATAATCGTTACAAGGATTACGATTCAGCTGATTTTCGTGCCATCTGTGATGCCCCCCAAATGAGCTTCTTATGTCAACCAGACTTGGCAAACGGCAAAAATGCCTCAAAATTAAAAGTTAAACAATCTTAATGAATTATTAAATTCTTCTCTCTTTTGAAGGCTGGTTTTGCTCTGCAAAACTCATAGATTTGCCCTTTTTCGTGATTGCACTTTTTTGTACCTTTCAACTTTGAATATTTTACGTAAACCCCTGTGCTGCAATCACTTGTAAACTTAAAAAACAATCCAACATGTAAATGAAACCATAGGAAATGGTCAAAAAAATCGGCACTGTGTAAGACAATGCCGATTCTTTGTATGATGTGTAATCGCTAATTACTCAGCAACGAGCGTGAAACGCTTGAAGTCAACAATCTGCAATTCCTTGTCCTGAGCAGCAAGCCACTGAGCAACAGTAGCCTTGTCGCCATCACCGAACTGGAACTCCTGATCAATCAGGCAGTTCTCCTTCAAGAACTTCTGAACGCGACCCTTGGCAATGTTCTCAATCATCTGAGCGGGCAGGTTGGCAGCCTTCTCAGCAGCAGCCTTCTCCTTCAGATCACGAGCCTTCTGAGCCTCTTCCTCTGTGAGCCAGCCCTTCTTGATGTTTGAAGCAATGTGATCTTCGCTGTCAACAAGGTTCGGGTTGATGCCGTTCTTCTTCAGTACGGAGTCAACATACTTCTCAACCTGCTCCAGCTTGGTCTTCTCAACAGCTGTCTTGTACTCCTCATCGATAACTGCCTGGGGAACGCTCTTCTCATTGAGAGCAACCGGCTTCATGGCAGCCACCTGCATGGCGAGCTTATGACCTGCATCTACATTCTCCTTGTTCAACTGAACCATGGTAGCCAAAGTGTGCTTGCCCATGTGGTCGTAGATCTCCACGTTCTCACCCTCGAGAATCAGATAACCGTCGAGTTCCATCTTCTCACCAGTGATACCGGAACGCTGTGTAACAGCATCCTGCACCTTCTGACCGTCAGCCAGTGTGAGTTCCTTTACTTCCTCAAGAGTCTTGCACTTGTTGGCAACGGCTGCGTTCAGGATTGTCTGCGTAAGAGCAATGAAGTCAGCACCGTTAGCAACGAAGTCGGTCTCGCACTTCAAGGCGATCATGGCTGCGAAGCCATTCTCCTTCTTTACGAGCACACAACCGTTTGAAGTCTCGCGGTCGCTACGCTTGGCAGCAATTGCCAATCCGCGCTCACGGAGCAGTTCCTTGGCACGGTCGAAGTCACCTTCAGCCTCTGTCAAAGCCTTCTTCACGTCAGCCAGACCTGCGCCAGTCATTGCGCGAAGCTTCTTAATATCATCAATTGAAATAGCCATAATTGTATTTAATGTTTTACCTATTTATTATAATTATTCAGCGGCGGGAGCCTCTTCCTCTGCAGCGGGAGCAGCCTCCTCTGCGGGAGTCTCTTCTACCTCAGCAGCAGGGGCAGCCTCCTTGCGAGCCTTGCGGGCGCGTGGACGAGCCTCTGTGGCTTCTTCTTCCTGTTCCTTTGCAGCTTTCTCGTCAGCCTTTTCAGCCTTGCGCTCCTCGAGACCTTCAGCGATAGCGTTGCAGCAAGCAGTCAGGATTACCTCGATAGAGTCTTTTGCGTCATCGTTAGCAGGAATCATGAAGTCGATATCCTTCGGATCGCTGTTGGTATCAACGATAGCGAAAACAGGAATACCCAGGCGATTTGCCTCTTTCACGGCAATGTGCTCCTTCAATACGTCAACCACGAACAATGCAGAAGGCAGACGTGTAAGGTCAGCGATAGAACCAAGGTTCTTCTCTAACTTTGCGCGCTGGCGGCTGATCTGGAGCACCTCACGCTTAGAGAGGTTGCTGTATGTACCGTCGCTCATCATCTTGTCGATGCTTGCCATTTTCTTCACAGCCTTACGGATTGTCGGGAAATTGGTGAGCATGCCACCTGGCCAACGCTCTGTCACGTACGGCATGTTTACAGAGGTAGCTTTCTCAGCGATGATGTCCTTTGCCTGCTTCTTTGTTGCAACGAAGAGAACCTTCTTGCCAGACTTTGCAATCTGCTTCAATGCGTCAGCAGCCTCGTCAATCTTGACTACAGTCTTGTGAAGGTCGATAATATGAATGCCATTGCGCTCCATGAAGATATAAGGAGCCATTGCAGGATTCCATTTGCGCTTGAGGTGACCGAAGTGGCAACCAGCCTCGAGCAGCATGTCAAAATTTGTTCTTGCCATTTTTCTAATGCTTTTTTTAATTGTTTGTTTACTTTCTTTTTAATTCTTGTTAGAACCAACCGAGAGGTAGTCATTGAACGTTGACCATTGAACGCGAAGCATTCAAATAGTCCACTCAAGAATCTTCTCGGTTTAGATACTAAACTATTCAGTCTTCCATGAACCAACCATAAACATCCAACCAAAAATGGCCAATGCTCAATGGTCGATGCTCCATGAAATTAACGCTTACTGAACTGGAAGCGACGACGTGCCTTCGGCTGTCCCGGCTTCTTACGCTCAACCTTGCGGCTGTCGCGGGTAAGGAAGCCCTGATCCTTCAGCTTCTTCTTATCCTCAGCATTCACCTTAACCAGTGCACGGGCAATAGCAAGGCGCAGAGCCTGACTCTGTCCTGTGAAACCACCGCCATCGAGGTTAACCTTGATGTCATACTTCTCTGCAACTTCGAGCAGGTTCAGCGGCTGCTTCACCACGTACTGCAGGATGCCAGAGGGGAAATACTCATTGATGTCTCTCTTATTGATTGTGATCTTGCCACTACCTTCGCTTAAATAAACGCGTGCAACAGCACTCTTGCGGCGACCAATTGCATTTACTACTTCCATCTTACCTTATTATTTATACTGGTTAATATCAATTGCCTTTGGCTTCTGAGCAGCATGTGGGTGCTCTGTGCCGTTGTAAACATAGAGGTTGTCGAGCAGCTGACGACCCAGACGACCTTTTGGCAGCATGCCTTTTACAGCATGGCGCAGGATACGCTCCATACCAAATTCCTTCGTACGCAACTGCGCAGGTGTGGTGAAGCGCTGACCTCCAGGATAACCAGTGTAGCGTGTGTAAACCTTGTCGGTTTCCTTCTTGCCCGTGAAATAAGCTTTCTGGGCATTGATGATGATTACATTGTCACCACAGTCAACATGCGGGGTGAATGTGGGCTTGTACTTTCCGCGAATCAACTTCGCTACCTTAGAAGCGAGACGACCAACAACCTGGTCGGTAGCATCTACTACTACCCACTCCTTCTTTGCTGTTTCCTTGTTAACGGAAATAGTCTTGTAACTTAAAGTGTCCATTTGTTGAATAAAAAATTATAAAAACGTTTCTTTTACCGGATATGTCGCCATCCGACCGCGCCTGGCTTCACGTACCTGGGAACGAGCAGACTCTCCGCCTGCCAGTGAGCAGCGATTCACAAACCGCAACGATCGCATTGATGCGAAGGCCGCTATTTACACGCTACCCTCGGGGGTTCCATGGCCCCACCATAATTTCGGACTGCAAAGGTAGTGCTTTTCAAATGAAAACATGAAGAATACTTTATCGAGAACTAAAGTTTTACGTTTATTTAACGTTTAAGGCGCGCGTGGCATTCAGGACAGCCAACACGGTGACGCCCACGTCGGCAAATACCGCCATCCACATTGTGGCAAGACCTATCGTGGCGAGCAACAGCACTGCCACTTTCACGCCGATGGCAAAGCACACATTCTGTCGGGCAATGCCTATCGTACGTCTGGCAATAGATACGGCCATGGCGATCTTCGTCGGTCGGTCGTCCATAAGCACCACGTCGGCAGCCTCAATGGCGGCATCGCTTCCCAATCCGCCCATTGCAATACCCACGTCGGCAAGCGCCAGCACTGGAGCATCGTTGATGCCATCGCCGACAAAGGCAAGACTGCCGTCTCGTCTTTCGAGCATGCGCTCTACATGTTGCACCTTGTCTGTAGGCAACATTTCTGCGTGATACTCATCTAACTGCAGCGCTTTTGCCACGTGCTCACCCACCTCTTTTCGGTCGCCCGTCAGCATCACTGTCTTCTCCACTCCCAGCTCCTTCAGGCGGGCAATTGCCTCCTGACTGTCATCCTTCACCTGGTCGTTGATAACGATATGTCCGGCATACTCACCATTGATGGCCACATGAATGATTGTTCCCACATGTGTGCAGTCGTGCCATTTTGCACCAATGCTGTCCATCATCTTTGTGTTTCCCACGCAAACGACATCTCCGCCCACCTTGGCACGGATGCCATGACCGGATATTTCCTCCACGTCGCCCACCTCACAACCATCGGTTGCCTCTTCAGGAAATGCTTCTCTCAAGGCAGCCGCAATGGGATGCGTGGAGTAATGCTCCACATGTGCAGCCAGATGGAGCAGTTGACGCTCGTCGCAAATATCAGGATGAACAGCTTCAACAGCAAAATGGCCTCTTGTAAGCGTACCCGTCTTGTCAAAAACCACCGTCTTCACCTTCGACAGCACATCCATATAGTTAGCGCCTTTTATCAGGATACCCTTACGCGAAGCACCGCCGATGCCACCGAAGAATGTCAGTGGGACGCTGATCACCAACGCACAGGGACACGACACTACCAAGAACAGCAGTGCGCGATAGAGCCATGTCGGGAACGATGCGGTGAAATGTCCCGAGAACAACGGGGGTACTACCGCCAAGACCACTGCGGCTATCACGACCACGGGAGTATATACACGCGCGAACCTACTAATAAACGTTTCACTTTTAGACTTATGCTCACTGGCATGTTCCACCAGTTCAATAATCTTCGACACCGTACTGTCACCAAAACTTTTCGTCGTGCGCACCCTGATAACTCCTGAAAGATTCACGCAGCCAGAAATCACCTCGTCGCCTTCAGACAGTTCCCTCGGCATGCTTTCTCCCGTCAGCGCCACAGTATTCAGCGATGTCTTACCTGAGAACACCACACCGTCCAAAGGAATCTTCTCGCCTGGTCGAACAACGATTACCTCACCAACCTTCACCTCTTCGGGACTCACGTCTACCAATCCGACGTGTCCCTCGTCCTTCATTGAGCCGGTGTCACGGCTTGCGTTAACTTCCACGTGCGCCACATCTGGGCGGATATTCATCAGATGGGCAATACTCTCGCGGCTCTTTCCTTCGGCATAACCCTCAAAAAACTCGCCCACCTGGAAGAACAGCATCACGAAAACAGCTTCCGGGAACTGCGTCTCTGCCCCTGGAAGGAAACCGATGCAAAGCGCACCAATAGTCGCTATCGACATCAGGAAATGCTCATTGAATACCTCTCCATGCTCAATGCCCTCCCATGCCTCCGCTAATGTCTCATATCCCACCAAAAAGTAGGGAACGAGATACACCAGTAGCAACTGCCATGTGGCAAGGTTGCAGTTCTTCTCTATAACAACAGCCGTAATCAGCAATACCACTGTCAACGCAATCAGTGCCAACTGATTTCTGATGCCTTCGTTATGCTCTCCATGTGCATGATGATGTTCCTCATGCCGATCACTGCAACAGCAGGAATGTTCGTGATGATGTGTATGTGCCATAATCTTATGCTTTTTATTCTTATTCTGGTGCAAAGATACGGCATACCTTTCGCAACTGGGTTGCAAACACGCTCTTGCGCATCACATTGCAACCCAGTTGCATTTTGCAATGGTCTGCCAAACGGTGAAAAAAACAGAGAATATGATTGTTTTTTTACTCTATCATGCCAATAGAGGCAAAGTTGCTGGCGTCACCAACTTGACAAAAAACGTCTTTATGCAATTACCTCTGATCAGGACCAATGGCACGCGTAGGCAGGTTGGAGTTCAGCGGATTGGGGTCGAACCAGTTTTTGGCACCTGACTGGTCAGCCAGATTAATGGTACCAAGGCTCTCCGTGGGGTGGCAGACTATGCAACCTTGCATGAAGAACTCACGATCGAAGCCGAACAGCTGCGCATCGCCTGCATTGGCATAGAAGCGGCACTCATTGAACTGGACATTAGAGCCACGGCTTTCGACGAGCGTGAACTCGCGGTTATTTCGGAAGTCACACTGTTCGAACTTGGCAAACTCAACGTTTTGTAAGGTCATGATGCCGTAGGTGCAGTCGTGGATGATAGAACGGTACATCGAGAAGTCGCGTGTACTGTTCAGCTCCAAACCGTAGGTGCCGCAACCGTAGAGGTCGCAGCCGTGCAGGTTGACACGCCAGCCGCCCTGTACGCCGATGACACCCCCCTGGCAGTAGCCACCCGTGGTGTGGCCGATTGTCAGGTTGTGGATTTCTATCTGCTCACAATCCTTAAAGTTCAGGCAGAAGGCATAGCGGGGTTCCACTACCAGCCGCGAGTTGCCCTCGCCTCTGATGGTCATCCGCTTGTGGTTGCAGATGGTTAGCTGGCGACCATCGGACACCTCCTCGCTGATGAGTGCTTCCATATCGCCAACCTCGGTAGAGCCCTCGGGGCGCCACTGCTTAAAGCGGGTGCGGAAATGCGAGGCATCGTCGAGCAGCGGCGTGAGGTTTATCTCTGTATCCTTAGCCACAAGGATCATGGCATTCGACTTGAGGGCATTGACAAACTGCTCGGCGGTAAACACGCGTACGTACTCCTCGCCATCGAATTTCACGGGTACGCCGTAAGGCTCCGTCTCCTCTGGACCGCGTCCGTCGTCATCGAGTCCACCTGGGAATGAACCTTCCAACTTGGAGCCCTTTTCGGGATCAGTAAAGTCGAACACGGGGCGCATGCCGCTCCATCGGAAATGGTGAGTGCAGAGTTCCTCGTAAGCCTGCTGTTCGACGATGAGCAGTTCCTTGCCCACGCGCGGCAGGCGATAGGCAACGAAAGAATTACTGAACCTTGGTTTCCACCCACTCAGTATTGCTGATTCGGGAGTGAGCGTTTGCTTCTGAGGGTCGTAGTCGTAGAAACAAATGATTTCCTTTCCTGGCACGTAGGGTTGACCGATGACAACGGCCAGCAGGCGGTGCTTGTTGGAGCGATTCCACACGCAGGCAGACATGTACTGATTTTCGCTGCGGGCATCTTCGTCGTAGACGCGAATATAGCCGTTTCTTGCATCATTAATAACAATGCGTCCTGCCTCAGGGTCTTGGTTGGCATAGCCCGACCTGATGGCTTGAACGGCCTCGCCTACCGACGGCGTGGGCCATGTCTCGTTGAATCGCTGGAGCATGGTTCCCAAACTGCCCGAAGACACATGGGTAATCACCTTAGTTGTCCATCCTGCTTCAATGGTTTGGATGGATGCGCCCTGAGTCACCATTGGCAGCATCAGAGCGATAGCAAAAATCAGTTTCTTCATTGTCGTTTTCTTTTATTGTATTTGTTCTTGGTCAAACTTCTGTCCGTTCCAGCGCATCAGAATCTTGACGATTCGCTTCGGGTCGTGGATACGGGCATGGATGTCTTTGCCCTGACGGGGCAGGCTGTACGTTACAACGGGCGATACCCGAATGCTGGTTCCAAGGTCGTAGTCAGAGGCGTAGGTCAGGCGGCGGGTCTCGTTGTCGTAGAGATAAAATTGAAGCCCAGTACACTCGGTCTCGATGGGCTTGTTGCCTTCCAGATAACCAGTGTTTTGAGCAACGAGCTTATGCTTGCCGTCCTTGCAGTTCCAGTAGCAAAACTCCACATACGACTTTTCATTCGGGGAAAAAGCCATCTCAAAACGGCAGTAGCCATTACGCTCATCCAGATTCAGCGTGGCTCCCTTAACTAATGGACGACCGAGTCTGCGATTTTTCCAGTTGTTCACCAAGTGATTCATCGATTCGCAGAGTTCCTCCTGCGACGTGATGGCAGTGATGAAGTCGCTAATCGTTGGTTGTGTACCACTATACTTAACGGGGAACGACATGTCCGGGCCACCGCCGTCCATAGGCGACGTACCGTCTTCATCGAGAGCTTCCTTCTCCGTACGGTCGTAGACAGGAACCATACCATTCCACTTATAGATACGCTTGTAGGTAAATCCACTGCTGTATTCGATCACGATGAGGTCTTTGCCCGTCTTGGGTAGTACAAAGCTCATATATGCTGTTGGGAAAAGCGGACGGATATTATCCAGGATTTCTGGTTCAGGAGTGAGGGTATGTTTCTGCGGGTCGTAGTCGTAGAAGCAGGCGATTTCTATTTCAGGGTCTACAGGCTGACTGACGACCACAGCGAATAGCCTATGCCCATTGGAGCGTCGCCATACGCAGGCCGACATGGTCTGCCGGTCGCTGCCAGCAGTATAGGACTCCACATAGCCATTTTTTGCGTCCACCTCTACAGTGTAACCATCGTCAGGATCGAGTACTTTCTTGCTTACACCCATTTGCATCACCTGACAGACATCACCCACAGCAGCCGTAGGCCACGTCATATCGAAGCGTTCCAGCATGATAGCCAGTCCAGCAGTCGGCACATTGGAAATCACCTTCGTATCCCACTTCTTTTTGATGGTCTCTATATCTGTTGCCCCTGCCACCATCGGCAGCATTAGGAAGATTGCAAAAATCAGTTTCTTCATCATTATTATCCCGACTTTATTTCTTTACTTTTATATACACTCCGTCGAAAGATGCGTTCAGACCGAAGCAACGGGTTGACTCTCCGCCGCTGATAGTTTCAAGCACCACGAAGCGGCGGAAGAAGGTGGCGCGGAAGGCGTAGTGGCACTCGTTGACCTCTCGGTATTCGAACTTGTTACCGTCGAGCACGGCAGGTCGTCCCGCCTCGCTCTTACCCTCGGCAATGTTATTCAAGGCGTTCATGCACTCGAATTGTATCTTGTTCTTGCCGGCAGCACGGAAAGTGATGGTGCCGCCCATATTTTCTCCGTATTTCGGTGACCACTGCTCGAAAGAGTACTCGTGGCCGATGTCGCCAGGATCTTCTGGGGTGAGTAGCGACTCCGTGAACCATTCGGGCTGTCGGCGGCTGACGGTGAGACCTGTCAGTGTCAATACCTTCTGTGTCTTGGGGTTGATCCATGTTCCCTTCAGTTTGCCGTTCTCGCGTTCTATGGATATCGTGCCGGTGATGGTGCCGTCACTCTGATACTCGTTGAGGTAATAAACGGCTTCGTTGTTGGGGTAGTTCATCACACTGCCAATGACCATAATGGGTGCGGGGTTCTTGGCTCGTGGGTAATAGATATAACCAGCGGCGATGCCGCCGTTGTCCTCCTGTAGTGCGATAGTGACGGCTATGCGCCCGTCGAGTTTGGCATCATAGCGATTGACGGTCTGGGCCTGTAAACCGCAGACCACCGCCATCGCCATTGCCATTGTCAGAATCAGTTTCTTCATATTTGGACCCTATTCTTTTTTATAATGATTCACTGTTACCAGCGACAATCTGACATCCTTGTTCCTCACCCAGCCCCACATCTCCTCGTCGTGGCCATTGCGACCAATGATGCCAGAAAAACCTTTTCTAATGGCTGGGTTGGAAATGTTGCGGAAGTCTTCGACGAAGTGAAAGATGCCGTTGTCACCCTGTTGCTGCCACACCCATGCATCGAAGCGCAGGTCTTGTCGTTTGCCGTATCTACCGTTGCAGACCAGCACGTCACAATAGCCGTCTTGGTTGAGGTCAATAAGTATCAATCGTCCAACCTCTTTCTTACTGACGGGCTTGCCGTAGAGATCTTTATGCAGTGTCTGGAAATGGCTACCGCCAGCTCCGATGTTGATATCGTACGACATTGTGCCGTCCTCGTCCCAGATGTCACTGGTATCATAGCGTGGGAAAATAAGCCCACTCTTGTCGCTGTCGTCAGACAGGTAGAGCGGCTTGTCGCTGCTGAGATCTGGAATGAGAAGTATCTCATCCTTCTGCACGGCAGCATTCGGTAGTGCCTGTACCCTCTCAGCCAACCAGCGGCTCATCTTGCCACGCAGGCTCTCGTTGCCGTCAAGCATGTCATCGACACGCCACTCGCCATCTTCCACGCGTATTGTCCAACAGACATCCTCCGGCTCGCTCATCATCGCATCCTTCATCTTGAAACTCACCTTTGCTGTGCCGTCGGTCTGCAGTTCGGCCTTGATGTCGCTGACTGTAATCTTTCCCTCGTAGCACTCGCGGGTCCAAGGGTCGTAGCCGTTCACCCAAAAACCTTCATCCTCGTCATCGCCACCGACTTCTTTCTGCAGTTCCACTTCGTCGTTGGCCTTGCGCCACGCCTTTGTTCCAAAACGTTCGTCAAGCCATGGCATCCCCTTCTCTGCATCGAAGTGAGCCAGATAGTCATAGACGGCTTTCACCTGTTTTACAACTGCCTCGACGGTATTCAGAGTATCTGCAATCTCAGTACTGTCGGCATTGGTCGCAGTGTTCTTAGATTTGTTGCCGCACGCTGTCAGCAACATGGCTGTAGCAGCGAGAATCATCAGTTTCTTCATAAGATGGTCAATATTCTCGGTTCATCAGTTTGTCGAAGGCTGCTCTGAAATCAGCTGCTTGGCGGGCAGCAAAGACTTCGTCAAGCCCCCTGTTCCCCTTGATGTCCTCATGGAAGAAGTTCTTGTCGGCACAGGTGTTCCAGTAATAACGGGTTTCGCCATAGGCATTCTTCTGGAAAAAGAAAGCGATTCCGTCGCCACACTCATTATAGAGATATTCTTCATAATGGTCATCGGCACCTATGTTATAATTCCTGGTCACCAAAAAGGGGAAAAGGTAAAATTCCTCTGTGCGGTCGTCGGTCTTGCCACGATAATAATAATGTATGGTCTCCTTGACAGGACCGCTGCCTGGCATGGTATAGTTGCTTGTCACCACCGTGTGTCCAAAGCCCATCGAACTTGTTCCTTTTTCTATGAGAGCCACTTGCTGCTTTGCCTCAGCATACTGCTTGCGGATCAGCGTCACCTGGGCATTCTGAGCCTCTGCCATCAGGGGCAGCGCAAGGACTATTGCAAGAATGAGTTTCTTCATACGGGTGCTCCTTCGGTTGGTTCTTCGTCGTTCTCAAGAGGAATATTGTTCTCGCGGGCGTAGGTTTCCATCATGTTCAGATAGCCTCCCTTGCCGAAGGCCTCAGGGGCATCGAAGTTGTTCACGCGCCAGCGGCCGTTCTCCATCCAGAGTTCCAGTATCATGAAGTTGTGACCCTCCTGCTCGTCGGCAAATTTCGGGTCGATCTTGAACTTCACGCGAGCACGGGCTTCATTGCCGCCAATCAGGTCGGTCTCGAGCATCACAATCTCTAAAGGTGCTCCTACGCCCACCATCCAACGGTAGCCGCCCTCGTCACCCATGAAGCGCATGTCGCCCTGGGCATTGGCGTCGTGCTTCATGATGTTGTGCTTCACACCGAGGTAATAGCCGGTGCAGAACTCCTCATCCATCTGGTTGAAGTCGATGTAGGCAGCATTCTCGTTCAGCCGGTCGTACATCTGGCGCACGTGCTGCTTCACGGCATCCTCCGTCCAGAGGTCGGCTGGAGCAGCCTCCACGCCGTCGGTCTGGACAGCCAGTGAGTCAGCCTTAGCGATGGTGTCGTTACTCAGCGAATCCATGACTTCTGATTCGCTCTTAGTCTTGTTTCCGCAGGCAATTAGCATGAGAGCTGCGGTGATAAAAACCAGTTTCTTCATTGTTTATCTTGTATTTCCAGTATTGTAGTGTCGCCGTGTCCCTTGAAAGCATGGGTAGAGGTTCCGTCAGGTGCATCAAGGATGGCCTCTTTGTTGTGACCGTCCTCCTCATCGATTCTATCGATGGTTTTATGGTCTGTGCCATGTGCTCCTGTAGTCAGCTTTTTGCTGCTACATGAAAACAATAACGTCAATGCACTTACAAATAAAAGAAGCTTCTTCATATCAGATTTGTTATATAGCTGCTCACTCTTCCTTTGTCTCGCCACAGAAACAGCACTTCTGTCAATACAGACTCTGTGTCCTGAAGGTTTTGTTTGTTATCGTTGCTCATTTCCGTGCTTAATGGTTAATGACTGATGGATTATCGGCGGTAAAATTACAATAAATTGACGAAATGCCGTTATCATTTCGTCAATTTCTCTTATCATCTCATCAATTCCTAAAAAAATCCATGTGTTGCCATTCTATCAATCGTTCCATGTCTGACCGATGTCCCAATGATTTGCTTTCTGGACGATGGTCTTGTCGCGAGGCAGGTCAAATTCCTCATAAATGAGGTCAATAGCCTCAGGGCTGTTGTCAATCCAAGAGCCAACGGCAATGATATACTGGCCATTTGCAGGCGAATAAAACACTCTGCCGCGTGGCTTCATCTGATATTCACCCTTGAAGGGACCGATGCCGCCATTGTGGTATTTCTGACGGCGAAATTCTTTTTTCCACACATCTTCGTGCATCTCACTGCATGTTATCAGACCGCCCCCAGCATTGGGCTTCAGATAGTCTGTACGCTTATGTGTAACCACGCCGAACAGTTCCTTCAGCGTAGCGTTATACCAGAAAATGCCTACTTTCGGCTCGTCTCCAGCTCCACGGTTGCGAGCCATCACATCCATTGCCTCATCGAGTTGTTCCTTAGTGAACTCTCCAACAGCCACATCAGAGGCTGGCGTTTCTGTCTGATTTTCCACCACCTCGATATTCTCTATTTTCTTAATGGCGTTGGTGACGGCATCGCTGACGATTTCGTTCAGTTGCTCCAGTGAAAGTGTAAATTTCTTATCTGACATATCTATCTGTTTTGTGTACTTGCAAAAGTACAACAATTATTTGGATTATCCAAACTATTACTCAGAATTTTGGCATTCTGCCGAACATCAAAGAGTGCTATGCCGACATACGACACAGCACCCTTTGTTTCAGACAGCCGTGAGGCTTGGGAGCCTTCGGACTGTGTTGTGCGGTTGCTACTTCTTGGCGAACATCAGAAATGCCCATGCAGCCACAAGGTTGGGGTTGGCATCGGCATTCACCAGTCCGACCTGCTTCCCCGCTGCATCCACCAGTTTGTGATTGTATGTCTGTCCTTTCGAAGAGAAGGCTGTTCCCTTGAAAGAACCTTTAACGATGCGGCCCACGGTCTTGCCAGCAGCATTGGTGACAACGCCAGCACTGCTGATGGCACCAAGCTTAGCACCCTTCAGGTTGTAGACCACGCCGTTCACATACTTGCCAATGCGGTCGCCACTGTTGTCTACCAGCCAGTTCCAGGCCGGGTCGTAGCCGAAAGCTTTCAGGTCGTCCATCCGGCACCAGTAGTAACCGTTCTCTTTGGCTCCAAACTTGTTTTGGATGAACACGTAGTAGTCGCGCTGATCCATCTCTGGTTTAATGCTCGGGTTAACGATTGCCTGCTTCGAAGTCATCACGGCAGCACGACGTCCAAAGGCTGCCTGCTCATCGCTCTCCTTGTCAATGCGCTTGGCGTTCTTGGCGGCCACGTCCAGCGTGCTCGTGTCATAAGGCAACAGTCCCCACACGATGAAAGCCGTTAGTGCTTTGTCCATTGGCTCAGTAGTGACATACGTTGCGCCAGGATACACCATCGCCGTCGTGTCGTTCTCTATCACGCCCACCTCCGTGCCGTTCACATATACCTTGTTGTCCTTCAGCTGAAACTTTGCACCTTTGGGGTTCACCATTTCACCCGAGGCGCTGATGCTGCCAGCCAACTCGCCCTGACTGCTTACCACCGTGCCGTCATCCTTCAGCTGATACGACACCTTCGAGTCGCGGCTCGACATGAATATCTTTGTCGTCTTATTATATTTACCTTTCAGCCGATAGCCCACCTCGTCCTTGCGGTCGATGATGTAGACCACGCCAGCCGGGGGCGTCGGGTTCTCCTGTTGAGCCTGCTCAGCCCGCTCTTGAGCCAGTCTCGCATTATTCTGGCGAATAAAATCGTACTCTGAGCCGTCGTTTGTCGAGCTCTGTGTCTTCACTTGCTGCGTCTGACTTCCATTGGCAGGTGTCTGCTGCGTAACGGTCGTCGTCGCATTGTTCTTCGCGTTTTCCACCTTTTCCTTAACAGCCTTCTTGGCCTTCTCTGCCATACCCTTCAGCTTGCCGAACTGCGCCGAGGCTGTTGTTTCCACTCCGAATGCAATGACCAGTACGGTCATGATTCTTACGATTGTCTGATTCCGTTTCATTCTTTTTGCGTTTTAAAAGAGTTTATAAATGTTTATTACTAAATCTTTTCTCTCATCAAAACGCCCTCTTACTCATTAGGAAACGGAACCGCCGCGGCTTCCTTGTGTGAAGTCGCGGCGGAAAAATCTTCGTAATGTTTTGTGTACGATGCTATCAGAATGCCTTGTGCTTGGCAATGACCTCGCTGGCAGGAATACGCATGATGTTGTTGTTACTGTCGCACACCACAATGCTCTCACCGAGCAAGGCTTTTTCTTGCAGCATCTTCTTTTCTGCTATTTCCAGCCCTTTTTTGAGTTTTGCAGAGAACTCTTGTACTTCTTTATTTGACATATTCCTGGATTTGTTGATATTGATATTCTTCGTAGATAATAGTTTCAGCGTTCTTTCCTCCACAAGCAATCTGAACACGCGGGGTGCTGCTATTGTTGTAAATGTCCCAATAGTCGACAACTGGCATAAATAACGAGAAGAGGTTCTTGATACCTGCTATGTATCGGCGGCGAAGTATGGGTTCCGGGATGTTGTGAAAACTCTCGCCACGATCAAGCAAATCCTCTATGCGCTGGAGCATTAGCCGACCTGCCTCGATGGCCACACTCTCAGGATTGAATGGTGACAGTCCACGAGCAATCTCGTCGGCATTCACAAACTCCCGACATTCCAGTACCTCCGGCAGTACCGTAAACGACGCTGTTGTCTTGCCGGCTCCATTGCAGCCGCTGATGATATACAAGTTCTTGCTCATTGCTATATCTTTACGTCTGCAAAGGTACGTATAAGTGAGCGAAAAACCAAACAATTTGAAGATTATCCGTTTCCAATAAGTCAAAGAGCTCTTTAACGAGTGGAGAGCTGAGTTTGCTCAAACTCTTCCGTGCTCCGAGCTCTTCGAGGTAAAACCTCAAAGAGCGCTATGCCGACACACGACACAGCGCCCTTTGTCAGACAACCGCGAGTACTCTCAGAGCCTCACGGGCTGTGTTGTGTGGTTTATTTCTTGGCGAACATGCAGAAGGCCCAGACGGCTGCCAGGTTCGGGCTGGCGTTGGTGGCCAGCAGGCCGACCTGCTTGCCCGAGGCATCGGTCAGTTTCCAGTTGTAGAACTTGCCCTTCGAGGCCAGATAGGTGCCCGTGAAGTCGCCGTGCACCAGCTTGCCGACCACCTGTCCGTGGCGGTTCTTGATGACGTTGTTCTGCACCGATCCGTACTTCACGCCCCAGCGGTCGTAGAGCACGCCGCCGCTGAATGTACCCAGCCAGTTGTAGTCGCGGTCCAGCAGCTTGTTATTCTCCGGGTTCCAGCCCACGACGCGGATGCCGTCCATGGTCACCCAGTGGCAGCCGCGGTTCAGGTTGTTCGTCTCCTCGTAGATGTACCAGTCGCGCGAGTCCATATCGCCCTTCATGCCGTTCTTCTCCACGTTCTCGCGGACGGCCATGCGGGTCACGCGGCCTGTGAACTCGGCCAGCTCGGCGTTGTCCTGCTCGAACTGCTGCTGGTCGGTCACGGCCTTCTCTCTCTTTGCACAGAGGGCCAGCAGCTCCTCCTTCGTGTACTGTACGCCGAAGCAGCAGAAGGCCAGCGCCCTCATGTCTATCGACGCTGCTGCAGCGTAGGCGTCGCCGCCCAGCATCACGCGGCCGTCGCTGGTCACCTGGCCGATGACCTTCTGACCCACGCGGACGTCAATCCACTTGTCGTGTACATCGAGCAGAAGCTCCTCGGCGGCGCAGGTCACGATGCGCTTGTCCTGTATGATGGCGCGCCACTCGCCCTTCGAATCGTACACCTTGCCGTCGTCGGCGATGGTAAACGATTCCGAGCTGAACCACAGCTTCTTCTCCTTCGGATACCACTTGCCCAGCAGTTGCTGCTCCTGAGCTGTTACTCGCGTGCCGTAGCCGCTGCTTAGCCATATCCAATAGCTGCCATCGCTCTTCTGGTCGAAGTCGCCGCTGTTAGCATCATCGTACTGAGTCTGCAACTTCTTGATGTAGTCTTGCGTTCCTTGGTCGGGCTGTCCGGCCTGTGTCTGGCTCTCGTTGGCAGATGACTTCTGCGTAGCGGTCGTCGTAGCATTGTTCTTCGCGCCGTCCACCGTCTGCTTGGCTTTGTCCTGCACGGCCTTCTTCGCCTTGTCAGCCAGTCCCTTGAGTTTTCCGAACTGGGCGTTAGCCGTATTTACCCCCCCCACAAATAGGGCGGCGACCATGATGGTCTTCACGATTAATTGATTCTGTTTCATATACCTTATTTAATCTTTTGTTGTGTTTACTTGATGGTGATATTGTCAATGATATCTAACAGTTCCTGATCCTTCATGTCAGTGCTGTACTCAGCTGTCAGTTTCAACAATTGGTCACTGCCGTCCTTCAGTTTTGCGAAAAGCACCGTCATATAAGTATCGGCCTTGTAGGCAATGAAATACTGCTTGCCACCCAGAATGGTGTCACCCTGACTCACGTAGTGATTGTTTTCCACCAACTTGTCGCGGCGTTCAGCAGGGTCGGTAACGGGATGAGGGCCGTTGTCTGTCACGATGGACACGCCAAACTGTTTCATGTCGTCGATTTTTCCCTCGCCTTTGCGGATCTTCTTGATGCAACTCTTGTCTGCGCCCGTAGGAATCTCTTTCCAACCTTCAGGCATGACGAAAGAAAGCTGCTCTGTCTCAATCTTCTGACCTGCAAGTTCCTTCTTCACTTCAGGTTTCGATCCACACGATGCCACCAGCAACCCTGCTGCCACGATGGCAATACTGAATAATAACTTTTTCATAATCTTTTATTTTTATTGGTTCATGTTTATTGGTTCATGTCTTTCGGTCAATGTCCACAGGCTACAGCTACTTGATTTTCAAGCTGCTGATGATGGTCTGCACGTCAGCATCATCGGGGCTGATGCGAGCCATCATGAAACTAATGCCGCTCTTGTCGTTGCTGGTCATCAGTATTCTTGACTCTACACCTTCCTCCACATAACTGCAATGCTTGTAGGTGGTGCCGCCGACGGTGACGTCTGCCAACTGCTTGGCGCCCATCTCATTTACCATCTCCTTGACGGCCCCGTCAACAGTCTTTCCTTCTAATGGACCGATCTTCAGCGATATCCACTGACCATCGATTGCCTCAGAAGGCTTGCTGCCATCGCCTTTATAGACGAAGCACTCGGTATCTCCTTCCGACAACACTGACCAGCCCTCGGGCAACCCCAGCGAGTAAGCGCCCTTGTCGATGGTCTTTGCGATGGCTGCCGTAGCGGCTTCAACAGGTTGCTGCCCGGCAACAACTGCCGATTCCTGACTCTCGGCATTCTGAGCCGACTTGTTTCCACACGCTGCCATCGTGGCTGCTACAGCCAGAATGGCAAAACTGAATAATACTTTCTTCATAGTCTTCCGATGATTTACTGCAGTTCCTTCTCGATGACTTTGAGAATCTGATCCTGCTGTCTCAGGCCTTTGTTGGCCTCGACGGTCTTCTTCAGGCTTTCCAGGTCTGACTTTGAGCACAGTGCCTTGATGGCCTTTACAGCAGGTGCACATGCGAGCCAGTTGACATCGGGATCGTTGACGAGATCGCTCATCACCTTGGCAAACTCGGCGGGCTTGAAGTAGGTAGCCTTGGCCTTCCAGGCACCAATCTCCTTATCAGACACAGTGTTGAAAGCAGCAATAGCCGACCATGCAGGAACCTTGTTGGTGCGAGGCTTCTTCTTCAGATAATTCAGCGTGGCATCGTAGGCAGCCTTGCTGGTATTCTTATGGAAGGGATAGTCGAGCCACATGTAACTCAAACCACGCACGGCATCGCCATGAAACTTCTCCTGCGCAGGGTCATCGAGTACCTTCACCAGCTCAGGCACGTAGGAGTCATCGGCCAGCTTACCCACACCGCTCAGGATGAGTTTGCGGGTGTTCTCGTCCTCGTCGGTCATCAGCTTCAGGGCTGCTTCCTTCACTCCTTCTACGCCCTTGCTCCAGCTGTTGCCCAAGGCAATGGCTACCTCGCGGCGTACAAACGGACTCTCGTTGCCAACCTGTGCCAGCACGAACTTGGCAACTTCAGGACGCTTCAGCTCATTGGCCAGTGCCTTAACACCACTCTTGAGGACGTGGGGATGTTGCTCGTTCTGGAGAACGCTCAGGTCGGCAGCCACCTCGCTGTCCTTGGCTCCTAACAGCTTGCCCGTGGCAACGGTGATAGCCTGAGCACGGACCTGCGGCGAAGGGTTGCTCATCAGTTTCTTCAGAATCTCCTCAGAGTTCTCCGGATGCTTGCGGTTCTTGAAAGCCGTGTTGCGAGCCTTGTCAACGAAGTTCTTCTCAAGCTCCAGGGTCTTCTCGCTGATTGCCACCTTCGAGTAGGCCAGATACATGGCTTCAAACTCCTCGGGTGTCAGCGTGCCTTTCTCGGGCGTGGTCACCATGCTCACCAGTCCCTCCTCGGTGAAGGGAACACTGTTAAGCAGTCGCATGGCAGGACTGTCGTCGTTGACATCTACTACTTCACCTGCATTCTCCGCCTTCTGTGCAGACTTGTTTCCACACGCTGTCATCGTGGCTGCTGCAGCCAAAATGGCAAAACATAACAATAATTTCTTCATAAGTCTTCAATATTAATGATTATGGATTGTTACTTCAAGCCGCCCCATGAGCCACTACTGCTCGTTAGGCTGTACTGCGGGTTGCGGTTGCTGCTTGGCACGGGCTGCCAGCTCCTTCAGCCTGTCCTTGCCCTTGAAGGCGAACACCCAGATGAGGAATCCAGCCAGGACAAGCAGCAGAATGCCGATGAGCGGACGGTAGAACAGCCATGCCAGCGCGATGATAATGAGACTCCATGCAACGCCCACCACCGTGCAGATGACACCCACGCCGAAGCCGAAGATGTTGGCAATGAACGGAACCACCTTGAGAATGGTCTCCAGGAAGCCGAAGATGCCCTTCAGACCGGCGATGACCATCATGATACCCACGATGCGGAGGATCCACATCCACATGTGGTTGGAGTCGTGAGCGCCCTCATATATTTCGTCGGCATCCTTAACACCCATGACGAGCGTGGAGAATGTCTTGCCGTTCTTGGCCTTGAAGTTCGTAAACGTGTTGCCCTTCTGCTTGGCGATGATGGAAACCTTCGCCGGAAGCACCTTCGTCCATGTGATGCGCACGTCACCGATGTTGGGAGAAGAGGGGTTGATGCCGAAGTAGAGCGTATTCTGGTTTACGTGTACTGCCTTGATGCTGTCGGTGTTGCCGCCAAACTTCGCCCGGAGCGTCTGCCTGACACCCTTCTGCCATGCATCAACCTTCGCCGAATCAAGCTGCAGCTCCACCGGAACGTCGCCACGGATATTCGCCACTTGGTTCTGGTTCAGCTCGAAGGCACCAAACGTCACCTTTTCTGCCTGCCAAGCCTGGCTTTCCGTGTTGTTCAGCACGAAGTTCTTGCCTTGATAGGCGGGGTCGTGGAATTCTCCGCTCTGCACAGGGGTATTTGTCCAGCCTTCCTTATAGGTGTAGGTGGTGGTGATTTCCTCCTTGCCGCCAAACTTGTCTTTCTTTTCCTGATGTTTTTCTTCGATGTACTGGTAGTACTCCACTTGACGTTTCAGGTGGATTGCCGTAGCTCCGACACCGAACTGCGAGTCTTGCAGTGAGTCCTGAGTGGTTGCCAGGCCGTTGGCATAGACCAGCACGCCGTCCATGGATGGATCCACGCGGTCGATGGTCGTAAGCTCTTCCGTCTTCGCCTCAGCCTCGTTGAGCATTTTGTCAGTTTTCACCACGCGCCCCTCGTTCCACCACAACAGGGCGGTTCCTGCGAGGAACAGCATAAAGCCCGAGCCGATGGCTCGGAATGAGTTTCCCACTCGTGAGCCGTAGCCCACCGTTGTCTTTTCTGTGTATGCCATACGCTATACGATTATAAATGGTTTCTGGTTGATTACTGTTCATTCATCATCAGAAGAGCCTTCCTTCTGAGGTGGCTCGCCCTTGATATATTTCTTCACACGATTGGACACCGCCCTGTCGATTTTACGCCCTATATAGTCCTCCATTTCGAGCAACTTGTCGAGGTATTCCTTGGCGTAGTCGGTGCCAACCTGCTGGTACTTTGTCTTTGCCATTCCTTTGAATCGTTTTTATATACTGCAAAAATACGACTAAAGGGCGCAAAGTCAGTTATCATTTCGCAAAGTATTCTTATCATTTCGCACAATCTGCCTGCGAAACAAGCAAATCTGCGATGTGACATACAAAAAAAGAGGGCATGTCAAAAAGAAACTACAACGGATTTCATGGATTTAAATGCCTACGGCGTAACATAAATGTGCGCGAATGAACGCGAATGAATCGTAAATATTTACGAGTAATTCATGTATATTTACGTAAATTCACGTAGCTTCGCAGACTAACAAATAATTTAAAAACAACGGATTTCACGGATTGCGGATTATTTTAGCTCCTGATTATCTGCATGACTTAAATCCGTAAAATCCGTGAAATCCGTTGTTTCAATGGGAATATCAGTATTGGTTCACACCCGTTTTTGTTTCTCCAGATATTGTGTGGGGGTCACGCCGAACATTTTCTTAAATGCGCGCGTGAAATTGGGTGTATCCTGATAGGCGCAGAGCTGCCCAATCTCGGTCACATTGAGTTCAGGATGGTGATCCAGCAGATGGCGCGCGCGGCGCATACGAATCATCAGAATGAACGATTGTGGTGTCTCGCCCGTAGCATCGTTAAGGCGCTGGCGAAACTGGAACAGGCTCAGACCGAGCTGTTCAGCCACCGTATTTGCATCCACCTGTCCCTTGTGAATCAGCTCGTTGATGATGTTCACCGTCTTCTCTATGAACTCCTGGTCGCTGGCGTTCAGTCTTTCGTTGTCGTCGTGGTTTTTGCCGGTCATGAGTGCATGGTCGTAATGCACTTGCAGGTTATCGTATTTCTCGCGCAGTTCGGCGATGTCGCTGGTCAGTTGCTCGTTGATAGCTTCCTGTCGACGGTGGCGACGATGCATAACCCACCAGATGCCGACAGCCAGCGCAGCCAACAGACATGCCACGATCACGCCGATGACAATGGCCTGTATCTTCGCCCGCCGCTGCTCATGGTTTTCCAATTTCAGCCAGTCGTTGCCGAACTCGGCATTATACTTCGCCAAGTTCTCTGCCGAAGTGTGGCTATAGATAGAGTCTTTCAAATCGTTGAAACGGTCGAGTTCGGCCTTGGCGGCATCGGGGTCGCTCTTCCACAGTGATTCGTAGAGTCACCTGCGCGCGTGAACCTCATTATATATGTCGCCCATCTCGCTGAAAATGTCGGCAGCCTCGCGGTAGTAGGGCAATGCCTCCTGTTCTCGTTGCTGTGAGAGCAATGCCATGCCCATCTTGTTGCATGCAATGGCGAGTGAATGGCGGTCAGGGGTCTTGCGCAGAGAAATTATTACCCCTCCCAGCACTTGTTCGGCCTGGCGGTAGTCGTGAAGCCCGATGAGCACCGATGCTTTCTGCGCCAATCTCACCACGGCACGCGCCTCGTTGCCCATCGACTTGTCAATCTCGTATGCCTTTTCGATGTAAGGCAGTGCCTTCTGATCATTTCCTTGGGCATGATATACCTCAGAAGCCATCGCCTGCAGCACCGCCATGCGCCCGGGATTATTCGCTTTCTCTGCCATGGCAATGCCTTTGAGCACATACTGCTCGGCCACCTTCGGCTGGTTAGCTCCCATGTAGATGCCAGCCAGCGTGTTCAGACTCGACGACATGATGTCGGGGTCGCCCGTCTTCTCGTCGAGCGCATAACACTGCTTGGCATAGCGGGCCGCCTCGTCGTAGTTGCTCAGTCGGGTGTTGATGACAGCCAACAGGCTCAGGCAGTCGGCTTCCAACTCCCCACCCTTGCAGAGCGGCAGTGCCTTCGTTGCCATCTCCAACGCCTCCGCATACTGCTGCTCGCCATAGAGACTATCCGCCTGTTCCAGCATTTTTTCGCCGTCGGTATCTGCCCACGCCATCATGCTCACCATCGCGTAGAGGGTGAGTGCTAAAAGTCGTCTTATCATGCCTTTCTTTTCAATGATTACAAATTCTGGATGCAAATTTACACATTTTTACAGAGAATCCGTCCTTTCTTCTGAAAATTTGTATCAATGCTGTCGGAGAGCAACAAACAAAGGGTGGAGATGCCCCTACGAACATCCCCACCCCTTCAACAGGCATTTAGAACCACAGCGAACAACTCACGGCTCCGAGCGTACCCAGGATAGCCGAAGCCACGGCAATCACCAGCTTGATGATCAGCTCCCACGTTTCTTTTTTCATTTTCTTCATCCTGAAAACAATGATTCGTTCAATGTTGCACTACGTGAGATTATCCTTCGCCACCGGCCTCTCCGTTCTGATCCTGAGCCTTTGCCTCAGCCTTGGCAGTGCGCTCCTCGTCGCTACCCTTGTCGGTGATATTGTCAAGGGTAACCTCGCGAGTGAGATACTTCGAATACTTGCCCGTAGAGGGATCGTATACCGCCTCTGGCTGGAACAGCACGCGCACGCCCTTCACATATTCGCGCACATTGAACTTCATCACATCCTCGGCACCGGCAGAACGGAGTCCGAACTTGAATGCGCCCAGTCCGTCAACCATCACGCGGCAGCCCTGATCCATAAAGTCCTTCATCACCTCAGGCAACTCCGTGAGCACCGCGTTCACATCGCTTCGCTTCATCGAACAGTTGCGCTGGATCACTTCCGACACTTTCTCCAAGGAGATGGTCTTGGTCACGGCAGCCCTTGCATACCACTTGCCAAAACTCGTGCTCTTCGAATTGTTGTTTTTAACCAATTTGTAATACATACTCTTTTTCCCTTTCTTGTTTTAATGGTTTAAATTACTAATGTTAATAATCACTTGCTGCGCAGCGTTTGTCCTTTCGACAGTGCAAAGGTACAACATTTCTTTCCCCTTGTCAATAGACAATAGGATAGAGAAAGGGATAACTCTTCATCGTTTCACGTTCATCACTTGGTTTTTCCGTGCTCATGCCTGCATTCTCTTACACCTTATTATAATTATAGCATTCTGACGTAAGCCCCGAAATCTCGGAATAAGCTTCTTTCGCTCGGAAATGAAAAGAAAAACGGGCTTTTCTTTTGCTTTCCGCTCGCTTATTCGTAACTTTGCCGGAAAAAAGAAACATTATGCAACAATTCAACTGGGCAGAAGACATTGAGGGTGCCGTCACCGTTTGCGACACCGAGGGAACCGTTATCTACATGAACAAGCGTTCACGCGAGACATTCAACAAAGACGGACAGACAATGGTAGGCAAGAACCTCATGCCATGTCACAATGAGCGTTCACAAGCCATCATCCGCGAAATGCTACAGAACGATCGCCCCCATTGCTACACCATCACCAAGCGCGGTCAGCGCAAACTCATCTTCCAAACCCCGTGGCGACAAGACGGCGAAGTGTGCGGACTCGTGGAGTTCTCATTCGTCCTACCGGAAGAGATGCCGCACTACGACAGAGGGTGAAGCAAGGCATTGGCACGATACTGTTGTGGTGTTCACACCATAAAAACCTCATTCACGCAGTTCCACTTAAACTCGGAATTACGCATATCTTGCGCTTCATAACACGGAATTTATGTGCCGTTTATTATATGCGGATTCTATCCGCAACATCCCCGTATCCATCCTCGTTCCACCAGCATTCGCCCCACCTCATTCAGAGCTACAAACCTGTACCGTTGTGAGTCCACTGGAACGTTAGTATAACAATAGCACCTTGATTCTGCCTTTCGGCGCAACGATTTTTCCACAGACTTTTGTATGGAAGCATCAAGGAACACCTGCTCTGTGGGTTCCAACAGCAGCAACCGGCCTTTCGAACAAGCCTCGAAATAAGTCCCGCCAGGTTTGTAGAAACGCTCTTGTGGTGATCCCTCTGCCGGAAAACCTTCGTTCAGCACCACCACCAGAGGGAATCCACGCTCACGCACAGCTCTGGCAATCTTCTTCTCACCTTTGCTAATCGCTGCCGTATAGGTCACCGCACCATTATGCGCCGCCGCCATTACCTCTTTCAGTCGCTTCGTTATATGCTCTTCACTGGAACTGCGGCTCATCTCCACCAATTGCCTGTCAGACCAGTCCAACAAAAAATGATTACCCATTGAGGTGAACTGCAAGCCGCACGCTTCCGTCTTGCGATGCATACGGAAAAGTTCGGGATTCTGCCTGCGCTGCCATGCACGCTCCGTATTGGCTTTCACATATTCTATCATGGAGTGCAGCTGTCCCTTGTGCGTCAACACACGATAGAATGGCGGTGAATCATACAAATTCTCTGTAAACCCCAGCTTGCGTGCCTCTGCCTTGCAACCTTGCATATATCCACGTACAACCTCCCTGATGCTACGTGGCATCGTACGTTGTACCTGTAGCACTATGTGATGATGATCGGGCATCACCTTGTCGGCAAGAATCTTTATCTCAGGACACAACTCCAACAACCTGCGCTCCTGATTGATAAGAGCCCAGCCTATCGGAGTCTTTTCCACCACCGCTTCAGAACCATTATGTGTGAGTTTGCCAAACAATGCTTGCCGCGAATTGGCCACCATCGTGACATGCACGATGCAGGGCTTGCGCCATGCTCCAGGCTGCAGCCATGTAAATGTCTCGCTCTTCGGTGTATCAGTGTTCTTGTCAGTCATTGGCAAATAGGATTTGCAGTCAAGAAACGGGACACCAACTCCCCATTTCTCTTTCCATCTGCAAAGTTAATCATTTTTTTGCACGCCACACAACATTACAGTCTTTTTTCGATTTATGTCCTTTCTCTTTTCCGTAGATTTCATTTCCCTATTTTGCCCCGTCTCTTCTCCGCGGACTCCATCCGCGACCATCTGTAAATGTAAATCCACGCGAAAGCCATCTACACCATGGCGCAGCCATAACCCAGCAGTCTCCTACATCCTCATAGCAGCCATTTGAGTATGCATAAAGATGCGAACACTATGGCTAATGTAAGAGAAAGATGAGGCAAGTATCATATCTCTTTCCTTGTCCTTAAGTCTCAGTGGGAAGGCACCTATTCCAGCATTCTCAATTGAACGATGGTAGTATGACTAACTCATAGGGACAGGTCCTATGAGTTTTTGCTAAAGAACCCGCGGAACCTTCCCCCAATGAGTTATGCTGCAAAGTTGCGAAAAATTTGCGAAGGTAAGTCATATATGAGGAAAGAACTACGCTACTAATCTGAAGATTTCCGTCACTTCCAAGTCGTAGCACTCCTGAACATCATGGATAAATTGCATGATGACTTTATACCAATCACGATGCTGCATACCTGGATACCTGTCCAGAAATACAAAGTTGGTGTGGCAGGAAGAGATAATTTCTGAAGGATTGGAAGCCATATCGTCGAGTATCATCGTGCGCCAGACAAGATTATACACATCGGCATCGTCGCGTACATCCTCCAGTTTCCTGCCTGTCATAGGAAACAGAGTGGCTTGTACTGGCTTGACTTTCTGTTCCAACGATATTTCCGGCTGACGCTGAATAGCCTCATGTACATCCTGTCCTAACTGATAGCGTATCACCTTGAAGTCATTCTTGATTTCCTCAAACAACTGAACTGCGCCACGCTTGCCTTTTTCGTATGCCATCAGCAGCAGGCGTCCGTCCTTAAACGAGTTGAATATCATGCCGTTCAGCCGTCTGAAGTGCTTGTTGATAGCATCCTGCCTGTCTGTTTTCGACTGTAACAGATAGAAATGATATTTGTTTTTCAGTTCGTCTATCAGGTTCCGTCTGAACTTCTCCCTGATGCGGTTCCTGTAAGCCTCATCCATTCTGCCCGACGTTATCAGTTTCTCTACCTCCTTTGGATACGTATCGTAGTTCACATTACGAAGTATACGGAAATGGTACTTGTTGTGCAGATAGTCAAGTACGGAGAAGAAGAGCACTATCAGTTCCTCGTCGTAGTTGATGGTCTTCGATTTGTTTCTGAATTGCATATACACAGGCATATCATCTTGCAGCACAGGCTGCACTCTACTGATGGTCTTTTGCCAGTTAATCTTGTTGTGGCCCTGCGAGTTGATGCGGGCTATGGCACGATAATCCAAGTGGAGAGATTGAACACCTCGTTGAAGTACTGCGATTTCAGTAGCGGGTTATCAGGGTTTTTCGTGTCGATAATCTCCTTCGGGTCCAACACGCCAAAGGGCCGCTCCTGCTTGTCCTCTGTGATGTTGATGAACACCTTGGGCAGGATAAACACCGAGTCCTCTGCCTTCTTCGAATAGTAATAGCCCACGTAAGGGATGCTTACTTTGCCGTCTTTGAGGTACATCACGTAGTGGTCGTGAAGGAACTCCTTCACGTCATCCCACTTGTAGACGTATTCCTCAAAGAATATCTTCATGCCTCCGACTCCTTGATGTAACGAATGAATCCCTTCAGTATTTCCGTACGCTGCTCCAAGTTATACAGTTCGTTGAACGAGAATTCCTTAGGTTCCTTCTCCTCTCCAACATAGTACTTGAAGATAGCATCGCTAGTCTGATAGTTGTCCTTGCCCACCTCACTCCAAAGATAGAACATCACCTTGTCGCAAAACTCCTTCTCATCAACACTCTGCTTGATGAAGAAGTTGCC
>JAFUVB010000069.1 GCA_017471245.1 Prevotella sp.
TATTATTCAAAGAAACATCTTGATGACATCTTCCGTCCCGACCTGAAGGCGAGTGATGCCTATTACACCACAGCCGAAGCTGCCGAGAAATATGGTCTGACTAAAGCTAATATCGGCGTTATCGCCAAGACGAACAGTCTCACGAAGGTGAAAGTCGGTGTCCAGAACCTCATTGCCAAGGAGGAATTAGACCGAATAATGGCAAGCAGACTGGCGCAATTCGGGGCTTACAGGCTCCAATAATGCCCAATAATAAGCATCAACTGCGTGAAAGTGTGATTATCCACAAATGATGAAAAGGTGCTTTTGCCACTCTTTTGTCACGCAGTTACTTTGCATCCGCTATGAGATGCATAGCCTTCGATTATTAACAAAACAAATTTCATACAAGTATGAGTAACATTTGTAAGACAGTAACCTTGCGTACGCGAAAGATAAAGAAAGGTACGCAACTGAGCTTCTACCTTGACTACTACCCCGGCTACAGGGACGAGTCAACCATGAAGGTACAGAGACATGAGTCACTTGGCATCTACATTTATGCCAAGCCGAAGTCACAACGGGAAAAGGACTATAACGACCGTATGCGTGAGAAGGCCGAGGCCCTCCGCTGCCGTCGCTATGAGTCCATAGTCAATGAAAGGTACGATTTCTTTGACCGAGACAAGATGAAGGGCGACTTCCTTGCCTACTTCAAGCAAAAGGCAGACAAGAAGAACTGCAAGTGGCAGCACGTCTATAAACATTTCGCCCGATTCTGTAACAACAAATGCCGTTTCGACGAAATCAACGTTGACTTCTGCAACAGGTTCCGTGAATATCTGATGACTGCTCCGCAGACCATCCACACAGAACACAAGCTACACATTAACAGCATAGCTGGTTATTGGTCAACCTTCCGTGCCGTGCTGCATACCGCATACAGGGAACACAAGATCATGGAGAATCCCAATGGCTTTCTGGAACGCATTGATACCATCCCAACGGAAAAGGAACACTTGTCAAAGGATGAACTTGTCAAGCTGGCGAACACGCCTTGCGACTATCCTGTTCTAAAGACTGCTTTCCTCTTTGCTTGTCTCACTGGACTACGCAAGAGCGACATCAAGCAGATCACATGGGAGAACATACAGCCATACGGTGATGGAGGTATGTATGTCACCTTGCGAATGCAAAAGACCAAGGAACTGGTGAATAACCCCATCAGTGACGAGGCATTGGAACTGATTGGCGAGAGAGGAACAGGACAAGTCTTTATTGGTTTTACGGACAAACTCACCCAGACCCCCTTGAAGAACTGGCTGAAAGCTGCTGGCATCACCAAGAAAATCTCGTTCCATTGCAGCAGACATACATTCGGTTCGTTACAGGTGGATGCAGGTACGAGCGTCTATACCGTTCAGCACATGTTGGGACACAAGAACGTGGAAACCACTCAAATCTATGCGAACATGGCAGACGAAAGCAAACGAGAATCCGTAAACCGCATTACATTGAAGCCAAGGATAACTCCACAGCTGAAAGTCGTCGGGCAGGGCTAAACCTATTTGTTGGTTCTATTCCTTTCGGAAATGAAACCAATGATACTATTTTCAAGTTACAAATATGGAAAGATGAGAACCAACAGGATTGGCTCTCATTTTTCGTTATACCTTTGTCGAGCATTCAAACAATGACAAATTAGGAGGAAAAAGGCCGAGTGTGAAAATCATACTCAGACCAAGTATGATTCATAAATAAACGTAAATCATTGGTGTACAGAAGAAAAGGCTATACTTTATATACGAAAATCTTCCTAACTTTGCAGTGCGTTTCCTGAAACAACGAACAATAATACGTAAAGACAATGAAAATAGATTCTCCATCTTCAATCACTTCGCGGGAGGCATCCATCCGGCTCGAATGGATTTCCACAAGAATACTGCCAGGAGTTGCAGTACTTCTTCTTTCTATTCCACTTTGCCAGTGGGCAGACTCAGTTCTACCCGATGACATTGTTCCTGTCTATGTCATTTACATGATGTCTGTGACTGTCCTATGGTCAACATTCCTGGCAATGCAGTATGCTTTCGTTGGAATAGCGCAGACCAGGAAAACCAAGACCCATGCTTGCAAAAATCAAACTGCGACAAATGATTCAGCAGCAGAGAAGGCTGTTTTTCTTTTGGAGGCAATGCCTATTATCAACGAGTCTGAAAACATTGATACCATTTGTGAAGCAGAAACCGCTGAAGAGATTATCGAGGCTGAGGTTGCAGAAGAAGTTTGCGTGGTAGAGGCTGGAGAAATCCCGAAAGAAAACCACGCTAGCATAACCTATCAGCAGGGTATTGATGACTTCTATCAGAGTCAGGCAGAAAGCCAGAAGAAGAAACTGGACACCATTCACGAATACATTTTATACATCATGTCACCTTTTGTCTATGAGGAAGACATGGACGAGTTCTGCACCGACCTACTGAAGTTCGCAACGGATCACAACTACCGTCCAGAAAATGAGTGGAAACGATTCAAGACAAAGCTGAGCAGTTTCGATGTCCGTCATCTGGTCTGGAGCATTGCCATAAGGTTGGGACTTGGCAAAGGCAAGGTATACAGCAATGATGATTGCGCCTGCTATATCGAGCGTCGGTTTGCGTCATTGTGCGTAACAGCCAGTGGGGAGCCATTGTCACATAGCACACTCAGGAACCTGACAGTTACATCCAACAGCGACCAAATATATTGTGACATCCAGGGTGCAGACGGATTGTTATTCCATATTCCTTCGCAACTGGGCTTAGAGAAAGACTGAAGATAATCTTTCTTACCTCTCCTGTATCAATACTTAGACATCACATATTGGAGCCGCATCAGTAACCAAACTTTGGTGTGGTCCTGATGTGCCTATGCCCTTTTGCACTGAAATCTTACCCCAAAAACAGCCGAAATCCCAATTGTCATTCATTATACTTACATGTTCGATATTGTCAAAATCCGCTTCAAAATCTTGTTTTATCCACGAATAACAGCCAAAAACAAGGCTCAACTGCGTGATTGTTTCGTGATGCACCTGTTATTAAAAAGTGGCTTGCCC
>JAFUVB010000086.1 GCA_017471245.1 Prevotella sp.
AACTATCTCCACGGAATTTTATATCCTTTAACGTTACTGTTGGTTGCTTTTCTTATACTAAAAACAGTGATTATTTTTTTGTCATTTTTGTTTTGTATTACAGTATTACCCATATAGGAATAGCGGTATTGTTCTGTTCCGTATTTACTTCTTCCTATTGTCCTGTTCCCATATTTCATTATTTCTTTAATATCCTTGATAGTAAAGCCTCGATCTTTTGCTTGAATTATTGCATGAGAAGTCAACTCAAAATGTAATCAGGGGACGGTTCTGTGATCATTTTGTTGTTTTGAACAGATCCAAATGAAACGTCCGCAAGCATTAACGGATTGCAGATTTCCGCTTTTCTTTTGTTGTCGCCGTCTTCGTACATATATATCAGTTAGATTGTTTTTTCGATGACAAATTTACTAATTTATTCCCGAATTCCCAAATGATTACTCGATAAAATGATTGCGATATCCGCCAATCACACTTTAGAAAGCATGAAATAAAGCGATGAAATCGGCGATTTTTACGTGTGAAAACGGCACTTTGGAGGCTTGAAAACGGCGAGACGGAAAAGTAAATCAATTTAATTTGCTGAGTAAATCAAATTGATTTGAAAAGTAAATTAAATTAATTTGCAAAGTAAATCAAATTGATTTACTGAAGCGGATTGCCGCTAAGATGCGAGAATAACGACGCAATAGAGCGAGAATAACGACGCAACAGAGCGAGGATAACGGCACGATGCAGCGAGGATAACAGTTCGATGGAGCAACGAAAGATGGGCTTGGTGAAATAAAGAAGGCGCACCCGGGAAACAGGTGCGCCTTCTTGATGATGTGAGCCACGAGATGTGGCATGCGAGTTTTTATTTCAGCCAGCGGGGATCGCCCACCTTTGCCTTGATGGCATCGGTATTGATGAGCGTGTAGTCGCCAGGCATCAGGGTGCCTTCTGGATTCGGATCCTTGAACGTTCCCTTGGTGTCGGTCGACAGGGTGGTACCCTCAAAGGCGTTGTTGGGAGTGCCGTCGGCCTTCAATGCCCATACCAGGTCGCTGGTGAAGAACACGTTGTCTAAGGTTGGCACCACCGTTCCTGTCCATCCCTTGATGCCTTCCTGGGGTGCTGTGTGCACTTCTCCGCAAGAGCCATAGATGCAGTTCTTGATGTTGATGCCGCCCTTCCATACGTTTTCCTGCAACTCAATCAGACCTCTGCTTGAGCCGGCGAAGTAGGCGAAGGTGCAGTTTTCGATGTCCACGGTACCGCACTCGATGTCCTTGCTCTTGGTGTTGACGAACAGGCGCACGCAGTCGGCGAAGGTTGAGTTGGTCACCTTGATGTTCTTGATGGCAGCGCCGTTGTTGTCAACGTTGGTGATGCCGTAGCCGCCGATATACTCGAAGATGCAGTCGTCGGCGATGAAGCTCTCCACCACGTTGGTGCCACGGATACGGAGCACACCGCGCTTGTAGCGCACGTCGCAGCTCTTCAGTGATACGGTGCCGATGACGGCATCGCTGTTCTGATTGAACAAGTAGGTTCCGCCGTAGTTGCTGCTGGTCTTGAGCTTGCTCTCGTCATCGGTGAAGGAGATTCTCTCGAAGGAGATTCCGCCGAGGTTGATGCCGTTGGCAAGGTCGAAGTTTCCAGTAACGTTCCACACGGCGTTGCCTGCGAGCGTGAGACCGGTGACAAACTTCAACGTTCCTTGTGTTGAGGGCAGCTTCACGGTCTCCAAGCGATAGTGCATGCCACCCTGAAGGATGATGTTGATGTCTTTGTCGGGATACTCGTTGACGATGGAGTCGATGTGGTCCGTACTGATCCACTTCAGGCTCTCGCTCTCAGAGAGTCCGCGCAGGTCGACAACCTCACCCTCGTATTTTTCGGATGCAACGGTAGTGATGCGCTTCTTGCCCTGATAACTACCGTCTCGGTAAGCCTCAACGCGATAGGTTGTCTTTGGCTCAAGTCCGCTGATGATCTTATTGGCGGCAGCGTTGTCGTCGGCTGTCACTTCATACTCGCCCACCAGTTCGTCGGTTTCGTCGTTGATGACGCGCAGCTGGTCATACTCAACACCTTCCTGCCAGCTGATGCGGGCCTGGATGTCGATGAGGTCGGTGGTGGCAGGTGTGATGAGACTTGTGGGGAAGTCGAGCGTGGTCATGGTGACGGAATAGGGCTTAGAGCTGAGACCGGTCACGGTGTTGGCAGAGCTCAGGCTGATGTTATACTCCATGTCGTATTTCATGTTGTCGAAGCGACAGGTGGTGTTCTCGGTAGTGATTTCGCGAGAATCGCTTCCGTCGAACGACTCGATCTTCACCGTATACTGATTGGCACTGGTATAGTTGTCCCAGTTGATGATCACATAAGGAACGGCATTCTCGTCGAGTCCCTGCTCGATGTTGTCGTCGACACTGATCACCGGACGGAACAGAGCATCGGCGGCAGGCAGATCGTCGTCGCTACAGGCGACGAAGGTTGCGGTTCCTGCAGTTACTGCCATGAGCAGCAAAATGGATTTCAATATCTTTTTCATATTTCTTTTTCTTTATGGATTACAGATTACCAGTTCTCAGTATTGATGGTGGCAACATCAACATTGATGCCCTCACCCATTTGAGTCTTGTCGAAGCAGTAGCCGCTGTTGTCGAGCACTTCGCTGGCATTGAGCGTGGTGATGCCAATGGGCAGGATATAGGGTGCCACACCGCTACCCTTGAGAGCACCGTTGGAATAGCCGCGGTAGAGGCGTGTGGCATAGTCGCTTGCCTGATAGACATCCTTGCGGGTTACGCCCGACGGATCGCCCTTGGTGATGGTGAACTCCACATTGTTGGGAGCGGTGCCCAGCGAATAAGTCACCATACCGTCTTTCTCGACCTTTGATCCGGTTGTTCCGTAGTCTACACCATTATAAATATAGGTACGCGTGCGCTTGATGAGCTGCGAGCCCCAGTTGACGGATGCCCATCCGTCGGCAGTCATCACAGCATCTTCGTATTCCACCTTGTATTTGGTGTTATACCACTTGATGTCGAAGCGGTCGTTGTTGTTTGCCTGCTTGGCATACCAGAGCTTGTTAGCCCAGTTGGCATAGTTGGGAACTTCGGGATAGTCGCGCAGCACCTGTGCAAGTGCATCCTCGTCTTTCTCAATGTCGGCATAATAGTGGTTGATGCCCCAGCAGAGCATGGTGCGCATGGTTTCCTCAATCTTGCTGGCATAGAGATTCCAGCGAACAAGGTCGAACTTGCGGAGACCCTCGCCGCCAAACTCCCATGCGCGCTCGTTGACGATGGCATTGAAGAAGGCTTCCTTGCTGGTAAGGCTGTTCACATAGTTGGTCACATCGTCGGCATAGGTGGGACTGTTGCTGAACGCACGTGCGCGCACCTTGGTGAGGCACTCCTTGGCAAGAGCCGTGGGGCCGTTGAGTTCGTTCTCAGCCTCAGCCAGCATGAGCAGGATGTCGGACCAGCGCATGAGCGGGAAGTTGATGCCGGTACCCTTTGAAGAATCCTTACCGAGCGCCTTGGCAGCCAATCCGCGATCCCACTTTCCAACCTTGATGCCTGTGGCAGCAGCGGCCTGGATGGTGTCGGCGGTGTGGTTATAGTTGGCGCAGGTGATAGGACGACGACTGTCGTTGTCGGCAAACGACATGTAGTAAGTAGGAGTGAGACCCACCTGAATGGTGGTGCTTCCGTTAGAGCAGCTCGTGTTAGGCACGCCGATACTCCATCCCACGTCGCCACCATAGTTCTGAACGAAGGCAACCTCTGCCAGCACCTCTGAGTTGTTCACCACGGTGTAGTTCATCTCGTTCTCGAAGGCTGTATAGAAGTCGGGGTTCAGGTCGCGCGGCTTCATCTGGAGGATTTTCTGGCAATAGTCTTTAGCCATCTGCAGATAGTCGTTGTGAGAGCTTGCTGTAACCTCGGCACCGCTCAGGCTCTTGTAAGTAACAGAGAGGGAGTCGGCAGTAACATCGAGATACTCGTCGGCACGCTTCATCGTACCGTCGGCGGTGAGACCGTAGCCGGCACGGAACAGGGCAAGACGCGCAATCAGACCGATGGCGAAGTCGCGGCTCATGCGCTCGATGCCACCCGTGTTCACGTCGCTCCACTTCATGTTCGGCTCAATGTCGACCAGCTGCTGCAGGCAGCGGCTATAGATGACGTTCTTGTCGGTGCGTGGCTTGTCGATCACGTCGCCCCACTTGGCAGCCTCATCATAATAGGGAACATCGCCCCAGAGACCGCACATGAGATAATAGCGGAACGCTTTCAGACAAGTGGCCTCGCCCTTGATCTGCTGCATCTCATCCTGCTTGCCGATGGCACTGTTGTCGATACCGGCACGCACCTGATTGGCACGCTCGATGGCCTGCAGGTTGTTGTTCCATGCATTATACACATCATTGAAACCCGTGATGGCGGGAGCCTGCAATGACCATACGGCGCGACGGTCGCTGGCGGGAACACCAGCCGACGGCACCTCAGCCTCTACATCGGTGTTCTGCATCCACACACCGCACATACGAGATGTGTAGGGGTCTTCGCAGAAAAGAATATACACGCCGTTGATGGCGTTTGTGGCAAACTCTGTTGAGGAGAACACCATATCCTGGTCCATCTGTGACGGGGAAGAAACGTTCAACGTGTCGCTGCACGATGTTGTGATTGCCCCAACAGCTGCCAATGCTATAATAATATTTTTCAGTTTCATATCTTTCTTCTTGACTTTATTCAACAATCAACATTACAGCGTAACATTCACACCGAAGGTAAATGAACGACTCTTAGGATAAGATGAGAAGTCGATACCCGGTGTCAGACCAACGTAGCTTGAGTTACGTACGTAAGAGCTCACTTCCGGGTCGAAGCCTGGATAGTTGGTGATGATGAACAGGTTGGCTCCTGTTACATAGAAGCGCAGGCGCTGCACACCAAACTTCTTGGTGAGGTTTGCAGGAAGCGTATATCCAAGTGTTACACTCTGCAGGCGGAGGAACGATGCATCGTCCATTGCCCAGTCGGTGGGAACAACCACGGCGTCGCCAGTTGAGAACGGGCTCCACATCTCCTTAGCAGGCTGTCCGTTACCACCTTCGTTCCAGTAGGCAAGTTCGTCGAGTGTTCTCAAGAGCTGTCCCGTTTCGGGATTCATGTAAGAATAAGCATTTGCCTGGCGCATGGTGTTGCGCATGTTGGGATAAGTACCGTTACGATAGCGCGAACTGGTCTGAATCTTGTTGGCATTGTAGATATCATTGCCAACGGTGAATGTGAAGTTCACGTTGAAATCGAAGTCGTAGAGAGTTCCGCTGAGTCCGAAACCGCCGGCGAAATCGGCATTGGTGTCGCCAATCACCGTGATATCGTCTGTGTCAACCACACCGTCGTTATTCAGGTCTTTCAGCTTCATGGTACCCGGACGCACACCGATGCGACCTCCGAGCAGTGAAGTGGTGGGAACACCTGACTTCAGGACGTATGTATTCTTTGCGGCATCATAGCTTTCGAAGTCGGAAGTGGTGTAATAGCCGTCGCTCATCCATCCGTAAACCAGACCGATGGGGTCGCCGATGCGTACAATATAATCCTGCTGGTTCTTGTTGTCGGTGCTTGCCCATCCCGACTGGAATGTCATCTGCTGAATGCCTTCTGCCAGGCTCTTCACATTCGACTTGTCGAAACCGATGTTGAAGTTGGCATTCAGCGAATAGTTCTTCTTCTGGAGAATCACTGCGTTCAACGTAAGCTCAGCACCCTTGTTGCTGGTGGATGCGGAGTTCTCGTTTACAGTCTTATATCCTGGAGCAGCCACAGAGTGCTGAATGAGCAGGTCGTCGGTGCTGTTCCAATAGAAATCGAGGTTACCGCTCAGGCGCTCGTGGAAGAATCCGAAGTCGAGACCGAGGTTGCGGGTGGTTCTCTTCTCCCAAGTGATAAACGGGTTTGCAAGCACGTCGGTCACCGAAAGGGCAACGTTTGGAGTCTCGCCCACACCGTATGCCTTTGATCCGGAATAATACTGGAACAACTGCTGGAACGTGTTGTTGCTGATCTTGTTGTTACCAACCTTACCGTAGGACACACGAAGCTTCAGGTTAGACAGCCACTTGCTGGTGCCGCGCATCCAAGGCTCTTCAACGATACGCCAAGAAGCGGCGGCTGCGGGGAAGAAGCCCCACTGGCGACCATCGGCAAATTTAGAGCTGCCGTCCTCACGGAACGTGATCGTGAAGAGATAGCGGTCGAGCAGCGTGTAGTTCAGACGGCCGAAGAACGAAACGGTATTGTCTTCTGCATTCACATAGCTGCGCGTCTGCGACTCGTTGATCTTACCCGAACCGAAGTTTGCAAACACATCTTCGGCAGTGTAAGCTTTGCTGAAATTGTTGGCACCCATGTTGCTGTAGTCGCTTCTTGCCGAGCGATACTCCTGACCTACCATTGCGTTGAAATGATGAATCTTGTTCAGCTTGAAGTCGTAGTTCAGGTTAGCACTCTCGCGGATAGTCCTCTGATTTGTTTTCTGCCAGTCGGCAAGAGGCAGACCGCCCACGTATGAAGCCTGTGTGGTGGTGGAGCCATACCAGTTTTTCACCTCGTTGAAACCATAGTCGTAACCGCCTTCGACGTGTGCTTTCAGACCCTTCAGAGGAGTTTTCCAGTCGAGGGCTCCGTTGAAGCGGAATGTACGGTTATTGCGCTTGCGCCAATACTGTGCTGACTGTTCAGAAAGCGACATGTTGGAAAGCTGCCACTCGTTGATTTCATCGTCGGACATGCTGGCGAAATCGGGAGTGATGAATTCAGACAGACCCTTGGTTGCCACACCATAGAGCGCATTCTCGGTACGCACCTTGTAAGTGCCACCCTGCGTTCCCTGTCCGTTGGCAATCTGATCGGTGACGCTTGCCTTCAAAGAGAATTTCAGGTTCTTGTTGATGTCGTGGTTCAGCTTAGCCATGAAAGCATAGCGGCTGAAATCGTTGTTCACCATCAAGCCGCCGTTGTAGTCGTAGGTGCCTGAGATGGAGAACTTGGTCTTCTCTGTACCGCCATTCAAGCTCACGTTGTGGCTCTGAGAGAGAACGCTCTGACCGAACATGTCGTCCTGCCAGTCGATGGGCTTGATGCTCTTGTAGAGATAAAGGTCGTCGTAGTCACCGAACTGGCGGTAGAACGACCTCAGCTCGCTGTCGCCGCCAAGCAGACGGTACTCATAGTTAGTCATCACATAGTCGTAGGTGTCCATTGTCTCAAGACGCTTTGAAACCGTCTTGGTCTGCAAGAAACCATTGTAGTTGATGGTTGTTCTTCCGCCCTTTGCATTCTTGGTGGTGATGAGAATTACACCATTGGCACCCTGAGCACCATAGATGGCTGTGGAAGAAGCATCTTTCAGCACGGTGATGTCCTCGATGTCGTTGGGCGAGATGTCGCTGATGGTAGAGGTCTGGAAACCGTCAACCACATAAAGCGGACTGTTGTCACCCGTAATAGAACCGCCACCACGCACGCGAATCAGGATTTCGGCATCAGGCGAACCGTCGGTTGTAGTAACCTGCACACCGGCCATCTTACCTGTCAGCGCCTCGCTGACATTGGCAACCGGCACCTTTGCCAAGTCCTGTCCCTTTACTGTTGCCACGGAACCTGTCAGGTCCTTCTTGCGTGCTGTACCGTAACCGATGACCACCACGTCGTTCAGAGCTGTTGCCTCGTCTTCCAAGACAATGTTCACGGTAGATTTTCCGGATACATTCACCGTCTGTGTCTTCATACCAACGTATGAAATCACAATTTCCTTACCGCCAGATAATGTAAGAGAGAAATTACCGTCAAAGTCGGTAACAGTGCCGCCCTTGCCGCCTTTCTCCTGAACGGTTGCTCCGATTACAGCTTCACCGCTGGAATCCTTTACCGTTCCCTTGATTGTCTGCGCAGAGAGCATGCCGCTTCCAACAAGAAGCATCAGCATCACAAGCGCAAACTTTCTCGTGCACTTTATTGTGCATAGAAAAGTTTTCATTCTTTCAGACATAAAATTAAATTAATATAAACGTTTTTTGATTCGTTATTAGTTACAGGTTGCAAATTTACTAAATAAAATTAATATACACAAATTGTTTGCCCGTTTTCAAGAGAAAAAAGGAGAAAATAAGCTGTTATGCGCTATTTTCTCCTCAAATATGGTAATTATGCCCACAAAATCAGTACTCCACATACGGTTGCAGGCGACGGATTGCTTCGGGAGGAAAGTCCTTGAGCAGCTGCAAGTCATCCAGACTCTTCAAATCTCCATGAAGACGGCGATAGTCAACAATAGCCTTTGCCCGATAATAACCCATGTAGGGATGGCTGCGCAACTGGCTAAGAGTGCTGCGGTTGACATTCATCTTGCGCACTTCGGGCGTGCCAAGGGCAAAAAAGGGAAGCGCTTCTTCGGGAAAACCGTCGATCTCCAACAATTGGCGCACAGAAACATAACCGCCCAAACGATTTCCATATCGAATGATGGCACGGGCATAGCCGCTCCCGATGCCTGGCACTCGCTTCAGTTCGTTGGTGTCAGCCTGACAGAGAAGCACCTGCTCGCCTTCTCGGATTTTCACAGGATAGCGGAGTGAATCGGTGCGGCGCACTTCTTTGTCTGCGCCTGCCGGGCGGTCTTCAGCATACAAAGAAGATGCCGGAAGATAATCGGAAGAGATGCGAATATAGGGTTCCAGTTCACGGTATTGCTTCACGGTAAGCCCGTAGAGCCGCGCAAAGTCTGACGGTTTGCGGTACACCCCTCCCTTCGCCCTATATCGATAGATGTTGCTTACCTGCCACGGCTGCAGCCCCAGACGGAGCAGCTGGCTGCTGTCGGCAGTGTTTGGATCAAAGGGGAAACGCTCGGCAGCCCTCGCCTCAACCTGATAGTATGGCGACGCATGCGTGTTACGATGCCGGTAATGCTTGCTACGATAACCGACGGGAACAGAATGGTCTGCCTCGCTTACGCTGTCGGTCACCACAATTTCCGTAGTATCGTTACGTCCTCCCACTGCAAAGAACACAATGAGTGCAACGATTATTACCGTGAGCAACACCAAAAGCACTTGTCTGTCGGACTTCTGGAAATAGAAAAACTCCCTGATGCGCATAAACGGAAAATGCCGTTAGTCTTTCAGCGAATAGGTCACCGTGGTCACCACGCGCACCTTCTTGATATAAGGTGTGTTAGAGTCGCGGTCGTCAATGGAGAACTGTCCCTGATCGGCACTCACAATCTTGTTCAGCTTGGAGTGGCTGTTCTCAGCAAACTGCTGCGCGGTCTTCTCGGCATTCTCTATCGCCTCCTGCATCATCTTGGGCTTCATCTCCTTAAATGACACAAACTCATATTTGATGGGGTTCTCGTAGCCGCCATCCACGATGGCAATGCCTTCTTTCAGCAAGTCGCCCTGACGCGCGATGATGCTCCGCACCTGTGCCACTTGCCTCGACGTTACCGTAATCACTGACGTGATGATGTAGCGGTAGGGTTTCAGGTTGTTATTGTACTGGTCGGCATGCAGGTCGATTACCTGCGGTGCATTCACCGTAAGCTCATCTTCCTTCACGCCGCTTCTCAACAAGAACGACTTGATCTTCCCTTGAGTGGCACCAATCCTGTTGTACAACTCTGGCAGGTCGTTTCCCATTTCCTTTGAAACGATTGGCCATGTCACCTTATCGGCTTCCACTTCCTGCTCAGCCAGTCCTTTAACGTTCACTTTGCGGTCTTTGTTGGCGAAATTGTCAATGCCCGACTTGATAAACCAGCCCAGAATCACAATACCAAGTGCGATAAGGGCAGCGGCAATGATTGATCTTTCTTTCATACACTTAAATCATTAAATATGGTTTGACAGTGCAAAAGTACAAAATTCCTTCCATAAAAAAAAGGATTTTCCCTATTGATTAATGAAAAAACCCTATTTTCCTTGAAATACTGTCAACAGCCTATAAGTGCCTTCGCGACGAACCACACAACAGGAACGAGCAGCGAAGGCAGCAGGTTGAGCGTCTTGCAGTCTTTCAGGTTGAGCAGTCCGAGACCCGAACCCGTAATCATCAATCCGCCTACGATGAGCAGTTCCGCCATCAAACTGTCGCTGATGGCACTGCTTGAAATCTTCGTAATCAGATAGAACATGCCTTGCCAGCAAAAGAGCACGGGTGCCGCAAGCACCATGCCAATGCCATAGGTGGAGGCGAAAACCATGGACGAAACAAAATCGAGGGTTGCATTGGTGAAAAGGAAGGTGTGGTCGCCTTTTAAGGCACTGATCACCGGTCCCAGCATCGACAGCGGACCGATGCAATAGAGCAGGATGGCAGTTGACAATCCATCGGCAAGACGGGAACGATGAGCATCGCCCTTTGGAGATGCATTGCCTGAATTCCTCCGTTTGTCGCTTTTGTCAACTAATCGCTTGAATCGCCCGTCGATGTCGAGAGCCGTACCGATGACACCGCCAACGGCAATGGAAACAATGAACAGCACGGGATACTGGCTCTTGGGGATATTCGTGATGGTTGCATTCAAACCGATGGCAAGACTCGCAAGTCCGAGTCCTGTGTACAGCACCTGCTTATACTTCTCCTTGATGCCTCTGTGGAGAATACTGCCTATGATGGTGCCAGCAATAATTGTGGCGGTGTTGACGATGGTTCCTATCATTGCGCTTTGGTTTTGCCTTTTAGAATGTCATACAGTTTGTCCATATCAGTGAACTTGCGCGTTTCTGCTGCCAGTTTCGCATATTGCTCTTCTTTGTAGGCGGCATAGTCGAACTGTCTGCGCCCCTTTGTCTTCTCTGAGAATGTTCTCAGCAGATGGTCGATGACGACGGAATTATCGAGAATGCCGTGCATATAGGTTCCGAAACAATTGTCGTTGAGATAATAGCCGGCTGGGAAATTGCGACTGGAATCTCTGACAGCACACGTTTCGCCCATGTGAATCTCATAGCCATGACATTCGTCTGGATAGTCGAGAAAACGGAATGAAGACTGCACCGTGCGCTTCTCGCCGCTCATGGTTGTGCGTGTGGGCAACAACCCAAGTCCGGGCATTCGTTCCACATCGCCCTCCACATGATCGGGATCGAGTATTTCCTCGCCCATCATCTGATAGCCGCCGCAGATGCCCATCACGGTCTTGCCGTCGTGGGATGCGCGGAGAATGGCTTGAGCCACCCCGTTGCGGCGCAGCTCAATCATATCGGCAATGGTGCTTTTTGAACCAGGGATGATGATGATGTCGGCCTTTTGGATTTCCTCTGTATTGTTCGTATAGAAAAGATGTACGCGCTCATCATGCTCCAACACGTCGAAATCAGTGAAGTTGCTGATATGGCGAAGCATCACCACGGCAACATTCACCTTTCCTGCCAGTGCCTCGCGGCTCTTCATCTCTAACGACACCGAGTCTTCTTCTTCAATATGAATATCCCTGAAATAGGGAAGGACGGCAAGTACTGGGATTCCACAGAGTTCCTCAATCATCCGTCGTCCCTCATCGAAGAGTGAGATGTCGCCGCGGAATTTATTGATGATGATTCCCTTTATCAGTTTGCGCTCTTCAGGAGGAAGGAGCATGATGGTTCCGTAAACACTGGCGAACACGCCGCCACGGTCGATATCTGCCACGAGAATGACATCGGCATGTGCATGCATCGCCATACTCATGTTCACCAGGTCGCGATGGCGCAGGTTTATTTCTGCAATACTACCGGCTCCCTCCATCACGATGGGATTGTAACGACTTGCCAGTCGGTCGAATGCCAGATGCACTTCGTTTCTGAGCATGTCGCGCGAAATACCTCCCTTGGTTTCCTCTCCGAAATACTCCCTTGCATGATAATTGCCGATAGGACGGCCATTGAGCACCACCTGCGATGTATGGTCGCTATTGGGTTTCAGCAACAAAGGATTCATGTCGGTATGGCAAGGCACGCCAGCCGCCTCAGCCTGAACAGCCTGAGCACGCCCTATCTCCAGCCCTTCGGGTGTGGCATAGGAATTCAGAGCCATGTTCTGTGCCTTGAACGGTGCCGGCTGGTAGCCATCCTCCTTGAAGATACGGCAAAACGCCGTTGCCACCACGCTCTTGCCTACATCGCTGCCCGTTCCGGCGAACATGATTGGATGGAGTCTTTCTGTCATGATGTGAATGCTTGTCCCAATTGATTAAAGCCTGCCCTCGCGCTTCAGGGTTTCCGTAAACTCATCGATGCGGCGCATTTCCTGTGGAATGTCGATACGCTGTGGACAATGGGGCGCACACTGTCCGCACTGAATACAATGACTTGCTTGTCTGAGTTTGGGAACTGAACGGTCGTACCCGATAAGGAAAGCCCTGCGTCGCCGCTGGTATTCAGCAGCCTCCATGCTCTTCTTCTGTTCCTCGTCAACATGCGGCATGTTGCCCTCCTTGATACATTTATTATAATGTACAAAGATGGCTGGGATGTTGATGCCATAAGGACAAGGCATGCAGTAGTTGCATTCGTTGCATGGAATATTCTTCAGGTTATAGATATCCTCGGCGACCTCCATCAGGAACTTGTTCTCTTCTTCGGAAATAGGTTTAAGGGGAGCATAGGTGAGGATGTTGTCGCGCAGATGTTCCATATAGGTCATACCACTAAGTACGGTGAGCACACCCTTGGGTGTTCCCGCATAGCGAAATGCCCATGATGCCACAGAGCTTTCCGGCTCGCGCTGTTTCATCTTCCTGACAACGGGATCAGGCACATTGGCAAGTCGCCCACCGAGGAGCGGCTCCATGATAACAGCGGGAATGCCGCGCTTCTCCAATTCTGCATACAGATAGGAGGCATCTGTGTTTCGCTTGTTGATTTCGTCCGCCCACTCCCAGTCGAGATAGTTCAGTTCAATCTGTGCGAAGTCCCAGTGATAGCGTCCTTCGTCGTGCCACTGCAGCAGCATGTCGAAGATCTCGATATCTCCGTGATAGGAGAATCCAAGATTGCGGATACGTCCCTTCTGCTTCTGTTCCACGAGCCAGTCCAGAATACCATTGTCCATGAAGCGTGCGTTGAACGTTTCCTCGCTGTCCATATCCTTCGATGTTCCGCCGATGCTATGCAGCAACAGATAGTCGATATAGTCAACCTGTAACTCCTTCAGCGAGTTCTCAAACATTTCAATGGAAGCCTTCCTGCTCCATGTTTCCGGGGAAAAATTGCTGAGCTTGGTGGCAATGAAGTATTTGTCGCGCGGATGACGGTGCAAGGCAATACCCGTGCAGCGCTCCGACAAGCCACGGCAATAGGCAGGACTTGTATCAAAGTAATTCACGCCATGCTCAATGGCATAGTCCACCTGCTTGTTGATCATCTCCTGGTCGAAGTCGGCATCTGGATTCTCCCTTGGGTTACCACCGCCCACCACTGGCAGACGCATCATGCCATAACCCAGAAGCGACACCTTGTCGTTGGTATTGGGGTTCACACGGAAAACCATCTTGTCTTTGGGCGGTTCCTTACTGCCCAGTCCTTCTTCCCGGTTTCCGCCTTTATTATTGCAGGCAGCAAGCAGTGCCGACGAAGCCACTGCACTGCCTCCGAATATTTTGAGGAATTGTCTTCTGTCCATATACGAATAAGAATGATAATTACGATGCTCGATTATAAACTATGGTGCACTTCGTGACCTTCTACATAGATAGCGCTGAACGGACGTGCCGGACAGAGATTCTCGCATGCTCCGCAACCGATGCATTTCGATTCGTTCACCGCAGGAATCATCGGCGACATCTCGTCTTCTTCGTCGAGTGGAACCATCTCAATGGCACCGGCAGGGCAATGGCGCTCGCAGTTACCGCACTCCACGCCGTCAACAACAGGGATGCAGTTCTTCTTCACCCATACGGCATGACCAATCTGGATGCCCGTCTTCTCTTCAAGTGTGATGGGCTTTATGGCACCTGTCGGACACACACTGCTACATTCGTTGCACTCCACACGGCAATAGCCACGCTCGTAGCTCATCATGGGCTGCATTAGTTTCAGCAAATCGGTTGAGGGACGGAGCACTTCATTGGGGCAAGCCGACACACAAAGCTGACATGCCGTGCAGTGCTGCTGCATGTTTTTGGCAGAAATCGATCCCGGAGGCGTAATGGCTGTGTCTCTCTTTGGCGACACCTTATCTTCAATCACCGCCAGTCCTCCGTCCACTTTCTTCTTTTCTTGTGCAAGCGCAGCTGCGGTCGTTGCCAAAGCAGCACCAATCACAAACGACCGGCGACTGGCATCAACCGTATCCCTTGCCTCTTCTCCGTGCTCTTTCACTGTGTTATCGCGCTTCACCGCACGGGCATGGGTATACGACAATGCCCCGAACTTGCATTCCTTCAGACAGTTTCCGCAGACCACGCAACGGCTATAGTCCACCGAGTGCGACTTATAGTCGATGCACGATGCCTTACAGTTTTTCGTACATTTCGAGCAGTTACGGCATTTGTCTGTGTCGAAATGTATCTTCAACCAAGAAAAGCGCGAGAAGAAACTAAGGAATGTGCCAACAGGGCAGAGCGTGTTACAATAGGTTCTGCCGCCTCGCCATGCCAAGATGAAAATAATGACAAAGGTGACAGCCGCGATGATAAAGGTGGGAAGACTCTTCATCCATATATCCGTGCTGTAGAAAGCATAGCTGTCAAAGTGCTCTGCTATGCTGGCAAGCACGTTGTTGCCTGCCTCGTATACAGGTCGCAGCAGATTGTTGGCAATGCGGCCATACGAGCTATATGGTGCCAAAAGTGCCACAAAGGAATTGATGCCTGCAACGAGTGCAACAATGAAAATACCTAACAACCCATAGCGCAACCAGCGCTTCTCCTTGGAATAGGTGAAACGGTTTTTCTTTCTGATTCCATGCAACCATGATATGACATCCTGCATCACACCCAACGGACATACCACAGAACAATAGATGCGACCGAACACAAGGGTGAGCACCAACAACACTGCCACCACCGCCACGTTCATGGCAAGCAACGCTGGCAGCAACTGGATCTTGGCAAGCCATCCGAACCATGCATGCAATGTTCCGCTGATGTCGAGAAACAACAACGTAATGGCAACGAATGCCAACGCTGCTAAAACGATTCTGATTTTCCTAAGCATAATGTCTTGTATAAATTATCCGATGCAAAAATAATAAATATATCTCAATTGAGCAAATACTATCTTCTTATTTTTTCTTGCCGCCTGCTTCTTACTTCTTGCATCTTACTTCTTGCATCTTGCTTCTTGCATCTTGCTTCTTACTTCTTGCCTCTTACCCCCAATACAGATGTGCATAGCTTGCCATCAGGTTCTTGTAAGAAAACACGGGTGTATCCACTTCATTACCGCGTGCGTCGTACATCTTCACAGGTAACATCAGGGAGGCATCGGGATGGGGAACTGACGAATAGTGGAACTCATGACCGCACCATGTCCGTCCTTCGTGTTCGAAGGTGCGATAGCCCAGATGCAGCCTCATTCCCTCCATCGTGGCATCTTGCTGCAGCACACCAGCCATTGGCCAGGCTGTTCCGTCGCTGTCGATGATACTTCGGCACAGATACATCATCCCGCCGCATTCAGCCAGACATGCCCCGCCATTCTCTATATATGTGCGGATGCTCTGTCGCATGGTCTCGTTTTCTGTCAGCTGTTGCAGGAAGAATTCAGGATACCCGCCAGGCAGATAGAGAAAGTCGGTTCCTTCGGGCAAGTGCTTGTCGCTGAGCGGTGAGAAGAAAGTCGCCTCTCCCTTTTGCTTCAACACATCGATGTTCTCACGATACGTAAAGTTGAAAGCCTCATCGCGGGCGATGGAAATGTTTTTTAGTGAAGAGTGAAGAGTGAAGAGTGAAGAATCTTGCGCATGTGAAGAGTGAAGAGTGAAGAGTGAAGAATCTTGCGCATGTGAAGAGTGAAGAGTGAAGAGTGAAGAATCGCCGGCAGTCTTTTCAAAAACACTCAGGTCAACATATTGCTCCACTGCCTGTGCAGCCTTCTCTATCATCTCCTCCATCATGGCTGTATTCTCAAGTGTAAGACCGAGATGACGAGAAGGCACTGCCATATCTTTGATACGCGGAATCATCCCGATACACGTCACGCCGGTATCCTCATAGGCATCGCGCAGCAACCGCGCGTGGCGATCCGACCCCACATGGTTGAATATCACAAAGACTTCCTGATCCCCTTTGTCTGCAATCACGTTTTCCAGGTTCTCCGAATTGCAATCAGCCTCCAAGGAGGAGAGTCTGGTCCGATAGTTTTTGTATCCCCAAAGAATCGGTGCCACGCTATACGCCATGCTCTTCGCATTCACAATCAGGATAATGGGAATGTCGAGTATCTTGGCTATCTCTGCACTGCTACCGTGCCAGCGGTCATAGCCATCGAACAGTCCCATCACGCCCTCCACAATACACGTGTCGGCATCCGCACCATAATGTTGGAACACCTGCTGCAGATGTTCTGGCGAGGCAAACCAAGTGTCAAGGTTCACACTCTCGCACCCACATGCCAACTGGTGGTATTGTGTATCAATATAGTCGGGACCGCACTTGAACGGCTGCACTCGCTGCCCCCTGCGGCTCAACGCCCGCAACAGTCCCGCCGTAATCGTGGTCTTGCCGCATCCCGAATTCGTTGCTCCTATCAGAAACTTCCTCATGTTTTTTCCTTTTGTTGGCAAAGATACGGAAAAACGAGTGAAATGCAAAAGGAAAACTTGTTTTTCTTTTCATTTCCGAGTGCCACTAACTTCGGCGAAGCCAAAGATACTGAAAATCGAGGGCAGAACATGATTTTGATTGTTAATCTAATCTAAATTCGTTCTTTCGTGTCCCGTATGAACAAGACGATAGCGATTTGCTACAACATTATAGGGGTTTCATACAACTGCCTCTATTTCTTTTGTTTGAACGCTTTTCTTCTATATTTTTGCAATAAAGCCTTCAACAGGCGATTGCAAGAAACAGCTGATAGTGTTGTTTTTTAGAAAGACTTGGTAACCTGTCTTTTAACACGTAATTATTACTTTCCTCTCAAAAATACACCATAATTAGAAATAAATTTGTAACTTTGTCACCAAAAGAAAGAAATATGGCTCAATGAGCATTTCTGCGGATGTTCATCATTGTGGCAATTTCTATCGATGCCAATGACAATCGCCGACACGTCCATGTGTTCTACAAGGGCAAGCGGCACCAGCACTCGTTGGCAAAGATCTGGATAGAGTCAAACGGCCAGCAATGCGTCGAGATTGCCGAGTCGAGCCTGTCAGCTAAGGACAACGAAATGCTTGTCTCCGCCATTAACCGCCACTGGGAGTTCATCAATGAACAGGTGACCAGGGCCTTCAACGGCGAAAAGACAATATCAATTGACATAGAAAAATAAAATAAATAGGAGGACCAGATTATGTGTAAAATGAAAGACGTAAGCGTAGGAATCAAGGACATGGATTTCAAGACCTATCGCGGGAAGATGGTTGTGCGCCTGACCGACGGGCGGACAGTTATCGTGCCCGTATCGTTCTTCCCCGACATCAAGCAGATGCCCGTCAAAGAGCGCGAGAAGTGGATGGTGCTCGACGACCAGTATTTCACGTTTGAGAACATGACACGCGTTTACTCTGTGCTCGATTTGCTGAAAGCGGCATGAATGCGGATGTCAACAAGAAAAATGCACGGATTCTTACCTCGCAATTTGAAATACATGCGGCGATTTGCTGAGGTCTGGCCAAATGAGACAATTGTGCAACGCAGCGTTGCACAATTATCATGGCGAAACAACATCTGCCTGATGGAAAAGGTAAGTGAACCCTATCGCCGACTATATTACGAGAACTCTTTAGAAGTTAACATATCAAAACCTGTTTTTACTTTGTCATGACGAGATAACGTCAACTGAAAGCCAACAAGACAAATGCGAATAAAACCTACGGTGCCATTATCTTAAAAAATGTATATTCTTCTCTGTAACCGAGTATTATCTCCCAATTATTTCGTAAATTTGCAACCAAATATTATCATCGAAGTTATGAAGGAATACAACTTAGGTTTCGTCTCAGACGAGGAAATATATAACCATGTCAAATCGACGGTATTGCAATATCGGCGCAGTATCAATCTGAAGGAGTTCAACAAAAACATTATTGACCCCATTAAGTTGACCTTCGACTCGAAAATCTATGGTCAGACGATGGCGCAGACGATAGAATCTGAGTGCATCCGGCAGATTGACAAGACCAACAACAACCGTATTGGCTATTTCCATCAGTACCTTTTCAAACTGGCAGGGAATGGTTGGGAAGTGCCTGCCAATGGTGACAAAGGAGGCTTCGATGTGCTTAATGATGAACGTTATATATATGCTGAGGTTAAGAATAAGCATAACACGATGAACTCAGCGAGTACTTCAGCCACCTACCTGAAAATGCTTGACAAGGTGATGCGTTCAGGAAATAAAGCCACTTGCTATTTGGTTGAAGCGATTGCCAAACACTCGCAGGACGTTGTGTGGGAGGCTACCATCACGCAAAACGGCCATAAAGAGAAATACAATTGGCCGAGCATTCGTCGTATTTCAATAGACAAATTCTACGGTATCGTGTTTGGGGAGAAGAATGCTTTCTTCAAGCTATGCAAAGCACTCCCAGACATTCTGGATGACGTGATTGCAGAGGATGAATCTGCAAAGCTCAAGAATACCGTTTATGACGAACTCGACAAGACCAACTTCTACAGAAGCCTGTATCTTCTCGCATTCAAGACATACGAAGGATTTGATAATTTCTGACAATGCCCACTTTTTTATCTGCAACGAACTTAGCCGACCTCACAGGAACTTCACTTGCTACTGCTCAGAAGTGGGGTGAGAGCGGGGTATATCCTTATCATAAGAACGAGAAGGGGAAGGCAGGTTTCTTCATGGAAGAGCTGACCGACGTTGAACCAGTCAGAATGATGCTCAATACCAACTGGGACGAGGAATTCCATGTTGCTCCTCTTCGTGACTATACTTCTGTAGAACTTTTTGCTGGTGCCGGAGGTTTGGCGCTTGGTATGCACTTGGCTGGTTTCCGTCATGTGCTGCTGAACGAAATGGACACTATGGCTTGCCAGTCTCTTCGCAGAAACCACCCTGAATGGAATGTGCTGGAAAGCGATATTCATCTGGTGGATTTCACTCCGCTTCGAGGTAAGGTAGACTTCCTATCAGGTGGTTTCCCTTGCCAGGCTTTCTCGTACGCTGGCAAGAAAGGCGGTTTGAATGATACTCGTGGTACGTTGTTCTTTGAACTGGCTCGTGCCGTAAAAGAGATACAACCCAAGGTGTTCATGGGTGAGAATGTGAAGGGGCTGCTATCTCACGATGAAGGTAGGACACTTGAAGTGATACGCAACGCCATTAAGGAATTGGGATATACCTTGGTAGAGCCTCGTGTTCTGAAAGCCATCATGTATCAGGTTCCGCAGAAACGTGAGCGTCTGATTCTCGTAGCAATCCGCAATGACATATATAAACAGGGATTTCGTTTCAAGTGGCCTGATCCATATCGTCGCGTGATGACGCTGCGTGATGCTTTTTTCAGCGGTGAACTATTCGACAATGATGTGCCTGAGTCAGAAGGTCAGACCTATCCTGCCAAGAAAGCCCGAGTGATGGCAATGGTGCCAGAAGGTGGCGACTGGCGTGATCTTCCCATTGAGGAACAAAAGGAATACATGGGCGGTAGCTTCTATTTGGGAGGTGGCAAGACTGGAATGGCTCGCCGTCTGTCAATGGATGAACCATCGCTGACACTGACTTGTGCTCCAGCTCAGAAACAGACAGAGCGTTGTCATCCTACGGAGACACGCCCTCTGACGGTTCGAGAGTATGCACGTATCCAAACCTTTCCTGACTACTGGGAGTTTGAGGGAAATATAGCCGACCAATACAAGCAGATTGGCAATGCTGTTCCTGTGAATCTTGCGTTTGCTATCGGACGGTCGCTGATACGACTGTTCAATGAAATCGATGCACAACATCCTGAGATGAGCCAGTATGAAGAGGCAGACAAAGCAGGACATAGTATGTTGCCGCCGCAGCTTTTTGAGATCGACATGTTCGATATGCACAAGCAATATCCCAAGGATGTCAATATCATAAGCAATCCGTTTGCTCGCAAAAAGAACATTAATAAAAGCAACCTCGATGATTCGAAGAACGTCTTGGTAAGTCTTGTGCCAGACAAATATATTGAACCTTACACCAATCAGCGTGCTAAGGCCTACTTTACAGGTAAGAAGTTCCCATCGACGGTGAAGCTCAATAAGCTCTACTATTTCATGCCATATACCAAGGGCAAGGGCATCCGTGACTTGTATCAGATAGAAGTAGCTCGTGTCGGAACCAAACATGAGTTCGTTGAGACAGCAGACGAGAACGACTTCCGTTTGGTATTCGAGATTAAGTTCGTCAAGCGGCTGTTTGATAACTACAAGCCTATCAAGCTGATGATTTGGCGGACGTTTACGGATACGAATTTGAGGGCGATATTGGCGATGTAACAAAATAGATTATGTACAAGACAGAAGGATATTGGAACGTGACTCCACGTATCAAGCGGCTGTCGCTCCCCTCGCAGAAGCACGGGGACGGTTTTCCTGATCCATTTTCACTATAAACAAAAACGTTATAGAAATATGCCAAAACGTAGAGAAATAAGAAACAGTACGGCTGAATTCCTCATCTTTCAGATAGAAGGGAAGGAACAGGGCGTAGAGGTGTACTATAAGGACAAGACGGTGTGGTGTACCCAGAAAGCGATGGGTATGTTGTTCGACTGTGACAGAAGTGTCGTAACAAAGCATTTGGGAAACATCTTCGAATCAGGAGAACTGGAAGAGAATCAAGTATGTGCAAAAATTGCACATACTGCAAGAGACGGAAAAAGCTACAACACAAAGTTCTACAATCTCGATGCTGTCATCAGTGTGGGGTATCGTGTGAATAGCATCCGGGCTACTCAGTTCCGCCAATGGGCTACAAGTGTACTGCGAGAGTATGCTATTCGTGGCTATGTGCTGGACAGGAAACGCATGGAGAATGGCACGTTCTTGGATGAGGACTACTTCGAGCACCTGTTAGCGGAGATTCGTGAGATCCGCCTGTCTGAGCGACGGTTCTATCAGAAACTGACGGACATCTATGCAACAGCTGTTGACTACAATCGTGATGCACCAACGACAAGAATCTTCTTCAAGATGATGCAGAATAAGATGCACTTTGCCGTTCACGGTCGGACAGCAGCAGAATTGATAGTAGAGCGTGCAGATGCAGAACAGGAGCACATGGGACTGACGACCTGGGAAAATGCACCTGACGGGAAGATTGTCAAGACGGATGTATCAATTGCCAAGAACTATCTGAAAGAGGTTGAATTGGCAGACATGGGACAACTGGTGAATGGTGTTCTTGAATTGGCGGAGCGAATGGCTAAGCGCCATATCCCGATGACAATGGAAGATTGGGCAAAACAGATTGACACCATCTTAGCAGCTGGTGGCAGTGAGGTGTTGCAGACAACAGGAAGTGTATCAGCCGAAGAAGCAAAAGAACATGCAGAAACAGAGTTTGAGAAATATCGCATAATACAAGATCGCTTGTTCCAAAGCGACTTTGACAAATATCTGGGTGAATTGCCTTTTATTGATAAATAGTAATCATAGAGGACAATAGTACTGCAGAGTTCCTAATCTTTCAGATAGATGGGAAGGAGCAGGGCGTGGAGGTGTACTATAAGGAAAAGACGGTGTGGTGTACCCGGAAGCCGACAATAAAGAACGGAGCAAAAACGATATAACAATATGGATAAAGAAAACAAACTGATACTGTATACGGATGAGGATGGCAGGGTGAGTGTGAATACCCGTTTTGCTGATGAGGACGTGTGGTTGACACAGGAGCAACTGTCTACTATCTACCAGACTACTCAGGAGAATGTGTCTATGCACATCTCCAATATCTATTCGGACAAAGAACTCGACAAAGAGGGAACTTATAAGAAATTCTTATTAGTTCGCCAAGAGGGCAAACGGCAGGTGCATCGCAACATTGATCATTACAATCTCGATGTGATTATAGCCCTTGGTTATCGTGTGCAGTCGCCCATTGCCGTGAGGTTCCGCAGATGGGCCACAGAGCGGCTGCATGAGTATATCCAGAAGGGCTTCACGATGGACGATGAGCGCCTGAAGCAAGGCGGGAACCGCTATTTCCGCGAATTG